>JBHACP010000001.1:0-6492 GCA_041854605.1 Actinobacillus sp.
AAGAGAACATACCAATCGCATTTGGATCTTTTTTCTCTTTTAAGATTGATTTGATTTTATCTGCCATTACAGTAAAAGCTTGCTCCCACGAAACAGGTGTGAAGTCACCTTCTTTGTGGAACTTGCCATCTTTCATCCGTAACAAAGGCGTTTTAACGCGGTCGGCACCGTACATAATTTTTGACAGGAAATAGCCTTTGATACAGTTTAAACCACGGTTTACTTCTGCATCCGGGTCACCTTGAGTTGCCACCACGCGACCATCTTTTGTCCCGACTAGTACACTACAACCTGTACCACAGAAACGGCAAGGCGCTTTGTCCCATTTAATGCCGTCATCACCTGCTGCGTACACGTTTTTCACAGGAATCGTCATTCCTGCTGCAGCGGCTGCAGCCACAGCTGCATTCGCTTTCATAAAATCTCTACGATTCATTTTCATAATGTGTCCCACGTAATTTAAATAAAACTATTTTTCATCAAGGTAATTTGAAATCAATGACACCACAATCACGCCATCAACATCCTTTACTTCATCAATCAGGTCTGCTAAGGCAAGTTGGCGGTCGCTTTCTAGCGTGACCACCAATTTACCCTCTTCAGCTTTCTCACCGTGAATCTCAGCAGTTGGAATGGCTAAAATATCGGCTTTAACTTGCGCTAATTTAGCGGGTTTTGCTTGCACCACAAGGCTACAAACGTACCAGCTTTGCTCTTCACTAAAATTATTCATTCTTTAATATCTTTTAAAATTCTAATCGATTGTGTCGGGCAGACACTTAAACAAGCCCCACAACCATTACAAGCGGTCAAATTTAGTAATAATTCTGCAATACCTCCAATTTTCGGCTTGAAGCGGATCGCTCGACTTTCACAACTGTCACCACAAGAACGGCATTCCACTTGGTTTTGCAGCAAACAGCTTGGCTGAATTTCTACTTTATGCTGCCACGCTTCTTCGCTGGTTGCTCGAAAAACAGCTTCAGGACAGATAGCCACACATTTTTCACAGAAAGTACATTCGCCCTTGCTGAAATCAATTTCAGGATAACCATTTGCCCCACGTTTAATAATCTGCGTTTCGCACGCTTGTACACATTGATCACAAGCGGTACATTTTTCGGTAAAATTTACTAAATTTACCCAAGGTGGGCGAATGACGTCAAAGCCTTGCTGTTTTATTTGCTCGGTTTGCAGGGTTTTTAAAAATTGCCCACGCAAGAAACTTCGGCGTGGTAACGATTGTTCGGTTATACTGGACAAAACAAGTCCTTAAAAGCAAACTAAATGGACTCCATTATCGGATTTTTATAAAATCGACTTCATTACCCATTGTGGGTATTTCATCAATTACTCATACAAACTTTGATTTTTATCAAAGAAGATCTAGACTAGTTCTAGTATGTAAAAAATTGTAACATTCAGGCAGGAAATCATTTAGGTGAAAAAATGACACATTTGATTATTTACGCTCATCCGAATGGGCAAAGTTTTAACCACGCCATTTTAGAAAAAGCGATAACAAGCAGCGGAGAACACAAAGTGATAGTGCGCGATCTAAATACGCTTGCTTTTCAGCCTATTTTAAATTGGCAAGAAGCGCTGGATTCTTTTAGCGGAAAAATCGCCCAAGAGATTGCGCAAGAGCATCAATATTGGCAAGAAGCTGAACTTATTACTCTTATTTATCCGCTTTGGTGGATGGGATTTCCTGCGATTTTGAAAGGTTATTTAGATCGTGTGCTAACTTACGGTTTTGCCTATACCAATGGTGAAAATGAAAGTATTGGTTTATTGAGAGGTAAAAAAGTACAACAATTCGTGACGATGGGTAATACCAATGAGAAATACGAAAACAAAGGTTTTCTCAAATCATTAGATGACACTCTAGGTAATGGTTTATTTAATTTCTGTGGCATCGAAGAAGTGCAAATGCACTTTTTAGGCAGCATTGGTGCGCCATCTACTAATTATCTTGATTTGCTGGAAAGTGTTGGAAAAAGTACAGAATTGTTGCTAAATGCCTAGTAAAAAGCCTATTCCGTTAAGAAATAGGCTTTCAATTTATTGGGCTTTATTCAACAATTGCTTCTTTAATTTTTTTCAATGCCACTGTTTCGAGCTGGCGAATACGTTCCGCTGACACATTATATTTTGCTGCCAAATCGTGTAACGTCGCTTTTTCTTCATCTAACCAACGGGTTTTAATGATGTCTTGACTACGTTCATCTAAAGTTGATAACGCATACGCCAGTTTTTGGGTCGCTTCACCTGTGTATTCTTCGTCTTCAATTTCATCGGCGAAATTAGAACTGTTGTCTTCCAAATACATTGACGGCGTATAGGCTTCGCTATCATCTTCCCCCACGGGCAAATCAAAACCCATGTCTTTACCCGTCATTCGTGATTCCATTTCACGCACTTCATCGGTGGAAACGCCCAAATCTTCCGCGACTTTTTGGATTTCCTCTTCATTAAACCACGCCAAGCGGTTTTTATTTTTACGTAGATTAAAGAACAGTTTGCGCTGCGCTTTAGTGGTTGCCACTTTCACAATCCGCCAGTTTTTCAGCACATATTCGTGGATTTCTGCCTTAACCCAATGCACCGCAAAAGAGACTAAACGTACGCCGACGTTCGGATCGAAGCGTTTTACCGCTTTCATCAGTCCAATGTTGCCTTCTTGAATCAAATCCGCCAATGGCAAGCCATAACCCAAATAACCACGGGCAATATGAATCACAAAGCGCATATGTGACAAAATCAGCTGCTTGGCGGCTTCCACATCTTCATCATAATAATAACGTTCGGCTAGCTCTTTTTCTTGTTCGGCGCTAAGAATTGGATATTGATTCGCCATACGAATATAACTATCGAGATTGCTCGTCGGCACAGGCATTCCGCTTGATATTAAGGCAGGATGCATCGGCTCAACAGGCTCATTCTCTAAAATTTCCGCAGCATCAATTTCATCCGCTTCGATAATTTCTGCATCTTCGATTTCGTTTTCGTTATATTTTTTCATTGGTTTCTCATCTTAAGGTTTGGTTTGGATCTTACTCTTTTCTGATGAATTTGCAAAAAAAAATCTGACCGCTTGCAAGCGGTGATATTTTTTCATAAATTTGCAAATTTCTGCTAAAATGCCGCCTTATTTTTAAATGGAATAACAGATGTCGCAAATTAAACTGATCGTCGGACTTGCCAACCCTGGCGCAAAATACGAGCAAACTCGTCACAATGCCGGCGAATGGCTGATCAACGAATTGGCTCGAATGTATAACGTTTCACTTGTTGATAACGCTAAATATTTTGGCAAAACCGCTAAAATCTCGACTGCACAAG
Source organism: Actinobacillus sp. (assembly GCA_041854605.1). Taxonomy (GTDB): domain Bacteria; phylum Pseudomonadota; class Gammaproteobacteria; order Enterobacterales; family Pasteurellaceae; genus Haemophilus_A. The sequence goes on from JBHACP010000001.1 coordinate 3,346, forward strand.
GCGATGTATGGCTTTTAGTTCCAACCACTTTTATGAATTTAAGTGGCAAAGCGGTTGGAGCATTAGCCAACTTTTTCCGCATTAAACCCGAGGAAATTATCGTTGCTCACGATGAATTAGATTTACCTTGCGGTGTGGCGAAAATTAAACAAGGTGGCGGACACGGCGGACATAACGGCTTGAAAGACATTATCGCCGCACTCGGTAACAGCAACAATTTCTATCGAATCCGCATCGGCATTGACCACCCAGGCGACAAAACCCAAGTGGCAAATTATGTGCTGGGCAAGGCACCTTCTGCGGAGCAAGACAAAATGAATGCAGCAGTAGATGAAGCCAGCCGCTGCCTGGAAATTTGGTTTAAAGAAGGTATGGCGAAAGCGACGAATCGTTTAAATGCGTTTAAAGCATAAAATATTTACAAGCGGTTTAATTATCGCAAAACTTTGCAAATAAATAGGAAACAAAAAATGGGATTTAAATGTGGTATCGTGGGTCTTCCGAACGTTGGAAAATCGACTCTTTTTAATGCACTAACCAAAGCAGGGATTGAAGCGGCAAACTATCCATTCTGTACTATAGAGCCAAACACTGGTGTGGTACCTATGCCCGATCCTCGTTTAGATGCGTTGGCGGAAATCGTCAAGCCTGAACGTGTATTACCAACCACGATGGAATTTGTAGACATCGCAGGTTTAGTAGCTGGTGCAAGCAAAGGCGAAGGCTTAGGTAACAAATTCTTAGCTAACATTCGTGAAACTGATGCAATTGGTCATGTCGTACGCTGTTTTGAGAATGATGACATCGTACACGTGGCAGGCAAAATCGATCCCGCTAATGATATTGAAGTCATCAATACTGAATTAGCCTTAGCAGACTTAGATAGCTGCGAACGCGCGATTCAACGTTTACAAAAACGTGCTAAAGGTGGCGATAAAGAGGCAAAATTCGAGTTATCTATTATGGAAAAAATTCTGCCAACCTTAGAAAATGGCGGTATGATTCGTTCCGTAGATTTAGATAAAGACGAACTTTTTGCGATTAAAAGCTACAATTTCTTAACTCTAAAGCCAACAATGTACATCGCAAACGTAAACGAAGATGGCTTTGAAAATAACCCATATCTTGACCGTGTTCGTGAAATCGCTGCTCAAGAAAACGCCGTGGTTGTGCCAGTATGTGCAGCCATTGAAGCAGAAATTGCAGAACTGGAAGATGACGAAAAAGTGGAATTTTTACAAGATTTGGGCATTGAAGAACCTGGCTTAAATCGCGTCATTCGTGCGGGTTATAAATTGTTAAATCTGCAAACTTACTTTACTGCGGGTGTAAAAGAAGTACGTGCGTGGACGGTTTCGGTTGGCGCAACGGCCCCTAAGGCCGCGGCGGTAATCCATACTGATTTTGAAAAAGGTTTTATTCGTGCGGAAGTGATTGCTTATGATGATTTCATTCAATTTAAAGGTGAAGCTGGCGCCAAAGAAGCGGGGAAATGGCGTTTAGAAGGGAAAGAATATATCGTGCAAGATGGTGATGTAATGCACTTCCGTTTTAACGTGTAAGAATGATAAGGTCAGAATGAAAATTTTGACCTTTTTTAACGTTTACAAATGGATATGTTCTTCTATTCGAAAACATCTAATACTAATTTAGTTAAACCATCCAATAGGATCAGTTCCACATTCACCGCATTAACCTCCACTAAATCACGCTGAATTTTTTTAATTTGCTGATAACCTTTTAGCAATTTTTGAGCGCTCAAGGCTTGGCTAAACGGGACAATGCCTGTCTGTAAGTCAGGGTTTGTCCAGCCTGTGGTGATGCCCATTTTAGCTTTCAAACTATCTGCAAAGAAACTTTCGAGCCATTCTAATTGCTCAAAAATGATTTCTTTATCGAAGGCAGAGAACAGCAAGAACACATCTCGACTTTTAAAAAAGCGCCAGAAGGTTTGCAGGAAGGTTTTGCGTGCCTGCAAGCGGTCGGATTCTAAGAATTTTTTGCAAATTAGCGGGCGTTGGTGACACAAACGCATCGCAATTTCGCACTCTTCAAAGCTAAAACCTTGGCAATGCGCTTGCAACCAATCCAGCGCCATATCCGTTTCAGGCGAATGCACTAACCACGTTTGGCAACGGCTTTGAATGGTCGGCAACATCGCACTTTGTAATGGCGCTTCTAGCAAGAAATAAACGCCAGCGTGCGGCTCTTCTAAGGTTTTCAGTAGCGCATTGCTACTCGCTTCATTCAGTTTTTCTGCGCCACGAATATAAACGACTGTATTGCCGCCTTGTTGGGCGAAATTTTGCAATTTAGCATTCAGTTCACGCACCTGGTCGATTACAATTTCTTTGCTTTCCAGCGGTTCCAGCAGATGAAAATCAGGGTGATTGCCACTTTGGCTAAGCAAACAACTTTTGCATTGCTGGCAAGGCACAACGCCATTTGGCGTTTGGCAAAGCAGCCAATGCGCAAAATGACGAATTAAAGTTTCTGTACCCAATCCTGTATCCGTTTTAAACAATAGGGCGTGGTGTCCACGCCCGTGTTGAAAGGATTCAGCAAGCTGCTGATAAATGGGTTCAAGCCAAGGGTATAACATCATTATTTTGCAAATTTGAAGAATTTTTTAACCGCTTGTTGTATCTCTGCGGTGACTTGTTCGATCGGTTGTTCCGCATTGATAATCACCGCTTTTTCGTTGTTTTGCGTGAGCTCTAAATAGCGTTGGCGCGTGCGATAAAAAAAATCGAGACTTTGTTGCTCAATTCGGTCTAACTCCCCTCGCCCTCTAGCTCGAGTTAAGCCAATCGCAGGATCAATGTCGAGATAAATGGTTAAATCAGGTTCAAACTTACCCAATACGGTTTCTTTGAGCGTTTCAAGCAGTTTGCGATCAATTTGTCGCCCGCCACCTTGATAGGCTTGGGAAGACATATCATGGCGATCTCCTAGCACCCATTTGCCTTCAGCTAATGCAGGTTTGATCACGTTTTCCACTAACTGAATGCGAGCGGCATAAAGCATTAACAACTCCGCTTTATCGCTAACCGCCTCTTCTGTTTCGTGCTTAATGAGATGGCGTAGCTTCTCCGCCAATGGCGTGCCACCAGGCTCGCGAGTTTGCACAACATTCTCAATACCTGA
>JBHACP010000002.1:0-5457 GCA_041854605.1 Actinobacillus sp.
AGTTGCCCCACTGATTCCACAATCAGGCGATATGGTGTTGGTTGATCGTATTCTGGATTACGGCGAGGATTTTCTTATTGGAGAAGCGGAAATTCGGGCGGATCATATTTTGCTTGTAAATGGTGAATTGCCTACCTACGCAGGTATCGAAATTATGGCACAAGGTGTGGCGGCTTGGGCAGGTTGCCATAAGCAAGAAAAAGCGGCTGAGCAGCACCAAAAAGCCGAAGTCCGTTTGGGTTATCTGCTTGGCTCTCGCAAGTTGCATATTCATCAACCGAGTATCGCCGTAGGAAGTGAGCTTGAAATTAAAGTGAAAATGTCCATTCAAGATGCTACAGGTTTTGGCGTATTTGATTGCCAATTGATTGATAAACAAAGCAAAAAATTATTGCTGGAAGGGGCGTTAAACGTATTCAGCCCCAAAGATGGAAAGGTAACAAAATAATGTCAGACAGTAAAACGGTTCTTATTACAGGCTCTAGCCGCGGTATCGGTAAAGCTATCGCTTTAAAATTAGCGCAATCAGGTTTCGATATTGTGGTGCATTGCCGCAGCCGTATTGAAGAAGCGGAAATGGTAGTACAAGCGGTCAAAAATCTCGGAAAAAACGCCAGAGTGTTGCAATTTGACGTGAGCAATCGAGATCAAGTTAAAGCCATTCTTGAAGCAGACGTAGAAGCCAATGGTGCTTATTACGGCGTAGTATTAAACGCAGGTTTAACCCGTGATAATGCCTTTCCAGCCTTAACCGATGAGGATTGGGATTGTGTACTTCGCACCAATTTAGACGGTTTTTATAACGTATTACACCCGATTATGATGCCGATGATCCGCCGTCGCAAAGCAGGGCGAATTGTCTGTATTACCTCCGTTTCAGGCATAATCGGCAATCGCGGACAAGTGAATTACAGCGCATCAAAAGCAGGTTTAATCGGTGCAGCGAAAGCATTAGCCGTAGAACTGGCTAAACGTAAAATTACCGTAAACTGCGTGGCACCAGGTTTGATTGATACGGAAATTTTAGACGAAAATCTACCGCTTGATCAGATCTTAAAAGCCATTCCAATGGAACGAATGGGCAACCCTGAAGATGTTGCGCACGCTGTGGATTTTTTAATGAGCGAGTCAGCGAATTACATCACACGTCAAGTGATTGGCGTGAATGGTGGGTTGTGTTAAACACGAAATCATTGATTTGTAGGGAGCGGGTCCAGTGCCCGCCCGAAAAACGAGATAAACTATGCAAAAAAGAGTTGTTATAACAGGCATCGGCGCAATTACTGCTTTTGGGCGTGAATGGGCGGAAGTAAAAGCTGCCTTCCAACGCAAACAAAATGCGGTAAAAAATATGGGCTGGCAAGATAAATACCCAGAGTTAGAGGCTCAGCTTGGTGCGCCATTACCCAATTATGTACCGCCAAGTCATTGGAATCGTAAGCAGTTACGCAGTATGGGACGAGTTTCTCAGCTTTGTGTGGACGCCGCAGAACAGGCTTTGACGAATGCAGGTTTGCTAGTTGATGGCGAATTATCACCGCTTGTCAAAGAGGGCAAAATGGGCGTGGCGAGTGGTTCAAGTACAGGTTCGACCGCTGATGTGCGTGATATGGCGGAGCTGTTGATGACAGGTAAATCCGACACGTTCAACGCTTCAACCTATGTGCGTGCAATGCCACATACCACCGCGGCTAATGTGGGCATTTTCTTTGGCTTACAAGGGCGAATTATCCCGACCTCCAGCGCTTGCTCATCAGGCTCACAGGGTATCGGCTATGCTTATGAAGCGATCAAATACGGAATGATTCCAATGATGTTGGCTGGCGGCGGCGAAGAATTTTGTCCGTCTGAAGTCTATGTGTTCGACAGTCTTTATGCGGCAAGCCGTAACAATGATAATCCGCATAAAACCCCACGCCCTTACGATCAAAACCGTGATGGTTTGGTGATTGGTGAAGGGGCTGGAATGTTTGTGTTAGAAGAGCTGGAACACGCTCTTGCTCGTGGTGCGAACATTATTGCCGAAGTGGTGGGCTATGGGGCGAACAGTGATGGCAGTCACGTTACCCAACCGCAAGCAAGCACAATGCAACGCTGTATGGAATTGGCTTTAAAAAATGCCGGTATTTCATCAACCCAAATCGGCTATGTAAACGGACACGGCACTGCAACGGAAAAAGGCGATATTGCCGAAACCCAAGCCACAGAAGCCGTTTTTGGTTATGTTCCGCTCAGTTCACAAAAAAGCTATCTCGGACACACACTCGGTGCTTGTGGTGCGTTAGAAAGTTGGTTCAGCATTGAAATGATGCGTGATGGTTGGTTTGCCCCGACAATCAATCTTGAAAATGTCGATGAACGTTGTGGCAAAGTCGATTATATCCAAGGCGATGGGCGAGAAATCCAAACGGATTATGTGATGAACAACAACTTCGCCTTCGGCGGTGTGAATACCTCGTTGATTTTCAAGCGTTGGACAAGGCAATAATGACAAAACATATTTTGATTGTTTCCTATTCCCAAACAGGGCAACTCACACGACTTGCCGAAAGTTTTGTTTCGCCATTACGAACGCAATCGGACATTATAGTCAAACATTGCCAACTTCAACCACAAACCGCCTATGAATTTCCGTGGCGGTTTTTGCCGTTTTTTAACGCTTTTCCTGAAAGCGTGCATTTACAACCTGCCCCTATCAAGCAACCCGAATTAAACAGCGAAAAGTACGATTTGGTGATTATTGCCTACACCGTTTGGTTCTTATCACCATCACAGCCGATTACCGCTTTTTTGCAAAGCGAACAAGCCAAACAGATTTTAAAAGATACGCCCGTGATTACTCTTATCGGCTGTCGCAATATGTGGCTACAAGCCCAAGAGAAAATGAAAAAATTTCTGGTGGATTGTGGGGCGAACTTGATTGGCAATGTGGTGAAAGTAGATCAATCAAACGACTGGGCGAGCTTTATTACCACACCGCTTTGGATGCTGACCGGCAAGAAAAAAGTCGGTAATCTACCCAGTGCAGGCATTGCAGAAAGTGAAATTCAAGATGTCAGCCGATTTGGTGAAAAACTGTTGCAAATTTTTAGCGAAAACCGACCGCTTGATACAAGCATTTTCCGCAATATGAATGCGGTGAAGATTGATGAAAAGCTGATGATGAGCGAGAAAGTGGGTAGCCGAAGTTTTCATATTTGGGGCAAATTGCTTATCAAGTGCGGTCAGATTTCACCACAATTTAGAAAAGTAATGCTCTGTGTCTATATTGCTTTTTTAATCGCAATGATTTTAACGGTTGTACCGATTTCAGCGGTGATTAAATGGGCGTTAAAGCCTGTGTTACAGAAAAAACTAGATGAGCAAAAACGGTATTTTGCGGGGCCTTCTGGGGAAGAATAGCAAATTATTATGTTTAGAATGATTTTAGAAAAGATAAGAATTAATAGATTGAAAAAAGATATTAATAACGATCGAGACTTCATAGGGATACCTTTAAATAACTCTTCTGATATTACCTATTTACAGGAAGATGAATTAGAGATGGGTGATATTTTGTTTTTTGCTTCAGGGGTAGTTGAAAAAAGAGATATGATATCTTTGTTAATAGAATCATTTACTGCAGGATATTATATTCATTGTGCAATATATGTAGGAAATGGGAATATTGTTGAAGCTCAAAAAGACGGAGTAAATGAAAAAAAGTTAAATGAGAGGCGAGAAAAGTATGCCTATTTATGTGTAGTCAGAATGAAAGTTAGTATGGATGCTAAATCCCGTATGGTTAGTATTGCAAGAAGTTTTATTGGATATAAATATAATCTATATGGAGCAATATGCGCCCCTAAAAATGAAGAAAAACATATTTTAAGAGCTAATTCATCGATTACAAAAATGTTCTCTACTGTAGATAAGATTAAAAAAAATAAAAGGTTATTTTGCTCACAATTGATAATGGAATGTATTAGAGAATCTGGAGCATTATGTGATGAGGAACTTGGGCTGGATTATTTTCAATCCCAAAATTGGACTCCTACAGGTTTAGCTAAATATGGATTTCCAGATTTTTTTGAGTTTGTTGGCTATTTAATTCACAATATAGATCACTTTAATGATAAGGATTATTTTTTATCCAATAGTATGGATCCAAGTTTTCATAATCATAGAAGATAAAGATGAATCAAGTTTATATTAATTATATTTCCGCTTTCTTACCTAACACCCCTGTTTCCAACGACCAGATGGAAGCGGTATTGGGAATGGTGGGCGATGTGCCTTCACGCGTGCGTAAAATGATTTTGCGTTCAAATGCTATTGAGCAACGTTATTACGCCATTGACCCTGCCACTCGTCAAGCCACACACAGTAGCACGGAACTTGCTGTGCAAGCGGTGAAAAATTTAGGTATTTCTGCCAATGAATTTACCAGCCTTGCGGTTGGTACTTCTTATCCCGACCAAATTATGCCGGGGCAAGGGGTGATGGTACACGGTTTGCTCGACAAGGCACCTCCAATGGAAGTGATGTCAATGTCGGGCGTGTGCGTGGCTGGAATGGCGGCGATGAAACACGCTTTCAATGCGGTACGCACGGGCGAACATCAAAGTGCGGTCGCCGTGGCATCGGAATGTGCCTCAGCCATTATGCGTAGTGAAAATTTCAAAAGCGAAGTGGCACAAAAACAGCTTGATAATGCCAAGCCTGAAATCGGTTTTGAAAAAGATTTTTTGCGTTGGATGTTGTCCGATGGAGCAGGGGCGGTGCAACTTTCCAATCAGCCCAATGCAGACGGCATCAGCTTTCAAATTCACTGGATTGAGCTGATTTCTTATGCCAATGAAATGCCGGTTTGTATGTACGCAGGCGGCGAAGTGCAAGACGGCAAATTTGTCAGCTGGAAATCGGTGTCGCAAGCAGAACGGGACGCCAAAAGTTTTATGGCAATCAAGCAAGATGTGAAATTGCTCAATGAAAATATCGTTAAATACACGGTGGAAAAAGCCTTAGCTCGCGCCATTGAAAAACACGGCTTAAAAGCAGACGAAATCGACTACCTACTTCCTCATTATTCTTCGGGTTTCTTCCGTGATAAGCTATCGGAAGGTTTACGCAATATCAACTTCGATATTCCGCAGGAAAGATGGTTCACCAACCTCACCAGAAAAGGTAACACAGGCTCGGCATCCATTTACATTATTTTGGACGAATTTAGCCGCACTTTTGATCTCAAATCAGGGCAAAAAGTATTGTGTTACATTCCAGAAAGCGGACGGTTTTCGTCTTGTTTTATGTTGTTAGAGGTTGTAAAACCATAACCGTAGCAACTGTGTTCACACACAAAAAAGTTATTCAATTTTAACCCACAGATTCTGTGGATAAATAGCGTGTAGCGTCCCATTTTTCATTGCGTTTAACCAACGTATTCATAATGGTGAGCAGTTTACGCATACACGCCAT
>JBHACP010000003.1:0-14969 GCA_041854605.1 Actinobacillus sp.
ACAGATCTTGCATCGTGACAATGACCGTATTGCTCACTGTAGCAAAAAGCTGGCGGATCATCGCTTGACAAAGGGATTCCTGTGCACCACGATGAGTGTAATCATTGATATATTGCTGTTGCTCCTCACTCAAATCCGCATACCAACCATTTAGTACATCATTGTCATGTGTGCCTATGTAAGTAATAGAATGTGGAATATTGTGATGAGGGCTATCGAGGCTTTCTCTGGTCACATCTTCAAAGCCAAACTGCAGAATTTTCATCCCTGGATAACCACAATCCGCTAAGAGTTTTCTTGCTTTATCGTCAATATTACCTAAATCTTCAGCAATAATAGGTAAATCGCCTAATTGCTGTTTTACCGCTTCAAATAAGGCATAGCCCGGGCCTGGTTGCCAGCAACCATCTTTTGCCACAATCGCATCACCATCCACTTGCCAGTAATCAGAGAAACCTTTGAAATGGTCGATTCGTAACACATCATAAATTTTAAAGCTTTCTTCAATACGATGAATCCACCAAGAATAGCCTTGTTTTTTATGCTCCGCCCAATCGTAAAGCGGATTGCCCCAAAGTTGTCCTGTTTCGCTGAATTGATCTGCAGGTACACCTGCAACAAAAAGTGGTTTACGTGCCTCATCTAATTGGAAAAGTTCGGGTTTTGTCCATACTTCTACGCTATCTGCCGCCACATAAATTGGCATATCACCAATAATTTGAATATTGTGCCGGTTTGCATAAGCCTTTAATGCCAACCATTGTTGGAAGAAAAAGTATTGTGTGACTTTGAAGTATTGAATGGTCTCCGCCAACATTTCGCGGTATTTTTCAAGGGTTTTCTCATCGCGAGCAACGGCTTTTTTATCATCCCATTCTTGGATAGCTTTATTGCCAAAATGCTCTTTAATTGCCATAAATTCCGCATAATCGTCCAACCAAGTGCGGTTATTTTTCTCAAAGTTTTTATAATCCGCTTGGTATGTTGTATTTTTGAGAAAATTTTTAACCGCACTTTCTAACACAGGGCGACGAGCATAAAAGAGACGTTCATAATCAATTTTTGCCGGATCATCACCAAAATTCACATTAACGTAATCTTCCGCTTTTAAAAGCCCTTGTTTGGCTAATAAATCGAAATCAATTAAGTGTGTATTACCGGCTACCGCAGAAAAAGATTGGTAAGGTGAATCCCCATAACTTGTTGTTGTTAATGGGAGGATTTGCCAATACGTTTGTTTTGTTTCAACTAAGAAATCGACAAAATCGTACGCAGATTGCCCAAAAGAACCAATCCCATAAGGATTTGGTAAAGATGTGATGTGCATTAAAACACCGCTTGACCGAGTAAACATAGTATTGCCTTTGTAAAGTAAAATTTGAGGCTAATTTAAACCTAAATTTTCTTTTACGCAATAACTTTTACGTAAATGTTGAAAGTTAATCGTAAAAGTATGACGTAGATCATAAAATTTTACCTATAAGTGGGGGAAATTATGCTATTCTATGGGAAAGGAAGCAAAAAATGAGCAATGGAAATGGATAGAAATGAGTAAATACAAGAAAGTTTATAACGACATAAAAAATAAAATTCGCAACGGCATTTTAAGTGCAAATCAAGAATTGGTCAGCGAAGGTGAATTGATGCAAGAATATGGTTTTTCAAAAGACACCATTCGCAAGGCATTGTTTTTATTAGAAATGGATGGTTATATCCAAAAACAGCAAGGCAGAAATTCTATTGTTTTAGCGCGAGACCTAACGAAGCCCCAAATGCTTTCGGAAATCAAAACCGTAGGTGAATTAAACCGCAGTTTAACGCATCAAGTCAAAACCACCTTGCAAAGTTTGTATATTGTGCAAGGTGAAGAAGAATTGATGCAAATCTTTAACGTAAATGATCAAATTGATTTTTATCGTATCGATCGAACGCGCGCTATTAATGGGGAAAATGTGGAATACGAAATTTCTTATTTCGACCGTCGCCTCGTACCTTTTATTAGCCGCGACATTGCCGAACATTCAATTTATCATTATTTAGAAAGCGAATTAGGCTTAAGAATCAGCCATTCACAACGTGAAATCAGCTTCCGTTATGCTAATGAGGAAGAGAAAAATACCATGGATTTAGGAGAGTATGAGATGGTGGTTAATGTCACCAGCACGACTTATTTAGCCGATGGAACGCTTTTTCAATACGGTAGTATCAGCTACCGCCCCGATAAAATCACCTTTGCATCAACGGCAAAACGGCATATAGAGTAAAGTGAAATCATAACTTATTCGTATAAGTGACTTAATCAGAGCTGTGTTGTGGCTCTTTTTCTTCTCGGCAGGGTAACCTAGCCCGGTTCGTGCTAGGTTGTTCTTTTAAATCGTTACCTTGTTAATAATTCATAAAATCAATCTAACCGCTTGTGGTGCGATTGTCGAATGGAAATGTAAGTTATATGGAGTTGGAAGTTTATTTCCATTTCAATCTTATTTTTAAATAATTGGAAATTGATTTCAAATTTATGTATAATTTTTTAAAACAGGAACTTTACTTCCAATTAGGTGATCTTATGATTTTGCGTGACAACTATCTACAAGAACTGATTCAATTTAAAGATACTGACTTTATCAAAGTGATTACAGGCGTTCGCCGCTCTGGGAAATCGGTGTTGCTAATGCAGTATCGTGATTATCTACAAAATCAGGGCGCTGCCCCTGAAAATATTATTTATCTCAATCTTGAAGGTTTTGAATATCAAGGGATCAAAGATGCTGATGATTTCCAATTGTTGATTCAAAAAAAGCTGCCTGATTCTCAAGATAAAATTTACTTTCTGATTGATGAAATCCAATTTGTGGAAGGCTGGCAGAAAATCATCAATGCAATTCGAGTAAGTTTTAATGCTGATATTGTGATTACGGGTTCAAATGCAAACTTACTTTCGGGAGAGTTGGCGACGTTGCTCAGTGGGCGATATGTTGAAATTAAACTTTATCCGCTCTCTTTCAAAGAGTTTTTGCTTGCTAAAAATGTGGATAGTCATTCTCGAATGGTGGATAAATTATATCAGGAATATGAACAATACGGCGGTTTCCCAAGCGTTGTGATGTCGGCTGAACCGCTAAAAAACACCATTCTTTCAGGCATTTTTGATTCCATTGTATTGAATGACATTGCACACCGTGCAGGGGTAAAAGATACGCATATCTTAAAAAGTGTTATTTTGTTTCTAGCCGATAACGTTGGGCAACTGGTCAATCCGACAAAAATCAGTAATACACTCACCTCCGAACGTGTGCTCACTTCTAATCACACTATCGGTAAGTATTTGGATTTATTAGAAAATGCCTTCTTATTTTATAAGGCGAAACAATATGATATTCGTGGTAAAGGCTATTTAAAAACCAATGCGAAATATTTTATTGTGGACAATGGGTTAAGACGGCATGCTATTGGCAGAAAAGGGGCAAATTACGCTAACCGCTTAGAGAATATCGTGTTTATCGAATTGCTACGCCGTGGCTATACGGTTGATGTCGGCAAATTAGACAGCAAAGAAATTGACTTTATTGCTCGCAAAGCCGATGAAATTCTGTATGTGCAAGTGGCATTTGAAATCCCAGATAATACCCATGAAACGGATAATTTGTTGCATATTAAAGACAACTACAAAAAAATCCTGATCACTGGCAGATATTACGATCAAAACGAAATTGATGGTGTGCAAGTGAAATATATTGTGGATTGGTTGTTGGAATAGGATATAAATTGCTATTCAAACCTAGCCCGGTTCGTGCTAGGTTATTTTTTTCTCACCAAAATCAAAAATTTCAGATCGTAGGCGTTGTTTTCATCGGCGTGGCGATATTCTTCGTGTTCAATTTTCCATTCATCCCAGTTTAATTCAGGGAAAAAGGTATCGCCATCAATTTCAGCTTGGATTTGTGTGAAATACAATTTATCTGCTTGAGGTAAATATTGTTTGAATAATTCACCGCCACCGATAAGTAAGATTTCTTCTGAATCTTTTACAAAATCCACCGCACTTTCTAGGCTGTTTTTCCGGGGCTGTATTAGATTAGCCCTAAACATCACACCAAATTCGCAGAATTTTCAGCTGCTCTTTTGGTGTACCAAAGTTAAAACGAAATTCGCATTCTTTCAAGAATAAGGGAAAAGATTTACGGTCAATTCCGTTGTATTTTCTCAGAACACGTTTTGCTTGGTTCCAGAAATTTTCAATACCATTGATGTGGTTTTGACGGTCTGCAAAAATCTGTGAATGATTGATGCGATGATGAATAAATTCGCTTACATCAAGAACATCATAGCTTTTGTAACAGTCTGTATAAACAATACTATCAGGCATGATTTTTCTTTTAATAACAGGTAGTAAGATATCCTGCTTCGTATTTTCAACCACAACGGTATAAACCTTACCCTTGCATTGTCCGCCAAAATAGCTTTCGTCTAGCTCAATAGAGCCATCAAAAACTTCGTCTGCTTGAAGTGCTAAATGGTAGGCAATCACTTGACGGATTTAGCGGTAAAACAGGGCTGCTGAATTGGGGTTAATCTCCAATAAATTGGCAGCTGCACGGGCAGTAACTTCAAGTACAAAAAATTCAAGCAATCTCTTTTGTGCTTTTTTGTTTAATTTACAGTTTGTTATCTTCATTTTTGCAGGGTAACATAACTGCTAATCTAATACAGCCCCGAAAAATGTTTTTGATAACCTTATTTTCGTTTGAAAAAATGATATTTAATCACCAACTTTCCTTTGAAAAAGTGTAAACCCTGCTGTAAAATAGCCTGAAATTGATAAAAAATAACCTATTATGCAACGAAAAATCCTTCAATCCCTACAAAACTGGAAACAAAATCCCAACCGCAAGCCTTTGATTATTCAGGGAGCAAGACAAGTTGGCAAAACTTGGGCGATGAAACACTTCGGTGAGCAATCGTTTGAGCAAGTTGCCTATATCAACTTTGATAATAACCCTAGAATGAAAACGCTATTTTCAGGCGATTACGACATCAATCGCTTGATTTTAGGTTTAAAAATTGAAAGCGGTGTGGATATTCAAGCCCACAATACGCTGATTATTTTTGATGAAGTGCAAGAAGTGCCACAAGCTTTGTCATCACTGAAATATTTTTATGAAAACGCCCCCGAGTTTTATATTGTATCGGCGGGGTCGTTGTTGGGTGTGTCTTTACATCATCAGGTATCTTTTCCTGTGGGCAAGGTGGATTTTTTACCGCTTTATCCCATGGATTTTCATGAATTTTTGCTGGCGGTGGGCAAACAAGATTTAGTGGAATTATTAAATCTAAAAGATTGGCCGCTGATTTCGGCGATGAAAAGCCGTTATATTGAGCTACTTCGTCAATATTATTTTGTCGGCGGAATGCCGGAAGCGGTGAAAGTGTTTATAGAAGCGCAAAATTTTGATGCCGTTCGCCAAGTGCAAAAAAATTTATTAATGGCATACGAGCAGGATTTTTCTAAACATATTCGTGATGGACAAACGGTGCAAAAAGTGCGGTCAATTTGGCATTCCATTCCCGAACAACTTGCCAAAGAAAATAAAAAATTTATCTATGCCAATTTACAAAAAGGGGCAAGAAGCAAAGACTATGAAATCGCTTTGCAATGGCTAAAAGACAGCGGTTTGGTACATAGCGTCCCACGCATTAAAAAACCGCATTTGCCTCTATCCGCTTATCAAGACAATGCATTTAAATTGTATGGTTTGGATATTGGTTTGTTGTCGGCTCAAAGTCATTTGGACGCCAGTGTATTGCTAGACGGCAGTCGTATTTTTAGTGAATTTAAAGGCGCATTGACCGAACAATATGTTTTGCAACAACTGATTGCCAATCAAGATAACCCTGTTTTTTATTGGGCCACGGAAAAAGGCACGGCAGAAGTGGATTTTGTTGTACAACAAAAACAAGCGGTCATTCCCATTGAAGTGAAAGCCGAAGAGAATTTAAAAGCCAAAAGTTTGAAAGTCTATGTGGAGCAATTTCAGCCTGAATACGCTTTTCGTTTTTCCATGGCAGATTATCGGGAACAGGATTGGTTGGTGAATGTGCCGTTGTATGCGTGTTTAACTTTTTAAGTTTTAGAATAGATTGATTAACGATATAAGTTAATCATTAATTGGTAATTATCAGATTTTAATAATCTATTGGAGGAAAATATGAAAGAGACGAAAAATTCCGCATTAATAACCACTCAAGCCTTTCATTATCAGAATATTATTGCACTTGAGAAGTGTTTTGATATGCAGGAAGGAGATATGATCTATCTTGAAAAAGATGGTGATATTAGTCACTATTCTGATCTTTCTAATAGAGGAAGCCAGATTGAAGTAAAAGATGTGCAAACATCATTAACTGATCATCATGAAACTTTCTGGAAAACACTGAAAAACTGGTTAGCTCCTGAATTTAATCATAAGCAATATAAAAATCTTATTTTACATACAACACAGCCATTTGGTAAAAGAACAAAATTAGCCAATTGGAATGATAAAGTACCTCAAGATAAGCACCAAATACTGAAAGATATTTGCTCAAAAAATACTTCTGAATCTGAAGTTGCTAAAATGCAAAAGCTTATTCTTAATACTGATGAGAGTAAATTACTAGAAATTATTGAGAAAATTGTACTAATTACTGAATCAACGAATAGAGATGGAGTTTTAAACAAAATTAAGCGTGAAAAACTTCTCGGAATTCCAAAAAATAACCAACAAACATTTATAGAAAATTTGATTGGTTTTATTTATGAATTAGGAAATAAAGAAGTATGGTCTATTTCTTATGGTGTATTTCAAGAAAAAATTATTGACCTAACAGGGCATTTCTCAAGAAAAGAGTTTACTTTTCCTGAATTTAAAGGAATTGTTGCTACAACTCAAGAAATCACAGAAAATGAAACTAAAGTGTTTGTTGAAAAAATTAAAGATATTAATTATGAGGAAGTTATTCCTGAAGCTATTGGAAATTGGTTAGAATTTACAAAATCTTTATTTCAAGATTTAGACAATAGCCCCGTTTACCATGAAAAAACAAAAAATTACCAAATTGAACTTATTTTTCAATACAAAGGTAAACACAGAAATGCTAAAAGAAATAATGGAAATCCACAGAATTTATATGATGAAATTATTTATTCAGAACCCCTTTTAATTGATAATTACAGACCTCCATTTGCTTATAGAAATGGCATCATGCACGATGCAATGGATACAAACACTGACCTGAAGTGGGACACAAAAGAATGAATACCGTAGACGCTTTATATACAATTAAATATAATCCATTTAAATTTGGAGAATATTTGGCTACTTTTTATATGAATCTTACAGGGGTAAAACAGAATATACTACTTGCTCCATTACTTATACCCTTATTTACACATCCAGTCTTTAAGCAAAAATTAAAAAATGCTAAATCAACAAGCTCACTGCATACCATTTTTTCAAACTCAAATGACTTGTATGATTTGCAAGAGAGAATAGATGTGTTAAGAATATTAACATCAGAGAGTATACAATGCTGCTTTTTGAATCAATGGTTAGAAATTGACATTGATAATCTATCTATTTATTCAGTTCAAGAAACCCGTAATATCAAAATTGCAAAAAATCTAGCACGATTATTCAGCAATCACTCTATACATGAAATATATATGATTTTAGGAGTTAAGCCATGAAAACAATTATTCATGAAATTGGTGTAGTGGATAAATTTGGAAAAATTCACAATGCCAAATTGCAAGAAGGTCTCAATATTATCACTGGAAAATCCTCTACAGGAAAAAGTGCTTTAATAGAGATTTTTGACTATTGCTTTGGTGGTAGCTATACCACCATACCAAATGGAAGAATTACAGAATGTGCGGAAATTTATTATTTATATCTGCAAATTCAAGAAGCATATTTTGTAATCGGTCGAGAAAAAGATAATGGTAAAGGTTTTTTTAGGCAAGAAAAATTATATGATACCAATTTAATTTTAGCTGATTATTTTGGTAAAGATTATTTTTTATCCAAGGATAATTATAAAAAACAATTGAAAAAATTATTTCTTGATATTATTGATATTAATGAATCATTAATAGCTAGAGAATTCAAAGGAAAAAACACGCCTACTCCATCTGTTCGGAGCTTTATGTCATTTATTTTACAACATCAAAATTTAATAGCAAATAAGCATGCGTTATTTTATCGATTTGATGAAAAAGAAAAAAGAGAGCAAGTTATTGAACACACTAAAATCTTTTTAGGTTTTGTGGATCAACAATATTTTCTGCTTTCTCAACAAAAAGAACAATTACAAAATGAATTAAAAAAACTACAAAAAGAACAAGATATTATCAATAGGTATATTGATGAAAATAATACCAGCATAGAGAATCAACTTGCCTTACTTTATTCTCTAATGGGAGTAGAAGACACGCCTGTTAATATTGATGATATAAAAATAAATGCAAATAATTCAAAACAAAATTTAGAGCAATTCATTACAAATGATAAAATTATCTATAGTTCAGATAAAGAATCTGAATATTTTAAGAAATTACTAGAAGATTTAAATAATTATGATAACAAGAGAAGAGAACTTTCTTTTAAATTAGCATCTATTCAAAAGCATTTGCAAACAGAGAGTAAAGTTTCTGATACATTATCTTCTTTAGAAAATATTAATCAAGCTCAAATTGGAATGTCTGTTTGTCCTTTCTGTTTCTCCGAAAAAGACTCTTTGGCTGAGCAGGCTGAAATTTTAAAGCAAGCTATACAAAAGCTCTCTAAAGATTTAGCTTTAAACCATTCATTAAAATCTCATTTAGAGGTTGAACAACAAAAGATCAAGAAAGAAATTAAAGAACTTGATATTAAAATTATGGAAATTAAAGATTTAAAAAAACAATTGGAACAGGAAAATAAAAACGTCCAGCAAGCAAAAAGTCGTTATGAACAAGTTTTAATGGTTAAAGCCAGTTTATTTTCTATGCTTGATGTTCTTATCAAAAAACAATCTGATCAGATAAATGAAGAACAATTTACTAAAATACAATCAGATATGAAAAATGTAGAAAAACAATTAAAAACTTATAATTATGAACAACAATTGAGAAAATCAGAAGGCAGAATTAATGAGATTATGACAGAAATCGGAAAAGCTTTTGATTTTGAAAAATACTATCAACCTATAAACTTAAAATTTTCATTGAAGAACTTTGATTTATATCATGAAGCAGGAGAAGAAAAAATTTATTTGCGTTCTATGGGGAGTGGTGCTAATTGGCTTTATTGTCATATCACTCTATTCTTAGCATTACATCAATATTTCATTGAGTTAGAAGTTCACGGATTTAAATGTTCTATTCCATCTATCTTATTCTTAGATCAGCCTACTCAAGTTTATTTCCCGAATTTTCATCATGATAAAGATGAAGAATTTAATAAACAAAAAATTGCCAATCTAGAACACAAAGACAATATTGATGAAGATATTCAATCTGTCACAAAACTTTTTACAAAATTTGCTCAATATTGTCATGATTTAAAAGAGAAATATGGGTATTCTCCACAAATTATCATCACAGACCATGCAGATCACTTAAACTTAAATGGTTTCAAATTTGAATCATTTGTAACAAATAGATGGAGAACTAGAGGACTTATTTATTAAGCACTAAGTGCTAGGTGAATATCATTTGTTTGCTTAGTACATTTTTCATGCTATCAATAATTTAATGTAAACTAACTTTACCCATTAGTTTGGTTGATATTGAATATATAAAAATTTGGGTAATACGATTGTTTTGCATGATGTTTTCTCTGTTTTGAAAAATGGGATGAGTGTATTTTAGGTTGTTGAATTTGATAAAGGAATAGATTAATATGAAAACCTACTTTCCAAAAATGAAAACCCTATGAACCTAAACGCCTTATCCCTATTTATTTCTGTCGTCCAAGACGGAAGTCTCTCCAAAGCATCCGAACGGTTGAATGTGCCGATTGCCACCATTAGCCGTCAAATCACAGAATTGGAAAAATCACTCAATATTCAACTATTTGACCGCCAAAAATCTGGCGTTAAGCCGACAATGGCAGGACAAAAGCTTTATGAGCAAGTGTATCAAAACATTGATAATTTATTGCAAGTAGAAAAAGCATTCTCTGAACATCAAGAAATTAGCGGAACATTACGCATTTCCACCTTTACAGGATTGGAAGAAGTTTGGGCGTGGCTTGATGAATTTGGCGCGAAATATCCCAAAGTGCGCATTCATTGCCAAGTAACCGACCGAGTTTTGGATTTGGTGGAAGATAATATTGATTTTGCGTTTCGGGCAGGGGATTTGCATACGGATAATGCGGTGGCGCGCTTGGTGCTGACGGCAAAAGTCAAATGCGTGGCACATCCGTATTTATTGGCACAATACGGCACACCCCAAACACCCGATGATTTGGCGCGTTTTCCTTGTGTGGGTTTTGCCAAAGCACAGCAGAAACATTTGTCTATCCAATTAGAAAACAAGACGCTTCATTTGCCTTATGTATTTGCGTCAAACGATGTGTATGCCATCGCTTATTTCATTCAACAAGGGCGTGGTGTTGGCTATCTATCTGAAAATATTGCCAATCGTTTGATTGATGAATATGGCTTGGTGGAAGTGTTGCACGATTACCCGATGCGGACTTATCCTGTGCATTTGTTGTATTTGAAACATCGTTATCCGTCTTCGGTCATGCGTGCTTTTTTGGATTTTGTGATGGAAAAAGTGGGGTTTGTGGCAGGTTAAAAACAAGCGGTGGAATTTTGAAAGAAATTTGTAAAATCTCCTCAAAATCCCACCGCTCTTTTACAACCGTTTCAAATAACTTTCTAACGATTGAACGTCCCCATACAACAACTGGCTCAGTACAATATGCAACCGTTCGTCTTTTTCCACAATCAACTGCGGTACGCCTTGCACACCACAATGGTTGGCAAGTTGTTGTCCGAATTGAATGCGTTGCTCTAATGCCACTTGGGTAGATTGTTCGGTAAGCAATGGCACAGCTTGGCTAAGATTGAGTTTATGCAACACCTGTTCAATCACCGTGAAATCCGCATTATCCAAACCGTCCACATAACGTGCCGTCTGCAAGGCTGCCAATGTGGCAAACTCTTTTTCAGGGACAATTTGTTGCACCGCCGTTAAAGCCAGTAAGCTGTTTGCCGAATCAAAATCACCCCGCCCTTGCAACACGTTTTCCAAATACGCCTGACTAAATGGCTGCCCCGTTAATTTTTCAATCCGTTGGTCGTTACCCCACGCATAACGGGCAAAATCTGCGTCCATTTTACGACCGCTTTGGTAAAACAAACCTGTTGGCGTGAGCGTAAGCGGGTAGATTTCATTGAGTTTTTGCAATGTCGCTGATGCCCCATAGCACCAACCGCAAAGCGGGTCGAACAGGTAGTAGATTGTCACTAGAACATTCCACGTCCGCTTTCGGTTTTTTCAGGTACCGCTTGGATTACATCCCAATGTTCTACGATTTTACCGTTTTCATCGAAACGGAAAATATCTACCACCGCCTCGCCACGATCTTCATCGTTTAATTTGCTGTGGACGTGCAACATCACTAAATCGCCGTCCGCCATCACACGTTTAATTTCTGCGCGTGATTTTGGGTTCGCTTTTAAAAACGGCACAAACGCATCCACGAAAGCCTTGCCACCGTCCGCCACCGTTGGGTTGTGCTGTAAATACTCTTTGCCGATATATTTATCGGTTGCCTCTTGCACTTTGTGCTGATTGAATGCCATTTCATAAAACGCCAATGCGTTCGCTTTGTTTTGCTCCGGCGTAGTTTGTGCCATTGCAACGGTTGAAGAGAAAAGTGCGGTTAAAAGTAAAAGAGATTTTTTCATTTTGTTTTCCTTTTGTTGGGTTATACATTCAGCTTGATGGCTGTTGATGGTGTGCATTTTAATGAAATAAAAAGAGAGAAAAATAGCGATTTTAGAATATAATTGTTTCCGATTAAGAAATAAAAAGGATAACTATGGACAAACTCACCGCAATCAAGGTCTTTCTGACCGTTGCCGAAACAGGCAGTTTTACCGCCTCCGCAGAACGGTTAGAAATTTCCAAACCGATGATCAGCCGTTATGTCGCATTGATGGAAGAATGGCTGAACGCCCGACTGTTTCAGCGTTCCACCCGCAAAGTCGCTTTAACGGAAGCCGGCGAACAAGCGGTGCTTTTCTGCCAAAAAATTGCCAATTTAACCGCAGAAATGGAACAGGAAATGATGGCGCAGCAAGGCGAACTGCGTGGCGTGTTGCGAGTCGCCAGTAGTCAAACGTTCGGGGCGTATCATTTGGTGCAAACGGTCAATCGCTTTTTGCAGTTGCACCCGAAGTTGAATATTCAGCTGTTGCTTAACGATCAACCAATGGATTTAATCAGCGAACGGATCGATCTTGCCATTCGGATTACCAACACGCCCGACCCGAATTTTATCGCCCGAAAACTTGCCGATTGTCATTCGTTGCTGGTAGCAACGCCCGATTATTTGGCACAATTCGGCACGCCGAAACAGCCTGACGATCTCTATCAACATCATTACCTTTCCCACCAAAATATCAACCGTAAAGCGTGGAAATGTACTAAAGGAAAACGGGAAGTGTTGCTCGACCTAAACAGCCGTTTCACCACCAACGACACCCAAGCCTTGCTCAACTCCGTACTGGACGGCAACGGCATTGCCATGTTGCCGAAATATATGCTGGAAACTGAACTGCAACAGGGCAAACTGCAAGCCGTTTTAACCGACTGGCAACTACCGACATTCAGCATTTACGCGATGTATCCGTCAAGGGAAAAACTCCCCCTTGCCGTGAGAAAGTTGATTGATTTTTTGGTGGAGAATTTTGAAGGGAAAGCGTGGTAGGGTACATCTACTAACCCTTCAACAAAATAAAATGCTCTGCCAAACGAATCATCAGCTCTTTTTGTTCAGGTAAACTTTCTGCCACCAACAAAGCTAGGGCGACAAGGGTGTTATCGTTAATCAATTCATTAACGGGTTTGGCAAGCAAGGCTTGGTTTTGGTGCAAATACCATAAAAACAGGAATGATCCCGTGCGTTTATTGCCGTCTGCAAGCGAGTGGTTTTTGATGACAAAATACAATAAATGCGCTGCTCGGCTGGCAATATTCGGATAAAACAACTCTCCGCCAAAACCCTGTTCAATAGTTGCAATCGCTGATACCAAGCCATCACTTCGCAACTGCCCGAACAGCTCGGTCGCTTCACCTTTGGCTATCAACTCTTGTTTTAATTGTGAAATAGCAGTCAAAACATCCTCAAACACCAGCGGTTTCATTTCAGGTTGCTGCACCGAAATTGCTGCTAAATTTTGTTCATCATACGCTTGCAACAAGCTCCACGTTCTTGCGTAATCCTGCACTACACCAATAACCGCCTTGCCTTCATCACTAATTAAGGCTTGGTTGGTAAGCGTTTGACTTAACAACGCCACCGCTTGGCTAAACTCCACGCTTTTTCCTGTAAGCGTTTTTGGTTAATCGCATAACCTTGCACCAAAAACTGCTTCAAGGTTTGGGTTGCCCATTGGCGGAATTGGGTTGCACGCTTAGAACTAATTCGATAGCCAACAGAAATAATGGCATCAAGGTTGTAGTGTTTTCGTTTACGAGAAACCGTTCTTTCACCTTCAGTTTGAACTTGTAAGAAATCCTTACAAGTTGAATTTTTATCAAGTTCTTGTTCGGCATAAACATTTTTCAGGCGCATTGTAATGTTCTGCACTTTAACCCCAAATAAGCTTGCCATTTGAGCCTGCGTAAGCCACACCGTTTCATTATCCAACGAAACCTGTAAGGAAATTTTGCCGTCTGCGGACGTATAAAGTTGAATTTGGTTATTCATTAAGCCCTCCTGTTTTTCATTCCTTATAACACTGTTTTTAAATACAGTATACTGTGATTGTAAACAGCATTTCAGAAAATAAAATAGGCAAAAATAAATTTTTCGACGCAGATCACAAAAATAAAAAGCGGTGGGATTTGGAAATAAGAGTGTGCAATTTAAACAGATATTTATTGTGATAACGATGAAGTATAATAAATGCAAACCCTAAGTCGTATTGAAAATCATCAGAAAAAACTCACTAATAAGGAATAACCGATGTCTATTAACCAAGACGATATTAACAAAGCCCTGTGGTCTGCTTGCGATACCTTTCGTGGCACGGTAAGCCCGGATACCTATAAAGATTTCATTTTAACGATGTTGTTTTTGAAATACATTTCAGACGTATGGCAAGACCATTATCAACAATATCAAGCAGAATACGGCGATGTGCCGGAATTGATTGAAGAAATGATGAAGCAAGAGCGATTTGTGTTGCCACCGCACGCTAATTTTTACCGCTTGTATGAGCAGCGGTTTGAAGCAGGTAATGGTGAACGTATCGATCAGGCGTTGCACGCCATTGAAGAAGCCAACGGCACAAAACTCAAAGATGCAGGCAAAAGCGTTTTCCAAGATATTTCCTTTAACACCGATAAATTGGGAGAAGAAAAGCAGAAAAACACCATTTTGCGTGAGCTGTTGGAAGATTTCGCCAAACCTGA
This sequence comes from Actinobacillus sp., assembly GCA_041854605.1. Lineage (GTDB taxonomy): Bacteria > Pseudomonadota > Gammaproteobacteria > Enterobacterales > Pasteurellaceae > Haemophilus_A. Next base: position 14,675 of record JBHACP010000003.1, read on the forward strand.
ATTGGATTTGAAACCAAGCAAAGTCGGCACGCTGGATATTATCGGCAATGCTTACGAATATTTGATTAAAAACTTTGCTGCAAGCGGCGGGCAAAAGGCAGGGGAATTTTATACGCCACCTGAAGTATCGGATTTAATTGCCGAACTGCTCGACCCACAAATGGGCGACAGCATTTGTGATCCTGCTTGTGGTTCTGGCTCGCTGTTGATGAAGTGCGGTCAAAAAGTGGTGAAAAATCACCAAAGCAAAAATTATGCCTTATACGGACAAGAAGCGATTGGCTCAACGTGGTCG
>JBHACP010000004.1:0-7101 GCA_041854605.1 Actinobacillus sp.
AAAGTCGAGGCAGATTTTACTAAACCTTGCTGATTAAATCAACTATTGATTAGCAACCAGCGCAGTAATTTTTTTCGCATAAGCTGCCCAATCGGTAATTGGCATAGTGGCGACACCAGTATCCATTGCTGCTTTAGCTACTGCTGAAGAAACTTGTACCAATAGGCGTGGGTCAAATGGCGTTGGAATGATGTAATTTTCTCCAAATGATAATTCACCATAAGTGGCAATTACTTCAAATGGCACAGTTTCTTTGGCTAAATCTGCGATAGCGTGTGCTGCTGCCATTTTCATTTCTTCGTTAATGGTGGTTGCGCCGACATCTAATGTACCACGGAATAAGAATGGGAAGCAAAGCACGTTGTTTACTTGGTTTGGATAGTCTGAACGACCAGTACAAACGATCGCATCAGGGCGTACCGCTTTGGCTTCGTGTGGAGTAATTTCAGGTACAGGGTTAGCTAACGCCATAATCAATGGATTTGGTGCCATGGTTTTCACCATTTCTTGCGTTAATGCTCCTGCTTTAGAGCAGCCTAAGAATACATCAGCACCGTTTACCGCATCAGCTAATGTGCGCCAGCCATTATCTTCAATGGCATAAAATTGTTTGGTTTCGTCCATATTGTCGCCACGACCTTTGAAGATCACGCCTTTGGAATCACACATTGTGATATTTTCTTTTTGGAAACCTAATGAACGAAGCAAGTTGGTACAAGCAATGGCTGAAGCACCTGCACCATTTACCACAACACGGGCTTCCTCAATTTTTTTACCAATTACTTCTAAACCGTTGATTGCCGCTGCACCTACGATGATTGCTGTACCGTGCTGGTCATCGTGGAATACTGGAATTCCCATACGTTCACGCAATTTAGTTTCTACATAGAAACACTCTGGGGCTTTAATATCTTCAAGGTTGATGCCACCAAAAGTAGGCTCTAATGCGGCAATAATTTCGACTAATTTTTCAGGATCAGTTTCATCAATTTCGATATCAAATACATCGACGCCAGCGAATTTTTTCAAGAGCACGCCTTTACCTTCCATTACTGGTTTAGACGCTAAGGCACCGATGTTGCCTAAGCCTAACACCGCTGTACCGTTTGAAATTACGCCAACTAAGTTACCACGTGCGGTATAACGGCGCGCTGTTGCTGGATCTTTTTCAATTTCTAAGCAAGGTTCGGCAACACCTGGTGAGTAGGCGAGGGCTAAATCTTTTTGAGTGGCTAATGATTTGGTTGGAGTGACGGAAATTTTTCCTGGAACAGGAAATTCGTGGAAATCAAGGGCTTCTTGTCTTAAATTACTCATTGTGATGTCCTATTTTATAAAGAAGGGGAAAACAGTGGTGCTATTATAGCCAATTCTGCTACAACCCTTATACTTAAAAATTCCTTTTTTTAACAATTTATTAAACCTTTTTTGTCTGAACGCAAATATTCTACCCTTTATGAGTTATAGTGATAAAAAGAAAATCGTCAATGCGATCAGATCCGCCGTGCCACCGCAACTAATATTACGTTCAATACATGCCTCGTCTAATTCAATGAGACTCTCAATTAAAGCGGTCTGATCTTGCAAAATTTTTGCATTTTTTAACCGCTTGTTGGCTTCTTGTTGCACAAAATTGAGCCCTTCTATACCCGCTCGATGTACCACGTTCGTGTCGGTATTTTTCTCCATAAAGTGTAACAGTGAGATTTGTAATTGGTGTTCAATCCCATATTCTTGGTATAGTTTGAGCTTTTGCAAAATTTGGCGAACTAACGGAAAGCCTTGCTCGGCTTCGCCTCTTGCACCTGTTAAACCATACTGACGGAATAAGCGAACCCCTGCGGTTTCGGGTAAATGTGCAGGATAGTTTTGCAGTTCGGCGGTTAAACCTTGAGCGAATTGTGCCACCAGTTGGCAAATAGCCTCAATGTTCGTTTGTGGCGTGCGATATAATCGCCCAATTGCTGCACAAACCAAACCAAAAGCAAAAATCGCTCCTTTGTGAGTGTTCACCTTTTGTGTGGCTGATAACATCGCTTTTTCGGCTTCAATACCAAGCGGTCGAATTTGGCTTAAAATTTGCGTTTCAGGCAAATGACGGGTTGCCATTCCTTTTAATACAAAGTCCGCAAAAAATGGGCGAAGTACCACAGCACTCCGTTCAAAGGTTTGCACGTTCATATCTCTATGTGATCCGTTATTTCGGCTATCAACCAAGCCAGGTTTGGGTGAAAGGTAAACCTCTTGTAACAAGGCTTGATGAACCAAGTTTGCAATATTTTCGGCAAAATAGACCGCTTGTACACGCTGTTGCATTTCGGCATAAATTTCATCAAATGAATGTTTGCGCGAACGAGCGCAAGATTTAGCATTGTCAGCACAAACCAAACAGGGGCGGGGCGGAAAATCAAATTCAGTGCGACTGAGCAATTTGCCGTGTTGGTCAATCACATCAATATCCCACAGGCGAGCAAGCGGCGAGCTATCTTCCAATTCCATTGCCGCTTTTTTGAGGATTTCTGCTTCAATCGGTAGCACAAATAATGCTTCGTGTCCTGTTTCCAATGGGCGGATAAATTCAGCGGTGGGTTGAACATTTAGGCGTTTAAAACAAGCGGTCAAATTTTCTAAAGCTTTGGCAAATACATAATCCAATAGCTCGTTTTTCTTCACGCCGCCGACAGCAAGTAAGGTTAAAGAGAGAATGGTTTGCCCATATTTCGCTAAGCATTCTTGTTGCAGAATGGCTCGATTTTCTCTTGCCTCTAATAGTTGTTCAAGAGAGATTTCTTTGCCTTCGAGGGAAAAAGGTTTGTAAAATTTTTGCAAAATCATACCGCTTGTTATTTCTACATAAATATGAATAAAAAGGGCGTGCACGGCACGCCCCTAACATTGCATATTATAGCAATTATTCTTTCACTGCATACACCGTATCAATTACAGTTCCATCACGATAACGAACTACCGCGACAGGTTGGTCGGTGAGCTCGATTTCGGCTGGTTTGCCTGTAATGCTATATGCACGCGCGCAAAGTTGTTCGATAGTGACTAATTGAACGCCCGCCGCTGTTAATTTTTCAATTAAGTCTGGACGTTTAGGGTTTACCGCCACACCGTGGTCAGTCACAAGAATATCGATATTTTCCCCTGGGGTTACGCAAGTCAGTACGTTTTCCACCACGCAAGGAATACGACCACGCACTAATGGCGCCACGATAATGGCTACTTGCGCAGAAGCCGCAGTATCACTGTGACCACCTGAGGCACCACGAATCACGCCATCAGAACCTGTTAATACATTGACATTGAATTTGGTGTCAATTTCAAGTGCAGAAAGTACCACGATGTCTAAACGTTCAACTGAAGCCCCTTTTGAGCTGAAGTTGGCGTACTGATTGGCTGATACTTCAATATGGTTTGGATTGCGAGCGAGAGATTCGGCGGCATCTTTATCGAAAGATTGCACGTCGATCAATTTTTTGATTAAGCCCGCTTCGTGTAGCGCCACCATTGTGCCAGTAATACCGCCTAAACCAAAGCTGGCAGTGATATTTTCACGACGCATTTTATCTTCAAGGAAGCGAGTTACCGCAAGTGAGGCACCGCCTGTCCCTGTTTGGAACGAGAAGCCATCTTTGAAGTAGCCTGAGCCAAAGATCACCTCTGCACATTTACGTGCGATTAACAATTCGCGTGGATTGGTGGTCATCCGAGTGGCACCCCCCCCGATTTTTTTCGGATCACCGACTTCATCAACTTGTACGATGAAATCAACTTGGTCTTGGGTAATGCTGGCAGGGTTCAATGGGTATTCGCCAAATTCTTCGGTCAGTAGTACCACTTTGTTGGCAAATTCCGCATCAATACGGGCATAACCTAACGAACCACACTTGCTTTTACCACTAAATCCATTGGCATTACCGAATTTATCGCACATTGGCACCCCTAAGAAGGCAACGTCGATTTTTAATTCGCCTGATTTCACTAAATGCACACGGCCACCGTGCGAGTGGATATTGACAGGCTCTTTTAAAATGCCTTTTGAGATTTCATCGGCTAATTTGCCTCGAATACCTGATGAGTAGATTTTTGTGACTACGCCATTTTTGATGTGCTCGATGATAGGGAAATGGCTATCGATTAACGAGCTCGACGCTAGCGTTAAGTTTTTGAAGCCCATGGCAGCGATTTTTTCCATCACCATATTTACGATGAAATCGCCTGCACGGAAGGCGTGGTGGAATGAGATAGTCATACCGTCTTTTAAGCCCGAACGCCGGATAGCTTCCTCAAGGCTGTCACATACTTTACGGTCTTTTGCGGTGCGAAGAAGGGATTCCGCTTTGGGTACCGCTTGGTAAATAGGTTTACCACCATTAAATTTTTCGATACGTTGTTCTCTAGTTGTCATAATGGTTCCCCCTTACTCTTCACGAATACCGTGTTTTGCACGTTCAAGCACTAATGCGGCACGGTCGATAATTGGTGCATCGATCATTTTTCCGTTGAGCGACACCACACCTAAGCCATTGCGTTTGGCTTCTTCGGCTGCTTCAATAATGCGTTGCGCTTGTTCCACATCTTTTTGTGTTGGCGCAAATAAGTTGTGAAGTAGCTCAATTTGGCGAGGGTTCACAAGCGATTTACCATCGAAGCCTAATTGCTTAATCAACGCTGCTTCAGCGAGGAAACCTTCTTCATTGTTAGCATTGGAATAAACAGTGTCAAAGGCTTGGATACCAGCAGCTCGCGCAGCTTGTAAGATTGAACAACGAGCGAAGAGTAATTCGATCCCTTCTGGTGAGCGTTCTGTTTTTAAATTACGCACATAGTCTTCCGCACCGAGAGCGATACCGATTAAACGGTTTGAGGCTTGGGCGATTTGATTGGCTTGTGTGATACCTAGTGGCGATTCGATTGCCGCTAGCATCAGTGTAGAACCCACTTCTCGACCACAGGCTTTTTCGATTTCGGTGATCGCTTTATCCATCTCAATCACATTTTGTGCGGTTTCTGTTTTTGGCATACGCACGATATCTACGCCTGCACGCACCACGGCATTTAAATCCGCTAAACCGAATTCGGAATCTAATGGATTTACACGTACCACACATTCGATTTCTTTATAGAGAGGATGTTGAAGAGCGTGAGCCACTAAAATTCGCGCAGAGTCTTTTTCTTTCAGAGCCACCGCATCTTCGAGGTCAAACATAATGGAATCGGGTTTGTAGATGAATGTATTGCTGATCATTGCCGCATTTGAACCTGGTACAAAAAGCATACTTCTTCTTAATCTGATTTTTTGGCTCATAGTGCTTTCTCCCAGTTAATGGCTTCATCAGTGGCACGGAAAAGTGCCGCTTTTAAACGTGCACGAAGAACACAGTCTAAGGCGCCTTTGTCTTCCACAATAACTTGTGCAGCAGTGACTTCAAATTTAGCTAGAACATCTTTGATGGTCGCTAAAATGTCATCACCAAATTGTTTACCAACCGAGCTATTTAACTCGATTTCTAGCGTATTGGCAGGAGCAATGCGCACTTGTGCATCGCTAGATTCTAATGTGCCTGCGATGGCATCTTTGGTTATCTGCATAATGCGTTCCTTATATTTGGATGAATTGAAATCTAGAATGTGTAGTCGTAATACAACTAAACATCTATATGTTTTATTTTAGCTAACTAAAAATAAAAATCTAATAATAAAGTGGTATGCTTGATGTAGATCAAAATAATCTGCTAGATTTTTAATCTTTTGATCAATCCAGCCTAAATGAGCTGTTTTCATACTCTTTGTGAATAAGATGAAATTGACGAAACATAGACTTCATTATAAAGTTAAAACAATGACTAATGAATAAAGGAAAGGCATATGAGTTTTGCAACAAACATTGATTCTTTAAATCAAAATATTGTCGATTTAAATGGCAAAATTAACGTTTCTTTTGAGTTTTTTCCGCCGAAAACAGAAAAAATGGAAAATATGTTGTGGGATTCAATCCACCGCTTAGCACCATTGAAGCCGAAATTCGTTTCTGTAACCTATGGCGCAAATTCTGGAGAGCGCGACCGTACTCATTCTATTGTAAAAAGTATTCAGCAAGAAACGGGCATTACAGCAGCTCCGCATTTAACGGGCATTGATGCGACACCCGATGAATTACGTGTGATTGCGAAAGATTACTGGGATAGTGGCATTCGCAATATTGTCGCTCTGCGTGGTGATATGCCAGCAGGGTATAATAAAGCGCCTTTTTATGCCTCAGATTTAGTGAAATTACTCAAAGAAGTGGCTGATTTTGATATTTCAGTAGCGGCTTATCCTGAAGTGCACCCTGAAGCAAAATCAGCACAATCAGATTTAATCTACCTCAAGCAGAAGGTCGAAAATGGGGCAAGCCGTGCTATCACGCAATTTTTCTTTGACATCGACAGCTATTTGCGTTTCCGTGATCGTTGCGTAAGCACAGGGATTGATGTAGAAATCGTGCCAGGGATTCTACCTGTTACTAACTTCAACCAACTGAAAAAAATGGCGGATTTCACCAATGTAAAGATTCCAAACTGGATGCACAAAATGTATGAAGGTTTAGATAACGATCCAACCACTCGTAATTTAGTGGCGGCAAGTATTGCAATGGATATGGTACGTGTGCTATCCAAAGAAGGAGTGAAGGATTTCCATTTTTATACCCTAAATCGTGCGGAGCTAAGCTACGCAATTTGCCATACTTTAGGCGTTCGCCCAAGTTTATAATTTGGTAAAAACTTCGCCAAATTTAACCGCTTGTATGCAGAGGGTCTTGTTCAGTGCTTTTTTCTTTGCAAATTTTTTGCAATTCTATGCAAATTTTTTCATAATAAGCACGAAATTTCCCTTATAAATTAAAAGGAATCTTAAATGATTACATTACATACCAACTTTGGTGACATTAAAATCGAATTAAACTTTGAGAAAGCACCCGTAACGGCAAAAAACTTTGAAGACTACTGCAAAGAAGGCTTTTATAACGGCACCATTTTCCACCGTGTAATCGATGGCTTTATGATTCAAGGCGGTGGTATGGACGAGAAATTCATCGAAAAAGCGACCAAAGCC
>JBHACP010000005.1:0-2532 GCA_041854605.1 Actinobacillus sp.
AGTGACCGCAACAAAAACAGCGTTGATAGCGGCAGGGGTGGAAATTCAAAGCACCGCCCAAGGTGAAAGTCGTAGCTTGGAAAAGACTTCTGCGCAAGGTAAAAACATCACGGTCAATAGCCGTGACAAAGCCACTTTACAAGGTAAAAAATTGGCTTCAGGCGCAGTACACATCACGGCAAGCGAAGCGGATGTGTCAGACAGCCACACTTCAGCCAATGAAGTGCGTGTCACAGCTACTCAAGATAAGATTCAAGCCCATAATGCTACGCTGATTGCCAATAAAGTCGTAGCATTCAGCACACCAACCGCATTACAAGTGCAAGCCAGCACCCTTCAAGCCGAGACAATCCGCACGCAACAACGCTCGCTTAATACGCAAAACGCTGTTTGGGAGCAAACAGGCAACGAAGCCCTCACCCTCAATGTTGCCGACCGCTGGCAAAACCAAGGTGGCACCGTTAAAACCCAAGGCGACCTGATGATTAAAGCAAGCGGACTGGGCAACCAACAAGGTCGCTTGCTAACTAATGGCAAACTGACGGTAGACACAGGCAAAGGCAAGCTAGATTCCACTGTTGGCACGATGTTGGCAGCGCAAAGCATTACCGTGACATCGGGTGAGCTTCTCAACGATAAAGGTTTAATTTATAGTCAGCAATATTTAGACGTAAATGCCACAAACCTGAATAACGACCAAGGTAGAATCAGTGCAGCACAACAAGCCGATATTCACTTAACGGGCAACTTTAATCAGCAAAAAGGGATTTTAGAAGCACAATCGCTGAATTTAACCAGCCATGCGATTCATTCAACTGCTCAAAGTTTGGTGGTAGCAGATAATTTCACTCTTCGTACCACCGGCGATTTGAATAACCAAAACAGTCGTATTATTGCCAAACAACAGGGCAAGATTGACACTCTGGGAGCCTTAAATAACCACAATGGTATGGTAGCTACTGAAAGTGGTACGTTAGCATTATATACAAGAAATTTATCCGCCTATAGGAGTTCGTAAATTTAATACCATTGATAGTAAGGAGTAGTTATGAAAATTTATTTGTTAATATTGTCTTTTTTCCTCACTGGATGCTTAGATCTTTTTTTATATAGAGAAAGTTATACTATTGATAGAATGGCTCATTGGGAAAAACGTCAAACACATTTAAGATCAGAAATGCGTGATAACACAGAATGCAGTGGAAAGGCAGAAAAAATTATGCAAGAAAAGTTACAAATTAAACCTACATACAAAAATCGGGAAATTTATTATAAATACTTTGGTGAATGCATGTATGAAAAAGGGTATATTTTTAAAACTACAAATTGGCTTTATTGTTATCATAGAAAAGAAGAATGTAAAGCATATAGTAGCTATAGAAAATAGGAGGTCGTTTTTCTACTAGTATTTTTCTTTAATATATTGAAATTCAATACATGAAGTAATTTGTATGTCGGACAACTTTGTCCACCGATGGCAATTCTAAAATATTGAATATAATCTACCCTAATGATGGGGTTAGGAAATTTAACTAAATAGAGGAAAAAAATGAAAAGGTTGTTTTCTTGTAATAGATTTAATACCATCTTACTCATCAGCTTTTGATGAAGATACTTGGATTCATGAAAAAACAGGACAGCCATTGCCAAATAATATACACTTGGAATGTAGAGAAGAATCTCTTAAATCATTTAAAACAGAGAATACAACGGGAATAGATATCGTTGTAGATCCTAATGATAAAGTAAAATCTACGGAAATATACGCATCTTGTTTAAAAGATAAAGGGCTTGTTTTTAATGCTAGCTATATTTATTGCTATAAATTTAAATCAATATGCAATAAATATGATAAATATAGAAAATAAAAGGTTGGTGTTGCTTATAGGTATATCGGAATTTGATACATAAAACATGAACAACATCTACCAAGTCATTTTCAATAAAACTACCCAACAATTTGTTGTGGTGTCTGAACTTGCCAAATCAGCAGGAAAAGCGAAAGCAATTTCTGCTGATTCGCTGGATATTGTTTCCATTTTGCAAAATTTTTCTGAAAAACGACCGCTTGTAGATTATTCGCTTTCTACAAGCGGTCAAATTTTGGCGAAAAATTGCAAAGAAGCAGCACAAAAACGCAAAGAGGCGGAAAGTTGGCAAACTTCGGGCGCCAACAAACGCAAAGTGCAAGCAGTCACGGCGGCAATTACTTTGGCAACAGCGGGCAAACCAGCCGAAGCGATTGCCGTTGGTGCAGCTTCACCGTATGTAAACCAAGCGATTAAGGACATCACCAAAGAAAGCGAAACGGCAAACATCGCCGCTCACGTCTTATGGGGGGCAATCGAAGCCGAGCTTTCAGGCAATAAAGCGCAAACAGGCGCAATTGCGGCAGCCACAGCCGAATTGGGTGCCAAAGCCCTCACGCAAGCCGTGTACAACAAAGCTCCTGAAGACCTTACGCCAACCGAAAAAGAAACGGTGCTGGAAATCAGCAAAGCAATGGCAGGGGTTGTTATGGGCGTGACGGAT
>JBHACP010000006.1:0-17834 GCA_041854605.1 Actinobacillus sp.
CTGAGCGAATTGATTTTCAGCCGATGATAGCAGGTAATGACAAAGGGTATCGCCGTCGAGCAAAATTAAGTGCAGCGGTGCAACATAACGAGCTTGCCATTGGTTTTAAAATGCAAAATTCGAGCCAAATCATACCGCTTGCAAACTGCGAAATATTGGTAAGATCATTAGATGATCTTTTGCCCAAAATCCAAACACTATTCAGTGACTGGCGAGGCAAAAAAGCCTTGGGGCATATTGAGTTGGTGCAAGCCGACAACACTCTTACGATGTTGGTGCGTAATGTCGGTGATTTGATCGAAGTCGATCGAGCAAAGCTCTATCAATTTGCCGAAGAAAATCAGCTTTCCTTGTTTATAATGCGAGCGGAAAACTGTATCGAGCAGGTTTGTGGTGAATTGCCATACTACGAAATCAATGGTTTGAAACTTGTTTTTTCGATTCGTGATTTTATTCAAGTGAACGCAGCATTGAATGAGAAAATGGTGGCAAAAGCCTTGGAGTGGCTTGAGCTCAGTGAGAGTGATCGTGTACTGGATCTATTTTGCGGAATGGGAAATTTTACTTTGCCAATCGCGCAACAGGCCGCTTTTGCAGTGGGTGTGGAAGGCGTAGAACCTATGGTGCGGCAGGCTCGCCAAAATGCACAAACAAGCGGTCTAAAAAATGTAGAATTTTACCAAACCAATTTAGATGAACCCTTTATCGATCAACCTTGGGCTGCACAGCCTTTCAACAAAGTGCTACTAGATCCTGCGCGCAATGGCGCCTTGTTTTGCTTAGATCATTTGTGTGCATTGCATCCTGAACGCATTGTGTATGTTTCTTGTAACCCTGCCACCTTAGTGCGAGATACAGAAAAATTGGTGCAAAATGGCTATAAAATCGTGAAATCAGCAATGATCGATATGTTCCCCCATACGGGGCATTTGGAGTCGGTGACGTTGTTGGTAAAGGCATAAAAAATGGGCATAAAGCCCATTTTTTATTGATTAGTTCAATACCCATACACGTCCGTAGTGTTTTAGGTGACCTGCGATTTGACCTGCTTTTTCCCCCACACCTTGGTAAATGTCGAAATGGTGTCCTTTCACTGCACCGCCTACATCTAATGCGACCATCAAACGCATTTCATACTTGCCTGTCCAGTTGCCATTGTTATCAATCAGTGGCATTTCAACTAACAGGGTTGAACCCGATGGTACAAGGTATTTGTCTGAGGCAACAGAGGCTAGAGCGACGAGAGGTACGCCAGCCGAACCTTTCACATCTTTGGTGCCATCAAATTTGAAAAATACGTAAGATGGGTTTCGTTCTAGCAGTTCCTGTGTGCGACTTGGATTGCGTTTCGCCCAATCTTTAATAGCTTGAGCCGACATTTTCTCTTTCGGAATTTCACCCTCTTCAACCAAAAGGCGACCAACAGCCACATATTTATAGCCATTTTGACCTGCATAGGCTACGTGCGAAAGACGACCATCACCGTAATCAATGAAGCCGCTACCTTGCACGCCTAGGAAGAAATTATCCACCATTGAATTGGTGTAGGCGAGTTCTAAGTTTTGTCCTTCTAAGGCGCCTGCATAAATTTGCGCACGGGTAAAGCGTTTATAAAATGGCATTGAATAAAGCGGATGCTGGAATTCGCCTTGACGGGTGCGGCGTGCTTGTAACACAGGGGCGTAGTAGCCAGTCATATTAACATTTTGATAACCATCTTGACCGCGCATTAAGTTGGCATTGATACCGAATTGGCTAAGATTTTCAACTTTGCCACCTGCTTGCAACCAGCGGCGAATTTTACCGTAGGTATAAGCATAACGACTGCTAATACCATCTGCATAGGCATTTACGTAGTTAAGTTGAGAAATGAAATCCCGCTGATTGACAATCGGTTGGCGATTTTCGACCGATTGTACTCGGGCAAAATTCATATACGAAGGCATTGGGCGGCGATTTTTATATGACGCACCTAATTTAATCCATTCTTCGTGGTAGCCCTCTGGGCTTTTTTTGGTTTTATCTGAAGAACAACCTGCTAAAAGAAGGGCGAAAGCGGTGACAAGCCCCCATTTTTTGTATGCTTTCCAACTCATTTGAAATCCTTATTTGATCGGAGAGTATTAAATCAATATAAGTGCGTAAGATTATCAAAAATACGCTTTAAGATATATCAAAAATTTTATGCTTTACATTTCAAGCATTTTTCCCCTTTTACGTTAAAAATAGCTGTGTAAGGCATTTTTGCTAAAATTTACTTGCTTTTATGTGAAATATTCGCATAATGTCACCCTTTAGGCGGCGCGGGGTGGAGCAGCTTGGTAGCTCGTCGGGCTCATAACCCGAAGGTCGTTGGTTCAAATCCAGCCTCCGCAACCAGCTTTTAAACTTAAACCCTTGATTCTATCGAGGGTTTTTTATTGCGTAAAGATTATAAAGTTCCTATAATTAATTGATTTTGGTTTTTAAAAGGGGCTAGAGAATGGCTACAATCAAGGACGTTGCAAAGCTAGCAGGCGTTTCAACCACAACCGTTTCACACGTGATCAATAAAACCCGTTTTGTGGCGGAAGATACCACTAAAGCAGTGTGGGATGCGGTTCAACAGCTTAATTACTCACCAAGTGCAGTGGCTCGAAGCCTTAAAATTAATACTACCAAATCAATTGGTATGATCATCACAACCAGCCAAGCCCCATTCTTTGCCGAAATTGTGTTGGCAGTAGAAGAATATTGCTACCGTCAAGGCTATTCGCTGTTTTTATGCAATACCCAAAACGAACCTGAAAAAATTCAAAACCACTTAGATATGTTAGTCAAAAAACGTGTCGATGGCGTATTAGTGATGTGTTCAGAATATACGCGCGATTCTTTGGAATTGTTCAATGGCACTAATGTGCCGATGGTCGTGATGGACTGGGGAGTGCAGGACAATAAAAGCGATAAAATCGTAGATAACAGTTTTCAAGGTGGTTATTTAGCGGGTAAACATTTAATTGAAAATGGTCATTCAAAAATTGGTGTAATTGCAGGAAATTTAGAAAAAACGATCGCTTGTGAGCGATTTAAGGGATTTAAAAAGGCATTAGAAGAAGCTGAACTTTCTATTCCATCGGAATGGATTATGGACGGTGACTTTGAACCCGAAGCGGGTTTTGAAAATATGAATAATTTCTTGCGCTTAGACCAGTTGCCAACAGCGATTTTTTGCTTTAGCGATACCATTGCGCTTGGTGCTATTTCAGCTTTAAGTGAACGTGGTTTGAAAGTGCCAGAAGATATGTCGATTATTGGTTATGATAATATTCACGAATCACGCTTTTATGCGCCGCCATTGACCACTATTCATCAGTCCAAATTCCGTTTAGGTATTGCGGCAATAGAAGTTTTACTGGAACGAATTAACAATAATGAAAAAGCGCACGAGCCAAAAGTATTGGAATTTTACCCTGAACTGGTAATCCGCAAATCGGTACGTAATTTAAATGAGGCAAAATAATGGAATTTTTGATTGAATTTTTTAGTAGTTATGGTTATTGGGCGGTTTTTTTAGTTTTACTTGCTTGTGGTTTTGGTTTGCCGATTCCCGAAGATGTAACCCTCGTGTCAGGTGGGGTGATTTCAGGATTGGGTTATACCAATGTACATACTATGTTAGTGGTCAGTATGTTAGGGGTATTAGTAGGCGATAGTACAATGTACTGGCTTGGTCGTATTTATGGCGAAAAAATTCGTCAATTTCCCTTTATTTGCAATATTATTACGGAAGATCGTTACAAGATGGTGCAAGAACGCTTTGAAAAACAAGGAAATCGCCTGTTGTTTTTAGCTCGCTTTTTACCAGGTTTGCGTGCAGTGGTATATTTAGTTTCGGGGATTACCAGGCGAGTGAGTTTTTTGCGCTTTGTGCTAGTAGATTTCTTTGCTGCAATCATTTCAGTGCCTATTTGGGTTTATTTAGGTGATTATGGTGCGCAGAATATTGATTGGCTACATCATCAAATCAAAAACGGGCAACATATCATTTTTGGCATTTTAGCCTTAATTGCCCTTTGGGTTGGTTTAAAATGGTACAGAAAAAATAAAAAATCCGCATAAGAAAAAGAAGGCGTTAATAGAGATTAACGCCTTCTTTTTTAACAAGATTCTCGCACAATTAATGGACAATCCACCAAATGTGTTTCCCTGTCTTTTTTTCCTTCAATTAAATGCAATGCGGCTTCACGTCCCATCTCATAATGGGGGAGTTGCACCGTAGTCAATGGCGGTAAAAACAAATGTGCTACGCCGACCATATTGTCATAGCCTACCACCGCAACATCTTGCGGAATCTTGTAGCCTTTTGCTAGCAGCATTTGATAGGCAAGCATTGCAATACGGTCATTACCGCAAACAATCACGTCGTAATCAAATGTCTGGTTGTCAATTTCCGCTTTCAAGGCTTCCGAACTTTCAATATAGTCATCGGTTTCAGGCACATAATGTTCTACTAAAGGATTTGCATTTTTTTGTGCAAACCAAACCGCTTGTAAACCATTGCGGCGTTCAGTGGCGGCAATAGCTTTTTTAGGAATATAGATGCAAAGAGGTTTTTTATAACCTTTTTGGACTAAAAGTTTTGTTAAATCAGCTTGTCCTTGGTAGTCGTTCGGAATATAGCTTGGCACGCTTAAGTCATCGGTTAAACAATTGGCAAGCACCATCGGAAAATTAGCCAATTTTTTCGGTACTTTAACTTTGCTTAAACCGTGGCGTGTGATGATGATTGCTGAAGGGCGGTGTGAAATCAATAAATCTACCGCTTTTTCAATATCAGCTTCATCGTTTTCAAACGCATTGATCACAAATGAATTCCAGCCATATTGGCGCACGGTTTGTTCAATGGCTAATAAAATTTCCACCGAAAATGGGGTGGTGGCAGTGCTAAAAGAGAGTACCCCAATCGTTTGTGAGCTTGCTCCACGAATTTTTTGCGCCGCAATATTCGGCACATAGCCTAACTGTTCAATTGCCTGTCTAACATTATTGAGTGTTTTTTTAGAAAGTTGTTCTGGGTTGTTAATGGCACGAGAAACGGTCATTAATGACACACCTGCCAGCTTTGCGACATCCTTTAGGGAAGCCATAGGTTCCTCCTCAATTTAATAGACACTAAGCTAGCATATTCTTTTTTAGTTTCAACTAAAAAATGTGATCTTGCTCACAAAATTGCAATGATAACGTTAAAAAGTGTGATCTAGTTCACAAAATCAACAAAAAATGCTTTGCTAGATAAAATGATAACGTTATCATTTGCTCCAACAAATTCAATTTGATGAGGTGACTTATGCAAACGCAAATAAAAGATATGAGAAAAGTCTATTATCGGGGTAATCGCAATTACTTCGTGTTTAGTGGCTATTTCTTTACCTATTTCTTCATTATGGCAACCTGCTATCCCTTCTTAGGCATTTGGTTGGGCGATATTAACGGTTTATCGGGCGAGGAGCGGGGCATTGTGTTTGCGGCAATGTCTTTCTTCGCCCTTTGTTTTCAACCGATTTTCGGCTATGTAACCGACAAACTTGGTGTGAAAAAACATCTGCTTTGGGCAATTGCCATCGCCTTACTTTTCTATGCGCCATTCTTCATCTACGTTTTTGCACCATTACTTAAAAGTAATATTTGGCTTGGTGCAATTGCAGGTGGTATTTATATGGGCTTCGTCTTCTCAGGCGGTGCCGGGGCTTCTGAAGCTTATGTGGAGCGTGTTAGTCGTCAAAGCCGTTTTGAATACGGACGTGCCAGAATGTTCGGTATGATCGGTTGGGGGATTTGTGCCTCACTTGCTGGAGTAATGTATGCTAGAAATCCTGATTCGGTTTTCTGGCTGGGTTCAGCGGGTGCAGTGGTGTTGCTCGTGTTAGTGGCACTTGCAAAGCCAGAGCAAAATTCGACCGCTTCTGTGGTATCACAGCTGGGAGCAAATAGTAATCCTGTAAACTTAAAGCAAGCGATTAGATTATTCCAGCTGCCACGTTTCTGGGCGTTATTGGCTTACGTCGTTGGCGTGGCTTGTACTTACGATATTTTCGACCAACAATTTGGTAACTTCTTCAACACTTTCTTTGAGAGTAAAGAAAAAGGGATGGAAATGTTCGGTTATGTGACCACTATGGGCGAATTTTTAAATGCGGCAATTATGTTCTTCGTGCCCGTGCTCATCAACCGAATGGGAGCTAAAAACGCCCTTTTGATCGCTGGTTTTATTATGACTATCCGCATTATCGGCTCGTCTTACGCCTCGGAAGCATGGCACGTCGTGGTGCTCAAAACCTTACATATGTTTGAAGTGCCGTTCTACCTCGTGGGTTTGTTTAAATATATCGGTAATGTGTTTGAAGTACATTTCTCCGCAACGATTTATATGGTGGCGTGCCAGTTCATCAAACAAGTGGGCAATATGTTAGCGTCATCAATCGTGGGCGGTTGGTACGATAAATTCGGCTATCAAGACACCTACTTCATCTTAGGCTGTGTGGCTCTTGGTTTTACCCTACTTTCCATCTTCACGCTTACGGGTAAAATGAATATGCAAGAACGCTATCACTTACATAGAAAAAATGCGAGAGTCGCTTAAAAAAGGAATAAGATTATGACAAACAACATCATTCGCTTAACTAGTCAAAAAAATGATCTCATCATCAATGCTGGCAATAATCCACAAATTCTTTACTGGGGCGAAAAGCTCGCTCAATTTGAGCCCTCAAACGCTTGGCTTGCTTACTCGGGCGTAACCAATGGCGGTTTAGACATTGATGTGCCAGTTTCTCTCGCTAGTGAAAACGGACGTGGCTATTTTGAATCTTCTTCAGTCGAAGGGCATCGTAACGGCTTGGATTCTATGCCTGTGTTTAAAATTTGCAAAATTGAGCAAGAAAATGACCGTTTGAGCATTCGCCAAGCTGATGACATCGCAGGTTTAGAATTTATCAGCGAATTTGAGTTAGACCCCAAAACTTCCGTGCTGAAAACTCGCAATAAATTGCGCAACTTAAAGGCAGGGACTTATAACGTCAATCGCTTGGCGGTTACGTTACCATTGCCTGAATTTGCTGATGAAGTCTGCACCTTTTACGGACGTTGGGTGCGTGAATTTCAACCGAATCGCCAAAGTCTAAAACACGGCGGCTTTATTCAAGAAAACCGTGTGGGCAGAACTTCGCATGAATATCCACCAATGCTGATTGTGGGCGAAGAAGGTTATAAAGAACAAAAAGGCACAGTGTGGGGCTTTCACCTAGCGTGGAGCGGTAACCATCGAATCCGTGCTGACATCGACATTCGTGGCAGACGCACGGTTCAGCTAGAAGCCTTATATTTTTCGGGCGAAATCAGTTTGGAACAAAACGAAGAAGTTGCCACGCCTTGGGTCTATGCTACCGCTTCTACGCAAGGCTTGAACGGAATGAGCCAACAGTTCCACACCTATGTGCGTGAACATATTTTACGCTTCCCGCAAGGCAAAACTCGCCCTGTGCATTTAAATATTTGGGAAGGGGTTTATTTCGACCACAAACCTGAACATATCATTGCAATGGCGAAAGCCGCAGTGGAAATGGGCGTGGAACGCTTTATCATTGATGACGGTTGGTTTATTGGGCGTGATGATGATTTCGGTGGCTTGGGTGATTGGTATCTCGACGAAAAAAAATACCCGAATGGCTTAAACCCTGTGGTTAAAGCGGTAAAAGATTTAGGTATGCAATTCGGTATTTGGGTGGAGCTTGAAATGGTCAATAAACCGACTAAACTCTACCAACAGCACCCTGATTGGTTGTTGGAAGTCAAAGGTTACGACCAACCAGCTGAACGTAATCAGTTCGTATTGGATTTATGCAACCCAGAAGTGTTTGCTTATTTAGTTGAACGTATGGATTGGCTGCTTGGTAATCACGACATCGACTACGTGAAATGGGATATGAACCGTCGCATCGTGCAAGGTGCACACGAGGGCAGAGCTGCGGTGACCAAACAAACAGAAGCCTTCTACCGCTTGTGCGATGTGCTTTGCAAAAAATATCCAAACGTCGAATTTGAAGCCTGCTCATCAGGTGGCGGACGTATCGACTACGAAGTGCTCAAACGCTCGCAACGTTTCTGGACTTCCGATGACAATGACGCTTTAGAACGCCAAACCATTCAGCGTGGTTTCAGTTACTTCTATCCACCTGAAATTATGGGCGCACACATTGGCGGCTTCCATTGTCACACCACTTATCGCAAACTTGATGCAAATTTCCGTGGTTTAACCGCACTATTTGGGCATATGGGGGTAGAACTCGACCCTGTGAAAGAGGGCGAAGAAGAACGCAAAAACTTTGCCAAATATATTGCCTTGCACAAATCTTTGCGTGATTTATTGCACACAGGTACAGCGTTCCGCCTTGATCGCCAAGACCCTGCCTCGCTCGTCAATGGCGTGGTATCACAAGACGGTTCGCAAGCGGTCGTTTTAATCAGCCAACTTGCAATGTTGGATTACCTGCGCCAAGAATCGCTGCGCGTGCCATATTTGGTGGAAGGCAATTACCAAGTGGAAATTCTAGATTTGCCACGTAACTTCGCCGAAGGCAAATTCGGGCATTTGATGAAAAAATTGCCTGACTGGATGGTAAAAGTGCTTGCAGGCGAAAAAGTAGTCATCAACAGCGAATGGCTTGCCAAAGTTGGCTTAGGTTTACCGATTATCGACCCAGCCGCTGCAATGCTGTTGAAATTCAGAAAACAATGATGGCTAACAAGCGGTCGAATTTCCTCAATTTTTTGCAAATTTTTCGATGAAATTGACCGCTTGTGTGATCTTCATCACAGATTCAGCTTCAAAAATAAATTACACTCCACAAATAAATTTGAAAATGGAGAATCTTTGCTATGAGCGAACAATTTGTCCTCACTGATCATCCACATCGTCGTTTTAACCCATTGAAAAACCAGTGGATTTTGGTTTCCCCGCATCGAGCAAAACGTCCGTGGCAAGGGCAACAGGAAGAAACCGTCCCCGACAATAAACCGAGCTACGATCCAACTTGCTACCTTTGTCCAAGCAATAAACGGATTACAGGCGAGCAAAACCCTGCGTATACTAAGCCATTTGTGTTTAAAAATGACTTCTCGGCATTGCTGCCAGATACTCCAGCACCAGAAACGAATGACGATCCGCTGTTCCAAATTGCCCATACCCAAGGCGAAAGCTGCGTAATCTGCTTCTCGCCTGATCACAGCAAAACACTACCACAGCTGACACAAGCAGAAATTGCCGAAGTGGTGAAAGTGTGGCAAGAACAAGCTGCAGAACTCAAACAACGCTACCAATGGGTACAAATTTTTGAGAACAAAGGGGCGATGATGGGGTGCTCAAATCCACATCCACACGGTCAGATTTGGGCGAGCAACTTCTTGCCAAATGAAATAGAAATCGAAGACCAATGCCAAGCGGATTACTACCAAAAGCGGGGTTCGGTGTTGCTGCTTGATTATGCTCGAAGAGAGCTTCAAAAACGTGAACGTATTGTGACAGAAACTGAAGATTGGATTGCGGTGGTGCCTTATTGGGCGGCTTGGCCTTTTGAAACGTTATTGTTACCCAAAGTGAAACAGTTCAAATCAATTGAAGATTTAAATGCCTCAGAACGAGCTGATTTGGCGTTAGCCTTAAAAAAACTAACTACTCGCTACGACAACTTATTTAATATTAGCTTCCCATATTCAATGGGCTTCCATTTTGCACCATTTAACGGTAAAGAGAACGCCCATTGGCAACTACACGCCCACTTCTATCCACCGCTCTTGCGTTCCGCCACGGTACGTAAGTTTATGGTAGGTTTTGAAATGATGGCAGAAAGCCAACGCGATTTAACCGCCGAACAAGCCGCCGAAAGATTAAATGCGGTGAGTGATGAGGTACATTATAAAGAACAGTAGGGACGCGAGGCTTTGCGTCCGCAAGCGGTGAAAAATCAACAAAATTTTGCAATTTGAAAACGGACGCGAAGTATCGTGTCCCTACAAGGAATATGTTATGACTCCAATAGAACTTTCCCAACAAAAATTCAACGAATATTTTGGTTTTGCGCCAACTCAAACTGTTTTCGCTCCTGGGCGGGTTAATATTATCGGTGAACATACCGACTACAATGATGGCTTTGTAATGCCTTGCGCAATCAATTATGGTATGGCAGTGAGCTTTAAACCTCGCAATGATTCAGTTTGGAATGTGTATGCGCTCGATATTGACGAGCAAGACCAGTTTGATCTTAGTAAACCACTCGAACGAAGCCAAGACAAATGGAAAAACTACGTGCGCGGCGTGGTGCATTTTATCCAAGAAAAATGCCCTGAATTTAAGCAAGGGGCGGATTTAGCGATGACCAGTGATGTACCAATGTCGTCAGGGCTAAGTTCTTCTGCCGCCCTCGAAATTTCCATCGGTAAAACTTGCCAACTGTTGGGTAATTTACCGCTTTCACACACTGAAATTGCTCTAATCGGGCAAAAAGCAGAAAACCAATTTGTCGGCGCAAACTGTGGCAATATGGATCAGCTCACTTCTGCCTTGGGGCAAAAAGACAAGCTGGTGATGATTGATTGCCGTACCCTTGAAGTTACCCCAACGCCAGTACCACAAGGCTATTCGATTGCAATTATTAACTCGAATGTAAAACACGACCTCGTGACAGGCGAATACAATAGCCGTCGTCAAGAGTGCGAATATGCTGCCAAATTCTTTGGTGTAAAAGCGTTACGTGATGTCACGCCAGAGCAGTTTTTAGAACGCGCAGCAGAATTACAAGCTGAAAACAGTTTGGCATTCCAACGAGCTAAGCACGTTATTTCGGAAAATCAGCGAGTGTTAGAAGCGGCGGAAGCCTTAAATGATGGCGATATGATACGCTTGGGCAGATTGATGGGCGAATCCCACGATTCAATGCGTGATGACTTTGAAATTACCATTCCTGAAATCGATTATTTGGTTGAGTTGGCTCAAGTGGCGATTGGTAAAAATGGCGGAGCACGTATGACGGGCGGTGGTTTTGGTGGTTGTATCGTTTGCTTAGTGCCGAATGCAAAAGTGGAAGATTTACGCAAACTTATTGCAGATAACTACAAAAAACAAACAGGTATCAAAGAAACCTTCTATGTTTGTACTGCGTGTGATGGGGTGCGAGTGGTGCAATAGCGTGATGATTTTTTCGTAGGGGGTTATCCCACCCGAAAATGTGCGCCCAAACATCTTAAGGGTTGGGGTAACCCCGATCCTACGGAGGCTGCAAATGCAATTATTTGAATTAGAAAATAATTTCTTGAAATTAACGCTTTCTTCTTACGGTGCCTCTTGGTTTTCTTGCCAAATAAAACCGCTGAACAATCGTGAAATTCTTGTGACTACCACGCCTGAACGTTGGCAGCAAAATAGCGCATTCTTCGGCGCAACGATCGGGCGTTATGCCAACCGTATTGCCAATGCTCAATATCGTTTGAATGGTAAAACTTTCACCTTGGCGAAAAACAATGGTGAGCACAGCTTGCACAGTGGATTAAAAGGCGCAGATAAGGTGGAATGGCAAGTGATGGCACAAAGTTCACAAGCGGTCAAATTTGCTTATATTTTTGCCAATGGAGAAGAAGGCTTTGGCGGTGAAGTGAAAGCAACGGTGGAATATCACCTAAATGAAAACCAAGTGGAAATTTTGTTTAATGCGATAAGCGATGCAGACACCCCCCTTTGCTTAACCAACCACGCTTATTTCAATTTAAGTGGTGAGCCAACGGTTAAAAATCACCAGCTGCAAATTAACGCCTGTCATTATTTGCCTGTCAGTAGCGATGGCATTCCCAATGCGCCACTTAAAGCCGTCGCTGGCACTAGTTTTGATTTTCGCCAGCCAAAAACAATTAGGCAAGATTTGTTAGTAGATTCGGATCAGCAGGCGGTCAAAGGCTACGATCACGCTTTTTTGATTGCAAAAAATAGCGAAAATCCGACCGCTTGCTTAGCGGTGGCTGATCTCAGAATGGAATTGGAAACCACTTATCCAGCGATTCAGCTTTACACGGGCAACTGGCTGGGTGGTCAGCCAAATTTGAATGGTAGTGAATATCAAGATTATGCAGGGCTTGCACTTGAGCCTGAATTTTTCCCCAACAGCCCGAATCAGCCTGAATTGGCAGAGTTTGGTGGCATAACGAGAGCTGGTGAGCAGTATCGTCAGCAAATTACTTACAAATTCATTATAACCTAGCACGAACGCCCCGACGGGGCTGAGATCATCTGGCTCGTATGAGGCTAAAAGAGGAGTTGAAAATGTCTATTCCAAACTATTTCCAAGATCCAAACACGCTACACGTAAATACCACGCCCCATCACGCCTATTTTATTCCGCATCGTACCTTGGAAACGCTGGAATTGCGTGAAAGTTCGCATAATTTTCATTTACTTAATGGTGATTGGGACTTTAATTATTATGAGAGCTATCACGACTTGCCTGCGGATTTTTTGCATACCAGTTTTGAACATAAAATTCCCGTGCCATCAAATTGGCAAAATTATGGTTTTGACCATCATCATTACACCAATATTAACTATCCGTTTCCGTTCGATCCGCCTTTTGTGCCGCAGCAAAATCCGTGTGGTTTATACCATCGCACTTTGAATTGCCACCCTGTTGCGGGCAAACATTATTTGCTCAATTTTGAAGGTGTGGATTCGTGCTTGTTTGTGTATGTGAATCAGCAATTTGTCGGTTATAGTCAAATTAGCCACAATACCAGCGAATTTGATGTCACGCACTTCCTTAAAACGGGCACCAACCATTTGCATGTAGTGGTGCTGAAGTGGTGCGATGGCAGCTATTTGGAAGACCAAGACAAATTCCGAATGTCGGGCATTTTCCGTGATGTTTATTTGCTTGAACGTCAGTCAAATTACCTGCAAGACTTCTTTGTGAAATACACCTTAAGTGAGGATTTAAATGAAGCGCAATTTTCGCTTGATGTGCAATTTATTGGCGAAAATCAACCGCTTGATCTTGAACTTATTGCCCCTAATGGCGAAACGGTTTTGCAAACACAAGCGGTCGAATTTGCTGAAAAAATTACCAATGTGCAGCTCTGGAATGCAGAAAATCCGCAGCTTTATACGCTTATTTTACGCGACCGTGAAGAAGTGATTATGCAAAAAATAGGTTTCCGTAAAGTGGAAATTAAAGACGGGATTTTCTTATTCAACGGCAAGCCGATTAAGTTTAAAGGCGTTAATCGCCACGATAGCGACCCACGCACAGGCTACACTATCAGCTATGCGCAAGCGCTAGTTGATTTACAACTGATGAAACAGCATAACATCAATGCGATTCGTACCGCGCATTATCCGAATGCGCCTTGGTTTAGCGAATTGTGCGACCGTTTCGGTTTCTATCTGATTGGTGAAAGTGATGTGGAAGCGCATGGTGCTTCTATGCTGACTGTTAAAACGCCTGAGCCGAGCATTTTCCTCAACCACGAAAACGATTTAGAAACCACTCGCATTCGCCAAGACACTATTGATAATTTCTGCTATTTCGCTCGTTGCCCTGATTTCAAACAGGCGATTTTAGACCGGCAACAGGCAAACGTAGAGCGAGATAAAAACCGCACGTCGATTATTATTTGGTCGTTGGGCAATGAATCGGGCTATGGCGAGAATTTTGAAGCAGCAGCGGCTTGGATTAAAAGCCGTGATACCAGCCGTTTGGTACATTATGAAAGCTCTATTTATCAGCATTCACAACATCAAAACGATTTATCGAATTTAGATTTTTACAGCGAAATGTACGGCTCAACCGAAGATATCGACCGTTATTGCGAAACGCCAAAAGAGAAGCCGTTTTTGTTATGTGAATACAGTCACGCAATGGGTAACTCGAATGGTGATGCGGAAGATTATTGGCAAGCCTTCCAGCGCAATGAACAATCTTGTGGCGGCTTTGTATGGGAATGGTGTGACCACGCGCCGCTCAAACCAAACGGACAATTTGGTTATGGCGGCGATTTCGGTGAAAGTCCGCACGACGGCAATTTCTGTATGGACGGCTTGGTTTCGCCCGACCGCATTCCACACAGCAATTTGCGAGAACTGAAAAATGTCAATCGCCCAGTACGTGCGGAACTTGCAAACGGCAAACTTCGCTTGACTAACTATTTCGACTTCACCAATTTGACAGATGTTTTAACCATTCACTATGAATTTGTCGAAAATGGCAAGCCTACAAGCGGTGGAAATTTGCAGGTAAATTGTGCACCACAAGAAAGCATCGAAATTGATTTGCCAATACCTGAAAACAATGGTTCACACTGGTTGTTGAATTTGCGTTATACGCACAATAATTCCACTTGTTTGGTAGAGCAAAATCACGCATTGGGTTTCGACCAATTAAATCTCTATCCGCAAAATTTATTCAAAATTCGACCGCTTGTAGCAAGCCAAACTGCTTTTGAACTGAATGAAACCAGTCAAACAATAGTCATTCAAAATGGCGAATTTCGTTATGTTTTCGACAAACTGAAAGGTATTTTCAGCCACATCGAAAAAGCAGGTGAATCGTTGATTGAGCAGCCGTTAGATTTCCAAATTTGGCGCGCACCAACCGATAACGACCGTTTAATCCGTTCAGCGTGGGAAAATGCAGGCTACGACAAAGCTTACACCCGAGCGTATGAAACGGCGGTTTCAGCAAGCGATCAAGCGGTCGAAATTGGCGTAAAATCTGCCATTGTTTCCATTTCACGAGGCAGAGCGGTATCACTTGATGTGGTTTATACGATCTTGGCGAATGGTCAAATTGAAGTCAAAATTCACAGCAAACGTGAAAGGCACCTGCCGTTCTTGCCACGTTTTGGCTTGCGTTTCTGCTTGCCAAAAGCGAACAATGTGCTGGAATACTTTGGTTATGGTAAGGACGAAAGCTATATTGATAAACACCATTTGGCGAAATTAGGTATGTATCGCACCAGTGTAAAATCAAATCACACCAACTATGTGAAACCGCAAGAAAACGGTAGCCACTTTGGCACAATTTATCTGAAAAATGACCGCTTGCAGGTATCGGCAAGTCAGCCATTTAGTTTTAATCTTTCGCCTTATACTGCAGAAGAATTAACGCAGAAAACGCATTGCTATGACTTAATCGAAGCGCCGTACACAGTGTTAAGCGTAGATTATAAAATGAGCGGAATTGGCTCGAACTCTTGTGGTCCGAATTTGAAAGAAGAGTATCGGCTAAATGAAGAGGAATTTAGCATAACGTTTAATTTCAGCTTTAGTTAGCTGCAGTGATAAAAACAGCCCCTAAGGGGCTGAACTATGCGTAACCTAGTACGGCTTTGCCGTGCTAGGGGACGTAGGATCTAAAAAACAATCTCCGCCTTTAACCCTCCTAATGCACTGTGTGATAATTGGAAGTTAAAACCGTGTAATTCTGCAATGCGTTTGATAATTGAAATCCCCAAACCACTGCCTTTTTCATCGTTGTCTGATTGCACGGGGCGATCGACTGGGCGGTAGAAAGGTTGCCCGAGTTTAGCAAGAACTTCATCACTCACACCATTGCCATTATCTTCTACAATCAAACGTTGCTTGCTAAGTTTCAATTTGATTAAGCTATTGTTAGGCGTGTAATGGATAGCGTTATCCAATAAATTGCGTAGCGCTAAATTTAATAGCAACGGCTTGCCTTGCTGGTTTTCAGGTTGGGATTGTATATCGACTTCAATCTCCGTGCCTTTTCGTTCTGCTTGGGAATACAGCTGGCTTACGTTCGATTCAATCAACTCTTGCCACTGGATCTTTTCTTGCTCATCTAATTCGGTGATACTTTCAAGGCGAGAAAGTGTCAGTAGCTGTTCAATCAATTGTGCAATACGGTCAATGCTGCCTGTGATATTGTTTAACGCTCGTTGGTGAGCTTCAGGTTCATCTATTGTCATTTGTGCAATTTCGGTTTGAATGCGCAAACCTGCCAATGGGCTACGCAATTCGTGCGCAGCGTCCGAAGTAAAACGACGTTCTCGGTTAAACATCGTGTTAGTACGCTCAAAATAGTGGTTTAGGCTTTTGACAAGCGGTTGAATTTCTTGTGGAATTTGCGCAATTTCCAGTGCTGAAGTATCACTAGGTTTACGGTTTTTCACTTCTTTTTCTAAACGTTTAAGAGAAGCCAATTCTCGGCTGACGATAAACCAAATAACTAAGATGAGCAACGGTAGAGCAATTACACCGCCCCAAAGTTTGGATGTCATTACGTCCCAAATGATGTCGTCTCGATATTCTAATTCTTGTCCAACGGCAACAAATATATCATTGTGTTTGAGCCAGAAAATACGCCATTCATCAAGTTCATCTTCATCATCATATTCATCAATGCTTACATTTTGGAATCCTTTATGGGGCTTAAATTCAATAAACTTGCCATCACGACCATCGTTGATAATGGGATAACCTTGTTCAGTAAAAACCGCAAAAGCTAAAGCATCGTCATTAACGTGGCGTTGATGAAAATTTTCTTTAGAGCGAGGAAGGATTTCGTGAAAACCTTGCATTAAGTTAGAAGAAGCTAAACGTTCGGCAAAGAGAATTTGTTGGGTATCAAATTGCTTATTCATTTCTTTTTGGAATTTACACCATTCAATCCCTGTTGCAATAAACCATACCAATGAACTTAAGCTTGATAGAATAACAATCAAACGAGTTCGTAAACTGCTATGTACTAGAAAATTATGCATCACCATTTCCTAATTTATACCCTACGCCGTGTACTGTTTTAATCCATGTTTTGCCCAATTTTTTACGTAAACTGTGAATATGTACTTCAAGGGCATTGCTATTAACTTCATAGTCCCAACTATATAATTTTTCTTCAAGCAATGAGCGAGAAAGAATCCGTTCTTGGTTAGTTACAAATAATTCTAACAGCTGAAATTCTTTGGCGGTAAGATTTATTTCTTGCCCTGATAATTTTACGCTATGTGTAGCGGAATCAAGTTGCAACTCGCCTACGTTGATTTCGCTAGAAATTTGTTTATAACGACGGCGCACAAGGGCTTGTAGGCGAACCACCACTTCCATTAAGGCAAAAGGTTTGCATAGATAGTCATCTGCACCTGAATTAAAACCTAAAATGCACTCATCTAGGGTATCTCGAGCAGTAAGAATGAGTACAGGTATGTCTTGATTATCCTTACGCCATTGCTTGAGAATGTCCAGTCCGTCCATTTTGGGCAAGGTAAGATCTAATACTACCGCATCATATTCTGCCGTAAACAGTGCCTCAAAACCAAGTTTGCCATCCTTAAACCAGTCCACCACAAATTGTTGTTTGGTTAAGCCTAGTTTTAAACCTTCGCCAATTAGTTTGTCATCTTCAATAAGTAAAATTCGCATAAATATCAACACTCTAGAAAGTAACAAGCGGTCGATTTTTGCAAAATTTTTACAAAATTCTACCGCTTGTTATACATTTCATTATTGTACTTTTTCTACATATTTCACATTAATATTTGTGCTAAAGGCTTCTTTATCTATTTCACCTTGAATGCGAATAGTATCAGCCGAACTAACAGTTAAACCATTCCATACGTGATGGTCAATTTCTACCTCAATTTCACCTGTTGAATCAGTAAAAATGTAATGTTCGCCACGCACTTGACATACGATTTTGCCTTCTAAGGTTACTCGCATATCATCTGCCATTGATTTGGCTTGCGAAACAGTGACATTTGAATTTGCATTTGCACCAAACATTGCATTTGAAGGTGCAGTA
>JBHACP010000007.1:0-13832 GCA_041854605.1 Actinobacillus sp.
CTGCTCTACCGACTGAGCTAACGACCCTTATTCTGCTTTCGCAGGAAGGAGGTTAAATTTTAAGTGGTGGGTCGTGAAGGATTCGAACCTTCGACCAACGGATTAAAAGTCCGCTGCTCTACCGACTGAGCTAACGACCCACTAGGTTTGTTGCGATACAACGAGGGCATATAATACCGATTTTTAGGCTTATTGCAAGCCATTTTTGCCAAATTTATTTTATCTGAATAAATAAAACACGATTTGGCGTTTTTTAGGCTTTTCAACGTAAAACCCAAAAAGAAAGGCGGTCTATACAACCGCCTATACTGAACTCAGTAAAAATTATGCGTTCGCTTTAGTTACGTAGTCAATCGCTGATTGAACAGTTGTGATTTTTTCAGCTTCTTCATCAGGAATTTCAATGTCGAATTCTTCTTCTAAAGCCATTACTAATTCAACTGTGTCTAAAGAGTCTGCACCTAAATCTTCAATGAATGAAGCTTCTGGTTTAACTGCTGCAGCGTCTGCGCCTAATTGATCAACGATAATTTTTTTTACGCGTTCTTCAATGCTCATTTTTTGTTTCCTATGTAAAATCGCTTAATGCGAGAGTTAAGTAGTGTAATGAAAATTTAGAGAAATTCAACCATTACAAGTAAGGTCAAACCACTCTGCTTTTCGATACACTCGAACTAAAACGGTTCGCTAACATCGTGTAAGCGAAAAAGCAAACCGATTTTACCATTATGTAAAGGGTTTATCAAATATTTGCCAATTCTTTGCGCATTTGATCAATCACTGCTTTATAATCAGGTTGATCAAAAATAGCTGATCCTGCCACAAAAGTATCTGCACCAGCCTCGGCAATTTCAGCAATATTATCAATTTTCACTCCGCCGTCCACTTCTAAACGAATAGAACGACCGCTTGCATCAATGCGGTGACGCACTTCACGCAACTTATTCAAGGTATTTGGAATGAATTTTTGACCACCAAAACCAGGATTTACTCCCATCAATAAAATCATATCGACTTTATCCATTACATAATCAAGATAATGTAATGGTGTGGCAGGGTTGAAAACCAAACCCGCTTTACAGCCTAAATCACGAATGAGTTGCAAATTGCGATCAATATGTTCAGTCGCTTCAGGGTGGAACGTGATGTAGTTCGCCCCAGCTTTGGCAAAATCAGGAATCAATCGTTCGATAGGTTTTACCATTAGATGCACATCAATTGGCGCCGTAATCCCATAATCACGCAAAGTTTGGCAAATCGCAGGACCAAAGGTGAGATTTGGCACAAAATGATTATCCATCACATCAAAGTGAATAATATCGCCACCCGCATTTAATACCTCTTTAACATCATCACCAAGACGAGCGAGATCAGCAGAAAGTATAGATGGCGCAATAAAAAAAGGTTGGTGAGTCATAGTGTTCTCCTTACAGAATTTTATGTAGCGTAACATAAATTTAACCAGAAAAAGGCGATCTAGATCGCAAAATTGATAAATGAATTACATTATATCTTCTTAAAACAAACAAAAACCATAAAAAAACTATTGTTTTTATTTTTTATTTTGATATCATATAACCATAATTAAATTATGGTTATATGATATAAAGGAGACAAATAATGAAAAAAGGGATTCACCCTGAAAATTATCGAGAGGTATTATTCTATGATAGTTCTATTCAACAAGGCTGGATTATCCGATCTTGCGCAACTACCAATAAAACAATGGTTTGGACAGATGGTAAAGAATATCCTCTGTATCATCTGGATACCTCGTCTGCCTCGCATCCTGTTTACACAGGTAAACGTCGGGAAGTAAATAACGAAGGAAGAGTCAGCAAATTTGTTGATAAATTTAAAGGAATGGTGAACTTAAAAAGCCGTTAATAGGAGAAAAAATGCAAATTCTAAACTCACTCAAAAGTGCCAAAACTCGCCATCAAGATTGCAAGGTTGTTCGCCGTAAAGGCAAACTTTATGTGATTTGTAAAAGTAACCCAAGATTTAAAGCTCGCCAACGATAACGATAAGGAAGCTATTGTATGAAAAAAACAATTTTAGGACTTCTCTTAACCAGCCTGGCTCTTTCCGCCAATGCTCACCGTGTTTGGGTGGAAAGTGAAGCAATAGAAGGCAAAACTTTACAAGCCAATCTTGGCTATGGTGAATTTCCAACTTTGGAAGAAATTCCTGAAAAACGCTTACATTTTTTCGATAAAGGAATGAATTTATTGAGTAAAACAGGCTCTGCAAAACTCACCCAAATAGGTAAAAATTATCACTTTGAAAGTCAGCAGAAATTGCAGGCAGGCACTTACCTACTTTCTGCGCAATATAACCCAACCTTTTGGTCAAAAAATGCTGAGGGTTGGAAACAAGCGGATATGAAAAACACGCCCAATGCCACCTATTGCGAACAAACAGCCATGTACGGCAAACAAATTATTAATGTAGGAAACGTTGATGTAGCAGATTCCAGTGTCTTTGCCGAGCAAGTCGGGCACGAATTGGAAATCGTCCCCATGGTCAATCCTGCCAGTGTGAAAGTGGGGGAACGTTTCAAAGTGGTGGTGTTATACCAAGGTGATCCCTTGCCTGAAGCCACTTTAACTGCAACCTTCAAAGGCTTCGATCAAACCGACCACAGCCACACTCATAAAGTAGAAGCACAAGCGTTTTCAGATGTCACGCTTTCTGATGGTACAGTTGATATTATTCCGCTTAAAGCAGGTTTTTGGAAAGCCAGTGTCGTGTACGAAGTGCCATTTAAAGATAGCAAACAGTGCCAAAAGGCGAAGCATTATGCCACGATGACCTTCAATATCGACAACTAGCGCATTACAAGCGGTCGAATTTTGCTAAAATTTTGCACAAGATCAAACCTAAAACGCCCCTATTATAAAATAGCGAGGCGTTCTTCTTGGCGCAATTTTGCGCATCGGTTTTACGTCGAAAGCTCACTCTCCATTACCACAATGCGCTGATCCAAATAATCGTGTGCACAAGGGAGTTTATACATCCAGCGGACGTACCAAGGGTAACGGTGGGCGCAAACATCGCTCAAATAGTGTACTGCCGTGATTTTCAAGCGTTTTTGCCACTGCTCAAGCACCGACAGTTCGTGCGGTGCCCAAAGAAATTCAGGGCGTTGTTCATTACTCATACTGCGCAAGGCATCGTGCTTTTTCGCGCGCCCAACGCCCATCGAAGGCAACGAATCGAACACCACGGTCACATTCGGCAGCTCGCGCGCTACTGTTTCAAAAAACGTGCGCACCTCGTTTTCGGGAAAATACATCAGCACGCCTTCCACAATCAGCAAAACCGAGCAGTTGAGGGCGGCGATCTCTTGCATCCAGCCCGTATCGAACATCGACGCCGCCAGATAGCGGTTGCCGTTTTCAGGCAACAATTGATGGCGCACCGCAATCACCTCGGGCAAATCTAAGTCATACCACGTCACATTCGGCTTGCCCAACCGCTCAAAACGGGCGTCCAGCCCTGCACCAAGCTGTACCACCACCGCATTCGGATGCTGATCGATAAAACGCTGTGTCTCATTATCGATGATCAACGCCCGTCCACAACAACCTGGCTGGGACAGCTTAGCCGATTCAAACTTTTTGAAATCGTAATCAATCATCTGCATCATCCGCTGTGCCTGTTCATCATGCAACAAAGCATCGGCACGCCCCAGCTCCACCGCTTTCGCCCAAAGCGTAATCAGCAAGGTGGACGACAACCCGCTCATCGTCGCGGGAGAAATTTTGTCTTTCATACTGCCTCCTTAAAAATAGAATGCCTAATTAAAAGACAACAACAAGCGGTCATTTTTCGCTAAAAATTTGCAAAATTTTAGGCAAAAACGACCGCTTGCTTTTTGGCAAAATCGGCTTATGCTATCCCTTTATTTGAAGGAGTAAGCGTATGTGCAATTCAATTTGTATTATTACAGGCTCAACCTTGGGTGGGGCGGAATATGTGGCAGATCATTTAGAATCTTGCTTAAAGGAGCAAGGTTTTGAAGTGGAACTTTTTAACCAAGCCACATTGGCGGATATTCAACACCAAGCCAATTTATTGGTAGTGACTTCAACCCACGGCGCAGGCGAACTACCCGACAATCTCAAGCCATTATTTGAGGAAATGGCGCAAAGTGAACTGGATTTCAGTGCAATGAAATTCGGTGTGGTTGGATTGGGGTCTAGCGATTATGATACTTTTTGTAATGCGGTAAACTTTGTGGAAACTGGCTTGCAAGCAAAAGGGGCGAAATTGGTGTGTGAATCTTTGCGCATTGATGTGGCAACCAATTTTGACCACGATACCACCGCTGAAGCGTGGCTGCCAAATTTTGTGCAAAATTTGTAGTACGAGTTATTCTTATTTTCATTTTAATTGACAAAAATTATCAATTTTCTATATTTGATAATTTTTACCTATACTGTGTATAGATTATATTCATTTTACAAGCTGTTTTTACAGTAATAGAATGCCCACATTGATTAAGCTATGCTTAATTTTCATCACAATCACTTTATAAGAGGAACATATTATGACTAACAATATCGGTTTAAACGTTGCATCATCTGAAAAAATCGCCGCAGAATTAAATAAACTATTAGCCACTTATCAAGTATTCTATATGAATATGCGTGGTTATCACTGGAACATCAAAGGCTTAAGTTTCTTCCAATTACACGAAAAATTTGAAGAAATCTATGACGATTTAGCGGCTAAAATCGACGAAGTGGCAGAACGTGTTTTAACGTTAAGCGTTACCCCAAGCCACTCTTTTGGGCAATATTTAAAGGATTCTGCCTTAGAAGAGCATACCAACGCAACCACAGCGCAAGAGTGTTTAGCAGGTACCTTGAAAGGTTTCAAAACGTTAATCGAAAAACAACGTGAGATTTTAAATCTTGCGGCAGCAGAAGGTGATGATTCAACGGAATCTTTAATGAGCGATTACATTAAAGAACAAGAAAAATTGGTTTGGATGTTCTCTTCAGCATCAGCGTGCTGCCAAGGCTAATTGGGCATTAAAACTCCTCATACAAGGCGTTTATTTGGGTAACTAAATAAACGCCTTTTCTTTTCCGTTTGAGAAAATTAGTGATAGAAACAGATTTCATATTATAATGACTTGTATGTGTTTCCATAAAATAAGGTTCAAAATGAAAAAAATCGAAGCCATTATTAAACCATTTAAGCTCGACGATGTGCGTGAAGCTTTAACCGATGCGGGTATTACGGGGATGACCGTGACCGAAGTAAAAGGTTTTGGCCGCCAAAAAGGGCATACCGAACTTTATCGTGGTGCAGAATATGCCATTGATTTTTTGCCAAAAGTGAAAGTGGAGGTGGTGGTTGCCGCTGAACAAGTGGATAGCTGTATTGAGGCGATCATTGATGTGGCACAAACAGGCAAAATTGGCGATGGAAAAATCTTCGTTTATGATATAGAACGAGCTATTCGCATTCGCACGGGTGAAGAAAATGAGGATGCGCTGTAATGAAAAAAAATACGCTTTCTTGGTTATGGCTTAGCCTTGTGGTGATAGTGGCAGATTTGGGCTCAAAGTATGCCATCGTGCAAAATTTTAATTTATACGATACCATTAATGTATTGCCGATTTTTAATATCACCTACGCCCGTAACTACGGGGCGGCATTCAGCTTTTTAGCTAATCACGACGGCTGGCAAACTTATTTTTTCTTAGGTTTAGCGATAGTCATTTCTTTCGCTCTAGTCATTATGCTCTACCGCAACGACAACACGCAAGCGGTCAAAAAATTAGAAAATTCTGCATACGCTTTAATTATTGGTGGCGCATTGGGCAATGCCATTGACCGTGCCTATCACGGCTATGTGGTAGATTTTTTAGATTTTTATTGGAACTGGGAAGGCTACCATTTCGCCACCTTCAATATTGCCGATATTGCTATTTCCGTCGGAGCTGGTGTGTTGATTTTAGCTTCGTTTTTAGAGAAAAAAGAGAAACAGAATTAATGAAAATTTTATTAGCCAACCCACGTGGATTTTGTGCAGGTGTTGATCGCGCCATTTCGATTGTGGAATTGGCGTTAGAAGTACACGGTGCGCCCATTTACGTGCGCCACGAAGTGGTGCACAACCGCTTTGTGGTGGATGGTTTGAAAGCTAAAGGGGCAGTTTTTGTGGAAGAGTTGGACGAAGTGCCTGATGATGCTATTGTGATTTTCTCGGCTCATGGGGTGTCACAAGCGGTGCGCCAAGAGGCAAAACGCCGTGGTTTGAAGGTGTTTGATGCTACTTGTCCGCTGGTGACCAAAGTGCATATGCAAGTCGCTCGAGCGAGCAAAAAAGGCACTAAAGCGATTTTAATTGGTCACGAAGGGCATCCTGAAGTGATCGGCACAATGGGGCAATACGACAACGAAAATGCAGGGATTTACCTTGTCGATTCGGTGGAAGATATTGCGAGTTTGCCTGTTTCAGGCGACGATGATTTAACTTTTATGACACAAACAACGCTTTCACTGGATGACACGGCAGAAACCATTGAAGCCCTGAAAGCGAAGTACCCAAATATTCAAGGTCCACGCAAAAATGACATTTGTTATGCCACAACCAATCGCCAACAAGCGGTGCGTGAACTCGCAAAACAATCGCAGTTAGTGCTGGTCATCGGTTCGAAAAATTCCTCAAATTCTAACCGTTTGGCTGAACTGGCGAGCCGAATGGGAGTGCAATCTCGCTTAATTGACGGCGCCGAAGATATTGATCCTACGTGGCTTGTAGGCGTAGAAACGATCGGTATTACCGCAGGGGCCTCTGCGCCTGAAGTGCTAGTGCAATCAGTGATTTCACATCTACAAACACTTGGGGTCACTGAGGTGGCAAACCTTGAAGGCTTGGAAGAAAATATGTTCTTTGAAGTGCCTAAAGAGTTGCGTATTAACGAGGTAAAATAATGACAGAAATTAACCGCTTTAAATTGGAATGGGCGTGCCGTCGAGGAATGCGTGAGTTGGATAAAATGATTATGCCGTTTTATCAAAACCATTTTGACAGCCTAAACGAACAGCAACAACAGGCTTTTGCCGAAATGCTGACCTATCCCGATCCTGAATTATTCCGTTGGGTAATGCATCAACAGCCTGCCCCAACGCCAGAAATTACCGATTTGATTGAATTGATGCGAGCGAAAATTGATAAGTAAGGTCAAATCTCCTATACCCCCTCTTTTTTAAAGAGGGAGAATTTCTTTAAGTCTCAACGAAAATTTATTTTGGCTATGAACAAAAAACTTTACCTCTCGCTATTCGCCATTTTCCTTACTGCTTGTTCTCCGAATCTAGCTTACCAATCCACGCTCACCGAAGGAATGGATAAAAGCATTGCGCCACAGCAAGATTTTTATCGTTATGTGAACGGTAAATGGGCAGATTCAGCCCAAATTCCTGCTGACCGTACCTCTTGGGGAACCTTGGCGGAATTGAACGAACTGAATGAAAAACGCTCGCTTGAGTTATTGCAAGCGGTCATTTCTGATCCAAAATTTGCTAATGATGCACGAGCTAAGCGCCTAAAAGCTATTTATGAAAGTTATACGAATTTGAAAGCCCGCGAGCAAGCAGGCTTAACGCCTATTCAAGCCGATCTTGCCAACATTCAAGCCATTCAAACTTTGGCAGATTTAGAGCAATATTTGATCAATGAAACTAAAAAAGGCAATCAAACTCTCTTTGGTTGGGAGGTGTTTGCGCATCTCAAGGATTCCCGCCAAAATGCGGTTTACCTAAGTAATGAAGATTTGGGTTTAAGCAACGATTATTTCCAAAAAGACACGCCTGAAAACCGCAAAACGTTAGAAAATTATCAACATTATGTGGCTAAAATACTGACCATCGCTGGGGTAAAAAATCCGCAACGTCGAGCGCAAGCTATTGTGAATTATGAAAAAGAGGTAGCCAAAACCTTGCTCACTAATGAAGAAGATCGTGATATTCAAAAACGCTATAACCCGATCTTTACCAAGGAATTAGCTAAATTAAGTCGAAATATCCATCTTGCTCAATATCTTGAAGCGGTAGGTGTTAAAACGGAGAGCGTGATTCTTTACGAGCCTCGTTATTTTAAAGCTTTGGATAGCTTAATAAACTCTCAACAACTAGCGACGATTAAGGATTATCTTGTCTTCCGCCTCTATTCTGATAATGCCCCTTATTTGAATCAAGAAATGGACGATGTTCGTTTTGCCTTTTATGGTAAAACTTTGACAGGGCAGAAAAAACAACGGGCGTTGGAAAAACGTGCCTTATCAACGCTTAACGAATGGATTGGACAGGAATTTGCCCAATTTTATGTAGAAAAATTCTTTCCTCAATCGGCGAAAGAAAATCTGCTTGAAATGGCAAGTTATTTGATCAAAGCCTATCATCAACGCATTGATCAACTGGGTTGGATGTCGGCAAGCACCAAACAAAAAGCAAAAGCGAAGCTCAATAAATTCCGCACCGAAGTGGGTTTTCCAAACAAATGGAAAGACTATACCAATCTAACACTTAAAACCGTGGCGGAAGGTGGTTCTCTCTACGCCAATAAGCAAGCCGTGGCAAATTGGGATTACCAATACAATTTGAATAAAATCGGCAAGGCGGTTGATTTAAACGAATGGGGAATGCTGCCTCAAGTGGTAAATGCCGCCTATAGCCCATTTATGAACCGCATTGTTTTCCCAGCGGGAATTTTGCAAGCACCGATTTACAGCGAAAAAGCCGACCCTGCCGTGAATTTTGGTGCTATTGGCGCAATTATCGGACACGAAATCACTCATGGTTTTGACGATAGTGGCTCAAAATTTGACGGCGAAGGCAATTTAGTGAATTGGTGGACGAAAGAGGATCGTAAACGATTCGAAGCCTTGGCAGATAAGTTAGTAGCACAATTCGATAAATTTGAAGTGATCCCCAAAATACACGTGAATGGGCGTTTCACCCTAGGAGAAAATATTGCCGATTTAGGGGGACTAAGTATCGCTTACGATGCCTTAAAGCTCTATGAGAAAGATAAAGGCAAAAGCCCAACACTTGAAAATCTCAATGCCGATCAACGTTTCTTTATGAGTTGGACTCGTTCGTGGCGTTATAAAGCCACAGTTGAAGCCTTAACTCATCAAGTGAAAAGCGATCCGCATGCCCCTGGGCATTTGCGAGCGTTCGCTCCGCTGTTGAACATCAACGGTTTTCATCATGCTTTTGGTACGAAACAGGGCGATAAGATGTATCGTTCCATGATGGAACGTATTCAGATTTGGTAAAAAAATCCCCTTATCCGAATAGATAAGGGGGCTTTAGCTTTACAATCGGTCGATTTTCGCTGATTTTTTACCAAATTGGTTACCAATCAAAAATGCCACTAACCCAATAGTGAGCGACGGTACGATGGCGTGAAAACCCAAAACTGAAATCTTGAAAGATGCAATAATCACATAGCTGATTAACCCCGCCGCCATTGAACTCACTGCGCCAGCCGCATTGGCTTTATCCCAATATAACCCCAGCACAATCACCCACAGAAAAGTCGCTTCCAAGCCACCAAGCGATAGCAAATTCAACCAAATTAACATATCAGGCGGATTCAATGCGGCAAACACCAGCAATACCGCAAAAGTTAAAGTGGTAATGGTGGAGAACGTTTTCAGTTTTTTCTCATTATTCACCGCATCGGGCTTCACAGCAATATAGAGATCTTTAATCAGCGTAGAAGAAGATTGGATCAAAAGCGAATCAATTGATGACATAATCGCCGCCATAGGTGCCGCCAAGAAAACCCCTGCTACTATTGGTGGTAACACCTGAATCATCAAGGTAGGAATCACTTGATCAGAAATCTTCAAATCAGGAATCAGCGCTCTGCCTAATACGCCCGCCAAGTGCATTCCAAACATCAAGAGCGACACCATTAACGTGCCAATCACCAAGGCTTGATGTAGAGAACGGCTATCTTTATACGCCATACTACGCACGGCAAGTTGTGGTAAGCCTATTAAGCCAAAGCAGACCAACACCCAGAACGAACTCATAAAGGTAAAATCGAGCGGGCGCTCATCAATACCGTACGGACTTAATAACTGCGGATTGGTTGCTTCCAGCGTATTCATCGCATTTTCTACTCCACCTGCAGCATAAATGACACCACCAAGCAAGAGCGAAGTGCCGACTAACATCACCAATCCTTGAATAGTATCGGTCAGCACTACCGCACGAAAACCACCGATAAAGGTATAAATGCCCACGGTGACAGCAAAAATCATAATTGCCGTTTGGTATGGTAAACCTAGAGTCGTTTCCAGCAAACGTCCTGCGCCGATAAACTGCACCGTCATCATCGCAAAAAACGAAAGCAATAAAGCAAGGCTTGAAATCCACACCACAAATTTATTGTTGTAGCGCGCCAACAACATATCATTGATGGTTACTGCATTATGTTTACGTGCCAGTAAAGCAAATTTTTTGCCCAATGCGCCTAACGCCAACAATACTGCAGGCACTTGAATCATCGCCAACAACACCCAACCCAAACCATATTTGTAAGCAGCGCCAGGTCCACCAATGAAGGAACTTGCCCCCACATAGGTTGCAGCTGTTGTCATTGCCAATACAAAGCCCGACATTGAGCGGCTACCCACATAATATTCAGAAAGGAAGCTACCGCCCTTGCGTTTGCGATAAGCATAAAACGCCACGCCAAAGACAAAAATCAAATAGACAATCAGTGGTAAAAGCATTTCTTTATTCATCATTTACCTCATCTAAGTTGATATCTTGATACACTTTCTTAATGGCAAAATACACTATTGCCGCGAAAACAAGCGGTAAAAAAATACACGAAAGTTCAAACCACAGTGGAAAGCCGAATACCCCTCTTTCACTTGAAGAAAAATAAGCGAAACCACACCAACCAACGAGGTAAAGCAAAGCTAACCAGACAGCCCATTTAGCCTCTCTTAATAATTGTTTTTGCTGCATTTATGCTCCTTCTGTTTGTTGCATATAAAAAAACCTCACAACCGTGAGGTTTAAAAATCAATATTGCCAATTTTCAGGATCAACCCCAAGTTCTCGCATTTTCACTTTTGCTTCTTCGGGGATTTCATCGCTACGATCTTTGGTTAGATCTTCATCACTTGGTAATGGCTGACCTGTAAATGCATGTAAAAATGCCTCGCAAAGTAGCTCACTATTAGTGGCGTGGCGCAAGTTTTTGATCTGACGGCGGGTGCGTTCATTAGTAAGAATTTCCAACACCTTAATTGGAATCGAAACAGTGATCTTTTTCACCTGCTCACTTTTCTTACCATGTTCTGCATAAGGGCTAATATATTCGCCGTTCCAATCTGCCATTTTTTTCTCCCTAAAAAATTGTTGCTATTGTAGGCTATCGCAATTTAGACGTCTAGATTTCTATTTTAATTTTTACTTTTGTTTACTTGTGTTTCAAATGTTCTAAGTTAGAATAACCACAATCTTGTGTAGAGCATGTTCGACACACCTACACTTATTTTCAATAGGAATTTATTTATGAAAGTAAAACATATCGTTCTTGCAAGCTCGTTAATTTTTTTGACTGCTTGCTCATCTTCCGTCGATCCAGCAACAGGACAACGTGACGATCCACTTGAAGGCTTTAACCGTGCAATGTGGAAAGTAAATTACGATTTTCTAGACCCTTATGTGTTAAAACCAGTGGCAACAGGTTGGAAAGAATATGTACCAAGTCCTGTTAAAACGGGGTTAGTCAATGTCGCCAACAACCTTGATGAGCCTGTGAGCTTCGTAAACCGCTTATTTGAAGGAGAGGGGCAAAAAGCAATGGTGCATTTTAATCGCTTTTGGATCAACTCGATCTTCGGTTTAGGTGGCTTAATTGACTGGGCAAGCCAAACAAAAGATTTAAAATTAGAAACTGAACAACGTGAGTTTGGTGACACTATGGGCACTTACAAAGTACCAACAGGGTCTTATGTAATGCTGCCAGGTATGGGAGCAAGCACGCCACGTCAATTAGTGGGTAAAGGTGTTGATGCCGCCTATTCTATTCTAACCTATACTGCAACGCCGTGGTCTGTGGCTAAATTCGTTGTACAGGGTGTAGATTCTCGCGCAAAACGTATCGGGCAAGAAGCCTTATTAGAACAGTCTTCTGATCCTTACACTACCTTCCGTGAAGCCTATTTCCAACATCTTGAATTTAAAGTCAATGACGGTAAAGCTACGGAAGCCAGTGATGGTCAAGAAACGCTTTCGGAAGAGGAATTGCAAAATATTGACTAAAAGAAACCGCTTGTAACTCAACATTACAAGCGGTTGTTTTTTGCCAAAAATTTGCAAATTAGCAGTAACCGTAACCCATTAAACGTTCATAGCGGCGTTCAAGTAAGGTTTCTTTATCTAACGCATCCAAATCCGCTAAATCCGCTAAAATTTGTTGTTTTAGCGTTTGCGCCATTACGGTGTAATCACGGTGTGCACCGCCAAGTGGTTCTTCGACGATACCATCAATTAAACCCAGCTCTTTTAGGCGTTGTGCCGTTAAACCCATTACTTCGGCAGCAGTTGAGGCTTTTTCGGCAGATTTCCATAGGATGGAGGCACAACCTTCTGGTGAAATCACCGAATATGTCGAATATTGCAACATATTGACTTTATCACCTACGCCAATTGCTAATGCACCACCCGAACCACCTTCGCCGATGACAGTGCAAATTACAGGCACTTTAAGCTGTGACATTTCACGCAGATTGCGTGCAATTGCCTCGGCCTGACCACGTTCTTCTGCACCAATACCTGGGTACGCTCCTGGTGTGTCGATAAAAGTGATGATTGGCATATTAAAACGCTCTGCCATTTCCATTAAACGCAAGGCTTTGCGATAGCCTTCTGGCGCTGGCATACCAAAGTTACGCATCACTTTTTCTTTAGTTGAACGACCTTTTTGATGACCAATAACCATCACAGGACGCCCCTCAAGTCGTGCAATACCACCTACAATCGCTTTATCATCAGCAAAGGCACGGTCACCTGCTAATTCATCAAATTCAGTGAAAATATGCTCAATGTAATCCAAAGTATAAGGGCGATTGGGGTGACGAGCCATTTTTGAGGTTTGCCACGCATCAAGATTGGCAAAGGTTTTCTTGGTTAGCTCTTCACTTTTCTTTTGTAAACGCTTGATTTCGTCATCAAGGTTAATTTTGCTGTCGCCATCTGCCACGGCACGAAGCGATTCAATTTTCGCTTCTAACTCGGCAATTGGTAATTCAAAATCTAGGTATTCCATAATATCCTCTTTATACGGGGAAAATCTCGCTTATTCTACCCGATTGCTCGCTAAATAGGGGAAAAAAGCGGTCATTTTTCACGATTTTTTTACACAAACGCTTGCGTTTGAACGTTGGCTTTGCCAACGGCTCCGAAGGAGCGAGCGTAGCGAGTAAATTTTATCAGAAAGCCGACCACTTACGCCGTTACGCTAAACTGCCCCATTGCACCTCGATCGCGTAACATAAAATCTGAAACGCCAAAACTGAATGGCAGCTTTTCAGAAGCAAGGTGATCAAATTTTACGAGAATCGTGGTTTCTTGATCTTTCGTGAGCCACAGCGTATCTTTCCACGCTAAATGTTTATTGGTTATACGCTGACGATTACGGGTTTCTACAATAAATTTCGCGCCTTGCAAGGTAAAGCCAATATCAGTATTGCTGGTTAAATACCAACGTTCCACACTACCTTGCTTCACGCTGAAATCAATCCGTTCAGGGTCAAAACGTTGTTGGTTAATCA
>JBHACP010000008.1:0-89458 GCA_041854605.1 Actinobacillus sp.
GTTTTCGATGCCCATATGTGCCAACACCACGATGGCATTCACGCCTTGTTTTTTCAATTCTGCAATTTGAGCTTTGGCTTCTTCGCTTGGTGAGCTGAATTTCATTGCATCTAAATGCCCCGTGTCTTTCTCAAAAATCGCAGACATTGGCGTGGTTAAGCCGATCAAACCAATTTTCACACCTTCTTTTTCGATGATGTGGATTGGTTCCACATAGCGCTTACCGTCTTTGTGATAGAAGTTGGCGGTCAAAGTTTTCGCTTTGATGTCTTTGATGATTTCATCAAGCGCTGTCATACCAAAGTTAAATTCGTGGTTACCTAAAATGAAATAGTCGTAATCCATTGCGTTCAACACTTTGGGCACTGGGTTGTCTTTGTAATACTTTTCAGTTTTAGCGAACACTTCCACTTGGTTGTCTTGAATCGCATCGCCAATGTCCACCAATACCACGTTTTGGTGGTTTTTACGCACCTCGTTTACATAGGTAGCAATTTGTGCATATGAACCGGATTTGTCTTCTACGTCCGCCCCATAAGACCACGGTACAATACGCCCGTGTACGTCTGAGGTGCCTAAAAATTTGATATTGACCTCTTTCGCTACCGCCATAGAAACGGCTGAAAGGGCAAAGAGGGTTATGAATAGTTTTTTCATATTTAGTCCTTAAGTAAGTATTTGGTTAATGATAACGAAATTGAAATAGTTTATACAAGCGGTCAAATTTGCGCAAAAATTTGTAAAACGAAGTAAAAATGCCGTCTGAAAACAGATTTTCAGGCGGCATTTGTTTGAGGTTATTTAGTCTTAGCTCCAATATTTATCAATTTCTGCTCGAATCGCCTCTGCGGTTGCTTTGCCTTTTTCGCCGACTAAGGCACGACCAGCGATGAAGGCTTTGGCATTTTTGATTTCTTTGAAGAGATGAATTTCTTCAGGCACAATACCACCTGTGATTGAAAGCTCTAAACCTTTTGCTGAAAGTTGTTTCATTAGCTCAATGTCTTCTGGTGTCCAGCCACGGCCAGCTAATTCTGCATCTCGAGAGCGGTGGTAAATCGCTTGTTTTACCCCTAAATCAACCCATTCTTGTGCATCTTTTTCAACTGTCCAGTTGCCGTAAATTTCGATTTGGATCTCTTTTTTTACTTTGAGTTCTGGGTGAGCGGCATTGAATTCATCTGCCACTTTTTTACAAGCTGCTTTGGTCGCTGGGTGAGCCGCTGCTGACACGGTTAGCCAGTCTGCTCCTGCTTCAAATGCCATTTTGGCTAAAATTGCACCGCCATCGGTGGTTTTTAAGTCACAGACGATAATGTGATTTGGGTGAAGCGCACGTAAGGTTGAAACCGCTTTCATTCCTTCTGCACACGCTAAAATAGTACCGCATTCAATGATTTCAACTACGCTTTCTGCCTGTTTTGCATCGGCTACGGCTTTTTCAAGGCTTAATGAGTCTAAGGCTATTTGCAATAATGGTTTTGACATATTCTGTTCCTTTTCAGATTAGTGAATTTAAGATTAGCTCCCCTCTTTACAAAAAAGGGGGCTTTTTTATGCGTTTTCAATCGCTGCATCAATAACCGCTAACACATCATCAACGGTTTTGCAGTCTAGGAATTTTTGGATATTTACACCATCATCGTTATCTGGATCATCGAACGCTTGGGTAATTTCCATAATACCCCCTAAGTGAGTATCTGAATCACTGCCTGCTAAAGTAACTAATACAGAGATTGATTCACCATCAAAATCTACTGGTTCGCTCAATGTAGTTAATGCAAAAGCGGTTTTAATAACACCTTCATCAGGACGTGCGTGTGGCATTGCTAAACCAGGCGCTAATACAATGTAAGGACCAAGCTCTTCTACCTTTGAAATAATATTATCGTAATAGCGAGGCTCAATTGCACCTGAGGCTACGAGCATATCAGTACCGATTTTCACCGCAGCTTTCCAGTCTGCAGCTTTTTGATTTAATTTAATTGAGTTATTTTCAATAAGAGATTCTTTAAACATAGGAGTTCTCCTTGGAGTGTAGGGTGCAACTTGTTGCACCGTTGTGAGATGAATTGGATTAAACGGTGCAACGCACCCTACGATACAGAGGGTAGGCATGAATGCCCACCCTACCGACAAGCGGTCAAATTATTGATATTTTTTGATTAACTCTAAAAGTTCATCACCGAAGGTATTCGGGTTAAGCATATTTTTCACGCCTAATACGGATACGCGTCCATCTTGTACGATTTCATTTTGTAAATGTTGTGAACATACAATGATATCTACACCAGCTACTTTACCTTTGTGGTCGGTAACCGCACAGGAATCCATTACATTCGGAATACCACGTTTATCAAGGTACTGTTTAATTTTCATTTTCATCATCATTGATGAACCTTGCCCTGAACCACATAC
This sequence comes from Actinobacillus sp., assembly GCA_041854605.1. Lineage (GTDB taxonomy): Bacteria > Pseudomonadota > Gammaproteobacteria > Enterobacterales > Pasteurellaceae > Haemophilus_A. Next base: position 2,419 of record JBHACP010000008.1, read on the forward strand.
CGCTAAAATACGCACCGCATTTGATTTACCTGCAGCCGCCACTGGCGTCGCTTCTTGCGCTGGAGTTTCCTCTTCAATAGGCTCACCGAAACCGTATAATTGATCCACTGTTTTGCCTTCTGCTTTCGCACGAGCTTCATCGGCACGTAATTGTTTACCCGCAAATGCCATATAAACAAGAGATAAGGCAATACATACAAATGTTGCACCTGCAGGGCTGAAGAAGATACCTTGGATTACAGGTGGGAATAATAATGCCCAGTCTGCCATCCCCATCCAGCCATTAAAGCCTGCGCCCGCTTCGGTTGAAGTGATAAGACTTACTACCCACGCAGAGCCTAACACCTCAATGATACCCATCACGAAACAGATTTTCATTACTGCTTTCCAGCCACCAAAGTGGTTAGCGAATACACCGATGGTTGCGTTTGAGAAGAACATCGGAATGAAGCCCGGGATGATTAACACTGCTGCTGAGGCATCACCGCCGAATTGTTGGTAAGCAATTAACGCACCTACGGCAACGAACTGACCAATTGCCCCCCACATAAATCCAAATACCACAGCGTTTGGTGAAAATGCATAAGTTGCCGCACAGTCAATCGCTAATACTGCATTTGGAATTAAGCGTTCAGAAATCCCTTTGAAGGATTCAGAAAGTTCTGCCACGAACATACGCACACCCAGCACGATGACTTGGATTGCCACGGCAAATTTCAAACCAGTTTCAAATATATAAATCGTCCAGTGTGTTTTACCTGCCATTTGTTGAAGATTATCTAGCCCAAATGACATTAAGATGATGCCGAAGAATACAGTCATTACGATGGCTGTGGCGGAAATACTATCGTGGAAAATATGCAACCATTTTGGTAAGTCGAGTTTGTCTACCGTTTCTTCTTTTTTACCGAGTTTCGGTGCTACTTTGGCGGCAAGCCAAGAAGCAAATTGTTGTTGGTGACCGATAGAGAAACCTGCTCCCCCCGTTACTTGTTGAGTGGCTTGGTACATTACGTTAGAGAATATCCCCCAGTAAAGCGCCATTAAGATTGCCGAGTAAACGACGATTTCCCAAGGTTGAGCACCTAATACAAAGAAGACCACCGCCACCAAACCTGCTTGTTGGAACATAATGTGCCCCGTAAGCATAATGGTACGAATACCTGTGAAGTGGCGAAAGAGCACTAAAAGAATATTTAAGAACAACGCCAAAATCACTGCGTAACCCACATAAGCATAAGCATCACCCATGGTAGATATTGTTGCCTGCCAACTGGTATATGGGTCGATTACCGCACCTTTTAAGTTGTGGTATTTAGATAAACCTTCAATCACAGGTTTAAAGTTTTGTACGAGCTGACCAGAACCAACCTGTACTAACATAAAACCAACGATAGTTTTGATTGTGCCTTTAATAATGGTGGTGGAATCTTTTTTAAGGAAAATATAACCAATGCACGCTACAAGACCTAGTAATAAAGGAGCCTTGGAGAGTATTTGATTATTGATTGCCATAAAAATACTCATTAATGTGTCCATAGAGACCTCTCTTATGTGAGTTTAATAATGATTAAAAATTATGCTTGGCTAAGTTAAAAAATAGACTAATATTGCCTACGCATTAAATAATAACCGCTCTCAAAAAACTAAAAAAGATTATTTTTGATTATTTGTGAAGTAGATCACATTTTATTTTTCATTTTGATTAATTTCTAATCAATTTAATATGGCTTTCGCTTTTACAAGCGGTCAATTTCTTAACCATCTTTACAACCCATTGAAAATAAAAAGCTTTGCAAAATACTTTGATTTAGTGCACATTAGTGAAACGATTTAGTAAATAAAAAATGTGAGCTAGATCACAAAATCAAAAAAAAGCATTTTACAAATTTACGTGATTATTTATGATTATTTTAGATTAAATCATTCATCCGTCCTGACAAAAATAGGAGTATATTATGGCAAAAGTTAATGAAATCACTCGTGAAAGCTGGATTCTTTCAACCTTCCCAGAGTGGGGTACTTGGTTAAATGAAGAAATTGAGCAAGAAGTTGTACCTGAAGGCAACTTTGCGATGTGGTGGTTGGGTTGCGTAGGCGTGTGGATCAAAACGCCTGCAGGCGCAAATATTTGTATGGATCTATGGTGTAGCCGTGGTAAATCAACCAAAAAAGTAAAAGATATGGTTCGCGGTCACCAAATGGCCAATATGGCAGGTGTGCGTAAACTCCAGCCAAACCTTCGTGCGCAACCAATGGTGTTAGATCCATTTGCGATCAACGAAGTAGACTTCATCCTTGCTTCTCACTACCATAGCGACCATATTGATGTGAACGTAGCGGCAGCTATCGTAAACAATCCAAATCTTAATCACGTGAAATTCGTTGGTCCGTGGCACTGTACAGAATTATGGAAAAAATGGGGCGTACCAGAAGATCGTTTAATTACCGTGAAGCCTGGTGATGTAGTAAAAATCAAAGATGTGGAAATTCACGCATTAGACTCTTTCGATCGCACTTGTTTAGTAACCCTTCCAGTTGAAGGTGCAGAAGAGCAAGGGGGCGAATTAGCAGGTTTATGTCCATCTGATGAAGAAATGGGTCGTAAAGCCGTGAACTATGTATTCAAAACCCCAGGCGGTAACATCTATCACGGCGCAGACTCTCACTACTCAATCCAATTTGCGAAACATGGCAAACAATTTGATATTGATGTTGCATTAAATAACTATGGTGAAAACCCTGTAGGTATCGCAGATAAAATGACATCGATTGATCTACTTCGTATGGCAGAATGTTTACGTACCAACGTAATTATCCCAGTTCATCACGATATTTGGACGAACTTTATGGCAAGTACGCAAGAAATCATTGACCTATGGCGTGTGCGCAAAGATCGTTTACAATATAAATTCCATCCATTCATTTGGGAAGTGGGCGGTAAATACGTGTACCCACGTGATAAAGATTTAATCGAGTATCACCACCCACGTGGTTTCGACGACTGCTTCGAGCAAGAGCCGAATATTCAATTTAAATCAATGCTATAAAAACAAGTTCCCCTCTTTATTACAGAGGGGGCGGGGGAGATTTGCAAGCGGTGAGTTTTTCCGATTTTTTTTACAAATCTCTCTTAATCTCTTTTTTCTAAGAGAGGGATTTTTAAGTTCATTAATTTAATTAGAATAATTAAGGAAAAACAATGAACGAATCATACAGACATAAGAATTTACTTTCATTGTTAGAAAGCAAGCGAATACTTTCCACAGCGGAAATTATGCGGCTTTTAAATATTTCGCCAGCCACCGCACGACGAGATATAAATAAACTAAATGAACAAGGTAGACTAAGAAAAGTTCGTAATGGGGCGGAAGCAATAGGCTTACATTTTAGCGATGCCAAACCAAGAAGAATCAATAATCTTGCTGAAAAACAACGTATTGCCGAAGTAGCAAGCCAATATTGTAATGAAGGCGAAAGCGTGATTTTAACCGCAGGTTCCACAATGCAGATGTTGGGAAAGCATCTTTGTGGGCGCAATTTGCAAATTATAACCCATTTTCTACCGCTTGCGAATTATCTAATTGAACACGAGCACGAAAATTTGGTGATCATGGGCGGACAATATAATAAAGCCAAAAAAGTCACCCTTTCTATCAATAATCAAAATGAAACCAATTATTTCGCCAACGTGATGTTCACCAGCGGCAAAGGGCTTACGGCAGATGGCTTATATAAAAACGATATGATTATCGCCAATTCGGAACAGCCGCTTGCTCAAAAATCGAACAAACTTATTGCCTTAGTGGATAGCACCAAGCTCGGTAAACAGGTGGGAATGTTGTTTGCGAATTTAGATGAAATGGATTTGTTAATTACAGGACGAGAAGCCGATCCTGAAATTGTGAAGACATTGAGAGAAAAAGGGTTGGAAGTGATTTTAGCATAGATAAATCTCCTCCAGCCCCTCTTTATAAAAGAAGGGGGGAGGGGAAATTTAAAGATTAGCAGAGATTTGCAAGCGGTCAAATTTCTCAAAAATTTTGCAAAAAATAAAACTAAAGGAATTTAATATGAGAAAACACAAACTCGGTATCTATGAAAAAGCCTTGCCAAAAAACATTTCTTGGCAAGACCGTTTGTCTATCGCCAAAACTTGCGGTTTTGACTTTGTAGAAATGTCAGTGGACGAAACCGATGAGCGTTTGGCTCGCCTTGATTGGAACAAAAAAGAGCGCTTAAAACTGGTCAAAGCCATTGTAACTACAGGTGTAACTATTCCATCAATGTGCCTTTCTGGACACCGTCGCTTCCCATTCGGATCTCGTGACGAAGCCACTCGCCAAAAAGCCTATGAGATTATGGAAAAAGCAATTCAGTTTTGTGTAGATACAGGCATTCGCACCATTCAGCTAGCTGGTTATGACGTTTATTACGAAGAACAAGATGAAGGTACTATCCAGCGCTTTCAAGAAGGCTTGGAATGGGCAGTAACATTAGCAGCGACTAACCAAGTAACCATTGCTGTAGAAATTATGGACACCAAATTTATGAGTTCAATTACCCGCTGGAAAAAATGGGATGAAATCATTAAATCACCGTGGTTTACCGTCTATCCAGACATTGGCAACGTCTCAGCGTGGAACGACAACATCGAAGAAGAATTTGCGTTGGGAATAGACAAAATTTCTGCAATTCACTTGAAAGATACTTATAAAGTCACTGAAACCTGTAAAGGGCAATTCCGTGACGTACCATTCGGAGACGGCTGCGTGGACTTTAAAGGCTTCTTTGAAATTTTGGCAAAATTAAACTACCGTGGTGCATTCTTAATTGAAATGTGGACAGAAAAAGCAGAAGAGCCAATCGCCGAGATCATCAATGCTCGCCGTTGGATTGAACAAAAAATGAAAGAAGGAGGCTTCGAGCTATGAGCCAATTAACTGAATTAACTCCTAAACTACAAGCAATGCGTGAGCGCGTACTAAAAGCCAACCTCGAATTGCCAAAATATAAATTAGTGACATTCACTTGGGGTAATGTGAGTGAAATCGACCGTGAAACGGCCTTAGTGGCGATCAAACCATCAGGCGTGGAATACGACACAATGACGGTGGAAGACATCGTAATTGTGAATCTGCAAGGCGAACGTGTCTATGGCAGTAAAAAACCCTCATCAGACACGCCAACGCACTTAGAATTCTACCGCCAATTTCCGAACATCGGCGGCGTAGTACATACTCACTCACGCCACGCTACTGCTTGGGCGCAAGCTGGTGAAGACATCTTAGCCTTAGGCACCACCCAAGGTGACTATTTCTATGGTTCAATACCTTGTACTCGCCGTATGACTCCTGAAGAAATCGCGGGTGAATATGAACTTGAAACAGGTAAAGTGGTGGTGGAAACCTTCCGCGAACGTGGCATTAGCCCAGATCAAATTCCAGGAGTATTGGTACATTCCCACGGACCTTTCACTTGGGGTAAAGATGCCTTTGATGCAGTACATAATTCAGTGGTACTAGAAGAAGTAGCGTATATGAACTTTGTGAGTCACCAAATCCGTCCACAAATTAACTCAATGCAACAAGAATTGTTAGACAAGCATTACCTTCGTAAACACGGTGCGAATGCGTACTATGGGCAATAACCTATTTCCTTATGTTGTGTATGAAACAAGCGGTCATTTTCTGCAAAAAATTTGCAAAATATGACCGCTTGTTTATTGATTCAGAATTAAAGAATATCCAATAATTCCACTTCAAAAATTAAAGTGGAGAATGGAGGAATAGAGGCTCCTGCGCCACGTTCGCCGTAGGCCAAATCGTGCGGAATAGTTAAACGCCATTTTGAGCCCACAGGCATTAGCTGTAACGCCTCCGTCCAGCCACGAATTACACCATTCACTGGAAACTCTGCTGGTGTACCACGTTTAACTGAGCTATCAAATACCGTCCCATCAATTAAAGAACCTGTGTAATGAACACGTACCGTGCTTGATGCAACGGGTTTTGCGCCTGTACCTTCAGTTAAAATTTCATACTGCAAGCCCGAGTTCGTCACTACAACGCCTTTCGCTTTTTTATTCTCTTCTAAGAAAGCTTTACCTTCTGCTTCTAACTCTTTGAACGCTTCAGCTTGTGCTGTTTCTGCACGCTGCCCTAATTCCTGTAACGCCTTGGTCACTTCGTTGATGTCGATTGTAGGTTCATTATTACTTAATACATCGAAAATGCCACGTGCTACTGCTTCTGCTTCTACATCCATACCACTGCTAACTAATTGCTGACCAATTTGTAAACCGATACCGTAACTGCCCTTTGCTTCTACGCTTTCAAGTTTTACTGAGTTGAAATCTAATACCATATTGTTTTCCTTCTATTGATTTGACTGTTATTTAATGGGGATAAAATTTGGGAATGCAAGCCTTAAATAAAAAAAGCGGCTAGTTTTCAGCATTATTTTGCAAAAAATGCTAAAAAGCTAACCGCTTGGGGGCTTACTCTGTACTTGTTAGAAAGTTAGGTATGGAGCCACTTTCTCAACAGTTACTTCGCCAATACCAGGGATGTTTGATAAGTCTGTTACAGATTTAATTTTACCGACTTTTTTGCGGTATTCTACGATCGCTTTTGCCTTCGCTTCACCAATACCACTTAGGCTTTTTAGCGTTTCAACATCCGCTGTGTTCACATTCACTTTTGATGAGGCTTTTACTTTTTCAGTCGTTTTACTAGCGGTCGATTTTGTCGAATTTTTTGCAGAATCCACCGCTTTAGTAGCTGATTTTTTGCTGTTCTCTGCAGAATCTTTTAATACACTTGCCTTCTCTACTACTTTTGTTTTTGTTGATGTAGCGGCTTCTTGAGTTATCGCTTTAGTATTTTCCATATTTTTTTTTGCAGAAGTGGCTTTTTCTGTCATCGCTGATTCTGCTGAAGATTTTGCGTTCATTGCATTTTCTTTCACCGCATTCACTTTGGTATTCACATTTGACACGGCTGAATCTTTAGTGGTATTCACTTGCTTCATCACTGAAGTTTTCGCTTCATTCTTCATTGAAGTAAGCGGATTCGCGGTTTCGGCTAAAACTGTTGTAGAAATTGCCATTGCAACGCTTAATGCTAGTAATTTTTTAAGAGCTTTCATTTAAAATTCCTTAAGGTGTAATAAGATGGATTGATCATAATAAAAACTGTACATTAGGACTTAGATTATAACACTTAGTTCTGTAAAGGTTTTTGATTTTTTGGTTTGTAAACAAATGTAAAAAAACACTCTCAATGAAATTTCTTTAACAGGAGTTTATTATATGATCTTAATTACTTTTGATGGTGACAAATAAAAAACAAATAAACTCTTTTTATCATAAAATGCCATATAAAAAATGCCTCATAAAATTATGATTATGAAGCATTCTATTATTTCTAAATTCTCTATTTCCCTTTTTTCTTCGCTTTTTTAGATGATGGTTTTTCTGTAGTTTTAGATTCTAATGCTAAAATCACATTATTAGTTTCAGCCCATTGTTTTAAACGAGCTAAGAACTCAATTCCCATCATACTCGGTTCACCAGTAAATAAAGTTTTTAAGCCATTATTTTCAATGATGTGGCGACGTAATGCTAAACGTTCCTCATGATTTTCTGCCAAACGAACAGCTCGTTCTACATACTCATCTGCTGTATTAGCAATTAGCCATTCTGGCAAGCCTAAGCGTTTAAATAATCCTTCATCAATATGCTCGTGAACATCTGGTCCTGTTTTACAAATACCAACCAAACCTAATGCCACCATATCAATAATGCCATTCATATTGCCATATGGGAATGGATTTACCAACATATCGCAGTTGTGCAGAATGTCGAGATATTGCTGATATGGCGAATGTGGATGCACTGTGGCTGAACCACCTAAATAGGATTTAATAAAACGTTGCACATGAGGGTGAGTAATGCCGTGCGATTGCCCTAATACAAAATGGAAATGCACTTTAACACTTGCCTTATCTCGAATTACTTTTAACGTTTCTAAGAAATACGGATTGAGCTTCATCGTTGTCGCTGCAATACCAATTTGTACTACTTCTGGATTTTCTCGTAGCAGATAATTTACCTTTTCAGGCATCAATGCTGAAGGAACGTGAGGAAGTGCATTGATTGGTAAACGAATCAATTCTTCACTAAAACATTCTTCTGATCCAACAAAATCATCATCAATCACATAGTAATCAACAAAATCTGAGCAGGTTGTCGCACCATGTCCAAGAGCAGTAGATTGAATCGGAGCTAGCTGTGTATTGGAGGCAAAAATGGTTTTTAAATCCATTCCTACACTTGGCATATAGAAAATGCTCGGTTTGTTTTGCTCACAAATCTCTTTCACAAAAGTAAGTTGTTCAAAGATATTATTACCTTGAACCACATAAAATTCATCAAAGACTTCTCGCCCTAATTGATCGACTGCTTCTCCACCTAACCCAATAAGATAAAAATGTTCTCGAGCTGCTCGCATTGAGGTGGAATGCGTACGGTAAACAGAATGTCCTGAATGAAAATGTTCCAGCAATACTACAATGACAGGTTTACCATTTTTATAGCCAATCTCACTCACCTCACGATCTTGCCAACCCATTTCAAGCAAGTGACGGCGAATCACCTGATTCAATGCGCGCTTCACCTTATGTTTATTGGCTGCAGTATCGTAACTACAGTGCATATACACATCGTGTGAAATCGCACTAGGTACGTTATTTAAATTAGGCAAGATCGCTAATTTTTCAGGGAACCACTGCAAAATGGCTGCACGTTTAGAAAATGCTGCTGGCGTGCCAATAAAACGAGGCGATTGTAAGGCAAAGCAAAGTGAAGCACATAATGTTTGATCGATATTCCACAATAGATCTAAATTAATGCTTAGATTTGATTCAGGTAAATATAAAATACAGAATTTGATCAATGAGCTTTTATCGGCATTTACTTGCACATCTAGCGAGTTTTTATCTGCATTTTGATTATAAACCTGTAAAATATGATCGGCGTTAATAAATGGCGAACTAGCAAAAATTAATGAAATCCAGCGTTGGAAAGCAAAGAATCTTTGTGCTCCGCTATCAGAAATATCTAATGCTTTATCGCTAAATAGGGTTGTGATGGCATTTGCCATACGAGTACAAAAATAAACAACCTTATCCTGCTCTAACGTTTTTTCCGCCAGTTGTTTAGGCATTTCAAAATCAATATTTTGAATACCACCAAAATTCCCATCTAATTTACCTAAAATCTCAAGCAACTCTTGGCAAGCTATCTCATAATTTTTCTCTGCCACATTTTGCTCAAAACGCTCAACACTTGGATTTGGTTTAGTTTGTTCTACCATATTTATTCCTTAATCTAGCAAGTTCCCCACAGATCATACTCATCTGCGTTAGTAATTTGAACTGCAATAATATCGCCAATTTTGACCGTTTGTTCGCTCAAGTTATCAACATAAACTACCCCATCAATTTCTGGCGCATCTGCCATTGAGCGGCCAATAATGCCTTCTTCATCAATTTCATCCACAATTACAGACACAGTTTTGCCAATTTTTTGCGCCAAACGTTTGGCAGAAATTTGTTGTTGTAACTGCATAAAGCGGTGGAAGCGTTCTTCCTTCACCGTCTCTGGCACTTGGTCTGGCATATCGGTTGCCACCGCACCCTCTACAGGGCTAAATTTAAAACAACCGACACGATCTAATTGCGCTTCTCGGATGAAATCCAACAACATTTGGAAATCTTCTTCAGTTTCCCCAGGGAAGCCGACAATAAAAGTAGAGCGGAGTGTTAATTCAGAACAAATTTCACGCCATTTTTTGATACGCTCTAATGTACGTTCTACCGAACCTGGGCGTTTCATCGCTTTTAAAATTTTCGGGCTGGCGTGTTGGAGTGGAATATCTAAATATGGCAAGATTTTGCCCTGCGCCATGAGTGGAATTAAATCGTCCACGTGTGGATAAGGATAGACATAATGCAAACGTACCCATACCCCTAAAGTGCCGAGTTTTTCGCATAAGGTCATCAAATCATTTTTGATTGGCATACCATTCCAGAAAACCGTTTTTGTACTGTTTTCTTTACGTTTGCTATCCATGGCATAGGCAGAAGTATCTTGTGAAACGACAAGAATCTCTTTCACACCCGCATCAACTAAGCGTTTCGCTTCATCCAAAATTTGTACAATCGAACGACTATCCAAATCACCACGCATTGAGGGAATAATGCAGAAGGTGCAACGATGGTCACAGCCTTCTGAAATTTTCAGATAGGCATAGTGCTTAGGAGTTAATTTCACTCCTTGTTTTGGCACTAAATTCACATATGGATTATATTCAGGTTTCGGTGCATATTTATGTACATGATTCATTACCACTTCATAACTGTGCGGGCCTGTGATTTCCAATACTTTTGGGTGTACTTGGCGAATCTGATCTTCTTTGGCACCTAAACAACCTGTTACGATCACTTTACCGTTTACTTCTAGCGCTTCGCCGATACTTTCTAACGACTCTTGCACGGCTGAATCAATAAAACCGCAGGTATTCACAATCACCAAGTCTGCATTTTCGTAACTTGGAATAATGTTGTAACCATCAGAACGAAGCTCGGTTAAAATGCGCTCTGAATCCACTAAGTTTTTAGGACAACCTAAACTAATAAAACCAATATTGGGTGCTGTACTCATTTTTTAAATCATAATTGAACGAACAAAAAACACCACTAACAACGTAGTGGTGTACGAATGGGGAGAATTTTACCAAATTTACGCACCAATATTCGACTGCAAGCGGTCAAATTTGCCTAATTTTTTGTAAATTTCGAAATTTAAGTCTTAGCCTAAATTGTTTAACATTGATAAAACAATTTCTGAGGATTTTTCCGCTGCCAACGGTAAAAATTCATCAAAGGAAAGATGAGATTCTTTATCTGCCACATCAGAAATGGCCCGCACAACCACAAATGGTACATTAAATGCGTAGCACACTTGTGCGATTGCCGCTGCTTCCATTTCCACTGCTACTACATTAGGAAAATCGGCTCGAATTTGTGCGATTTTTTCTGCGCCATTGATAAAAGCATCACCGCTACAAATTAACCCTGAAACGGCATTAAAACCTGCTGTTTGTGCTTGTTTAATGGCTAAATCAACCATTTGCTGATTAGGCAAAAACGCCGCAGGATTCGCAGGTAATTGTCCTTTTTCGTAACCAAATGCAGTCACATCCACATCGTGATGACGCACTTCGGTGGAAATGACAATATCACCTACATTAAGGTTGGTATCTAAACCACCCGCTGAACCTGTATTAATAATCATATTCGGCTTAGTGAGTTCCAGCAACAATGTTGTCCCAACTGCTGCCGCTACTTTACCAATACCTGATTGCAATAAAGCAACGGGGGTATTACTAATTTTTCCCTCATAAATTTTACAGCCAGCCATTTCTATCACTTTTAGCTCAACCATTAAACGGTGAAGTTTTTCAACTTCTTGTGACATTGCGCCAATAATACCAATTTTATTTTTCATTTTTTCCTCTTATTTTTCTTGTTGGATTTTATCTACTAAAAAATCAAGCACCGCATAAGTATAATCATCGTTATATAGTGTATTTTGTAATAAAACATATTTGCCATTTAGCACTGCCATTGGCGTAAATGGCGGGTTATATTGCTGAAAAACAGCCACATTCTGATTCACTCGTTTTTTCACCGCATCAGAATTCATCACCTCTAAAAAACGTTTCGGTTCAACACCATGATTCACTAACCAGCGGTTAATTGCTTCATTATTCTTAACCAGACTTGTTTCTTCTTTCAAACCAACACTATCAAACAAATATAAATCGCTTAATTCAGGTTTGCCATATTCAATAAATGCTGCATCCATTTTGGCAGTAAATGCACTATTTTTATCAAAACTTGGCGTACGTACTAACACGACTTTATCTTTATTTTGCTCAGCATATTGTTTTAAATAATCATCGCCACTCAAACAAACTTGGCAATCATATTTATAAAAATACTGAATCAGCACTTTGCCATCAGACGGCAAAGGCAAATTTTCCAACGTTTTTTTATAGGAATAGAAGCCCTTACCATCTCGAAAAAGCGGTTCATTTTTAACTGTTTTTTGCAGATTTTCTGCATTGTTGCTTTTAGGTTCTTCAGCATTCACAGCAAAAGCCAGCCCAAACCCTATTGCAACACACCATAATTTTCTCAACATTGTTGTTCTGCTAAATTAAAAAGTTGTACATTCTAACAAATTTTAACCATTGCCCCAAGCTATCACCTCAATAATGCGGAGGTGGCGTTTCTTCCGCTCGACTAGCGACATTACTCGCCGAAATGCCTTTAAATTTCTCCGCCAAATAGCGTATTTGGGTTTGCAATTTATCCAGCACAAATTGTTGTTCGATAATTGACTGATTTAGTTCCTCAATGGTTATTTCTTGGAAAGCAAGTTTGGCTTCAAGTTCGTTAATTCGTGTAAATAATTCTTGATTTGTCGGCATTTTTTTATAAAGTGGTTGTCTTAAAAGGGAATACACTTTACCCTATATCACCGTGTCTTAACAGACTTTTATAAGGAAACACTATGTTAAAAACCAAATTATCATTAGTGGCATTATTTGCCACTTCTCTTTTAGCCTCTTCAGCAATGGCCGCAGATCCTAAAAATAACCCTCAATTTATTGATGATTCATCTTATGCTGTTGGCGTATTGATGGGTAAAAATATCGAAGGCGTGATGGAATCACAAAAAGAAATTTTCACCTACAACCAAGAAAAAATCTTAGCAGGCGTGCAAGATACCTTAAAAAAAAGTGGCAAACTAACTGATGAAGATTTGCAAAAACAATTAAAAGCGTTAGATAGCTACTTATCTACTCAAGAAGATAAAATTCAAGCCGAAAAATCTAAAGTCACCATCGAAGAAGGCAATAAATTCCGCGCAGAATACGAGAAAAAAGCAGGCGTGAAGAAAACTGCTTCAGGTTTACTGTATAAAATCGAAAAAGCAGGTGAAGGTAAAAGCCCTGTCAAAGAAGATAACGTAAAAGTGCACTACAAAGGCACTTTACCAAACGGTAGCGTATTTGACAGCTCTTACGACCGTGGCGAGCCAATTGAATTCCAATTAAACCAATTGATTCCTGCGTGGGTTGAAGCCATTCCAATGCTGAAAAAAGGCGGTAAAATGGAAATCGTTGTTCCACCAGAACTCGGCTACGGCAACCGCCAAGCGGGCAAAATCCCCGCCAACTCAACCTTAAAATTTGAGATTGAATTGTTAGATTTTAAGCCAGCTAAGAAATAAAAATTGAATAGATAAGCGGTCGAATTTGCAAAATTTTTTGCAGGTTTTCCTCTCAAATCCCCCGCACGCAAAGCGTACGGGGTTACTCACAAAACGCCCCTTTGGGATTAAACTCCAAAGGGGCATTCCATTCTTAACTCTGCGCAGTTTGCTGCGCAAAGAAAATCAAGTGGTTCAATTTAGCGTTACTTCAACGCCACTCTCGCATTTCTAAACAACCGCATCCAAGCCCCATCTTCGCTCCACTCTTCTGGATACCAAGAGTTGCTTACCGCTCTAAACACACGTTCAGGGTGCGGCATCATAATGGCGACACGTCCGTCAAGGTTGCTGATGGCGGTGATGCCGTCTACCGAGCCGTTTGGGTTGGCTGGGTAGACTTCAGTAGGAACGCCGTTGTTGTCGATGTATTGAGCAATGACTAAACCTTGCTCACGCAAACCTTGCAGTTGGGTGGCATTTTTGAACTCAACTTGACCTTCACCGTGCGAAACCGCAATCGGCATATGGCTGCCCGCCATTCCTTGGAACCAATGGCTGTGGGTGTCGTTGATTTTGACTAAGCCCACGCGTGCTTCAAAGCGTTCCGATTTGTTGCACACGAAGCGTGGCCAGTTTTCCGCTCCAGGGATAATTTCCGCAAGGTTTGATACCATTTGACAACCGTTACATACACCTAACGCCAATGTGTTTGGATTTACGAAGAATTGGCTGAATTGGTCACGCAACATTGGGTTAAATAGAATAGATTTCGCCCAGCCGCCACCTGCACCTAGCACGTCGCCGTATGAGAAGCCACCGCACACAACCAATGCGTTGAAGTCTGCCAAGTTGCGACGACCCGCCATTAAATCGGACATATGCACATCGATGGCGTTGAAGCCTGCACGGTCGAACGCTGCTGCCATTTCGTAATGGCTGTTTACGCCTTGTTCACGCAAGATGGCAATGCTTGGTTTTACACCTTTGTTGATAAACGGTGCAGCAATGTCTTCGTTCACATCATAAGTTAAGAATGCCGATAGACCTTTGTTGTTCGGGTCTTTTTTCGCTGTAAATTCTTGGTCAGCACATTCTGGGTTGTCACGCAAACGCTGCATTTGGTGGGTGAGTTCCGCCCAAATTCCACGCAATTCAGAGCGTTTTTCATCTAACAATTTCGCATTACCACGGCGGATTTCAAAGCGGTCTTCCGCCACCACAACACCTAATTCTTTGGTTAAACCTAAAATGTTGTGAGCTTTTAATACGCCACGAACGTGCGCCAAGTCTGCATCGGCAACTTGGATCACCGCCCCTAACTCTTCATTGAATAACACCGCTAAATCGTTGTCGCCCAAGGCTGAAATATCCACTTCCACACCGCAGTGACCCGCAAATGCCATTTCTGCAAGCGTGGTAATTAAACCACCGTCTGAACGGTCGTGATAGGCTAATAATTTGCCTTCACGAACCAAAGCTTGCATTGCGTTATAGAAGTTTTTGAGGCTTTCCACATTGACTACATCAGCAGATTTATCACCAAGTTGTTTGTATACTTGTGCTAATGCGGTCGCACCTAAGCGGTTTTTGCCTTCACCCAAATCGATGAGCAAGAGACGTGAAGCCCCTTTGTTGGTGCGAAGTTGTGGGGTAACGGTTTTGCGTACATCTTCCACTCGGGCGAATGCTGAAATGACCAATGACAATGGAGCGGTCACGGCTTTTTGCTCACCATTCTCTTCCCAAGTGGTACGCATCGACATTGAGTCTTTGCCTACAGGAATGGTCAAGCCCAACTCAGGGCAAAGCTCTTCGCCCACAGCTTTCACGGCTTCATACAAACCAGCGTCTTCGCCAGCGTGACCCGCCGCCGACATCCAGTTTGCCGAAAGTTTGATGCGTTTGATGTCGCCGATATAGGTTGCCGCAATGTTAGTGATCGATTCTGCCACCGCTAAACGAGCCGATGCGCCGAAGTCCAATAACGCCACTGGCGCACGCTCGCCCATTGTCATCGCTTCGCCGTGGTAGCTGTCTAATGAAGCGGTAGTAATTGCCACATCAGACACAGGAATTTGCCACGGGCCGACCATCTGATCACGCGCCACCATCCCTGTTACCGAACGGTCGCCGATGGTAATCAAGAAGGTTTTTTCTGCCACCACAGGCAAACGCAACACACGGTGCAACGCTTTTTTTAACTGGATTGGCTGTTGATCTATCGGTGCATTTTCCACGGTTTTTGACGAAACATCCCTATGCATTTTCGGGGTTTTGCCGAGTAGCACGCTCATTGGTAAATCAATCGGGTTGTTGTCAAAATGATCGTCGTGCAGGGTTAAATGTTTCTCTTCGGTCGCTTCACCGATCACTGCATAAGGCGCACGCTCACGTTGGCAAAGTGCTTCAAATAATGGCAATTTATCCGCCGCAACCGCTAACACATAACGCTCTTGCGATTCGTTACACCAGATTTCAAGCGGTGACATTCCTTTTTCATCACACAAAATTTTGCGTAAATCGAATTTACCGCCACGATCGCCATCATGGACTAACTCAGGCATTGCGTTTGATAAACCGCCAGCACCCACGTCGTGAATAAATAAAATTGGGTTCTCATCGCCTAATTGCCAGCAACGATCGATCACTTCTTGGCAACGGCGTTCCATCTCTGGGTTTTCACGTTGAACGGAAGCAAAATCTAAATCTTCTTTGGATTTGCCTGAAGCCATTGACGAAGCCGCACCACCGCCTAAACCGATATTCATCGCAGGTCCGCCAAGCACAATTAATTTCGCCCCAACAGGAATTTCGCCTTTTTGAACGTGTTCGACACGAATGTTACCGATACCGCCTGCGAGCATAATCGGTTTGTGATAGCCACGAACTTCTTCGCCACCAAAGCTGTTTACTTTTTCTTCATAGGTACGGAAATAGCCAAGTAACGCAGGGCGACCAAATTCATTGTTAAACGCTGCCCCACCAAGTGGACCTTCGATCATAATATCTAACGCAGAAGCGATACGGTTCGGCTTAGAAAGCGGATTTTCCCACGGCTGTTCAAAGTTTGGGATCACCAAGTTAGATACGGAGAAACCGGTTAAACCTGCTTTTGGTTTTGCACCACGCCCTGTCGCCCCTTCATCACGGATCTCACCGCCTGAACCTGTCGCCGCCCCTGGGAATGGTGAAATAGCGGTTGGGTGATTGTGGGTTTCCACTTTCATTAAGATGTGCGCCTTTTCTTGGTGCGCACGATATTGACCGTCTTGGTCTGGGAACCAGCGACCGACTTTGGAACCTTCCATTACCGCCGCATTGTCTTTGTATGCCGACAATACATAATCAGGGGTTTTCTCGAAGGTGTTTTTGATCATTTTGAACAGCGATTTTTCTTGTTTTTCGCCGTCGATTGTCCAATCAGCATTGAAGATTTTGTGGCGGCAATGCTCCGAATTTGCTTGAGCGAACATATACAATTCAATGTCGTTCGGATTGCGATTTAAAGCGGTGAAATTTTCCACCAAATAATCAATTTCATCGTCCGCTAACGCCAAGCCTAAATTTACATTGGCTTCCTCTAACGCTTTGCGACCGCCACCTAAAACGTCCACAGTAGTGAACGGTTTTGGTTCTTGTTGAGCAAAGAGCGAAGCTGCCTGTGCTTCATTGTCTAACACTGTTTCTAACATACGGTCATGCAACAAACCTTTGAGGGTGGCAATTTGTGCCTCGCTTGGCTGTGCTTCAAATTCAAAATAGTACGCCAAACCACGTTCGATACGGTTTACGGCTTTCAAACCACAGTTGTTAGCAATGTCCGTTGCCTTAGAAGACCAAGAGGAAATCGTGCCCACACGAGGGGTTACAATCAAACAGAAGCCGGTTGGCTCGTGTTCCGCAAGGGTTGGACCGTAATGTAATAGCTCTTGGATTTTTGCCACTTCGTCGGTTGCAAGCGGTCGATTTAGCTCAATAAAATGCACATATTCCGCATACACCGATTTCACTGGTAAGTTATGTTGTTGGAATTTTACTTGGAATTGGTTTAAACGAAATTCAGATAAGGCTGGAGAGCCACGAAAGGTTTGTACAGTCATTTTGAATGTTCCGTAAGAGTAAAGAGATAATTCTGCGCATTATAGCGGATTAAGCAAACGTTTGCATTGCAAAAATTTGGTAAAATCCGACCGCTTGTAGAGAAAAAAAAGAGATTAATCGCCATTTTTGAATTTTTGGATATATCATATAAAAACAAGGGAAAACATTTCTAACAATGAAGGAGAAATTATTATGCAACTGAATGAAATTGCTCAATTGATTGATCACACCGCACTCACCGCCGAGAAAACCGAGCAAGATATTTTGCAACTATGCGATGAAGCGATTGAAAACCAGTTTTTCTCTGTCTGCATTAACTCGGGTTTTATTCCGCTGGCAAAACAAAAATTGCAAGGCACAAAGGTGAAAATTTGCACCGTGGTAGGGTTTCCGCTTGGAGCGAATTTGTCTTCGGTGAAAGCTTTTGAAGCCCAAGAAGCCATCAAAGCAGGGGCGCAAGAAGTGGATATGGTGATTAATGTTGGTTTGATTAAATCGGGCAAATGGGATGCGGTATTTGCAGATATTCAAGCCGTTTTGACCGCTTGTAATGAACAAAAGGCGTTGCTAAAAGTGATTTTAGAAACCTGCTTACTCACTCAAGAAGAAATCGTCAAAGCCTGTGAAATTTGCCGAGATCTAAATGTCGGTTTTGTGAAAACCTCAACGGGTTTTAATAAAGGCGGGGCCACAGTGGAAGATATTGCCTTAATGCGCAAAACGGTTGGCGAGAAAATTGGCGTAAAAGCTTCAGGCGGAGTCCGTGATACGGAAACAGCAGTAGCAATGATCAAAGCTGGTGCAACGCGCATTGGCGCAAGTGCAGGGATTGTGATTATCAAAGGCTTAAAAGAGAACAACGGCGCTTACTAATGATTCAAGCGGTCGGATTTTGCAAATTTTTTGCGAAATTCGACCGCTTGTTTATTTCCTTTCAAAAAAATAACGCCCGATAAATCGAGCATTATTGATAGGCGAACATTAAAATTAGAAGGTGTAATTCACCGCTACACGATATTCACGACCTGCACCTGGAAGAGAACTACGTTGCCAGTGAGGAATGTAGTTTTTGTTACCAATGTTGTTAATCGCAAAGTTTACATTCATCTTGTCTGTACCAAGCGGTTTCCAGTTTGCGGTTACATCCGTAACGCCATAACCTGATTTACCTTGGGTTGCTGCTTGTACGGTTAAATTAGATAAGAAGAAATTATCTTTTGCATCCACCCCTTCTACTTGGCGGTGATGAATGGCAAGTTCTACATTTGGTTTTTCAAAGCGATAACCAATGGTACCTGTCCAAGTTCTACCAATCGCTGCTGCGTATTCAGGGTTTGAACTTAAGCGTTCCCCATAAAAACGAGGTTTGCTATACGCCACGCCTAAACGAGTGAAGAAGTTGTTGTAGTTAAGGAAAGTTGCTAACTCATAACCGTGGTTTTTAATTTTACCTGCATTGATAATTTCAGAGGCGCATTGTTGGTTAGCTCCATCACATAAGTGGTTGTTACGCCCTGTAGAGGTTCCTAACGCATCTTTGATGTTTTGCCAGAAATAGCTACCTTCAAAGCCCCAAGTGCCATTATCATAGTTAAAGCCGATCTCTGTATTGCGGGCTTTTTCTGCTTTAGTGCCATCAGCAATAGAGACCACACCACGCGCACCGTGAGACATTATGGCATCATGCATACGTGGGCTACGGGTTGCATAATTGTGGCTTGCGCTTAAGGTTAGTTCTTGAATTGGTTGATAAATTAAGCCAACACTTGGATTTACAGCACCATCACTGACTTTTTTACCATCCATTGCTTTAAATTGGAAGTGGTCGTAACGTACACCCGTCGTTAAAGTTACATCTTTAATAGAAGTAATTGCTTCTGTATAAACACCTACATCTCGTTTTTCTTGATTCACTACACCAGCGCGTAAAATTTTAGCTGGTTTAATTTCTTGTTCACGATAGTTCACACCATATTTTAATAAGAGATTTTCGTGAAATTCAGAATCAAAGTTAATATTGGCACCAACAGTTTCTACTTTTGTTTTGGTTGAACCTTGGTTTGCATTGCCACCTGCATAACCGTTTCGAGAATCATCTGCCGACCAACGACCGTGTTCTAAGAGATAAACATTTGCCGTCGCTTCTTTAGCAAAACCCAGCTCTTTACCCGTCCATTCTAAGTTGGTATTTTTGACTGTCATTTTACGCTCTGCTGGAGCTTGACGAGCTGTTGTTAAACGGCTACCTGGTGAATCATCAACAGAAAACTCTTCCCGCACGGTACGATCACCTTTATGTTGTTCTTTCATATGGCTTAATACAAAACGGTGATTCGCCACATTAGTACCAACTTTAAACAAATAGCTCAATTTGTCTAACGCGCTATAAGGCACACGATTTGAACCATCTTTTGCATTGTGATAATTTTTACCGCCTTTGTAATCATCTTCATTCACACCATTTACTGCTGCAACAAAGTCAAAGGAATCACTTTTACCAAAAGTAGATAAACCGTAATTGTAGCCATCATTACTGTTATAGCCACCATTCACTTTCACGCCGAAATTTTTATTGCTGCTATTTTTTAGCAAATCATTGGCATCGATGGTTTTAGCGATAATCGCACCGTTGGTTTGACCAATACCCGCCGAGGCACTACCTGCCCCTTTTTGCACTGCAACCACTTTCACTAATGCAGGATCAAGCATATGGCGACCTTGGTGATAGTGAATTTGGCTGTCTGAATAAGCATTATCCACTTTCACATCCACCGAGTTTTGTCCCATACCACGGAGGTAGATATATTGAGAAGTCCCGTTACCGCCCCCAATACCAATAGAAGGCTCATCTCTTAACAAACCACGCAAATCTGTTTCGACACTCTCGTCTTTTTGCTGCGTAGTCACAATATTGCTTCTTACTTTCAAGCCTTGATTATCTTTTACTTGAACGGTATCAAGCACGGCGGTTTTACTATCTTCCGAAAATGCGTTTCCTGCACATAATACACCTAACACTGCAGCAGAGACTGGGAGTAATTTAAATTTTTTCATGTGGGTTTGCTCCTTTCTTTATTTTAGAGGGATATGAAATTCAATGCAATATTGAGAACAATTTTCATTTCTTTGTGTCATGTGGATATTCACACACTTAAAATAAATTGTCAATAACTCCTATCTTTTTTATTTGCAAATTGGTTAATGAATGTGCAAAATAGTATTGTTCTTGGAATGTCATTTCAAATGATGAACTTTCATTCTAAGCATAAATATTTCATTTCCAACGAAGGACTTAATATGAGCTTATTCACAGAAACTTCAAAACGTCGTTATGGCGTAGCAGTATTTGTAGGTGTTATTGCGGGATCATTTCAGCATTCGTAAAATGGGGGGCTGAACACCCATTCCCACCGCGTAGCCCAATTGATTTATTCACTGCTGCTTGTCCACAATCTGTGTTAGATGCGTTAAATTCTGGCGCATTAGCTATGGACAGTGCATTACAACAATGTTCTCGCGCGGTATTAAACCCACCAGCGGTTTTCTTGCGTGATTATATCGGTATCGACCCTTATAACACCGTAGCCTTCACTTTCGCTGATCATCCATTTAACTCCATCGGTGTAACCCATATGATTTTCTCATTAGTGTTCGCTATTGGTTATTGTTTGGTGGCTGAAATCTTCCCGAAAATCAAATTCTGGCAAGGTATTGGTGCAGGTATTATCGCAAACATCTGTGTTCACTACATCACATTCCCAGCGTTAGGTTTAACCCCACCTGTTGCTGAATGGCCTTTCTATGAACACGTTTCTGAAATGGTTGGACACATTTTCTGGTTCTGGTCAATTGAGGTAATCCGCCGTGACTTGCGTAACCGCATCACAGGTCAGCCAGATCCTGAAGAAACTTATCGTTAAGTTATAAGATATTGATGTAAAAATGCTGTCTGAAAGTGATTTTCCGACGGCATTTTTTTTTCATGAAATGAAATATTTAACTGCTTGTGTCTTATCCCTTTTAAATCTATGGTAAAATTTTTTTACTTTTGCAATTTAAAAACAGGAAAGCACACGGTGGAATTAGTCGAATTTTTGACCAAAACTTTGGATGATTTAAAAGCGCAAGATATTGTAGCGATTGATGTGCGTGGTAAATCAAGTATTACAGATACAATGATCATTGCTACAGGAACATCGGTGCGTCACGTAGTCGCAACAGCAGATAAATTAGCCACAGAAGCCAAACAAGCGGGTTTTGAAATGTTTGGTGATGAAGGCAAAGCGGTGGCAGATTGGGTTGTGGTGGATTTTGGGCAGGCGATTGTGCATTTATTACAAGCCGATGCCCGTGAAATGTATCAATTAGAAAAACTCTGGCAATAATGAAAATTAAGTTAATCGCAGTGGGGCAAAAAATGCCTGATTGGGTGAAAACAGGTTTTGAGGAATATCAACGCCGTTTTCCAAATGATATGCCCTTTGAGTTAATTGAAGTACCAGCAGGAAAACGGGGCAAAAACGCTGACATTAAACGCATTTTAGAGCAAGAAGGCAAAGCGATGTTAGCGGCAGCAGGCAAGGGCAAAGTGGTCACTTTAGATATTCCTGGCAAACCTTGGACGACGGAACAGCTGGCAAAACAACTTGAAGGTTGGAAAAACGATGGGCGGGATGTGTGTTTGTTGATTGGTGGTCCTGAAGGGCTTTCGCCTGAATGCAAACAAACAGCGGAGCAAAGTTGGTCGCTTTCGCCTTTGACGTTGCCACATCCAATGGTACGGGTCATTGTAGCAGAAAGTTTATATCGGGCGTGGTCGCTATCAACTAATCACCCATACCATCGTGAGTAACGCCATCTACAAGCGGTCGAACTTCATAAGAAATTTGATCTTAAAAAGACAGTAACACAAAATGTTACTGTCTTTTTAAGATCAAATTAAGAATCGCTTTTGTTATGATTAAAATTAATTGGATTTCCGCGGATATCTACAGATTTTTAGGGTGTTACCTATCACACTTTTACCAATTGCTTGCGGATTTTAATCATTGCGATGTTCAGTTTTTGTAAACTCGCCCTGTTCTGTTAAGTAAAAGCTAGGCGTTTCCAAAGGTTATCTGTTAAAATATTTTTAAGCGACATAGTTTGTATGGGATTTTTGGTTTTAGGCGAACTAAATTATACCAAACTTATATGTCGTTTGTTTTTTGTACTCAAAAATTCAACTCTCTCTAATGTTTAGTAAACTCAAAAAATTAACTCCATCAGTGACACAGGAACGTGTGCGTGACGGTCAAGCAGAAAGTAATCTGTTTGCTCGTCGTGCGGTTGTGGCGTTCTTGGGAGTTTTAGCATTAACAGGGGTGTTAATTGCCAATTTATATCACTTACAAGTGAATAATTATGAGGATTACCAAACTCGCTCAAATGGAAATCGCATTAAATTATTGCCTGTTCCACCCACTCGTGGGTTAATTTTTGATCGTAACGGCAAGGTACTTGCTGAGAATATTACTTATTTTGGTTTGTTCATTATTCCAGAAAAGACCGCTAATCTTGAGCAAACTTTTTCAGACTTAAAAGAAGTGGTGGGTTTAACCGACGAAGACATTGAAAATTACTATAAAGAGAAAAAACGCACCACTCGTTATACCTCTATTCAGTTAAAAGCTGATTTAACCGAAGAGCAAGTCGCTCGTTTTGCGGTAAATCAATATCGTTTTCCAAGCCTTGAAATTCAAGCCTATTACAAGCGTTATTATCCTTACGGTGCAACGCTAACCCATATTTTAGGTTATGTCGCCAAAATTAACGAAAGAGATAAAAAGAAACTCCAAGAAGAAGGGAAATTCGGTAATTATGCAGGTTCGCACGATATGGGCAAACTAGGAATTGAGAAATATTATGAAGATCAATTGCATGGTCAAACAGGCTTTGAAGAAGTAGAAATCAACAACCGTGGTAAAGTGATTCGTAAATTACGTGATCAGGCAGGCATCGCTGGTAGCTCTATACGTTTAACTATTGATGTAGAACTACAGCAATATATCCAAGAAATGGTATCGGATCAAAAAGCGGCAATTGTAGTGATGGATCCTCGTGATAGCTCAATTTTAGCTATGGTGACCAATCCTAGCTACGATAATAATTTATTCGTTGGTGGGGTTTCAGGTAAAGACTATAAAGCGTTACTTGACGATCCTGATCGTCCATTATATAGCCGAGCCACACAGGGGACTTACCCGCCCGCTTCAACTGTTAAGCCATTTTATGCGGTAATGGGTCTAACCGAAGGAAAAATTACCCCTCATACAACGATCTATGACCCAGGTTATTGGATTTTACCAGGAACGACACAAAAATATCGTGACTGGAAAAAATCTGGACACGGAGCAACCAATGTCAATAAAGCGATTACCGAATCTTCCGACACATTCTTTTATCAATTAGCCTATGACTCAGGCATAGATACTATGTCCAAATGGATGAAGAAGTTTGGTTTTGGAATGAAAACGGGCATTGATTTATTTGAAGAATCGGCAGGGGTAATGCCAAGTAAAGAATGGAAACAAGCTCGCTATAAAAAATCTTGGCTACAGGGAGATACCATACCCGTCGGGATTGGACAGGGGTATTGGATTGCTACACCATTACAATTAGCCAAAGCACTTTCTGTATTGATTAATAATGGGCGGGTAAACACACCACATTTGATGATGGAAGAAATCAAAGCAAACTCAACCGTTCCTTATAAAGATCCTATTCTTTATGAAGATATTAAGGGGGTGCCAGATGCTTATTGGCAAATTGCTAAGCAAGGAATGTATAACGTTATCAATGCTGGCAATGGTACGGGAAAAAGGGCTGGAGGTTCGCCACTTTACTATGCTGCAGGCAAGACGGGAACAGCGCAAGTATTTAACCTCAAAGGTGGTAAATATAATAAACATTCCTTGAAAAAGGAATTACACGACCATGCTTGGTTTATGGGTTATGCACCTTTTGAAAATCCTAAAGTAGTGGTGGCTATTATCTTAGAAAATGCTGGAGGCGGTGGTAGTATGGCGGCACCTGTTGCTCGCAAAATTTTTGATTTTGCTTTACGCAACACAATGAAAGAAGAAGAACAAAAACTTTTGCAAAAAAATGATGAAATTCAACCGCTTGAATCATCGGTCTTAGAGGATAATAGCAATAATGAATAAAGGATTAAAAAAGCTATTTTGGAAATTATTTTCTATTGATATATGGCTTTTGCTTGGATTGTTAATCATTACAGGCTATGGCTTACTTGTGCTTTACAGTGCAAGTGGCGCAAGTGAAAAAATGTTTACCAACAGAATTATTCAGGTAACACTCGGGCTGGGTTTGATGTTTATCATGGCAATGCTCCCACCTCGTACATACAAGCAAATATCGCCTTATTTGTATGCTGTAATGATTATAATGCTGATTTTGGTGGATTTAATAGGTGAAACCAGTAAAGGCGCGCAGCGTTGGTTAAATTTAGGTTTTGTACGCTTCCAACCATCAGAAATTGCCAAACTTGCCGTTCCTTTGATGGTAGCCACTTTTTTAAGCAATCGCCCATTACCACCAAGTTTTAAGGATACTCTTATTGCATTGGTAATTATTATTTTCCCAACTTTATTAGTGGCAATTCAGCCTGATTTAGGTACTTCTGTTTTAGTTTGTGCAGCAGGCATTTTCGTCTTATTTCTCGCTGGATTAAGTTGGAAATTAATTGCCTCTGGAGTTATATTCTTAGCTGGTTTTATCCCAATTATGTGGTTCTTTTTAATGCACGATTACCAAAAAACGCGGGTAATGACTTTACTCGATCCTGAAAAAGATCCATTAGGAGCAGGCTATCACATTATTCAATCGAAAATAGCCATTGGTTCTGGTGGGATAAATGGCAAAGGCTGGATGGAAGGGACACAATCTCAATTAGAATTTTTACCTGAACCGCATACCGATTTTATTTTTGCTGTGCTCAGTGAAGAGCACGGTCTGATAGGGGTGCTTATTTTATTAGCTATCTATTTATTTATTATCGGACGCGGTTTGATCCTTGGTAGCAAAGCCTCCGATGCCTTTGGGCGTATTTTATCTGGGGGGACGGCATTATTATTTTTTGTTTATGTTTTTGTAAACATTGGTATGGTGAGTGGCATTTTACCCGTAGTTGGTGTACCCTTACCACTATTCAGCTATGGAGGGACATCATACGTTACTCTAATGGCTGCCTTTGGGTTAATGATGTCAAGCTATGTACATAGAAAACAACCCCACAGTAAAAACCCATATAGCAAACTAAAATAAATTTATTGAATATTAAACTTTTGCTTTTTAGCGAAATCAAACTACATCAAGAACAGTTATCTATTAAAGATTAACAGTCACTATTCGTTATCATTCTGTAACGAATGGGCAATACAAACATCGTTACACATTATATAATATCTAAATGAGGATACTTATGCGATTAAATAAATTGGTAACCCTGTTGTTAGCTGGATTCTTAACATTCGGATCATTGAATTCTGTTGCAGCAACTCAAAATGCAAAAAAAGTAGATAAAATAACCTCGAGTAAAACCCTTAAGGCACTTCCTAAAAAAAGTGTAACCAATAAAAACGTTAGACATGGTCATTACCAATCAGGTGAAGCAAGTTACTATGCTGATATGTTTAACGGTCGCCGCACCGCTAATGGGGAAATATTTAGTAATGATAAAATGACTGCAGCTCATCGGTCATTACCTTTTGGTACCCTTGTTAAAGTAAAGAATATGCGCAATGGGCGCACCGCTATCGTGAGAATCAATGATAGGGGACCTTATGCCGAAACACATAAACGAGTAATTGATTTATCAAAAACAGCAGCTCGTAAGTTAGGTATATACAAAACGGGCGTAGCAAACGTAAAACTGGCTATTTTAAGTAAAGATAAACGCTCCGATTATGTTGTAGAAGAAGATATTTAATTTTTTCATTGAATATATTTTAGGGCTTGTTGAGAAATCAACAAGCCCCTTACTACTTATAGAAACAACCTTTAAATTTTTGGACTTCCTTATGAAAAAAACATTAACCTTAGCAAGCCTTGCTTTTGCAATTTCTCAAACATCCCTTGCGGATACTAATACTGATTTTGGTATTGCCTCACCCCAATTAGATGCACAAACTTACATATTAATGGATTACAACTCAGGAGCAGTGCTTGCAAGTCTTAATCCAGATCAACGCCAATATCCAGCGTCTTTAACTAAAATGATGACCAGCTATGTGGTGGGGGAAGCCCTTAAGCAAGGCACAGTTAGCAATAATGATATGGTAACTGTCACAGAAAGTTCATGGGCGCAAAAATTTCCTGGTTCATCATTAATGTTCTTGGATTTAAATACCCAAGTTTCTGTGGCGGATTTAATGAGAGGCTTAATTATTGTTTCAGGTAATGATGCAGCAGTTGCCCTTGCGGAGCATACTTCAGGCACACAACAAGCCTTCATCGATAAAATGAACCAATATTCTCAGCAATTTGGCTTGAAAAACACTTACTTTACAACAGTTCACGGTTTGGACGATCCGAACCAATTTACTTCGGCTCGAGATATGGCAATTATTGGCGCCCATATCATCCGTGATCAACCTGAAGAATATAAAATTTACGCTGAAAAAGAGTTTAAGTATAACATCAAAAAACCACAGCAAAACCGCAATGGCTTATTATGGGATAAATCAATTAACGTTGATGGTTTAAAAACAGGACACACTAGCCAAGCAGGCTATAACCTTGTGGCATCAGCGACCAATAGCAACACTCGTTTAATTTCTGTAGTAATGGGTGTACCATCCTTCAAAGGGCGTGAAATTGAAAGCAAAAAATTGCTTCAATGGGGCTTTGCTAATTTTGAAACCGTAAAATCGCTACCAGCTGGTCAAGCAGTGAAAGAAGAAAGTGTATATTATGGTGATACAAACAAAATCCAGCTTGGTTCAATCAAAGATAATTTTATCACCATTCCAAAAGGTAAATCATCTGAATTAAAAGCACGTTACGAACTAGATAACAAAGTGTTGGAAGCACCGCTAACTCAAGGGCAAATTGTTGGTAAAGTTGTTTATCAATTAGATGGCAAAGATGTAGCAAGCAGCCCTCTACAAGCACTTAAAAGCGTGGAAGAAGCAGGCATTTTCGGTAAAGCGTGGGATTGGCTAGTATTAACCGTAAAAAGCCTATTTAACTAATTGCTTGTAATTCCAGTTTATGCCCTTATATTAAAGATCAAGCGGTGTGATTTTGTAAATTTTTTGCAAAATTACACCGCTTAACATTATGCAATAGGAGAATAAAGGATAAACCATGGCAAAAACAGTAAATATTCAAGATTTACCACAAGCAAAATTGAAAGATCTTCTCGAATTTCCGTGTTCATTCACATTCAAAGTGGTAGGAACCCACCGTGAAGACCTTGTGGATGATGTGGTGGCAGTCACTCAAATTCACGCTAAAGGCGACTACAACCCTCGCCAACAACGCAGTTCAAAAGGCACATACAACTCTGTATCGATTGATATTATCGCTGAACATATTGAGCAAGTTGAAACTTTGTACGTGGAGTTGGCAAAGATCGCAGGTGTGAAAATGGTGTTGTAATTGTTACTTTCTTTGCTTGTGCAAAGAAAGTAACAAAGACAATATACGAAAAAATATGAACTTAATTATTCGAGATTTAGGCACTCGTGACTACGAAACTACTTGGCACGAAATGCAATCCTTCACCAGCAACCGTGATGAAAACACCCCCGACGAAATTTGGCTGGTGCAACACCCCTCGGTCTTCACGCAAGGCACGGCTGGTAAACCTGAACATCTACTGATTCCAAGCGAAATCCCTGTAGTGCATACCGACCGTGGCGGTCAAATTACTTATCATGGCTTAGGGCAACAAATAATGTATGTGCTGATCGATATCAAGCGCTTGAAAGCTGCGGGAAAAGAGATTTCTGTGCGTGATTTGATAACCGCATTAGAGCAATGCGTAGTAAAAACCCTTGCGAATTATGGCATTAAGGGTTATCCAAAACCTGATGCACCTGGTGTGTATATTAGCGGCAAAAAAATCTGCTCGTTGGGGCTAAGGATTCGCCAAGGGAGAAGTTTTCACGGCTTAGCCTTCAACGTAAATATGGATTTAACCCCGTTTTTAAATATCAATCCGTGCGGTTACGCAGGCTTAGAAATGGCGCAATTGAAAGATTATATTGAGGAAAGCGAAGCTGATTGCGCCAAAGTTGCTCCTAAATTAGTAACGCATTTTTGTACAATTTTAGGGTATAATTCGCAACAAATTATTTACAAATAGAGTGCGTTTGCGAACGCACCGCTTATTTTTATAACGGAATAACAATGACAACAGTAACAGGCACAAAGCCAACTAAAATGGAACCGTTCAAAATGGAGCGTGGTGTAAAATACCGTGACGCTGCCAAAACCTCGGTCATTCAGGTGCGTAACATCGATCCTGATCAAGAACTGCTTAAAAAACCTGAGTGGATGAAAATTAAACTGCCATCAAGCTCGGCAAAAATCGACAGCATCAAAAACGGAATGCGTCGCCACGGCTTGCATTCGGTTTGTGAAGAAGCCTCTTGCCCGAACTTACACGAATGCTTCCACCATGGTACTGCAACTTTTATGATTATGGGGGCGATTTGTACTCGTCGTTGTCCATTCTGCGATGTGGCACATGGCAAGCCGCTACAGCTCGATCCTGAAGAACCTCGCAAAGTCGCCGAAACCGTGCAGGATATGAAGCTCAAATATGTGGTGATTACCTCAGTGGATCGCGATGATTTGCCAGACCGCGGTGCCGCACACTTTGCCGCAACTGTGCGTGAAATCAAAGCATTAAATCCTGAATGCAAAGTAGAAATTTTAGTGCCGGACTTCCGTGGACGTATGGAACAAGCGGTCGAAATTTTGAAACAAAATCCTCCTGATGTATTCAACCACAACTTGGAAAATGTGCCTCGTTTATATCGTGAAGTTCGTCCAGGTGCAGACTACAAATGGTCGTTAGAATTACTGAAGATCTTCAAGCAAGAATTTCCCAATATTCCAACCAAATCAGGTTTAATGGTGGGGCTTGGTGAAACCAACGAAGAAATATTGGAAGTAATGCAAGATTTGCGTGATCATGGTGTGACTATGCTAACGGTAGGTCAATACTTGCAACCAAGCCGTCATCACTTAAAAGTAGAACGTTATGTGCATCCAACGGAATTTGATATGTTCCGTAAAAAAGCTCAAGAAATGGGCTTTGAACATGCCGCTTGTGGACCTTTCGTGCGTTCATCGTACCACGCTGATCTACAAGCAAAAGGTGAAATTGTAAAATAATATCGAAAAAAGACCGCTTACCAGAGGCTTTTCTTAATAAAATAACAAAAACCCCAAACTTTCGTTTGGGGTTTCCTTTATTTAGGCTTATTTATTTTTTAATAAATCACGAATTTCAGCAAGTAACTCTTCTTGGGTTGGACCTTTTGGCTCTTCAGGAGCTGGTTCTTCTTGTTTTTTCAATGAGTTAATTGCTTTTACTGCAACAAACACTGAACCTGCGATGATTAAGAAATCAAATACAGTTTGAATGAAAGCACCATATTTTAATGTTACTGCTTCAACTGCTTCTACACCATTAGCCGCCGGAACAGCATCTTTTAATGTGATGGCTAAATCTTTAAAATCCACACCACCAACTAAAATACCGATAGGTGGCATAATAACATCACTTACGAGTGAAGAAACGATTTTACCGAATGCACCACCGATGATCACACCGACAGCCATATCCATTACGTTACCTTTCATCGCAAATTCTTTAAACTCTTTTAAAATACTCATTTAACTTTTCCTTTTAAAAATTTATAAATAATACCCAACATTGGGTAAGCAATGTGATTATACGTAATTTGTTGCGCTTTTGCAGTCAATTTACGCCAATTTACGTAATTTTTGCGCAAATTGCACAACCTGACACCAATCGGTATACTCATATTCTTTGGTTACATCGGTTTCTCCTTTGGTAATTTTCATAATGAACTGAATCATAATGCGAACAAAAAAAGAGTAGCGTGGATAATACAAAGCCCCAGCAATAACTTCTACAAGGGTGGGCTTCCATTTTATTTTAGCCAAGAATTTACGGGTGTAAGTATTGGTTTCAGGAGTTTTGCGATTTTCCTTGCGAGCCGTTAAATTCACCCCAAAGAAAGCGGTCGGTTTTTCATTTAATTTTGCAAAATGTTGCTCAACAAAGGCATAAACTAATTTGTTAAAATGCCCATAACGAATTGAAGCACCTACAACAATTTGATCTGCATTGGCAATTTTTTCGACAAAATCAACCGATTGCTCCTTCAAGGAAACCAATTCCACCTCGTGATCGATATGTTCCGCTAATTTATCCGCGATACGTTTAGTTTGACCATCGGTCGTATGGTAAAAAATAACTGTTTTCATTTTTTTATTTTTAATCTTTCCAAAATACAGGACTTAAAATAACTAGCAAAGTAAACACCTCCAAGCGTCCACACACCATTGCAAAAGTCATCACCCATTTA
The DNA here is from genome assembly GCA_041854605.1 of Actinobacillus sp. Taxonomy (GTDB): domain Bacteria; phylum Pseudomonadota; class Gammaproteobacteria; order Enterobacterales; family Pasteurellaceae; genus Haemophilus_A. The sequence goes on from JBHACP010000008.1 coordinate 33,499, forward strand.
GCCGAATCTGGTACAGCTGTAAAGTTACTGCTCACACTGCCTAAGGCTGGTCCTAGATTATTCAAACTAGCTACTACCGCATTAAAGGCATCATATGACTCCATTCCACAAGCAATAGCCATAATCCAACAGAGTGTAAGAACAAAAAAGTACGCCGAGAAAAATGCCCAAATGCCCTCTTCAATACGATCAGAGAGTACCGAATTGCCAATTTTAATTGGTTTAATCGAATTTGGATGCACGAAGCGGTGAATTTCTCGATTCATTTGTAAATAAATCAACAAGGCTCGAATCACCTTCAAACCACCGCCAGTTGAACCTGCACAACCACCAATAAAAGAAGCTAACACCAACATCGTCGGTAAAAATGAGGACCACTGACTGAAATCACCAGCGGAAAAGCCTGCCGTTGTTGAAATAGAAACGGAATGGAAAAGTGCTTGTTCAATCGTCGTGCTGGTTGAATCGAAATAATTATAAATAGTTAAAACGCCGACACAGATAATAAATAAAGCTAACTGAATAAACAAGAACGAGCGAAATTCATAGTCTTTCCAATATAACCGCTTGAAAATATCTTTTTTGCGAGTTTCTTTCGGGTCTTTTAGCTGATGAAACAAGGTAAAATGCAAGGCGAAGTTACACGATGAAATCAGCAAAAACAATACGGTAATATAATTGATTGCCGAACTATTAAAATGACCAATACTCGCATCATGTGTGGAAAAACCACCAATGGCAATCGTCGCAAAGCTATGACAAATCGCATCAAAAGGCGTCATCCCAGCCATCCCAAAAGCAAACGCACATAAAATGGTGAGCAAAAAATAGATCTGCCACAACATTTTTGCCACTTCCGCAATACGAGGTTGCATCTTTTCATCTTTAAGCGGACCAGGCATCTCCGCACGGTAGAGCTTGCCTAACCCCATCATTGGAATAACCGCAATAGCTAACACAATGATCCCCATTCCACCCAACCATTGCAGGAACTGACGGTAGAACAATATTGCTTTCGGTAGGTTATCCAAACCAGTGATAACCGTTGCCCCTGTGGTAGTGAGACCTGAAAACGACTCAAAAATAGATTCACTGAAATTCAGATTGAGATCGTCGTGTTCAATCAAAATAAAAGGCACAGCACCAAGGCTGCCTAGTACAATCCAAAATAATACCACGATCAAAAAGCCTTCACGAGATCGCAGTTGTTCTTTGTGATCACGACAAGTCCAAAAAAGCAACGCTCCAACGGAAAATGTTAGCGCAAAGGACTCTAAAAATTCCCGACCGCCACCATCACCATAAATAAGCGCAACGATTGCAGGCAGAAGCATAGTGAGCGAGAAACTCATTACTAACACACCAACAATCCGAATTATCGTTAAAAATTGCATTTTTCTTCTTTCTGTTCATTTTCAAATTAAGTACGAAGTTTACCGAACATTGCCTCAATCCCCAAACAAATTATTTTTTAATGATTATTTATTTTTATTTGAATCATAAGTAAATCTATTTTAGAATCTTTGTCATTTTAATCACAAGCAAAGGAAACGCCATGTTTAAATATATTATTGCGCTGTGTTTTATTATTCCTTTTTCGGTCAATGCACATAATGTTTGGATAAAAAGAACAACTAATTTGCAATATGTCGTCAAATTTGGGCATAACCAAACTGAGCCTTATACAGCTAAAAAACTCCAAGCAGTAAAAGGATTATCTGCAAGCGGTCAAATTTTCGATCTACCTTACCATTTTTCCAAAAAAAGCGGGGAGGCTTATTTCAATGCGAGGGGTAGTTCAATCATTTATTTACGCTTTGATAACGGCATTTGGTCAAAATTACCCAATGGCGAATATGTCGAAAAAAGCAAAAAAGAAGCACCAACTGCTGAATTTTCTATCAACCCAATCAAACTAGGTAAAGCGATTTTAAAATGGGACGAACAAGCCACTAAATCGCACGCTATGGAATATGAATTGATTCCACAAACCAAACCTGAAAATAATAAACCGTTAGCTATTTTGGTTTTAAAAAACGGCAACCCTGTGCAAGGCATTAAAGTCGGTTTAGGGGAAGATCACCCCTTTAACCTAACCAATGAGCAAGGTATCGCAATATTTAAACCTCGTAAAGGGTTTAACAAAGTGTGGGCAATGTTTGAAGAAAAAGTCGAAAACAACCCTGATTACACTGATCGCTCTTACGAATACATGCTGACCTTTGATGTGAAATAATAATGAACAAACAACTACAAGCGGTCATTTTTCTGTTTTTTTCTGCAAATATTTTTGCCCATGGTCTACACCTTTCTGCTCAATATGACGGCAAGCAAATTACAGGCAAAGCCTATTATTCAGATCAAACACCTGCGGCGGAAACCTATGTTGAAGTTATCAAGCAAGACGAAACAGAACCAGCAGTGTATGGCAAAACCGATCACGAAGGGCGTTTTAATTTACCACTAAGTCAAGAAGGCACTTTCACTGTTGTCATTAAAGGAATGGAAGGGCATCGAGCAGAAATAGCCGTGCATAAAACAGCCGCACAAAACAATACAACCGACATTCAACTTTTACGTGAAGAAATAGAACAGCTAAAAAATAAAATTTATTTACGCGATGTGATTGGTGGTATAGGTTACATTTTGGGATTATTTGGCATGATAACGTTACTTCGGAATAGAAAGGAAAAATAATGCACTTATCGGAAGGGGTTTTGCACAGTTCAACTTTGTTGATTGGCGCAACGATTGCCGTTGTTGGCATAGCAATCAGCTTAAAAAAAATGGATAACAAACATCTTTCCATTACGGCATTATTTGCCTCTGCTTTTTTTGTGGCAAGTACCATTCACATTCCCGTCGGCATTGGCAGTGTGCATTTAATTCTCAACGGTATTGCTGGATTATTCTTAGGTTGGGCAGTGTTTCCCGCCTTTTTGATTGCCTTAGTCTTGCAAGTATTATTGTTCTCCTTTGGCGGGTTTGCGGTACTTGGCGTGAATCTGTGCATTATGGCAATCCCCGCTTTGCTAGTACGATTATTTGTCTTTCCTATGCTAAAAAAGAGCCATAAAAAAAAACTCATTTTATCTGGCTTACTAGCAGGTGTCATTAGCGTAGGCGGCTCGGCTTTGGTAGCTTCAGCAGTTCTTGCTTTTGATGGCGGTAAAGCATATTGGGATTTAATTGGCTTACTCTTGGTTTCGCATCTACCTGTTTTTGTGCTAGATAGCTTGGTGAGCATTGGCATTATTTTAACCTTATCCAAAATGATGCCAGAGATGTTGAGAAAATAACAATGAAAATAATGGCAAAACTCCCCTCTCATCATCGCTTAACCATAGCCTTTATCGTTGGGATTTTGGTTAGTAACATCAATTTGGTAAATTTTTTGCTGATTTTGACCGCTTGTTTAGCCATTTGGATTTGTTTTTTACACAGCCATCAACCCAAACACTTACTCAAACGTTGGCTAAAATTCAATACATTTTCATTACTCATTTGGCTCACGCTAAGTTGGAAAATTGGTGCGAACGGCATTGAGCTTAACCCGAACGGTATCGAACTTGCTCAGTTAATTACGCTTCGAATGAATGCAATCGTGTTGTCAGCATGGTTGTTGTTGCATCATTTAACCGATACGCTGTTAGTTCAAGCGATCATTAAATTACCCTTACCCCAAAAACTCAAACACTTATTTATTCTAACGGTGCGCTATATTTCCTTATTAAGCGAGCTAAACGATAAAATCGATATAGCCATGAAGGCGAGAGGCTTTCAACCTAAATTTAACTTATTTACTATCAAAGTATATTCGCAACGGGTGGCGTTATTGCTGATTCACGCTATGCTAAAAGCAGAAAAAGCTGAAATAGCAATGAAGGCGAGAGGGTTTAGATTTTAATGATACTAAAAGTAGAAAATTTAAGCATTTACCGTAATGAACAAGCGGTCATTTCTTCACTAAATTTTGAAATTTTCGATCAACAAAAATTCTTCTTGCAAGGTGAAATCGGCACGGGCAAATCCACTTTATTGCTCGCTTTGCTAGGATTTGTACCAATAGAAGGCGGTTCAATTCAGTGGTTCGGCAAAAATTGTGTAACAGAAAAAGATTTTATTCCACTTCGTGGCACAATCGGAATTTGTTTCCAGAATGCCGATGATCAGCTTTTCGGACCAACGGTGTTAGACGACGTGGCTTTTGGTTGTTTAAATCAAGACAAAAATGAAAAAGAAGCCTACGCGATAGCACTTACACAGTTACAACAATTAAGCATTGAGCATTTAAAAGACCGCCCCGTAAACCTGCTTTCAGGTGGTGAGAAAAATTTTACCGCTCTAGCTGGCATATTAGCGATGCAGCCGAAAATGTTACTGTTAGACGAGCCCACCAATGGTTTAGATGCAAAAAATAAGGAAAAATTGACCGCTTTATTAAAAGCCTTGCCGTTACCAATGTTGATCGCTAGCCACGATTTAGCCTTTACTGAACAATTGGCGGATAAGGTATTACATCTCAACAAATAATAAAAATGGAAATAACAATATGCAAAAACTCATCAAACAATCCCTTGTCGGCGTAGGACAAATATTCTTGCAAGAAAATGGCTTAACAGGGTTAATCATCACCTTTGCAATGTTTTTTAGCCACTGGACGCTCGGTATCACTTGCTTTCTCGGCGCACTCATCGGTACGCTCATCGCCCGAACACTAAAATACCCAGCCGAACAAATCCAACAAGGTTTATACGGTTTTAATGCCAGTCTTGCCTTTATGTGCGTGATGTTCACATTTGGCGAAGTTGATGCTTCCAATCCAATAGTTTGGCTGTTAGGCATTGTTGCTAGCATCGTTTCTACCCTCTTAATGCGAGAATTTACCAAACGTAATAAAGTTGCCTTTACCTTTCCTTTTGTTGTTACAAGCTGGATTTTCTGCTGGGGAGTAGCAAAACTCGGTCTATTTGGTTTAATTCAAACGACCCCAGCCCTGCCCGATCTTATCAGCACAGTTGATGCTATACACGAACCTTTCTATGCTTGGGCAGAAGTTAATTTTGGTGCCAATGTCATTACAGGTGCATTACTTTTCTTAGCCATTGCCATCAACACACCAATTGCAGCAGTGTATGGTTTAGCAGCTGCGTCAGTGGGAGCCGCTTTTGCCTATCATATTTTGGATATTGATCAAAACACCTTGGCAAATGGTATCTATGGCTTCTCACCCGTCCTTGTAGCTTGCACTTTCGCAGGTACACAATTGCGTGATTTCATTATCATCACTACCGGCGTAATATTAGCTGTATCGATTCAATATGCCATTACAGCAACGGGGATTGCGACCTATACCATTGGATTTATTGTAGCAAGTTGGATAATGCTGGCAGTGAAAGCCAAATGGGCATCAACAAATTTAACAAATCATTGGGTGAAAGTTTTAAATCCGTAACAAGCGGTCGAATTTTCAAAATTTTTTGCAAAAAGAAAAGGACAAAAATATGCATTTAACATCTAGAGAACAAGAAAAGCTGATGCTTTTCCTCGCAGGCGAACTGGCGGCAAAACGTAAGGCTCGTGGTGTGAAATTAAATTATCCGGAGGCGATTGCTTATATTGCCAGCCATTTGCAAGAAGCGGCACGTGATGGTATGACTGTCGCAGAAGTAATGCAATACGGCGCAACACTTTTAACTGTTACGGACGTAATGGAAGGCGTGGCTGAAATGGTGCACGAGGTGCAGATTGAAGCGACTTTCCCTGACGGTACTAAATTAGTGACGGTTCACAACCCAATTCGTTAATGATAAATAAAAAAGGACAAACACAATGATCCCAGGCGAATACAAATTAGCAGACGGTGATGTTCAAGCCAATGTTGGACGTAAAACCGTGAAATTAGATGTGGTAAATAAAGGCGACCGACCAATTCAAGTTGGCTCTCACTACCACTTTTTTGAAACCAATAACGCACTCGAATTTGACCGCACTTTGGCGCGCGGTATGCGTTTAAATGTGCCTTCAGGCAATGCCGTTCGTTTTGAGCCGGGCGAGGCTAAAACGGTAGAATTGGTAGAATTTGGTGGAAACAAAATCATTTACGGTTTCCACAATGCGATCGATGGCAAGCTGTAAGGAGAAAGAAAATGGCATTAACAATTCCACGCAATCAATATGTGGTGACTTATGGACCAACCGTTGGCGATAAAGTCCGTTTAGGCGATACCGATTTATGGGCGACCATTGAGCAGGATTTATTAACTAAAGGCGATGAGTGTAAATTCGGTGGCGGTAAATCGGTGCGAGATGGTATGGCGCAATCAGGCACGGCAACTCGTGATAATCCAAACGTGTTAGATTTTGCCTTAACCAACGTGATGATTATTGATGCTAAACTCGGCATTATTAAAGCGGATATTGGTATTCGTGATGGTCGCATTGTCGGCATTGGGCAAGCGGGCAACCCTGACACAATGGACAATGTAACCCCGAATATGATTATCGGCGCAAGCACGGAAGTGCATAACGGTGCGCATTTAATTGCGACTGCCGGCGGTATTGATACCCATATTCACTGGATCTGCCCACAACAAGCGCAGCACGCCATTGAAAACGGTATTACTACGATGATCGGCGGTGGTACAGGACCGGCGGACGGCACGCACGCCACCACCTGTACCCCTGGCGCTTGGAACATTCAACGTATGTTCCAAGCCTGTGAAGCTTTGCCTGTGAATGTGGGCTTTTTCGGCAAAGGCAACTGTTCAACTCTTGAGCCATTAAAAGAGCAAATCCGTGCAGGGGCGTTAGGCTTAAAAATCCACGAAGACTGGGGCGCAACGCCGGCGGTAATTGATGCGGCATTAAAAGTGGCGGATGAAATGGATGTGCAAGTGGCAATCCACACCGATACTTTAAATGAGAGCGGTTTCTTAGAAGATACCATGAAAGCGATTGACGGACGTGTTATCCACACCTTCCACACCGAAGGTGCAGGTGGTGGACACGCACCGGATATTATTAAAGCGGCAATGTACCCGAACGTATTGCCGGCTTCGACCAACCCAACCCGTCCGTTTACCGTGAATACCATTGACGAGCATTTAGATATGTTAATGGTTTGCCACCATTTAGATAAACGTGTGCCGGAAGACGTAGCCTTTGCTGACAGCCGTATCCGCCCTGAAACCATTGCCGCAGAAGATATTTTGCACGACATTGGTGTGTTCTCGATAATGAGTTCCGACTCGCAAGCGATGGGACGTGTAGGCGAAGTGGTAACCCGCACCTGGCAAACGGCAGATAAAATGAAAGCACAACGTGGCGAGCTTGGCACAGAAGGCAACGACAACTTCCGTATCAAACGCTACATCGCCAAATACACCATCAACCCAGCGATTGCACACGGTATTAGCGAACACGTAGGTTCATTGGAAGTGGGTAAATTGGCGGATATCGTGCTTTGGAAACCGATGTTCTTTGGCGTAAAACCGGAATTCGTGATGAAAAAAGGCTTTATCAGCTATGCGAAAATGGGCGATCCAAATGCGTCTATCCCAACACCACAACCGGTATTCTACCGCCCAATGTTTGGTGCGCACGCAAAAGCCAACAGCGAAAGTGCGGTGTTCTTTGTCTCAAAAGCAAGCGTAGAAGCAAATATCAAAGAAACCTTTGGTATTGAAAAAGAAACCATTGCCGTGCAAGACTGCCGTAACATCGGTAAAAAAGACCTTGTTCACAACAATGCAACACCTGAAATCACCGTTGATCCAGAACGTTATGAAGTGCGTGTTGATGGCGAACTGATTACCTGCGAACCTGCGAAAAAATTACCACTGGCGCAACGGTATTTTATGTTTTAATGGTAAGCGGTCGAATTTGCAAAAAAATTTGTAAAATTGACCGCTTGTAGCTAATGCGCGGAACTGTTGGACAATAAATTGATTACTAGTACGCCGCCTAAAATCATTGCTATTCCGACACACCCCCACAAATCAGGCTTTTGTCCAAAGGCAAAAAAGGCAATTACAGATGTTAGAATGATGCCTAAACCTGACCAAACGGCATAAACTAAACCGACAGGCAAGGTGCGGAAAACAACAGAAATCAGATAAAACGCTAACGTAAAAGCAATCGCAGCGGCGAGCGTTGGCAAGGGTTTGGTAAATCCATCGCTCAGTTTTAAAGCGGTTGTGCCGCAAACTTCAGCCGCAATAGAAATAAAAAGTAAAATCCAAGCACTCATTTTCATTCTCCTATGTTAAAAAACGAAGGAATTATAAAGAAAAATGAATTTTTGAGTAGTCTTGTTAAAAATGTTTATTTGTGAGCAAGTTCGCTACAAATCGTAACAAATTAAGGAGTTTTTATGAAACTTTGGTACTCCACCACTAGCCCATACGCTCGTAAAGCGTTGGCAACTTTAAAACATCAACAACTTGAAGATAAAACAGAACTATTACGTATTACTTCATCATTCGACCCAAATTCGCCACACAATCAAGACAATCCGCTTGGACGAGTGCCGGCATTGCAACGAAACTGCGGCAACTGGCTTTTTGGTAGCCTGTTAATTTGCGAATATCTCGACCAAAAAGGTAACCAACCGAAGCTGTTTCCTGAAAGTGGCAAACCACGCTGGGCAGCTCTGGCGTTGCATAACTTGGTGGACGGCATTATGGAAAACACAATGCCAATGATCGCCGAAAAAATGCTCCGCCCTGAAAATGAATGGTGGACAAGCCGCCACGCGCAGTTGATGGATCGCAATGTCCGCAGTTTCGCTCAACTGGAAGAAGCGTTAAAACCGTTCGGCACAGAACTCAACATCGGCACACTAACAACTGTTTGTTTAATTGATTGGTGGCAATTTAGAGCAGATAAAATAGGTTACGATCTTGCAAAAAATTTCCCAAATTTGACCGCTTGGGCGGAGGAGATGAATGGGAAGTATGCCGTGTTGAATGATACCAAGCCAAGTGTTTAGCCACGCACTCACGTACGTGGTTAGGTGCAGTATTGTCGCTCTGCGACAAGATAGGATATAAGAATAATGCAAATAATTAACCCAATCCTCCCAATTATGGAAGAAATTATCGGTAATCTGACCGCACTTCGTGCCGAAGGCAAAATCACGGATCAAACGGTGGATTACGTTCAATTACAATGGTATGAAAGCGAACGCAACATTTTGCGTAAAACCTCTCAATCGGGGCGTGAAGTGGCGTTTCGTCTGTTAAAAGAAGGGCAACGTTTGAAGCACGATGATGTTGTTTTTATCAGCGATAGCCTTGTGATTGCCATTGAAATTGTCCCGAGCGAAGTGATTGTGCTTTCGCCAAAAACATTACCGGAAATGGCACGTGCGTGTTATGAAATCGGTAACAAACATTCGCCGCTGTTTTTAGATGGCGATGAGGTTACTTTACCTTACGATAAGCCGATGTTTGAGTGGCTACAAGCGGCAGGATTTCAACCGCAAAAAGCAGAACGCCGTTTAAGCCAAGCGTTGCGGGCAAATTCCGCACAAGGGCACGGACATTCTCATTCACATAGCCACGACCATCACGGCTATCATCATCACGGAGATGGAAATTGGCACAAGCACTAACACAACTCGGCGCATTGTTGCACTTGGTCGATCCGACTTTGCCTATCGGCGGTTTTAACCACTCCAACGGTTTAGAAACTTTCGTCCAGCAACACAAAGTGGACAGCAAAGCTAGCCTTGAGGAATATGTGCAAACGCAGTTGTTGCAAAACTGGGTTTACAACGATGGGGCGTATTTGTCGCTCGCGTTTGAGGCGATGGAAAAGTATGATTTGGCTCGCTTGATTGTCTTAGATCAAGAGTTAGCCGCCACCAAAATCGCTCGTGAAAGCCGTGAAGGTAGCCATAAACTCGGTGTTCGTCTGTTGAAAATTTTTATCCGCTACGAACAGCATCCGTTGCTAGCCGAGTTTCAGCAAGCGATTGTAGAAAAACGCTGTCAGGGCTATTTCCCTATCGTGTTTGCGATGGTGGCGCAGGCAATGAAATTAGATAAGGCGGAAACGCTCTATGCGTTCTACTACAATGCAGCGGTGGGGGCAGTCACAAATGGGGTTAAATTGATTCCATTAAGCCAAATGGACGGGCAGGATATTCTGTTCGACCTACGCCAACCGATAGCCGAAGCAGTCGAACAGAGCTTAAATCCAGACCTCGAATGGCTTGGTGCGGCAACATTGGCGAATGATGTTCGAGCAATGCAGCACGAGCAGCTTTATACACGGCTTTATATGTCGTAATTTTTGAGGATGCTATGCTTGGCGTCCGTTTAATAAGGAAACAAAATGCGTAAATACATAAAAATCGGCGTAGCAGGTCCTGTAGGGGCGGGCAAAACCGCGTTAATCGAAAAATTAACCCGTGAAATAGCGGATAAATACAGCGTGGTGGTGATCACGAACGATATTTACACCCAAGAAGATGCGGAGTTTTTAACCAAGAATAGCTTACTTCCACCTGAGCGTATTATGGGTGTGGAAACGGGCGGCTGTCCACATACGGCGATCCGTGAAGATGCGTCAATGAACCTTGAAGCAGTGGACGAAATGGTCGTACGTTTTCCTGATGTGGAAATCGTGTTTATCGAGTCGGGCGGCGATAACTTATCGGCAACATTCAGCCCAGACTTGGCGGACGTAACTATTTTCGTGATTGACGTAGCGCAAGGCGAGAAAATCCCACGTAAAGGTGGGCCGGGTATCACTCGTTCTGATTTACTCGTGATCAACAAAACCGACTTAGCGCCGTTTGTAGGCGCAGATTTAAGCGTAATGGAACGTGATGCACGCCGTATGCGTAATGGTCAGCCGTTTATCTTTACCAACCTGATGAAAAAAGAAAATCTCGATGGCGTGATTGGTTGGATTGAAAAATATGCGCTGTTGAAAAACGTGGAAGAGCCTCGCTCTCTTGTTCGATAATTCGTAGCAACTGTGTTCACACACAAAAATGAATAGTAAACTTTTAATCTCAACCAAATTAACCGCCAACGGCAACACCCAACTCGACGATTACTTTGTTTCACCGCCGTTTAAATTGATGGCGTTGCCTGTCTATGAAGATCATTGGCAAAATGGTTTAAACGCAATGCAAATGTCATCTTCGCCTGGGCTACTTGGTGGAGATCGATTGGATATTCAAATAACCTTGAATCCCTCCACCACACTTACGCTCACTACACAAGCCTTTGCCCGCGTGCAAGCGATGAACGAAGGCGATTTTGCTGAACAAATTACACAAATTAAATTAGCAGAACATAGCCGTTTGTTTTATTTACCACATCCACTGGTATTGCACAAAGATTCTACTTTTAAGCAGAAAACCACCATTGAAATGGCGGAACATTCCGAACTAATTTATGGTGAAATAGTGGCGATTGGGCGGGTATTAAATGATGAACGTTTTGCTTTTCGTCAGTTTTCTTCGCATTTGAAAATCTACCATTTGCAAAAAAATGGCGAAAAACGACCGCTTGTATCGGATTGTGTTCAATGGCTACCGAGCAAATTCAATCTCACCGCATTGAGCCAAATGGAAGAATATAGCCATCAAGGCTCGCTCACTTATTTGCATTTGGGCAAATCTGTGTTGGAATTGAAAAATATTTTGAAGCAGCTACAAGAACAGTTTTCATCAATCGAAAATTTGCTGATTGGAATAAGTTTACTGAATAAAGGTGGGTTGATCGTGCGAGTGCTGGGACATCGTGCTGATCAGATTCAGCAACTATTCGAAGCGATGGCAAAACAACTCAAAACATTATAAAAAAATAAGCGGTCTAAATTTGCAAATTTTTTGCCAAAATAGACCGCTTGTTGATCTATTCGTTATAGAAAAATACTACCGATTAAGGCAATAACAAACCCCACCACCCCGATTGAAGTTTCTAAAATTGTCCACGTTTTAAGAGTAGTTTTGGTATCCATTTCTAAGAAGCGGCTCATTAACCAAAAGCCTGAATCATTTACATGGGAAAGCACGGTTGCCCCAGATGCAATGGCAATCACAATAAAACAAATGTCGAATTGGCTTAAATCCGTTGAAACGGCTACCGTTGGCGCAACTAACGCTGCCGCAGTAGTTAAAGCTACCGTTGCTGAGCCTTGCGCCACACGCATTGCCACCGCAATAATAAATGCCGCTACAATGATAGGCATTCCTGTGTCGGATAATAAGCGAGAAATTTCATCGCCAATGCCGCTGGCTCGCAATACGCCACCGAACATACCGCCTGCGCCTGTGACTAAAATAATTGAGCAAATAGGACCTAAGGCACTGTTACATAAGTTTTCGATTTGTTCAAAACTGCGTTCGCCTTTTAGTAAAGCAATAGAGACTAATAAAGTAATCAATAACGCCACTGGGGTTTTGCCAATTAAACGCAAACTTTGTACCCACAATGCTGAACCATCGATTACTTTCGCCACACTTAGGGTATTCAAGCCTGTATCAAATAGAATTAAGAACACAGGCAGCACTAACACAAATAATACCTTGCCGAACGAGGGCGGAGCTTGTACTGAAGTTTCTGTGATCGCTGCGGTATTTAAAAAGGCTTTGGGTAACTCTACAAATACTCGTTTGCTGATGAATTTGCTAAATAAGTAAGTGCCAACATACCACGTTGGAATGGCGCAGATTAAACCAACAATCACCAGCAAGCCCATATTTACGCCCAACAAATCACCCGAAGCTACAGGACCTGGATGTGGCGGCAAGAAAGCGTGCATTACTGCAAACGCCCCAGCCACGGGGAAGGCATAGCGTAAAACCGATCCACCAAATTGTTTCGCCACGCTAAACACGATTGGCAACATCACCACCAAACCTGCATCGAAGAAAATCGGGAAGCCAAATAACAACGCTGCTACCCCTAAGGCAAATGGGGCTTTTTCTGCGCCAAATTTGTTAATTAGCGTATCCGCCAGCACTTTTGCGCCGCCTGTAATTTCAAGTAAGCGACCAATCATTGCGCCTAAACCAACCAACAAAGCTACAGAAGCTAAGGTATTACCAAAGCCTGTGAGCAAAGTTGGCAGAATGTTATCAATCGAAATACCAGCGACAAGAGCGGTCAGCAAACTCACCAAGACCAAAGCCACAAAGGCGTGTACTTTGAATTTCATAATAAGCACTAATAGTAGTGTTATTGCTGCAATCATAATAAAAATTAACATAAAGACCTCTCTCATTTTAATTGTTATCGGTAACATAGCTTTATTTTTATTTACTGTAAAGAAGTTGTTATGATCAAAATGTAAATTTGAGAGATAGATCACAAAATTTAACGTTACCGATAACACTTAGTAAATTTTTTTGCTATCGTTAGCAGAAAAATAGGAGATTAAAATGAAAGCAGGTCAAAGTTTTATTTTTATGGGTGTATCTAGCACAGGGAAAACTACCGTTGGACAGGAAGTTGCTCGTCGCTTAAACATTAAATTGATTGATGGTGATGATTTACATCCAAGAGCCAACATTCTCAAAATGGGTAGTGGGCAACCGCTCAATGATGACGATCGCTATCCGTGGTTAGAGCGTATTAACGATGCAGCGTTTAGTATTGAGCATAAAAGCGAAGTCGGTATTATTATTTGTTCAGCCTTAAAGAAAAAGTATCGAGATCAAATTCGCCAAGGCAATCACAAGGTGAAATTTGTTTTCTTACACGGTTCTTTTGAATTGATTTTGGAGAGAATGCAACAACGCAAAGGGCATTTTATGAAAGCAGAAATGCTCAAAAGCCAATTTGCTACTTTGGAAGAGCCACAAGCTGATGAACCTGATGTGATTCATATTGATATTAGCGGCAGTTTTGAAGAGGTGGTGAACGCTTGCATACAAGCTATTCAAAATAACTAAACCGTTTCACCTAAGTGAATTTGATACCCTAAATCAATCATCTGATTTTGTGGTACTTGCTGATTCAATCGGTTAAACAACTCTTGCGCTGCTACTTTTCCGATTTCAAATCTTGGGGTAATCACACTCGCTAATTGAGGTGTGAGCGATTGCCCCACATCATGCCCGTGAAAACCTGCAATGGCAATTCGTTCAGGTACTTTAATGCCTAAACGCTGACATTCAAATAATGCCCCAATCGCCAAATCATCATTAGTACAAAATACGCCATCAATATCAGGATATTTATCCAACGCTATCTGTAACAAAGTTGCCCCTAAAGTAAACGAAGAAGAAGCTTCTGTTGCAATAGTGTGAGGCTTTAGTTTATGCTTTCGCATAACTTGCTCATAACCTTGCTTTTTCAATTGCGTGCGTTTATCCATTCGAGCAGAAAAATAGACCACTTGTTTACAACCTCGGCGAATCATCATTTCTACCATTGCTTGTGCTGCAGAAATATTGTCAAATCCGACCGCTTGTTGTGTACCTATTTCGCTGGTATCCATAATTTCAATCACAGGAATATTTGCCACTTCTAACATTTTGAGCGTGCGCTCGCTATGATGATTTTCCGATAAAATTAGCCCATCCACATTATAAGAAAGCAAAGATTCAATACGCTGTTCTTCTTTCTGCTCGCTATAACCATAGTGTGCCAGCATTGTTTGATAGCCTGCTGGGTCGGTTACCGATTCAATACCTTTTAGCACATCGGCAAACACGCTATTGGTCAAGGAGGGCAACAATACGCCAATAGCACGGCTTTTAGCGTTCGACAAAATATCAGGTGCTCGATTACGAATATAACCAAACTGCTCAATTGCGACCGCAATTTTCGCGCCCGTATCCGCTGCCACGGTTTTGGGATCGCGTAAGTAACGACTTACAGTCATCTTAGTAATCCCAAGCTGGTCGGCAATATCTTGTAAAGTTGGGCGTTTGGCTTTGGTCATAGTTTAAAGTTAGAAAGGAAATTTGTGTAAGTTTAGCACAAAAAAACAAGCGGTCTAAATTTGCAAATTTTTTGCCAAAATAGACCGCTTGTTATTTAATTTAGGAGATTATTTCACGCTCACATCTTGTCCAAAGAACTGTTCTCCTAGTTTTTTCAAAGTGCCGTCTTTTTGTAATTCAACAATTGCTGCAGAAAGTTTAGCTAAGGCTTCTTGGTTGCCTTTGTTTGCCACTAAACCTGCACCGACTTTATCGGCTGATTCCCAGACAATTTTTAAATCCGCTTTTGGATTTTTCTTCAAGTAATCAAGCACCGCTAATGAATCGTTGAAGGTGAAATCAGCACGTTTGGTTTCAATCACTTTAACCGATTGAGCAAGTCCATCAACAGGCACAATCACTGCTTCATATTTACGTGCTAATTCACCATAGTTTGAGGTTAAAGATTGTGCAGCTCTTTTGCCTTTTACATCTTCTACTTTGGTGATAGAGGTATCTTTTGGCGCTGCTAGTACTGCGCCAGACCAGTTATAGGCTTCGGTTTTATCGAAAGTTGCTTGGCGTTCTGGCGAAGTTAAAGCCACTTGGTTAGCCACTAAGTCGAAACGGTCTGCTTTCAGACCTGCTAACATTGAATCCCAGTTAGTCTCTTTAAATTCAATTTTGAAGCCTAATTTATCTGCCACTGCACGTGCAACTTCCACATCATAGCCTGTTAATTTACCGCTGGCATCATGGTAAGTAAAAGGGGCGTAAGTGCCTTCTGTACCAATAGTAACCACACCTTTGTTGTTAATACGATCTAATAATGATTCTTTCGCAAAAGCAGTGGCTGAAGTCGCTAGTGCAACGGTAGCTAAAGCGATGACTGATAATTTTTTTAACATAAAAAAGTTCCTCTAATAGGTAAAATCAATTTGATGGCAAATTTATGCAGAAATTTGACTGCTTGCAAATAACTAAATGGAATATATAGGAATATTTTGTTTTGAAGGGGAATATATAAGCGAATATTGCTGTTTTTATCACAAAAAAGCGGAACCTTTGTTCCGCTTTAGGTAAAACTATGCAGATTTATTCTGCTTTTTCACCATAAATGAGGAACAACAAGCACCAACAAAAATAGCAACGATAATAGCGGTAATCATCGTTTTATCAAAATATTGCGCCATATAACCGATAGCAATCCCTACCACACGGAAGTCGGCATCCGAGAAGGTAGTATTAGCAAAGCCTAATGAACCAAGCACAGGGAGTAAAAAGACTGGTAAAAAGGTAATTAACACGCCGTGAGCGAATGCGCCGATAATAGCCCCTCGACGACCTCCAGTTGCGTTACCAAATACACCCGCCGTGGCGCCACAGAAGAAGTGAGGAACCACCCCAGGTAAAATTAGCACCCAATTTAACTGACCTAATATTGCTAACCCAACAAGACCACCCACAAAACTTGATAGGAAGCCGATTAACACAGCATTCGGTGCATAAGGAAAGACAATTGGACAATCTAACGCTGGTTTTGCTGCTGGCACTAATTTTTCTGAAATACCTGTAAAGGCTGGCACAATTTCTGCCAATACTAAACGTACTCCTTGTAAGATGACAAACACACCTGCCGCAAAAGTAATGGATTGCACAGTGGCAAATACTAAGAAGTGTTGCCCGTTACTGTAGGTTTGTTCGACATATTCTCTACCTGCAGAAATAGCTAAAACAAAGTAGATCACCAACATTGTGAGTGAAATTGAGATAGAGCTATCACGTAAGAAACTTAAATTTTTCGGTAAATCCATTTCTTCGGTTGATTTAGAACCTTTACCTACAAGCGAACCAATCATTCCTGAAAGCACATAGGCTGTTGTACCGAAGTGAGCAAAGGCAACATCATCACTTCCTGTGATTTTGCGCATATAACGTTGTGCAATAGCAGGGAAGAACGCCATAATTAAACCCATAGAGAGCGAACCAACAAAGACCAAATGAGCGCCTTCAAAGCCTGCTACAACAAGAATTACCGCCACCATGCACGCCATATAAAAGGTGTGGTGCCCTGTTAAGAAAATAAATTTCATTGGAGTGAAACGCGCTACAACAATGTTAGCCAACATCCCGAACGCCATAATCAACGCCGTTGCTGTGCCGTATTTTTCCACCGCCATTGACACAATCGCTTCATTATTCGGAATAATACCTTGTACATTAAAAGCGTGTTCAAAAATCCCCCCAAGAGGATTTAATGAACTTAATAAGATGGTTGCGCCACCTCCAAGCACCACAAAACCTAAAATCGTTTTAATAGTGCCTTTAATCGTATCAGGTAGGGATTTTTTCTGCGCAATTAAGCCAACTAACGCAATCAACCCTACCAATACAGCAGGCACTTTTAAAATATCTAAGATAAAAAAGAGTACGGAATCCATAATCCACCTCACGTATTTTGGCTAAAATATTCACCCAGCTTTTTCTCAAACTCTGCGGCACTGACGATATTAGTAACCACCACCACGCGCTCTTGTGGCAGGCTGGTTGCACTAGCTGCAATATCACGCCCCATTACAAAAATATCCGCATCATCAGGCGAAACCGAAGCCAAATCAGTATGTTCAACCTCTGCTTCAACACCCAGTTTAGACAATACTTTTTTGATGTTCATTTCCATCATAAAGCTACTGCCAATACCGTGTCCGCAAACAGCCATAATTTTCATCATTCGTTCCTCTAAAATAATTAAGGTAAACGAACTATAATTTTTAAAATTACTATCATCAATAATATTTTTCTGATTTTGTGATAGTGATCACTCTTTATTTATAAATAGGCTCCACAACAATGCTTAAATTTTTTGCCCGAACCACAAATACAATGTTGCTTATTACTTGGCAAAGGCACCGTTGGATCAGCAAAATACCAACGCTCAGCAATTTTTACAAATAGCGAACGTTCGTGATGAACTTGTTTACCTTCCTCCGTTTCAAAATAAGCTTTAAATACCACCAAACCGTGAATTTTAGTTAAAGCAGATTGGTGAGCCATAATTTCTAGCCCTGCCCACTTGGTTGTTTCACCCCATTTCTGCATTGCTGCTTGATCGAGCCATTGCTGCTGACTTGGCACCGTGGTTTCCACAATATAGGGGATATTAACTAACACATAAGCCACATAACGGGAACGCATTAACTGCTCCGCTGTTTGCGGAAATGATTGATATAAATGAAAAGGCTGGCAACAATCAGCATAATTTTTGCCCGAACAACAAGGACAAGCGGTTAAATTTTTAGACATTTTTGCAAATGGGTTGGTAAAAAGTGATTAAAATCTTACCGCTTGTTGCTGGAAAAATAAAATAAAAATAGCGAGCATTTCGCTCGCTATTTCTGTTTATTTAGCTATTTATAATTTTTAGATTCTGCTTTATCTACTACAACAGGATCTACATAGTAAACTGCTGGAATTTCTTGCTTATTGATTTGTTTCAAAGCATGCTCAATAGCTACTGCCACTTGCTTTTTAGGCAACTGGTCAATGGTATTTTGCATTTTACCTTGTTTAACATATTCAATTGCAAGAGGGATACCATCATAGCCAGAGACTAACACTTTTCCTGCTAATCCTGCATTTTCTACGGCGGTTACCGCACCAATTGCCATATTATCATTAGCCGCAAAAATTCCTTTAATATTCGGGTTTGCAGTTAATATATTTGTTGTCACGTTAAGGGCTTGTTCGGTTTCCCAATTAGCACTTTGAGAAGCGACAATATTGATTTCAGGATATTCACTAAATGCTTTCAAAGCTCCTGCTTTACGCTGTTCGCCATTATCTACGCCAGGAATACCTTCTAACATTGCAACATTACCTTTTTTACCCATCGCTTCGGCAAGATTTTTAGCCTCTAAATAACCACCATTAAAGTTATCTACTCCAACATAATTAAATTTTAATCCAGCGGCCTCGGCAGCTTTAGCATCCAATCTTACATCTAAATCAATAATTGGAATGCCTGCTTTTTGTGCTTTTTGGAATGCTGGAATAAAAGCAATTGAATCATTTGGTGTAACAATGATTGCATCAACTTTTTTGGCAATCATATTTTCAACTAGGCCAACTAATTGCTCTGTAGAATCCTCTTTTTCAGCCACTTGAACAATTAAATCAATATTTTTCTCTTTTGCTGTTTGTTCAGCCCCTTGCTGCATTGAAATAAAATATTCATTGCTCAATGTTTTCATTAACAATGCAATCTGAGGTTTATCTGCAGCATAAACAATACCAGTTAATAACACAGAAATAGCGGTTGTTTTAAATACTTTTTTAAAGGTTGATTTCATAGAATCTCCTTGATTATTTGTGAAAAGCCGTGATTAGTGTAAAGCTATTTTTCTTATAAAAACGTGATCAATATCACATTTATGAAAATATTATTTTTATTTTTTATGTTTTGTGATCTGCTTCACAATATTTTCATTCTTTTTATTTTATTCTTACTTTATGTAGAAAAAGGGGAATATTATGAGCAATAAAACAATACTGACTTTAAAAAACATATCGAAAAGTTTTTTTGGTGTAACTGTTCTTGCTGATATAAATTTAGAAATCAATAAAGGAGAAGTTCTCTGTTTAATTGGAGAAAATGGTGCAGGAAAATCTACACTTTGTAAAATTATTGCGGGTATATATAGTGCAGATGAAGGTGAGATGACACTTTATGGCAAGCCATTTAAACCTGAAAATGTCAAAAACGCTCAAGAGTGGGGAATTGGATTTATTCATCAAGAATTGATGTTAGTTCCTGAATTAACTGTATTAGAAAATATGTTTTTAGGCTCTGAACACAAAAAATCTTTTGGTCGGATGGATTGGAATACCATGCGACAAAAAGCCCAAGAAATTATTAACGAATTGGAATTAGATATTCATCCTGACGATAAAGTAAAAAATCTTTCTATTGCTCAACAACAAATGGTTGAAATAGCTAAAGCTATTTTAGGTGATTATAAAATTATTATTTTTGATGAACCTACCTCTTCTATTTCACGAAAAAATACTGAAGTCCTATTTAGAATCATTCATCAACTAAAACAAAAAAATGTGGCAATGATTTATATCTCTCATCGTTTAGAAGAATTTAAACATATTTCTGACCGAGTGACAGTTTTAAGAGATGGCTGCATAACTGGCACAATGAATTATAAAGAGACCTCACCTGAAGAAATTGTAAAATTGATGGTAGGAAGAAATGTTGATTTTAGCCAATATATAAGAAATGCAGATTTTTCTGAAGAAAAACTAAGAGTAGAAAATTTGCAAAATGAAAAAATAAAACCTATCTCATTTAGCGTTAAAAAAGGTGAAATATTAGGTTTTGCAGGGCTTGTTGGCGCGGGAAGAACAGAGGTATTAAGAGCTATTTATGGGGCTGATGAAAAAACAGGTTCAATTTATATTGATAACCAAAAAGTAGAAATAAACACACCTGAAGATGCGGTAAAAAATAAAATAGGATTTATTACAGAAGACAGAAAACAACAAGGTTTAATATTGGGAATGAATATCCGAGAAAATATTACCTTACCTATTTTAAAAAGGCTATGGAATAAATGGCATTTAGATGCACACCAAGAAAGAGAAATAGCCGAAACTTACCGAAAAAAATTACATATCATATCCAAAGATCAAGATCAAATAACTAAAACATTATCAGGCGGTAATCAACAAAAAGTCATTATTGCAAGATGGTTAGAAAGTGGCGTTAATATTCTTTTTTTTGATGAACCTACCCGAGGAATTGATATTGGTGCTAAATCTGAAATTTATGATCTGATGAGAGAATTTACTGCTCAAGGTGGCACTATTATTATGGTGTCCTCAGATCTTCCTGAGTTAATAACTATTTCAGATCGTGTTATCGTTATGAGAAATGGCGAAAAAATAAAAGAAATTAGTGATAGAAATGAAATTAATGAAGAAAATCTAATGAAATTAATGGTTGGTATTTAAGAAGGATATAATTATGTTTTCATTCAAAAAAGTAGTATCTAAACTAGGTATAGGCATTGTTTTATTTTTTATGACCTTAGGAATGTCTTTAACTTCTGATGTATTTCTCTCTACTCATAATATTTTAAATATATTATTACAAGTTTCTGTCATCTGTGTTATATCAGTGGGTATGACATATGTTATATTAACAGGGGGAATAGATTTATCCGTTGGTTCCATTGTGGCGTTAAGTGCGGTTTGTTTAGGCTTATTTACTCATTGGGGAATGAGTTTATTAGGCGAAAATCCATCAATGGGAATGAAAATATTAGTTGTATTAGCCGCTATTATGGGGTCGATTATTGTTGGTGCATTATGTGGCTATATAAATGGTTTTATTATTGTTTATTTAAAAGTAACGCCTTTTATCACTACACTTGGAATGATGGGAATAGCAAGAGGATTAGCATTAACACTTTCTAATGGAAAAACCATCTATAATTTCCCTGAACCACTTCGCTTCTTTGGTAATGGTCGAATTCCTATCACGGAAAACTTTGCTATTCCTGTTCCTGTCATTATTGCCTTACTTGTTGTTTTTGTGAGCTTTTACGTATTAACGCAAACTATTTTTGGTCGCCAAATTTATGCCTTAGGTGGAAATAGAGAAGCGGTTAGATTGTCAGGGATTAACGTCAATAAATTAGAAATTAAAACTTATGTGATAAATGGCGCGTTAGCGGCAATCGGTGCAGTAATATTGGTTGGTCGTTTAAATGCCGCTCAACCGATTGCGGGTACAGGATATGAACTTGATGCCATAGCAGCAACCGTCATTGGTGGCACGAGCCTAATTGGAGGTATAGGATCTGTCATTAGCACTTCAATTGGCGCACTCATTATGGGGGTACTGCAAAATGGTTTAACCCTTCTTAATGTCACTTCATATTTACAACGTCTTATCATTGGTTTAGTGATCATTCTAGCCGTATTTTTAGATCAACTAAGAAGAGGTGAAGTATCCATAACTAAAATAAAACGTCTATTTTTCAGAGAATAATAAGAGAGCTACTTTAAAGTGGCTTTCTTATTATTACATAAATACAAGCGGTTAAATTTTCGATATTTTTACTTCTCTAACTGGTGAAAAAGATAAAAATTTAACCGCTTGTAGAAATTCAAAGAAAGCTAAAATTGTTCGACTTCCGTTCTCGTTGGAATAGAAGTTTGCGCTCCTAAACGAGTGACTGCAATCGCAGATGCTTTGTGAGCAAATAAAATAGCCTCTTTGGTTGATTTACCTTCAAGCAAGGCAACTAAAAAAGCACCGTTGAAGGTATCGCCTGCGGCGGTGGTATCTTTGGCGATTACTTTAAAACCTGCAATCATTTCACCTTTTCCATTTTCACTTAAAAATGCCCCTTTGGAACCGAGAGTAATTAAAACGGTTTGAATCCCTTTTTGGTGAAATTTATCTGCCGCTTGTTGAGCTGTTTCAGCATCGGCTACTTTCACGCCCGTAAGAATTTCCGTTTCGGTTTCGTTTGGCGTAATTACATCAACTAAACTTAAAAACACATCTGATAATGGGCGAGCAGGCGCAGGATTTAATACCGTTTTGACTTGTTTAGCCTTTGCAATTTTTAACGCTTTTTCGACCGCTTGTAATGGCGTTTCAAGTTGAGTTAAAAAGCAATCGGCACTTTCAATTTGTTGTTGTGATTGGGCAACCATTTCTTCATCTAAACAACCATTTGCCCCGGCGGAAATCACAATGCTATTTTCACCTGAGTCCGCCACTTGAATCATTGCAATCCCAGTAGTTTGTTCTGCAACCTCTATCACAGATTCAGTGTTAATGCCATCTTGCTCAAAAGCTTTTTTCATTGTGCGACCAATATCATCTGCTCCGATACAAGCAATAAAATCCACTTGCATTCGTTCAGGTTTACACACTCGGGCTGCCGCTACCGCCTGATTTGCCCCTTTGCCACCAAAAGCAATGTGATAACCGTAGCCTGTGAGCGTTTCACCTACTTTAGGGAAGTATGGTACTCGAATCACGTGATCAGCATTGATACTGCCTAAAACGCAAAGTTTTTTCATAATAACCTCAATTTATTCCCCCTCTTTTATAAAGAGGGGGTTAGGGATATTTTTCTATTTTGTAATCACTTTTAAAGGTACTGGAATTTTGGCTTCCACTTTTTCGCCTTTAAGCAATTTATCCGCAGTTTCTATGCCTAAAGCACCAATTTGTTCAGGCTGTTGAGCGATAGTTGCAGCGAGTTTGCCACTTTGTACCGCTTTCACCGCATCATCCGTGCCATCAAAGCCTACCACTAAAATGTCTTTGCCCGCTGCTTTAACCGCACGTAAAGCACCTAATGCCATTTCATCATTTTGAGCGAAAATAGCTTTAGCAGAGCCGTGTGAAGCCAATAAGTTTTCGGTGACATTTAAACCTTTGGTGCGATCAAAATCCGCAGGTTGGCTGGCAAGCAATTGGAATTGATTGGCTTCAACCGCTTGTTTAAAACCTTGTCCTCGTTCACGGGCGGCAGATGTACCTGCAATACCTTCAAGTTGAATCACTTTGGCATTTTTACCCACTTTTTCAGCAATAAAATCACCTGCCATTTTACCGCCTGCCACATTATCTGATGCGATATGGCTAACCACTTCGCCTTTATTAGCACCGCGGTCAAGCGTGATTACCGGAATTTTTTTCTTGTTGGCAATAGCTACTGCATTGCCCACTGCTTCTGAATCAGTTGGGTTGATGAGCAACACTTTCGCACCACGTACGGTTAAATCTTCCACGTTAGAAAGTTCTTTCGCAGGGTCATTTTGCGAATCTAATACCACTAAATTGTAGCCTAAATCTTTTGATTTTTGCTCTGCTCCCTGTTTTAAAGTAACAAAAAATGGGTTGTCTAAAGTTGAAATTGCAAGTGCAATAGTTTCTTTTGCCATCGCTGAACTGCTTAATGCAAAACCGATAGCCAATGCGAGAGAGGTTAATTTTTTCATAGTGTTCTCCTTTGAGAGTGAGGAATGATTAGACTTTTTTACGTCCAATAAAGTTATCTAAAATGACCGCAGTAAGAATAACAAGTGCTTTTGCCACTAATTGATAGTAGGAACCGATATCGAGCAAGTTAAGCGCGTTACTCAAAAAACCAATAATCAAGGCGCCAATTAAGGTTCCCATAATACGACCTTTACCGCCCATTAAACTGGTTCCTCCAACCACAACGGCGGCAATCGCATCTAATTCATAGCTGGTACCCGCGGTAGGTTGTGCCGAACCTAAGCGAGAAGTGACAATCAATCCTGCAAGCGCAGATAACACGCCACTTACCGCAAACACAAAAAGTTTCACTTTATTGACGTTAATACCTGAAAGGGCGGTGGCGGATTCATTACCACCGAGCGCATAAATATAACGCCCAATTCGTGTTTGCGTGAGGATAAACCAACCCAATCCAAATAAAATAAACATCAACCACACAGGCACTGGCACGCCAAATAGTTCGCCTGTACCAATTTCGGCAAAAGCGTCGGTATTATCAGAAAATCCTGTGCTAATCGGGCGACCGTCCATATAAATCATTGTCACACCTCGCAGCAAAAGCATTGTGATCAAGGTAGCCATAAAGGCTTGGACTTTTCCGAATGCCACCAATGCACCGTTTAATAAACCAATTAACGCTCCAAAAGTGAGAACCGCTGGCACAACCAGATAAATCGAATAATCCAAACCGATTAAAGTCGCCGCAACCGCCCCTGTGAGTGCTAAAGCTGAGCCGACCGAAAGATCAATTCCTGCAATTAAAATCACGAAAGTCATCCCTATCGCGATAATCGCATTCACCGAGGTTTGGCGGAGCAAATTCAGAATATTATCTAGGCTGAGAAAATTAGGATTTAAGCTAGAAACAAAAATAATCAACAAAATCAACGCAATGATTGAACGTTGTTCAATTAAAAATTTTTTGATATTAAAGATGGAATTCATAACGTTTTCCTTTTGCAAATTTTTTTAGAAATTTGACCGCTTGTTATACGGATTTGCCAATGGCGGCAGCAAGTAATTTTTCTTGGGTCGCTTCAGAACGTGCAAATTCACCACTAATAGAACCCTCGCGCATCACTAGAATACGGTCTGACATTCCCAGCACTTCAGGCATATCGCTCGACACCAAAATAATACTTAACCCTTCGGCTTTGAATTTGTTGATCAGTTGATAAATTTCTTTTTTCGCTCCAACATCCACACCACGCGTTGGTTCATCTAAAATCAGCACATTCGGGCGCGTCATTAAACCTTTAGCAATCGCCACTTTTTGTTGATTTCCGCCTGAAAGTTCGCCGATTATTTTGTCAGGACTTGGTGTTTTAATATTGAATAAATCAATAAAATCCAGCGTAGTCATTTGTTCTTTGGCTTTATCTATACGTCCGTATTGAGAAAGATGTTCCAATGCGGTCAGTGACATATTTTCTTTCACCGACATACCTAAAATTAAGCCGTCACCTTTGCGGTCTTCGGAAATATAGACAATGCCACTATCCAGCCCTTCTTGGGGCGAACGATTGTGAATGAGTTTGCCATCCAAATGGATTTCACCTGAAGTGCGTTTTAAAGCCCCATAAAGTACTTTCATTAACTCGGTGCGCCCTGCTCCCATTAAGCCTGACACACCTAAAATCTCACCTTGGTGCAGATCAAAACTCACATTATTCACGCCACTACCTGACAGATTTTTTACGCTTAAACGCACATCGCCAATTGGGTTATCAATATGCGGATATTGTTCTTCCAGCTTACGTCCAACCATCATTTCAATCAGGCGATCTTCGGTTAGCTCCGCCACGCTGCTTTCGCCGATAAATTGTCCATCTCGTAACACCGTCACATCATCACAAATTTGGAAAATTTCTTTGATTCTATGAGAAATGTAAACAATGCCACGCTCTTCGGCTTTTAGCTCTCGAATCACTTTAAATAGCGCCTCTGTTTCGGTATCAGTTAGCGAATCGGTCGGTTCGTCCATCACAATCACTTTCGATTCAAAACTCAAGGCTTTAGCGATTTCCACCATTTGTTGCTCGCCGATTGACAGCTCGCTCGCCAGCTGATGTCCTCTATGTTTCACGCCTAAACGGTCTAACAAGCGGTTAGATTCTTCATACATTTTGCGCCAATCAATGTTGCCGAAAGCGGTGGTAAATTCACGTCCTAAGAAAATGTTTTCTGCAATCGAAAGATTGCCGAGAATATTGAGTTCTTGATGGATAATACTCAAACCTGCTTCTTGCGAGGCTTTAGGATTAGCAAAACTCACTGCCTTGCCAAGATATTCAATCGTACCCGCATCTCGATGATAAATACCTGTCAGTATTTTCATCAAGGTCGATTTTCCCGCTCCATTTTCGCCCATCAATGCCATTGCACGTCCAGCATAGACATTCAAGCAGGCATTTTTTAAAGCTTGTACGCCAGGAAAGGCTTTATCAATTCCGCTAATTTTTAACAAGGTTTCCATTTTGACCTCAGCTTAAAAAGGTACACCCGAATAAAGAATGACATTGGCATAAGGCGAACATTCACCCGTTCTCACTACCGTTTTTGCTTGGTTACTTTCTGCTTTAAATAGCGAATGTGGCAAATAATCAATTTTAATTTGATTACCTTGTATTCGTTGCAACTTAGCCAGCATTTCCAGTAATTTCGCTTCAATTTGTGGATTTTTCTCTTTAATTTCTTCCGCTAGCAAAATACGTTCAACAAACATTTCGCTTAATACCACTTCCAATGTTTGTAAAAAAGTTGGAATCCCTTGAGTTAAAGCGAGATCAACACAATCTTGTTCAGTTGGAATAGGCAAACCTGCGTCACAAATCGTTAAGCCATCTGTATGTCCTAATTTAGCGATCGCATAAGAGAGTTCTGCATTTAAAATGGTTGTTTTTTTCATTCTAAAAACCTTATCGAAACGTTTCGATAATGTAAAATAAAAAAATCTGTAGCAAAAAGCAAACGGATTTTGTCGAATTTGTGAGCTATATCACATTTTAAAAAGATTTTCTTTTGACTAATTCAGGTTGTAATTCAATTTCTACAAAAGGCTTATCAGGATTTTTAATTCTCTCAATCAACAACTGCACTGCATTTTTAGCTAAACGTGCTTTGGGCTGATGAATGGTTGAAAGTGGAGGGGCGAGAAATTGCGTTAATTCAATATTATCATAGCCAATAATCGCTACATCATTTGGAATACTTAATCCTAATTTCCAAGCAGCTTGATAAAGTCCAAGCGCAATGCTATCACTCATCGCAAAAATGGCTCTCGGACGAGGACTTTGACTTAATAATTGTAAGCCTTTTTCCAATCCTGCTTGAAAAGAAAATTGTCCCTCAATAATCCATTCGGAGCGAATAGGTAAATTATTTTCCAAAAGTGACCGCTTGTAACCATTCAAACGTTGCATTGCCAGCGGTTTAAACAGTTCACCTGTAATAATAGCAATGTCTAAATAACCTGCTTGAATAAGAGAATTTGTTGCAACATAACCACCTAATTCTGAATTTTCGTGTACTTTATCTGCATTTAGAGGTTGATTCCACCAGTCAATAATCACCATCGGTAAATCTATTTCTGCAAATAAAGCACTATCCAACTCCATTGGTTCGGCACACATCAACAATAAACCATCAACTTGTTTTCGTAATAAACGGTCTAAATGTTTTTTCAGGTTTTGGCTTTCTCCATCAGTATTAACTAACAAAAGATGGTAATTATGCCTTTCACAATAACGTTCAACTTGGCGAATAACTTCCGCAAAAAATGGATTTGACGTTGCCGTAACCAACATTCCTATCGTATTGGTTTCTTTCACTTTCAGACTGCGAGCCACCAATGAAGGCTTGTAATTTAATTCTTTAACTACCTTTTCGATTTTCTGCCGCATTTCGTCACTGACAAAACGAGAACCATTTATCACGTGTGAAACAGTCGAAGTGGAAACCCCCGCAAGCCGTGCAATATCTTTCATTGTAGCCATAATCGTCTCTCTGAAATGAATAATAATTTACTCTATCACTTTTTATAAAAAGAAAAAACCAACTAAAAACGTGACACACCCTCTGTGGATAACTTTGCTAGAAATCGCTGAATAATTTGCGATCTATGCTTGAATAAATTTTAAATTAAACTTACCTGTGGATAACTACTTAAGTTATACACAACTTAGATCCTTCTACTTAGCAAGATCCTCATCCTCTTTTATAGTTGATTAACTGATTGATCTTATTACACTAATTTAACTTATCCCTATATAAAAGGAGCTTTAATAATAGTAATAAAAAAGATCTCTATATAAAGATCTTTTTATCTATTAACGACTGCTTAACTATTAAAAAGATCCTTGTTTAACTTCTAAAAATGCCTTTTCCAGATCGGGAGTTTTTGAGGTAGAATAGCCACCTTTAAACGATATACCAAATTACAATTAAATAGAGAACATCATGATTTATCGTGAAATATACGATGTAATTGTCGTCGGTGGCGGACACGCCGGCACAGAAGCGGCACTTGCCCCAGCACGAATGGGATTAAAAACCTTACTTTTAACACATAATGTAGATACGCTCGGGCAAATGTCATGCAACCCTGCGATTGGTGGGATCGGCAAAGGGCATTTAGTGAAAGAGATCGATTCAATGGGGGGGTTGATGGCAACCGCCACGGACAAAGCAGGGATCCAATTTCGTACCTTAAACAGTTCAAAAGGTCAAGCGGTGCGTGCAACCCGTGCACAAGCAGACCGTGTACTTTACCGCCAAGCCGTGCGTACCGCATTAGAAAATCAACCGAATTTAGATATTTTCCAACAAGAAGTCGTGGATATTTTGGTTGAAAATAATCGTGCGGTCGGTGCGGTAACCAAGATGGGCTTAACTTTTAAAGCCAAAGTGGTCATTTTAACCGCAGGTACCTTCTTAGCAGGTAAGATCCATATTGGTTTAGACAACTACGCAGGCGGGCGAGCTGGCGATCCTGCGGCGACAATGTTGGCGGATCGTTTACGTGAGCTCAATTTACGTGTTGATCGCTTGAAAACAGGTACTCCACCACGTTTAGACGCGCGTACGATCAATTTTGATGTATTGGCAAAACAGCACGGTGATGATGTGTTACCTGTGATGTCATTTATGGGATCCGTTGAACAACACCCTCGCCAAATTCCGTGTTACATCACTCACACTAACGAACAAACTCACGATTTGATCCGCAATAGTTTAGATCGTAGCCCGATGTACACGGGGATTATCGAAGGGATCGGCCCACGTTACTGTCCATCTATCGAAGATAAAGTAATGCGTTTTAGCGATCGCAACAGCCATCAGATCTACCTTGAACCTGAAGGCTTAACCACTATTGAGGTTTACCCGAACGGGATTTCAACCAGTTTACCGTTTGATGTGCAAATGGGGATCGTCAACTCAATGAAAGGTTTGGAAAACACCCGTATTATCAAACCAGGTTATGCTATTGAGTACGACTATTTCGACCCACGAGATCTAAAACCAACCCTTGAAACCAAAGCGATTGACGGCTTATTCTTTGCCGGACAAATTAACGGCACAACAGGCTATGAAGAAGCAGCCGCACAAGGTTTATTGGCTGGGATTAACGCTGGTTTACAAGTACAAGGCAAAGATGCGTGGTTCCCAACCCGTGATTTAGCTTACACGGGCGTATTGGTGGACGATCTTTGCACACTCGGTACGAAAGAGCCGTATCGTGTATTTACTTCTCGTGCAGAATATCGCCTATTGTTGCGTGAAGATAACGCCGACATTCGTTTAACGCCAATCGCCCACGAACTTGGCTTGATTGATGAGGCTCGTTGGGCACGTTTTAACGAGAAGATGGAAAACATCGCTAAAGAGCGTGAACGCCTCAAACAGATCTGGATTCACCCACAATCAGAATATTTGGCGGCTGTGAATGAACTGGTTAGTTCGCCAATCTCTCGTGAAGTAAACGGCGAAGATTTGCTACGTCGCCCTGAAATGAGTTATAACAAACTCACACAAATCGGTGCTTTTGCCCCAGCGTTAGCCGACAAACAAGCCGCTGAGCAAGTGGAAATAGCGATTAAATATCAAGGTTATATTGAACATCAATACAACGAAATTGAACGCCACAAACGCCACGAAAACACGTTGATTCCTACGGAATTTGACTACGATAAAGTCGATAGTCTTTCTAACGAAGTACGCGCTAAATTGATGCAACATCGTCCTGTGTCGATTGGGCAAGCAAGCCGAATTTCAGGGATTACGCCAGCAGCGATTTCCATTTTATTGGTGAATTTGAAAAAACAAGGAATGTTGAAGCGAGGCGAATTGTAAAATTTTTCTGAAAATTAACCGCTTGTAACGAGCGTTACAGGTGGTTTATTTCTTGTGTATTGATTATCAAAGAGACAATTATGACCCCTATTCTCGGTTTTCATCACGTGGCACTGATTGTGTCTGATTATCAAAAATCCAAAACATTTTATACTCAACTTCTTGGGGCGGAAATTATTGCGGAAACTTATCGAGAAGCTCGCCAAAGCTACAAACTCGATTTGCGTTTTGCGGATGGCTCACAAATTGAATTGTTTAGCTTTCCCGTTACACCTCCTCGTTTTACTTCACCTGAAACTTGTGGGCTTCGTCACTTAGCTTTTCGGGTAGAAAGTATTGAACAAGCGGTCGAATTTTTAGAAAAAAATGCCATTGCTCACGAAGGAATTAGAATTGACGATCTGACGGGGAAACGTTTTACTTTTTTCCGTGATCCTGATGATTTACCGCTTGAGTTTTATGAAATCTAAGACTACAAACGCTTTTTTTGCTTATGTTGAATAATTTGATTATAAAGGCGTGCTAAGAGTGATGTATTTAAGTTCGCCAATAAAAAGAGTATTTGCAAAATGAAACAAAAATTAGACCGCTTGTTAAATCATACAAAAATTGTTTTGACTGATCAGCAAAAAGAACAGCTTATTGGCTATGTTCGTTTATTAGATAAATGGAATAAGGCATATAACCTGACTTCGGTGCGAGATCCTGATGAAATGTTGGTGAAGCATATTATGGATAGTTTAGTAGTAAGTGAGCATTTAGTAGGTGATAAGTTTATTGATGTGGGAACGGGACCAGGTTTACCCGGTATTCCACTAGCAATAATAAACCCTGATAAACAATTTTTTTTGTTAGATAGCTTAGGTAAACGTATTACCTTTATAAAAAATGCCTTGCGTGAGTTGGGCATTAAAAACGCCACGCCAATTCTTAGCCGAGTAGAAGAATATACCGAAAATGAGTTTGATGGTGTGCTTAGCCGAGCTTTTGCTTCGTTAAATGATATGGTGAATTGGTGCTATCATTTGCCAAATACAAACGGTAAATTCTATGCGTTAAAAGGTGTATATGATGAAGTCGAAGTACAAGCGGTCGAAAAACAGATAAAACTTGCAAGTGTAATTAAGCTCAATGTTCCTGAATTAACTGGAGAGCGTCACTTGATAGTTTTAGAAAAAAGTGAGGTGTAATAAAGACAAAAAACGGAAGCTGATTGCTTCCGTTTTCGTTATAAAACTTTCAATACTGCTTTCTTTATTTGGCAGTTTGAGCGATTACTTGTGTCAATTGCCGTAATAGTAGCTTCCACATTCCATGTGCCTTCTTTTCCCCAAAATGAACCAGTAATAATATTTTTTCGACCGCTTGCAAATTAGTTATTTTACACCTTCCCACCATTTACCAAAAGTTTGTCCATTTTCTGAAAAGTAGAACACCTCGCCAATCATTGGGGTAAATAGCGGTAAATTTTCTTGTTTTGCGTGTTGGTAAATAAGTTCCATCGGCTCATTCCAAGCGTGTTTTGACAGCGCAAATTTGGAATTATGCACGGAAATCAATTTTTTTGGTGCGAGTTCTTTCACAGCTTGAACCAACTCATCAGGCTGAATGTGAATATTTGCCCAATCTTTGTTGTATTGCCCATTCTCCATAATTGCCAAACTAATGTTAGGAAATTGCTTACCAATCTCTTGATACACTTTATCATAGCCACTGTCGCCGCCTATATACACGGTTTCACTCGGTGCTTGGATCATAAACGAAGACCAAAGCGTTTTATTGCCAGTTAAACCACGCCCTGAAAAATGGCGTGCAGGCAATGCTGTAATATTGAAACCGTCGGCTAATTCTGTATTGTCATACCAGTCCATTTCCGTGATTTTTTCAGGGGCATAACCCCAATATTCCAAATGTGAGCCTACTCCAAGGCTAGTAATGACTTTGCTTACTTTTGGAATGAGCTGCGTTACCGCTTCGTAATCGAGGTGATCCCAGTGATCGTGCGTAATAATCAGATAATCAATGTCTGGCATATCATCAGGTGAATAAACATTTGAGCCTGCATACATTTTATTGATGAATGAAAGCGGTGAGCCAGCAACTATCACTGGATCAACCAAAAAACGTTTACCATCAATTTGTAATAAATAGGATGAATGAGCAAACCACACGAAAAAATTACGATCTTTTGGCAAGTTTTTCAAATTAGTTTTCACATTCGGCAATGGCGCAGGAGGGACTAAATTTTGCGCATTATCGAAAACAAATTCATAAAACGCCTCCCAACGGCTTTTCTTACCTGTGGTTAAAATGGTTGATGTGAGGTTTTTAAATTCGCCGTTTTGGTAATTTTTAGATTGTTCGATTTTTACTAATCTTTCACCTTCGGGTAATTTGCCAAACGGTTTAGATTGCATAAAAAAGTAAGCGGTAGTGGCTAAAATACTGATAATAGCTATCAGCCCAATGAATACATTTCGGATAAATATCATAAATTTCCTGAATGAATATTTGCAAAAAATAAGAAAAATTGGACCGCTATTATAGCTATAAAACAAGGCGTGATAAGTTGTTTTTTGTTAATTCACTATTCTCTTAAAAAGAATAATTCAACGTTTTCTAATGTGGTAAGTAATAACTTACTGCAAAATTTTTATATATAAGTGTAAAGTTAAACGTAATGCTTTTGATTATTTTTTGTAAAAATTTGTAAATTTTTAGCAAAATTTGACCGCTTGTTCAGTAATCAATGATTGCAAACGATTACGTAATCTAGTATATCTACACCATTGCAACACATCTTGTGAGGGTATTCCAATGAAAAAAATCTTCTCGCTTTCTGCATTGGCGGTTTTGGCTTGCAATGTAGTGCAGGCGAATCCTATTTCAATAGGCACGGGCAGTGAAACAGGCTTATACTTTGTGGCTGGTAATGCGATTTGCCAGTTTGTAAACCGTGACGGTAATGCGACCAAATGCAAAGCACTTGGCAGTGATGCATCGGTGGATAATTTGAATAAAATCGCTAATGGTCAGCTTGAAATGGGGATTGTGCAGTCGGATTGGCAGTTTAATGCTTACAATGGTACGAGTTCTTTTGAAGGTAAAAAGAACGATAAATTACGTGCTATTTTTTCCATTTATTCTGAACCTTTCAGTTTAGTTGTGCGTAACGATTCGACAATCCAAACCCTTGATGATTTACAAGGCAAACGAGTCAATATTGGTGTTGATGGATCAGGTACGCAAGCGACGATGAATGTGTTGTTGAAAGCTAAAGGTTGGACAGAAGCTAATTTTAAAGAAGTGTTAAAATTTACCCCTGCGCAAATGTCTGAAGCTTTGTGTGATAAGCGTGTAGATGCAATCAGTTATAATGTTGGGCATCCTAATGAGGCGATCAAAGAGGCGGTACAAAATTGTGATATTCGTTTCTTACCGATTGATAATGTGTTGGTAGAAAAATTAATATCCGATCACCCGTACTATGCTAAAGCTCAAATTCCAGCGAAAAGCTATAAAGGTGTGGTGCAAGCAATAGATTCTTTCGGTGTTTATGCTACTTTGGTGACTTCAAGCGATGTGAGCGATGAACGAGTATATGAAGTGGTGAAAAATCTTTTTGAAAACTTCAAACGTTTCAAAAAATCGCACCCTGCTTTTGCCCATTTAACCGAGCAAGAAATGATCAAAAACGCCCTTTCTGCACCATTACACAATGGCGCAATAAAATATTATAAAGAGCGTGGTTGGTTGTAAATCTGAAAATGGTGGGCATTTTGCCCACCGTTCGCTCTTTTCTGCTAAAATCCTTCCATTGATTTCTAACTTTTCAAAATAATGTCAAAACTAAACATCATCTTTGCAGGCACACCTGATTTTGCGGCACAGCATTTACAAGCATTATTAGATTCAGAACACAACGTGATCGCGGTTTACACCCAACCTGATAAGCCTGCTGGGCGTGGTAAAAAATTGCAAGCAAGCCCAGTGAAACAGCTCGCTGAAGCGAATCATATTCCTGTTTTCCAACCGCAATCATTGCGAAAAGAAGAAGCACAGACGGAACTCAAAGCCTTAAATGCCGATGTGATGGTCGTGGTCGCTTACGGTTTGATTCTGCCCGAAGCGGTGTTAAATGCGCCGAAATATGGCTGCTTGAATGTTCATGGTTCAATTCTGCCTCGCTGGCGTGGAGCTGCGCCGATTCAGCGTTCGATTTGGGCAGGTGACGCTGAAACAGGTGTTACCATTATGCAAATGGATATCGGTTTAGACACAGGTGATATGTTGCACAAAGTTTATATACCGATTGAACCAAACGAGACCTCTGTTTCGCTCTACGCAAAATTAGCAGATCTTGCCCCACCAGCGTTGTTAGAAGTGTTAAACGGCTTAGAATCAGGTAAATTTCAGCCTGAAAAACAAGATGAAAGTTTCTCAAACTATGCCGAAAAACTCACTAAAGAAGAAGCAAAATTAGACTGGAATCTGACCGCTTGCCAGCTCGAGCGCAATATTCGAGCCTTCAACCCAGCTCCTGTCGCATTTTTAACCGTAAATGTAAATGGCGTGGAAGAGCGAGTAAAAGTGTATCGAGCCAATGTGTTGTCTCATCAGAACAAAGCGGCTGGTACGATACTTAGTTTTGATAAAACTGGTTTGCAAATTGCAACCAAAGATGGCGTGTTAAACATCACGCAATTACAACCCCAAGGTAAGAAACCAATGAGTGTGCAGGATTTTCTGAATGGGCGAGCGGATTGGTTTGTGGTTGGGCAACAGATTTAATTGTAGGGGCAGGTTCTGTACCCGCCCGAACACACCTTTAATTTATAGGCAGGCACAGGACCTGCCTATACGGTAACAATATAATTATGCTACACCTCAAAAACACAATATTCTCCCTCTTTCAACACAATAAACTCATCATTGACGATCTCACCATCAACTCTCATGAATTTTGGGTTATTGTCGGTGGTAATGGTTCGGGAAAAACCGCTTTCTGTTCAGTATTGTCAGGTAAAATTCCGCCTTATTCAGGCGAAGTTCAAAACAGTTTTAAAAACATTGTTTTGCTATCGTTTGAGCAACAACAAAAAATCATCGAGAAGATTTTTAATGATCGCAATAACGATATGGTTTCACCTGATGATTTTGGGCTAACTGCTCGTGAAATCATCCTAAATGGCATCGAAAAATCCGCTCTTTGTAGCGAATATGCGGAAAAATTGCGCATTACCAATCTGCTTGATCGCCCATTTATTCAACTTTCCACAGGCGAAAGCCGTAAGGTGTTGTTTTGCCAAATGTTGGTGAGTGAACCTGATTTATTGATTTTAGATGAGCCTTTTGAGGGGCTAGATCAGGCTTCTGTGAAGTATTGGCAAGCACTAATGGCGGAGTTATCGGCAAAAATGGCAGTGGTGCTGATTTCTAACCGCTTCAACGACATTCCCGATTGTGCTAGCCACATTGCTTTATTGGATAATTTACAGCTGATTCTGCAGGGCAAGCGTGCGGAAATAGAGCAACAAGTGGTCTATTCTCAGCTAAAATTTGCTGAAGAAAATGTACATTCGCCCCTGCCTGAAAGTGCGGCTCCGTTGATTACGTTGCAAGGCAATCCGTTCGAGCTGAAAAACGTGAACATTCAATATGGCGAGAAGAAAATCATCAACGAGTTGAGTTGGACGGTAGAGAAAAATCAGCATTGGTGGATCAAAGGCGAAAATGGGGCGGGCAAATCGACCTTGCTTTCCATCATTACAGGCGACCACCCACAAGCGTTTGCTAATCACGTTAAACTCTTTGGGCGACAACGTGGCACGGGCGAAACCATTTGGGACATCAAGAAAAATATCGGCTATGCGAGCAGCCAGTTGCATATGGATTACCGTGTGAATTGCTCGGCGTTAGACGTGATTATTTCGGGCTTTTTCGACTCAATTGGTGTGTATCAACAAGCGCCGTCGGCGATTCAGCTCAAAGCAACGGAATGGCTTGAACGGCTGCATTATCAGCTTTGGCTAAAAAGCCATTCCGCTCGCTTTCGTGGGGGCAACAGCGTTTGCTCTTGATTACCCGAGCGATGGTTAAACACCCACCGATTTTGATTCTCGACGAACCTTTGCAAGGCTTAGACGGCGTAAATCGCAAACTGGTCAAACAGTTTATCGAGCAGCTGGTAATGAACAGCCAAACGCAATTATTGTTAGTCTCCCACCAAGATGCCGATGCACCGAATTGCATTACCCATCTGTTTGAGTTTGTGCCGAATGGTGAGGGATATGTGTATCAACAAAGAGTATATTGAACCTAAGATTCAAGCGGTCAAATATGCAAATTTTTTTGCATATTTGACCGCTTGTTTATACCGTTTTTCTAGCTAGATAGCCGTCTAGACATATACAAGCGGTTGGTTTTCCCTTACAATCGACGGAAATTTTAAAAGGAGAACCTAGTGTTAGAAAACCTTTTACTTCAAATTCCTTTTATGGATGAAGCTCGGGTAAAACTGGTGATTGAAGCCTTTTTACCTATGGTTGAAGCCGCTTTTTTTGTTTCTATTCCGCTTGCTGTGGCTTCCTTTATTATTGGTATGCTGATTGCGGTGGGGGTGGCGTTAATTCGTGTCACGCCTGTGAATGGCGTGCTTCATCACTTGGCATTGTGGGTGGTGAAATTTTATATTTCGATTATTCGTGGCACGCCAATGTTGGTGCAAATTTCAGTGGTGTTTTACGGTTTGCCTGCGATTGGTATTTTTATCGATCCGATTCCAGCCGCTATTATCGGTTTTTCGCTCAACATTGGTGCCTATGGCTCGGAAACGGTGCGGGCGGCTATCTCTTCCGTTCCTAAAGGACAATGGGAAGCAGGCTACACCATTGGTATGACTTATATGCAGACTTTCCGCCGTATTATTGCGCCGCAAGCTTTTCGTGTTGCCGTTCCTCCATTGAGTAATACTTTTATTGGTTTGTTTAAAGATACCTCGTTGGCTTCGGTGGTAACTGTGACTGAGATGTTTCGAGTGGCCCAACAAATGGCGAATATGTCGTACGATTTCTTGCCTGTCTATATAGAAGCAGGCGTGGTCTATTGGTGTTTCTGTTGGGTGCTGTTTTTTATTCAAGCAAGATTGGAGAATCAGTTTAATCGGTTTGTGGCGAAGTGAGATTTAAAAATGATTAAGATAACAAACATTCACAAAACCTTCGGCAATAATCCTATTCTGCGTGGCATTGATTTGAATATCGATAAAGGGCAGGTTATCGTAATTTTAGGTCCATCAGGTTCGGGGAAAACCACT
Organism: Actinobacillus sp.; assembly: GCA_041854605.1. Classification (GTDB taxonomy): domain Bacteria; phylum Pseudomonadota; class Gammaproteobacteria; order Enterobacterales; family Pasteurellaceae; genus Haemophilus_A. The sequence continues at coordinate 71,134 of JBHACP010000008.1, forward strand.
TTTCTACGCTGCTTAAATGCGTTGGAAAAGCCTGAACAAGGCGAAATCCAGTTTGATGGTGAGCAGCCATTAGCTATTGATTTTGGAGCAAATCCAAGCAAAAAATCGATTTTGGATTTACGTCGTAAATCGGGAATGGTGTTCCAAAATTACAATTTATTTCCCCATAAAACCGCCCTTGAAAATGTAATGGAAGGTCCTGTTTTTGTGCAAGGTAAAAAAACTGAGAAAGCCAAAGCTGAAGCCTTGAAATTACTTGAAAAAGTTGGATTAGCCGATAAAGTAAATTTATATCCGTTCCAACTCTCAGGCGGGCAACAACAACGGGTGGGGATTGCGCGCGCTTTGGCGATTCAGCCTGATTTAATGTTATTTGATGAACCCACTTCGGCACTCGATCCTGAATTGGTGCAAGATGTGTTAAATACCATGAAAGAGCTTGCCAATGAAGGCTGGACAATGGTGGTGGTGACGCACGAAATCAAATTCGCCCTCGATGTGGCGGATATTGTAGTCGTAATGGATGGTGGTGAGATCGTCGAAAAAGGTTCACCCGATGAGTTATTTCATCATCCAAAACACGAACGCACCAAGCGATTTTTACATCAGATTCGAGCGGATGAGTAAATAATGAAAAATTCAACTTTTACCCCATTTTCTGATGAAGATTTAGCTATTCTTGCTTCTTATTTCCCTGTGGTGGACGGCATAGCTGCGCTTTTAGGAGATCAATGTGAAATTGTGTTACACTCGTTGGAATTCTTGGAGCATTCCGCTATTTATGTGGTGAACGGACACAACACAGGCAGAGAAATTGGTTCACCTATTACTGATAAAGTCTTGCGCTCGTTGCATAATATGCAAACTGACAGCGTCTCCAAGCCTTATTTTACACGCTCGAAAGGCGGTGGGGCTTTGATGAAATCGGTTACTATTGCTATTCGTAACCGTCGCCAGCACGTGATTGGTTTTATCTGCATTAACGTCAATTTAGATGTGCCAATGTCGCAATTCCTCAATATTTTCTTCCCGCCAAAAGAGGAAACTGAAAATGCGGTGAATTTTGCTAGCAGTATGGAAGATTTAGTGGCGCAAACCATTGAGCATACAGTGGAAGAAGTGATGGCTGATCGCACAGTGGCAAATAATAATAAAAACCGCCAAATTGTGATTTTATTGTATGAGAAAGGTATTTTCGACATCAAAGAATCGATTAACCAAGTGGCAGAACGCTTGGATATTTCTCGCCATACGGTGTATTTGTATATTCGCCAAATCAAACAGGGAGGCGAGGAATGAACTATGTGATTGCGGTAAAATCGCAAGGCTATGGCTCGCAAGGCGCATTTTTAGCCTATCAATTCGCCGAAAAATTATTAGCAAAAGGGCATTCCATTAGCCAAGTGTTTTTCTTTCAAGAGGGGGTGCAAAATGCTAATCGTTTTATCTCACCAGCTAGCGATGAAGTGGATTTGTTAGAACTTTGGAAAAATTTAGTCAAATCCGACCGCTTGTCGCTCCATTTATGTGTTTCTGCCGCTCTTCGACGAGGTATTACCGAAGAAAGTGTGGCAGACGGTTTTGTATTAGCAGGCTTGGGCGAATTTAGCCAAGCCGTGTTAAAAGCAGATCGAGTGGTAACTTTCTGATGAAAAAATATAAATTAGCCATTTTGTTTACTCAACCACCTTTTGGTTCAGCTGTTAGTCGAGAAGGCTTAGATGCGCTGCTTGCCGCCTCTGCATTTTGTAATGAAGATGAAATCGCCATTTTGTTTTTAAATGATGGCGTGTTTAATCTGCTAGCTCATCAGCAACCCAACGAAATTTTGCAGAAAGATTATATAGCCACATTTAAGCTGATTGAACTCTATGATTTAACCGAAAGTTTTGTTTGCCAACAATCACTTCAAGATCGAGGTTTAGAAAAAGCTGATTGGGTGTTAAGTGAAATGAATGTTGTTGAGCGATCAGATATTTTTGCGAAGTTGCAGATGGCGGAGAAGATTCTGACTTTTTAAATATCTATCTCGTAGGGGACAGATTTTATATTCATCCAAACTAATATTAAACATCACTCGGGCGGGTATAAAACTCGCCTCTACAAATGAGGAAAATATGCTCTACACCCTTTCGAAATCTCAATACGACCACCAAGATTTACAAGCCTTTCTAAGCCAAATTCAAGCCAATGACTGCGTTTTGCTATGGCAAGATGGTGTGTTACAAGCGGTCAAAAATCCACAATTTTTTGCAAATTTACCCAGAGTTGTGGCATTAGAGAATGATGTCAAAGCTCGAGGGTTAAACCTTGATATACCAACGATTTCATTAGATGAGTTAGTGGCATTAACAGAGCAGTTTTATCCACAGGTTGCGTTGTAAAAAATACCATCGTGTAAACGATGGTATTTTTTTTCCATACAAGGAATTTTTATGAATTATTTTTACATAATAAGTCAGCCATTTATATGGACTATAATAATATTTGTTTACTATATTAAAAAGAAAGAATATTGAATGAATTACCTTAAAAATAGAAAAAACCATACTATAACAAGGAGATTAGGTAAAAAGAGAGGGCTATTCTAAAACAGCCTCTGTAAAAAATTGTGGTTTCTATACAAGATCATTCCCTCATATTTTTAGAAATAGATAACTACTGTTAATTGAATAAACTTCAAAATGGGCACCAATAAGGTGCTCTATAATTACTACTACAATGCGTAGATTTTTTAAAAAAGTTTAGACAAAAAGCCCTAGAACACCATTCAAGAAAATGGAAAAGCACTGCTGTAATTATTTCCTTTACGCCAAGTTGGCAACTACTGGTCTGATATGCAAAAAATGCATTTGTAAAAAAACAAGAATCGTTATCATTCATATAACTGTACAGTTACTGAACGAAGATTGAATTAAATTTAATCTTGAATATTGTTATCTATAGGAGGATTCTTATGATTGAAATTACAAACAGTTGCTGTTTACACCATGTTTCAGGAGGAAACAATTTAGTCGGAGGTGCAGATCCTAATTGTCCAGGCTGTAGAGGAGAGTATGATGATGACGTATATGGCAAATCTACTAGTGCAGGAGGTACAGCCTCTAATGCAAATGTAGGTAACAGACCTGTTGTTAATGTAGGTGATTGGGGAGGTAAGTATTCTGGTGCCATGTCTCTTGCTGGTTCTAGATTTGGCTATCCTGGAGCAGTAGCTGGATATGTCACAGGAACCGTGATTGATATGACAAACTTTGAAAATTTAGGAGAAAATTATAAGGATAATATTATGATGGAACTACAAAATGGCAATATTCCTGCTGATTAGTTATGAAAGATAAAAATGTATTCACGTTTGGGGTATTGATAGCTGTATTATTGATGCAATTATACCATAGCTATTTGGAACCCTCTATTATATACAAAATATTAATAGATATATTGATATTATTTTCTATACCGTATCTGTATAGAAAAATATATTATTATTTTATTAATTTATACAAAAAACACATTTCATCAAGAAGTAACTAAGTATAATGAATGGAAAAATACAACTGCTTAGTACATATTCTATTCAGTTTGTTTTTCCATTTTTATTTAGTTATATTATGTTCCGACAAGAAGCCATAAACTATAGAAAATGGAAAAGCACTGCCGTTTTGATTTCTTCGGTTCCAAGCTGGTTAGTCTTTTCCATTTCTTTTACCTTAATTACCGCCTTTATTTTATTTGTCACCTTTGGTAGTTATACCCGACGGGAAAATATTGTTGGGGAAATTACCATGCAAACCCATCCGATTATTTTAACTGCCAATAAATCGGGTTACATTTCTGAAAGCTATATCAAACGGTTAAAAAAGGTGAACCGTTATTTAAAATTACTTTAGATCGTATTTCCAAAAGTGGTGACACCAGTTTAAATTCTATTCAATCACTGCGTGAGCAAATTAAAGGCATTGAGAAAGGTATTCAATTATTACGTAAAAATGAGCAAGAAACAATTAACAGTTTAAATAATCAAATTACGAATAATCAACGCCTTTACCAAGAACGTTCTAAATATTTAAATGAATTAGCCAAAACGATGCATAAATATTCAGAGCAAATAAAGATCTATGAAAAATTATTTAAACAAGGGCATTCCAGTATTGATGAAGTAAATAATCAGCGTTCCCGTTATTTTTCGCAAAAATCATTATACGATGATGTTAAAACAGAATTAGTGCAACAAGAATCGACAATTTTGAATTTACAAAATGAAATTGAAACGCAAAAAACCAATTTCCGTAATCAAATTATTCGTTATGAAATGCAAAAAAGTGATTTAGCTATTCGCTTGTTGGAATTTGAATCTGTTTCTGAACTCACCGTCAATTCGCCGATGGATGGCGTAGTCGATTCGGTCAGCGCTACTGTCGGGCAAGTTGTGAAAGAAGGCGATCCGCTCTCGCAACTTTCACCTGTGGAAAAGGGGAATTTTCAGTTAGTGATGTGGGTGCCGAACAGTGCGATTTCTTTTGTTAAACCGAACGATGAAATCAATATTCGTTATGAGGCATTTCCTTTTGAAAAATTTGGGCAATTTAAAGGATATATTCAATCCATTTCCACCTTGCCTGCTTCCTTACAAGAACTCAGTTTTTATAAAAATATGCCTTTAGAAACCAATCAAAATATTCCGTTGTATAAAATTATGGTGGATATTCCCGATCAAAATATCCGTTATAACCAAAAAACCTTATTTTTTATGAGCGGAATGAAAGCGGAAGCCACTTTATTTTTAGAAAACCGTAAATTATATGAATGGATGCTTTTCCCGCTTTATGAATTAACTAAAAATATGGAATAACAATGGCACAACTGAATTTTGATCTCTTTAAAAAAGTGCCAATTGTGCTGCAAACCGAAACTGCCGAATGTGGTTTAGCCTGTATTGCGATGGTGATTGGCTATTATAACGGTGATGCCAACCTATTTAATTTGCGTAGCCAATACGGCACTTCTGCACGTGGGGTGAATTTACAAAATCTGATCGACATCTCCCGCCATTTGGGGCTGATTACTCGCCCGCTTTCATTAGAACTGGATGAAGTCAAAAGCCTGCGCCTGCCGTGCATTTTGCATTGGGATTTCAACCATTTTGTGGTTTTAACCAAAGTGACCGACAAGCATTGCATTATTCACGATCCAGCCTTCGGCAAGAAAAAACTGAGCAAAGCGGAATTTTCCAACCATTTCACGGGCGTGGCGTTGGAAATATGGAGTGAGGTTAAATTTGCCAAGAAAGAAAATGAAAACGAGATCAGCTTTTACGAAACACTCAAACACATTTCGGGCATTAAAGGTGCATTGCTGAAAATTTTTGCACTCTCGGCGTTGATTGAGTTGATTGGCTTGCTGATGCCCATCGGCACGCAGTTGGTGATGGATCACGTGATTCAGACAAGAGATCAATCGCTGTTGTTGATTATTTGTATCGGCTTGTTTTTATTCACTTTTTTTCGCAGTGCGGTGAGTATGTTTCTGGCGTGGATTTCGCTGAAAATGGGTTATCTCATCAATTTTCAGTGGACTTCTAGCTTCTTTTCACATTTGCTCAAACTGCCGTTGGATTTTTTCGAAAAACGCCAAGTAGGCGATATTCATTCCCGTTTTGGCTCGCTTGCCACTATTCAGAAAACACTCACTAGCAGTATTGTCTCCACCATTATTGATAGCGTAATGGTCGTTTGCCTTGTGGTGATGATGTTGCTTTACGGTGGCTGGCTGTTTTGGATCGTGCTAGGGTTTTCGGTAATTTATCTGATTTTGCGCATGATCACTTATTTGACCTATCGCCAAATTTCCGAAGAACAAATCATCAAAAATGCCAAAGCACATTCGCATTTTATGGAAACGCTCTACGGCATTGCCACGCTCAAATCGCTCGATATTTTACAAAAACGGGAAGAACAATGGATGTCACTCAATGCCGATTCCTTTAACACGAGCATTCGCATTACCAAGCTGGATATGCTGTTCGGCGGCATTCATACCTTTATTTCGACCTTGGAACAGATTTCGATTCTTTGGATTGGTGCCAGTCTTGTGATCGATAGCACGATGACGCTCGGGATGTTCGTTGCCTTTAATGCTTACCGTGGCTCGTTTTCGGCACGTGTTGGTGGGCTGATCAACACCTTTTTCAGCCTGAAAATTCTTTCTCTACATCGTGAACGCATTGCTGACATTGCGCTGAATGAGGTGGAAGAGGATAACGTAAAGCCCTTTTATTGCGAGGACGAAAGTGCCTCAATGACGGTGGAAAATCTCACTTTTCAATACGATCCATTTGCCAAACCGATTTTGAATGAACTCAATTTGACCATTCGCTCAGGCGAAAGCGTTGCCATTGCCGCCCCATCAGGCTTTGGCAAAACCACGTTATTAAAACTAATGGCTGGCTTGCTCAACCCCACAACAGGCAAAATTTACTTCAACCAAGCGGAAATTCACCAGCTTGGCTTGGCAAATTACCGCAAACAAATTGCCTGCGTGTTGCAAGATGATAAGTTTTTTTCGGGGTCGATCTTAGAAAATATTGTTAGCTTTAACGAACAGTACGACTACGATTTTGCCATCGAATGCGCCAAAGCTGCCAATATTCACGATGAAATTATGGCGATGCCGATGAATTATGAAACACTACTGGGCGAGTTGGGCAACAATTTGTCAGGCGGACAACGCCAACGTTTGTTTATCGCCCGTGCCTTGTACAAAAAGCCGAAAATTTTGTTTATGGACGAAGCCACCAGCCATTTGGATGAAAAAAACGAAAAAGCGATTAATGAGGCAATTGCTAAACTGAATATCACCCGAGTGATTGTAGCGCATAGGCAATCAACGTTGGATAGTGCGGATCGAATTATTGATTTAGCGGCATAATATGCAAGCGGTCGAATTTCCGATATTTTTTGCAAATTTTTCGAGAAATTCGACCGCTTGTTGATACTAAAAGAAAAATTAACCCAACAATTTTTTCAAACGATAGAGTTCTTCCAACGCTTGGCGAGGTGTTAGTTCATCAGGTTCAATTTGGCTTAATGCTTTTTCTACCGCACTTTCAGCTGTGACAAGCGGTTGAATTTCTTTTGTTTCTTGCAAGTCGGCTGAAAATAATAAATCTGCTTGCGGATTGTCAGCTCCAACTTTGGTCTGTTGAGAAATTTCTTCCAAATGCGCCAAACGTTGTTTTGCCAAGGTTATTACTTGTTTTGGCACACCAGCTAATGCTGCCACCGCCAAGCCGTAACTTTTGCTTGCTGCGCCTTCTTGCACGCTGTGCATAAAAGCGATGCTGTCTCCGTGTTCTCTTGCATCCAAATGCACATTCGCCACGCCTTTCAGCTGGTTTGGCAGGCTAGTCAGCTCAAAATAGTGGGTGGCAAATAAGGTGAGTGATTGGGTTTTCTTCGCTAACCACTCGGCACACGCCCACGCTAGCGATAAGCCGTCGTAGGTTGAAGTACCTCGCCCAATTTCGTCGATCAGTACAAGGCTGTTTTCGGTGGCTTGATGCAAGATATTTGCCATTTCAGTCATTTCCACCATAAAGGTTGAACGCCCTGAAGCCAAGTCATCACTGGCACCAATACGAGTGAAAATGCGGTCAATCGCACCGATTTCGGCACTTTCCGCTGGCACAAAACTGCCAACATACGCCATTAGTGTAATCAGCGCAATTTGGCGCATATAAGTGCTTTTTCCCCCCATATTGGGTCCTGTCACAATCAGCAAATGGCGTTGCGCATTCAAGTAAACAGGATTAGCTATGAAAGGATCTTTCATCATCTGTTCCACCACAGGGTGACGACCACCCTTGATGTTAATGCCTCGTTGTGAGCTGAAAGTTGGGCGTACATAATTCAGGCTTTCAGCACGTTCGGCGAGATTAGTAAGCACATCTAATTCCGATAAAACCATCGCCGCCAACTGCAATTCACCTAAACGAGGCAACATTAAATCAAATAGCTCATCGTATAGTTGCTTCTCCAATGCTAATGAGGCGCCTTTGGCTTTTAACACTTTATCTTCATAGGTTTTCAGCTCGGGAATAATATAACGTTCGGCATTTTTGAGAGTTTGACGGCGCACATAGTGCATTGGCGCCTTATCCGCTTGCCCTTTGCTAATTTGAATGTAGTAACCGTGTACAGCGTTATAACCGATTTTGAGCGAATCAATTCCTGTGGTTTCACGCTCGCGAATTTCGAGGTTTTCGAGATATTCTTCGGCGCCTGTAGAAAGGGTACGCCATTCATCGAGCTCGGCATTATAACCTTTGGCAATCACTCCGCCGTCACGAATCAGTTGCGGTGGGTTTTCAATAATGGCACGCGTGAGCAAATTGTGTAATTCACTAAAATCGGCAATTCGCGCTAGCATTTCATCGGTACAAGCGGTCAGATTTTGCGAAAAATTTACAATTTCTGGAATTTGCGCTAATGCCAAGCGCAAACGTGTTAAATCACGAGGACGAGCAGAGCGCAGTGCCACACGGGCAAGGATTCGTTCCATATCACCCACATTTTGCAATAGCGGTTGAAGCAATTCAATTCGCTCATTTTTTAATAAAGTGTAGATTATGTCTTGACGCTTTTTAAGCTTATCTAAGTCACGAATAGGCTGATGAATCCAACGTTTCAGCAAGCGGCTTCCCATTGGAGTAACACATTTATCCAACACCTGTGCAAGCGTGGCTTCGGTTCCGCCTGCCAGATTTTGTGTGAGTTCTAAATTACGGCGAGTTGCCGCATCTAATAAAATGGTATCGCTATTTTGTGTTAAATGAATGCTATTGATGTGTGGCAACGCCGTGCGTTGGGTTTCTTGCGCATAATGCAACACACAGCCAGCCGCACAAAGTGCCACAACCGCTTTTTCCACCCCAAAACCAGTGAGCGATTGGGTACCGAATTGGCGATTTAATAAATTGATGGCGGTGACTAATTCAAATTCCCATGCAGGACGGCGACGTAACCCTTTGTAATGATTGAGAATACTGATATGGGCAAAATCTTCTGCATAAAGAATTTCTGCTGGCGTTAAGCGTTGCAATTCTGCTGAGAGCGATTCTTTACTTGGCAATTCGGCGATCAAAAAACGCCCTGAAGTCATATCCAACGTGGCGATCGCGAAAGTCCCTTTTTGTTCGTAAATTGCCGCCACTAGGTTATCTTGTCGTTCTGGTAAGAGGGCTTCATCGCTCACCGTACCAGGGGTAACAATACGTACCACTTTGCGCTCAACTGGACCCTTGCTTGTCGCAGGATCGCCAATTTGCTCACAAATTGCTACTGATTCCCCCAGTGCCACTAATTTCGCCAAATATCCCTCTACAGCGTGATATGGCACACCTGCCATTGGAATCGGTTCGCCTGCTGAATTACCACGGGCGGTGAGGGTAATATCTAACAACCCAGCAGCCCTTTTCGCGTCGTCATAGAAAAGCTCGTAAAAGTCCCCCATTCGATAAAATAACAAAAGATCTTTATTCTCTGCTTTAATTTGCAAATATTGTTGCATCATTGGGGTGTGATTGGCGAAAGCTTGCATACTCATAAGATTCTCTAATTCATTAAAAACAAGGGGATTTTAGCACTTTGCCAGCAAGGCGAAAAGTTAGGAAAAGGAAAAGCTCAAATAAACAAGCGGTTGAATTTTGCAAAAAATTTGCCAAATTCAACCGCTTGTATAAATAAGGTTTGAAAGATTGAACTTTAATCATCGTCGTCATTGTCATCATCGTGATGTCTACGATGTTTTTTCTTGTGATGATGTTTGTGGCGTTTCCAATGATCCTCATATCTTGCTTTGTGATGACGTGGACGATGTTCATATCTATCCCAGTCTCTGTGTCGTTCATAACGGTCATAATAATCATCATCGCGTTTATGAGCATTCCATTGACTACCCACAACACCACCTAGTGCAGCACCAGCAACGGTTGAAGTAATATCTTGACCAGCAAAAGCACCAGCTACACCACCCAAGACAGCCCCCACAGCTGTATCTTTTTGGGAGCGACTTAAGGCAAATGTATTTGTAGCTAAAGTCATTGCTGTAACAGCGATTGTTATTGCTTTTAATTTTGATAATTTCATTTGCTCCTCCTAACAAGATGCACTGTTAAGACATTTTGGGTTTATAAATGTTCCATTTACGGTTCAATAGTAATAAACTATATGAAGAAAAAATAAGCATTTATCACATCAAAATAGGTTTTTTATGCTTTAAAAGAACTAAATAAACTGAGTATTGCCCAAGTTATTACTTTATTTCTAATCGTTCATTTAATGGAGAATAAAATGGATTTCAATAAAATCTTAAATCAAGTTTTAGGAGTAGCTAAAGATAGCGTTTTAAGTGCCAAAGATGGTAATACTACGCAAGATAAAATCGCTAAAATTGGCGGTGGTGCAGCCGCTATTGGTGTGCTTTCGATGATTTTTGGTCGTAAGGGTGGTTCAAATTTGGCAAAATTAGGTTCGCTTGCTGCATTGGGTAGCTTAGCTTACAAAGCGTACCAAGATTATCAAAGTAAACAACACTCCTTTCCAGAGGTAACCGAAGCCACTTTTGTTCAACAAGCAACAGATTCTAGTAAAGTAGTTTTACAAGCTATGATTGCCGCCGCAGCAGCTGATGGCGCTATTACGGAGGAAGAAGCGCAAGCCATTGCAGCAGAAGTCGGGGAAAATCCTGAAGTTCAACAATGGGTTCAACAAGAAATCAATAACCCTGCCACAATTTCTGAAATAGCCCAAGCAGTTGCAGGCAACGAGGCATTAGCAGCGCAAGTTTACTTAGCTGCTCGAGTAGTGTGCAAAGACTTAGAACGCAAAGAAATTATCTTCTTAGCAAATCTTGCCGAAGCCTTAAAATTAAGTGAGCAATTTGTGGAAGAATTAGAAAAACAAGCAGGTTTTTAAAATGTAACACAAAGGGGGCGTGATCACCCCCTTTTTTTTCCTTTTCTAAATAGTGACTTATTGGTTATAAAAACAATACTTATTAACTGTTTTTTAACATTTTTTCTACTTATAACGCATATTGAGTATGATTTTTGTTGAATCTAGCTATTTGTAGCGTATAATTCAGAAGCATTTTCATTGATTTACAGAAGGCTAAATTTAGCCTTATTTTTTGAGGTATGATTGTGTCGGCTGTAATCAATAGAGCTAAACAGCATTATGCAAAATCGCTAAAAGTAGAAGGAGTGATTTTATTACTCATTTCTATTGGACTTTTAGGGGTAAAAGGAAATGTGAGTATTTCCTTTTTAACTGGAAGTTTGGCGAGTTTTCTGCCGTTTGGCTTATTTGTCTATTGGGTTTTCTTTAAAAAATCTGCAAAAAATTCTCAAAATTTGACCGCTTTCTACTGGGGCGAAGGAATTAAATGGATGGCAACGATTATCTTGTTAATCATTGGATTCACCGCAATTCCTCATCTTCACATTTGGGCATTTTTTGTAGGCTATTTTTTAGCGTTATTGCTCAATAACGTCATTCCGTTTATGTTAAGTAGACAAACTCAATAATTATCAATTCTTAAAGGACACATTATGGCTGGCAATACCGCTGAATATATTGGTCACCATTTGACGTTTTTAACGACAGGTGAGGACTTTTGGAATGTGCATTTAGATACCCTGTTTTTCTCTGTAGTATCTGCGGTGATCTTCCTTTATTTCTTCCGTAAAGCGGCAAAAAATGCAACCTCTGGCGTACCTGGTAAGTTGCAATGCTTTGTCGAAATAGTGGTGGAATGGGTTGATGGTGTGGTAAAAGAAAACTTTCATGGCCCACGTCATCAGGTAGGTCCAATTGCGCTGACTATTTTCTGCTGGGTGTTTGTAATGAACGCTATCGATTTAATTCCTGTGGATTACCCACCTAAATTAGCTGAATTATTTGGTATTCATTACTTACGTGCAGTTCCTACCGCAGATATTAGTGGAACATTGGGATTATCCATAGGCGTATTTGGTTTAATTATTTTCTATACGATTAAATCAAAAGGCTTTAGTGGCTTCATCAAAGAATATACATTACACCCGTTCAATCACTGGGCTTTCATTCCAGTAAACTTCTTACTTGAAGTGGTCACCTTATTAGCAAAACCTATTTCATTGGCATTCCGTTTATTCGGTAATATGTATGCAGGTGAGCTAATTTTCATCTTAATCGCAGTGATGTATATGGCGGAAAGTTTTGTACCTCAAGTATTAGGTGTGCCATTACAAATCATTTGGGCAATCTTCCATATCTTAGTTATTACGCTGCAAGCGTTTATCTTTATGATGCTCACGATTGTGTATTTAAGTATCGGTTATAACAAAGCAGATCACTAAACGATAAGTGGTAAAATTTTTGCAAAAAATCGACCGCTTGCCTTAATTTTTTTAACTTAAACCGCCTTCGGGCAATTCCTCAACTTTTTGGAGAACATTATGGAAAACGTAATCACTGCAACAATTTTTGGTTCAGTAATTTTATTAGCTTTTGCTGCATTTGGTACTGCGATCGGTTTCGCTTTACTTGGTGGTAAATTCTTAGAGTCTTCTGCTCGCCAACCTGAATTAGCGAACAGCTTACAAACTAAAATGTTCATTGTGGCTGGTCTTTTAGATGCTATCTCAATGATCGCAGTGGGTATCGCATTATTATTCATCTTCGCAAACCCATTCATCGGTTTATTAGGCTAATCCCTATAATAGGCGTTACCTTCGGGTAATTTAACTAACTTTATAGGAGGCGTTGTGAATTTAAATGCAACACTAATCGGTCAGCTTATTGCATTTGCGATTTTCGTGGCATTTTGTATGAAATTTGTCTGGCCACCGCTCATCAAAGCAATTGAAGATCGTCAAGCAAAAATTGCTGAAGCCCTAGCAGGAGCGGAAAAAGCGAAATTAGAACAAGCGGAAGCTCAAACTGTCGTTGCAAAAGAATTATCTGTTGCAAAAGAAGAGGCACAGAAAATTATTGATTTAGCGAACAAGCGTCGTAACGAAATTTTAGAAACGGCGAAAGTAGAAGCGGAAGCGGAGCGTGCAAAAATTATTGAACAAGGTCATGCAGAAGTGGAAAACGAACGCAAACGTGTTCAAGAAGAGCTTCGTCAAAAAGTGGCTGCATTGGCAGTGGCTGGTGCAGAGAAAATCGTCGGTCGTTCAGTGGATGCTGCGGCGAACAACGATATTATTGATAAGCTAGTTGCAGAACTATAGGAAGGTGGGGCAGATGTCAGAATTAAGTACAGTAGCTCGCCCCTACGCTAAAGCAGCTTTTGATTTTGCTTTAGAGCAAGGTCAGTTGGATAAATGGCAAGAGATGTTGCAGTTTTCTGCATTAGTTGCAGAGAATGAACAGGTAGCAGAATATCTTGATTCTGCTCTTGCAAGCGGTCAAATAGCAGACTTTTTTTGCAATATTTGTGGCGACCAACTTGACCAATATGGGCAAAATTTTGTTCGTGTGATGGCTGAAAATAAACGTCTTTCCGTATTGCCTGTGGTGCTTGCGCAGTTTAATCAGTTACGTGCTGAACACGAGGCGATAAAAGATGTAACGGTAATTTCAGCAAGCAAATTAACTCAAGCTAATACGAAAAAAATCGCTAGTGCGATGGAAAAACGTTTAGGTCAGAATGTGCGTTTAACCAACCATATTGATAAAAGTTTAATTGCTGGTGTCATTATTAAATATGATGATGTGGTGATTGATAGTTCAAGTCGTGGTCAGTTAAACCGTTTGACTTCAGCGTTGGGCTTGTAAGAGGAATAAAAAATGCAACTAAATTCAACAGAAATTAGTGAATTGATTAAAAAGCGTATTGCCCAATTTAACGTGGTAAGTGAAGCTCAAAGTACCGGTACGATCGTTTCTGTAAGCGATGGTATTATCCGTATTCACGGTCTTGCAGATGTAATGCAAGGGGAAATGATTGAGCTTCCGGGCAATCGTTATGCTATCGCACTAAACTTAGAACGTGATTCAGTGGGTGCGGTAGTGATGGGACCTTATGCCGATTTAGCAGAAGGTATGACAGTAAAATGTACCGGTCGTATTTTAGAAGTACCTGTAGGTCGTGGTTTATTAGGTCGTGTAGTTAATACTTTAGGTCAGCCAATCGATGGTAAAGGCGAGATTGAAAACGATGGTTTCTCTCCGGTTGAAGTGATTGCGCCGGGTGTTATTGACCGTCAATCTGTTGATCAACCGGTTCAAACTGGTTATAAAGCGGTAGACTCAATGGTACCAATCGGTCGTGGTCAGCGTGAGCTTATCATCGGTGACCGTCAAACCGGTAAAACAGCACTTGCTATCGATGCGATCATTGCACAAAAAGATTCAGGTATTAAATGTATCTATGTTGCTATCGGTCAGAAAGCTTCAACAATTGCAAACGTGGTGCGTAAATTAGAAGAACACGGTGCATTACAAAATACGATTGTTGTGGTGGCGTCAGCATCTGAATCTGCAGCATTACAATACCTTGCACCATATTCTGGTTGTGCAATGGGTGAATATTTCCGTGATCGTGGTGAAGATGCATTAATCGTTTATGATGATTTATCTAAGCAAGCTGTTGCTTACCGTCAAATTTCACTTCTTTTACGCCGTCCACCAGGTCGTGAAGCATTCCCGGGTGATGTATTCTACTTACATTCTCGCTTACTTGAGCGTGCAGCGCGTGTAAATGCAGACTATGTAGAACGTTTCACTAACGGTGCTGTAAAAGGTCAAACAGGTTCTTTAACCGCATTACCAATCATCGAAACACAAGCCGGGGACGTATCAGCCTTCGTTCCAACTAACGTAATTTCGATTACCGATGGTCAGATTTTCTTAGAATCGAGCTTATTTAACTCAGGTATTCGTCCGGCGGTAAACCCGGGTATTTCGGTATCTCGTGTAGGTTCTGCGGCACAAACTAAGGTAATCAAAAAATTATCTGGTGGTATTCGTACGGCATTAGCACAATATCGTGAATTAGCAGCGTTCGCTCAGTTTGCTTCAGATCTTGATGATGCAACACGCAAACAGCTTTCTCACGGTCAAAAAGTAACAGAACTGTTGAAACAAAAACAATTTGCACCGATGCCGGTAAGTGAACAAGCGTTAGTTCTTTTTGCCGCTGAGTTTGGTTATTTAGATGATGTTGAACTTGAGCGTATTGGTTCATTCGAAACAGCATTACTTGCTTACGCAAACAGCAACCATTCAGACTTTATGAAGGATTTAGCGAAATCAGGCGATTTTAATGATGCTATTAAGGATCAATTAAAAGCTATCGTTGAGAGCTTCAAAAAGAATGGTGCGTGGTAATCACGACTAGCGGAGAAAAATTATGGCAGGTGCTAAAGAGATAAGAACCAAGATTGCGAGTGTTCGTAATACCCAAAAAATTACGAAAGCAATGGAAATGGTTGCTACCTCTAAAATGCGTAAAACGCAAGAGCGTATGGCGTCAAGTCGTCCTTATTCGGAAACCATCCGTAAGGTGATTAGCCATATTGCGAAAGGAAGCATTGGTTACAAGCACCCGTTTTTAACTGAACGTGAAATTAAAAAAGTTGGCTATTTAGTGATTTCAACAGACCGTGGCTTATGTGGCGGTCTGAATATCAACTTATTCAAAGCGACTTTAAATGAATTTAAAACGTGGAAAGATAAAGACGTTAGTGTTGTACTTGGCTTAGTAGGATCAAAAGGGGCAAGTTTTTATCAAAACATTGGTTTAGATATTAAGGCTCAAGTAACAGGTTTAGGTGATAGACCCGAAATGGAAAACATTGTTGGGATTGTAAATGGTATGATCAATGCCTATCGTGAAGGCGAAATTGATGCTGTTTATGTTGCTTATAACCGTTTTGAAAATACGATGTCGCAGAAACCGATTATTGCACAATTACTTCCGTTACCTCAGTTAGAGAATGATGAATTAGAAACAAAAGGTTCGTGGGATTATCTTTATGAACCGAATCCAAAAGTGTTATTGGACAGTTTATTAGTTCGTTATTTAGAGACACAGGTATATCAAGCGATTGTTGATAATCTTGCTTCTGAACAAGCCGCTCGAATGGTAGCAATGAAAGCCGCAACAGATAATGCGGGAACATTAATTGATGAATTGCAATTAGTGTATAACAAAGCTCGCCAAGCAAGCATTACAAATGAATTAAATGAAATTGTTGCAGGTGCTGCGGCAATTTAAGGTGAAAGAGGAACGGTAATGGCAACAGGAAAAATTGTACAGATCATCGGTGCGGTGATTGACGTTGAATTCCCTCAAGATGCAGTACCAAAAGTATATGATGCGTTAAAAGTTGAAACGGGTTTAACCCTTGAGGTTCAACAACAATTAGGTGGTGGCTTAGTGCGTTGTATCGCATTAGGTACATCAGATGGTTTAAAACGTGGCTTAAAAGTTGAAAATACGGGTAACCCTATTCAAGTGCCTGTAGGTACTCAAACCTTAGGTCGTATTATGAACGTATTAGGTGAGCCTATCGATGAAAAAGGTCCTATCGGCGAAGAAGAACGTTGGGATATTCATCGTGCTGCACCAAGTTACGAAGAACAATCTAACAGCACAGAATTATTAGAAACCGGAATTAAAGTTATCGACTTAATCTGCCCATTTGCGAAAGGGGGGAAAGTTGGTTTGTTCGGTGGTGCGGGTGTAGGTAAAACCGTAAATATGATGGAGTTAATCCGTAACATCGCAATCGAACACTCTGGTTATTCAGTATTCGCTGGTGTTGGTGAGCGTACTCGTGAGGGTAACGACTTCTACCACGAAATGACAGACTCTAACGTATTAGATAAAGTATCACTGGTTTACGGTCAGATGAACGAGCCACCGGGTAACCGTTTACGTGTTGCGCTAACAGGCTTAACGATGGCGGAAAAATTCCGTGATGAAGGTCGTGATGTTTTATTCTTCGTGGATAACATCTATCGTTATACCCTTGCAGGTACAGAGGTATCAGCGTTATTAGGTCGTATGCCATCTGCGGTAGGTTACCAGCCAACATTAGCGGAAGAAATGGGTGTATTACAAGAACGTATTACCTCAACCAAAACAGGTTCTATTACCTCTGTTCAAGCGGTTTATGTTCCTGCGGATGACTTAACAGACCCATCTCCAGCAACAACCTTTGCGCACTTAGACTCAACAGTGGTATTAAGCCGTAACATTGCATCACTTGGTATTTATCCTGCGGTAGATCCGTTAGACTCAACGTCTCGTCAATTAGACCCATTAGTGGTTGGCGAAGAACACTATAATGTTGCACGTGGTGTACAAGGTACATTACAACGTTATAAAGAGTTAAAAGATATCATCGCAATTTTAGGTATGGATGAGTTATCTGAAGACGATAAATTAGTGGTTGCGCGTGCTCGTAAGATTGAACGTTTCTTATCTCAACCATTCTTCGTTGCGGAAGTATTTACCGGTTCTTCGGGTAAATATGTATCATTAAAAGATACAATCCGTGGCTTCAAAGGTATCTTAGAGGGCGAATACGACCATATTCCGGAACAAGCGTTCTATATGGCAGGTTCAATTGACGAAGTGGTTGAAAGAGCAGCCAAAATGTAATCTCTTTAAGGAGAAGAAATATGGCAACGCAATTTGAACTACAAATCGTTAGTGCTGAAAAAGAAATCTTCAATGGTGATGTTACTAGCATAAGAGTAACAGGTGTAGAAGGTGAGCTAGGTATTTATGCAGGGCACACCCCATTACTCACTTCAATTAAACCAGGTATGGTGAAATATATCCTTGAAGATGGTAGTGAAGAGCTTATCTACGTGTCGGGTGGATTTTTAGAAGTTCAACCAACCATCGTTACCGTACTAGCAGATATTGCTATCCGAGGTGAGGAGCTAGATCAACAGCGCATCCTGGCAGCAAAACGCAAAGCGGAAGAAACGCTCAGCAAAACCAACAATGCAGAGCTTTCAGCGAAACTTTCACGCGAAATCGCTAAATTACGAGTGTATGACATCGTAAACTCAAAATTAGCGAATCGTCGTTAATTGAAAGCAGAAAACCTCAACATAAGTTGAGGTTTTTTTATAAAACTTACAAGCGGTCTAATATTCAAAATAATTTGCAAAAAACACTTGCAAAGGATTTAAAAATCACTATAATGCACCGCACAACGACGCAACGTTGTCCATAAACAAAAGATTGCGTCGTTTTTTGTTCTTTAACAACTTATCAGACAATCTGTGTGGGCACTTGTTGATTGACTTTGTTTGAA
>JBHACP010000009.1:0-56262 GCA_041854605.1 Actinobacillus sp.
TTTCAACTGTTCGGTTTTGCTGATGAAGTTATCCACGCCTACGCTACAGAACGAGTTTTAGCTCTAGGGGCGGTCAAGCTGTGGATAACATTATGCTTTGGGTTGCTAGTTTACTATATTTTTAACATACAAGGGGCGGTCAAGCTGTGGATAACATTATGCTTTGGGTTGCTAGTTTACTATATTTTTAACATACAAGGGGTGGGGGTTATACCCACCCTTGCGATATTTGCTATTTCTCGGGCGGGTATAAAACCCGCTCCTACGGAATATTGAGGAAATTGCAAAAACTATTTCACCTTGCGACGATCTGCCATAATTTTGCCCATTTCGCTTAATTGCTCTTGGGCAATATGTTCGCGTCCAAGCTCAAATAAAGGTTCTTCAAGGGAAATATGCACTTCATAGCCTTTAATAAAACGTGCTATGAGATCACGATCGATATTTTCACGCTCATCCTTCAGCAAGGCTTGCAATTGTTCTTTCATCTCTGCCCACGCAGCGTGTAAGGTTTCGTGCTGGCTTTCTAGCTCATCAATCACTTTTTGCGCCTCGGCATATTTGGCAATCAAGGCAGGGAAGAAATCTTTCTCTTCATCGTCGTGATGTAGCGGTGCCGCAAGCGTAAAATAGTTCAGAATTTGTTGTACATCATTTTTCACGGCTTGGTTAATACCATTTTTTTCCAAATAATCAGGCAAAATGGCAAGCTGACGACAAAAAGCTTTCACTCGCCCATGGCAAGCATACAGCATATCAATCGGTTCTGCCCAAGTAGCGAATTGTTGAGGTTCGAGTTGTTGCA
Source organism: Actinobacillus sp. (assembly GCA_041854605.1). Taxonomy (GTDB): domain Bacteria; phylum Pseudomonadota; class Gammaproteobacteria; order Enterobacterales; family Pasteurellaceae; genus Haemophilus_A. The sequence goes on from JBHACP010000009.1 coordinate 806, forward strand.
TAATCTTCTCTTATAGTTTATATCACTAAGGCTTTTGTAATGGCGGTACTTCTTTGCCAATACGCACATAAAATGCTAACACGAAATCGTCAAAACGATCCTCTTCAATCGCCCGGCGAATTTCTGCCATCAAGCGTTGGTAGTAGCGCAAGTTATGAATCGTATTCAAGCGCGCCCCTAAAATTTCACCACATTTATCCAAATGATAAAGGTAAGCTTTGGTGTAATTTTTGCAGGTATAACAATCGCATTCAGCATCTAATGGTGAAGTATCGTTTTTGTATTTAGCATTACGGATTTTCACCACGCCATCGGTGACGAATAAGTGTCCGTTACGGGCATTTCGCGTTGGCATTACACAATCAAACATATCAATACCACGGCGCACCCCTTCGACTAAGTCTTCAGGTTTCCCCACCCCCATTAAATAGCGTGGTTTATCCGCTGGCAATAATGGCGTGGTAAACTCTAAAATGCGATGCATTTCTTCTTTTGGTTCGCCCACGGCTAAACCGCCAACAGCATAACCGTCGAAGCCAATATTGACTAATTCTTCCGCCGAAACTTTACGTAACTCTTCAAAAGTCCCGCCTTGCACAATGCCAAATAAGGCATTTGGATTGTTTAATTCATCAAAGCGATCGCGACTACGTTTTGCCCAACGAAGAGACATTTCCATTGATTTCTTTGCATAATCGAATGTGGCTGGATATGGCGTGCATTCATCGAAAATCATCACGATATCAGAGCCAAGATCGTATTGGATCTCCATTGATTTTTCAGGCGAAAGGAAGATTTTTTCACCACTAATTGGATTTTGGAAGGTAACACCTTCTTCTTTGATTTTGCGCAATTTACCTAAACTGAATACTTGGAAACCACCTGAATCGGTTAAGATCGGACGATGCCATTGCATAAAATCGTGCAAATCACCGTGCATTTTCATCACTTCTTGCCCAGGGCGAAGCCATAGATGAAAAGTGTTACCGAGCAAAATTTCTGCACCTGTTGCTCGCACTTCCTCTGGTGTCATTCCTTTCACTGTGCCGTAAGTTCCAACAGGCATAAAGGCAGGAGTTTGTACGCTAAATTCAGTGATTTCGCCATCTTTATTACGACGAGCAAAACACATCTCGCCACGGCGCGCTGTGCCTGATATTTTTTTAAGATTAAATTTCATAAGATTCCTAATAGATAAACAGTCTAATAGGGTGCGAGAGCAACGCACCAAAACAAAAAATGTGTTTGCACGCACCTTACAAGCGGTCAAATTTTCACAAAAATTTACCGATTACGATTAAAAGCTGAAACCAGTTCCTAGACCAAGCCCAAGACCGACCCCATTTGAGCCACCACCTGCACTAACGCTCCCCCCACTCCAGAATTAGTACAAGCAGAAAGTAAAGCAGCTAAAGCTAATGAACAGATGATTTTTTTCATTTTAAGATTCCTTTTACAGAACGAAATTGTTATATTCAACTCTAAAAGCACGTTATTTTAACTGTATTTCCCTTTAAAACCCAACAGATGGCGGATTATTTATGAAATTTTTACACAAATTTGTCTTACTTTCGAGCTTTTGCGTGGCAACTGCTCAAGCTTCCGTTAATCCGTTGAGTATTAGTGAAGCGGAAATCAATCAATACTTACAGACGAAATTAGCGGAAAAAGTCTCTTTGCAAGATACTGTCGGCATCCCTAGACTATTTCAGTTAGATTATAATTTGCACGATTTAGTGACTCGTATTGGGCAAACAAACGAGAAAAAGGTGGAAATTCAAGGGATCGTGGATGGCATTCTAACGGCGAATGGCAAGAAACATAATGCTCAAGTGAAGCTCAATCTAGATACCATTCCTTATTACGATGCGGAAAAAGGGGCAGTTTATTTAAAAGATGTACGCTTATTAAATTGGGAAGCAACGCCTGAAAAATACCAATCAGAACTACAAATGTTTATGCCCATACTAGCGGACGGCTTAACTAAAATATTAAATGAGCAACCTGTTTATACGCTTGATGAAACCAAATCCAAAGAAGCATTGGTAAAAAAATTTGGCAAAGCTATTATTGTTGAAAAAGGAGCGTTGCGTTTGGAAACATCCGTATTTTAAAAAAGAAGGGGCGAATATTTTCGCCCCGCTATTTTTAGTAAGGAATTACCATATCCTCTTTTCTAATCACACCGCTATTTCTCGGCACAAGCTGAATTCCAAAAATTGGTTTGCCCTTTTCGTTTGTGTGCTTTTCTTTCAAGGTTCTAAATGGCTCTGCACTAGGATCTAACGCTAAAGTTTCGAGACTACGCGTAATCATCATACAGCGGGTACTGTGCCATCCATTTCAGTGATCATAAATTCGCGATCAAAATTCAGCCCTTTGGATTCGACAAAAGCTTGATTTACTCAATACGCTTGACTGGATTTGATCGGATAAAGGTTGAGTTCGGTAACCTCCATTTTAGCCTCGTGTTGCCGCTTTCATTTCTCTCACAAAAGCCCCTAGTTCAGCAAGTAGGTTTGTCTTGTTGTCCAAATTACGCTCAATAATTTTCACAATCGCCGAGCCTGAAATGGCTCCGTCACAGCCTAAAGATAATGCTTCCTTGACCTGTTCAGGTTTAGCAATTCCAAAGCCTTGCAAAATTGGCGCAGAATTTAACCGCTTCAATCTGTCCACTAGATGATCCAAGTTGCTGGCGTGCGCTTGATTTTCGGCACTGGTTACGCCAGCACGAGAAACTAAATAAGTATAGCCTTCCGTTAATTTTGCCACACCATCAATAGTATCTTGCTCGGCATTAGGTGGGCAAATAAAAACAGGCTGAATGCCGTGCTTTCTCGCTATTGGCACAAATTCTTCAGCAGCTAATAGTGGAAGATCGGCAATCAGCACCGCATCCACGCCCACTTTAGCGCAACGGCTAAAGAAAACCTCTTGAGTAGGCACAAAGGCTAAATTGGCACAGAGCAACAAACCAATAGGTATTTCAGGATATTTTGTTCGAATTTTACTAAGTAACTCAAAGCAAGCGTCGGTGCTAAAGTCTCCATCTAAAGCTCTCTTATTGGCGGCTTGAATCACGGGACCGTCTAATAATGGATCGGAAAACGGAAAACCAAGCTCTAAGGCATCTGCTCCGTTGGCAATCAACGCCTCAATAATCTCAAAGGAGCGGTCAAAGTCAGGATCGCAAAGGGTCACAAAGGGCACAAATGCGCCTTCTTTTTTTGCTTTTAGGCTCGCAAAGAGTGTATCGAAGCGGCTCATCAGTGACCTCCATTTAAAATTTTATCAACAGTAAAGATGTCTTTATCGCCACGTCCTGAAAGATTAACCACCAACAACTGCTCTTTTTCGGGATTTTCGTGGATCATTTTTAAGGCATAGGCTAAAGCGTGCGAAGATTCCAAGGCTGGAATAATCCCTTCATTTTTCGCTAAGGTCTGAAATGCCTCTAACGCTTCTTGATCGGTAATAGAAACATAATTCGCTCGCCCAATAGCATTTAAATAGGCGTGCTGAGGCCCTACGCTTGGAAAATCTAGCCCTGCGGAAATTGAGTAAGATTCCTCAATTTGTCCATCTTTATCCTGCATAATTGGTGATTTCATTCCGAAATAAATACCTGTGCTACCGTATTTCAGTGGTGCACCGTGTTCGCCTGTTTCAATACCTTTCCCCGCTGGTTCTACACCAATGAGTTTTACCGTTTCATCTTGGAGGAAATCGGCAAACATTCCAATCGCATTAGAGCCACCACCCACGGCGGCAATGATAGCATCTGGCAAACGCCCTTCTTTTTCTAAAATTTGCTGCTTTGTTTCTTCACCAATCATTTTTTGGAACTCTCGCACTATTGTCGGGAAGGGATGCGGACCTGCCGCTGTACCAATTAAATAGTGCGTTGTTTCGTAATTAGCAGCCCAATCACGCATTGCCTCGCAACAGGCATCTTTCAATGAGCAAGAGCCTTTATCGACAGGGATCACTGTCGCCCCCATCAATCGCATACGAAAGACATTTGGCGATTGACGTTCTACGTCCTTAGATCCCATATAGATCACGCAAGGCATACCGAGCATAGCACAAGCCAGCGAAGTCGCTACACCGTGCTGCCCAGCACCTGTTTCCGCAATAATGCGAGTTTTCCCCATACGCTTTGCCAGTAAAATTTGCCCCAATACTTGGTTGGTTTTATGCGCTCCACCGTGCAAAAGATCCTCACGTTTTAAATAAAGTTTGCTCTTCGTGCCTTTAGTTAAGTTACGGCAAAGGGTTAAAGCGGTGGGTCTGCCTGCATAATTTTTAAGAAGATCAGAAAATTCTGCTCGGAATGCTGGATCGTTTTGTGCCTCAACGAATGCCTGCTCAAGTTGTTTTAATACAGGCACAAGAATTTCGGGAACATACATTCCGCCAAATTCGCCGAAGTAGGGGTTAAGAAGAGTGTCTGACATATTTTTTCCTTCTAATTTGCCCCTTTGAGTAAGGGGCTGTAGGATTATCCTCTTGAGACATTCAATGGTGCAAATGTCTGTGCGGTGGGCATTACTTCAATACGATTGATATTGACATGCTCAGGTTGTTGATTGAGCCATAACACTATATTGGCAATATCTTCTGGGGTAACATATTGCACATTTGCATAGACTTGAGCCGCCTTTTCATCATCACCTTTAAAGCGGACATTGGAAAATTCCGTGCCCCCACATAAGCCAGGTTCGACATTCGTGACTCGCACTTTAGTTCCTGCTAAATCGGCACGTAAATTCAAGCTGAACTGTTTAACAAAGGCTTTTGTTCCACCATAAACGTTGCCACCAGGGTAAGGATAAGTGCCTGCAATTGAACTTAAATTGATAATGTGGCCACTACTTTTCGCCACCATTTCAGGTAGAATCAAGCGTGTAACCGTAACTAAACCTTTCACATTAGTATCAATCATTTGATACCAGTCTGCTAAATTAGCTTTATAGGCTGGCTCTAAACCTAAGGCTAAGCCTGCATTATTCACTAAAAGATCAATGGATTGCCACCCCGCAGGGCGATGATTCAGTGCTTGCTCAGTCGCTTTTACATCACTTACATCAAAAGCAAGCGGTAGGAAATGATTACCAAGTTGCAAATGAAGTTCCTTTAAACGTTCAGCACGTCTACCCGTACCGATTACTTTATAACCATTATTAATCAATAGCTTACAAATTGCCAAACCAAAGCCAGCGGTTGCGCCCGTCACTAATGCAGTTTTCATTGTGTTTGTCCTCTTTTTAACTTGCACTATTATAGTAGTGCATATAAATGCTAATTACAAGCCTATACTTTAGCCAATTTTAATTTTATTCGGCAAAATCGTTTGAAATAATTCTCTACTTTTCAGCGGTTGGGAACCTAAATAAGGTTTCAGTGCCAGTCGAGTAAAACGTTTGGCGGCTTGAAGTGTGTTTTTTTCCGAAAAATCTAACGAATCAAAAGCTAATAAATCTCGTCCTGAGAAACTCAAATTATTCTGTAAGAGTGAGGCGATAAAGCCTTCGTTTTCTTTAAATTGATACAACATCGTCGGATCAACTGCTTCGCCTGTGGCACAGCAATGGGTAAAATCGAGCGCATAGCCAAGTGCCTTGAAAATTTGAAATTCAAAAGTGCGTAAAGCTGGTTCGACATTTTTCCCCTCTATCGCCAAGCGGTTTAAACAATCTTTATAATGCAAAAAAAGATCGGGGTAAGCGGTATGCTTTTCCAATACTCGGCTTAATACTTCATTCACATAAAAACCACTATACATAGAGATGGGTTCTAGCGGTAGCATTAGCGTTGGGGTTGCCTGTGTAAGTGTTTTAAGCTCCCCCTTGCCCACCCAGCTAAGACTCAACAACGTGAATGGTTGTAACGCAGATTTTAGTGGCGAGCGGATTCGTCGCGCACCTTTGGCAATCAGGCTGATTCTGCCGTGATTTTGTGTAAAAAAATCGACTATCAAGCTGCTTTCGCTATATTCTCTGCGATGTAACACATAGCCTAATTGGTCTTGCATAGTTTGAATAAATTGGAAATGATTATAGACAGAATAAAACAAAGCGGTCAAATTTTGCAAGTTTTTTGCAAATTCTGACCGCTTGTAAGGGTTAGAAATTAACGTTTTTTCGCTTTCGCATTTGGAAGGTCGGTAATTGAACCTTCAAACACTTCTGCGGCTAAGCCCACTGATTCGTGTAAAGTTGGGTGAGCGTGAATGGTTAAGGCGATGTCTTCCGCATCACAACCCATTTCAATCGCTAGACCAATTTCGCCTAACAATTCACCACCATTAGTACCGACAATAGCACCACCTAATAAACGGTGAGTGTCTTTATCGAAGATTAGCTTCGTCATCCCTTCTGAACATTCAGAAGCAATTGCACGACCAGAAGCTGCCCAAGGGAATTTCGCCACTTCAAAGTTTAAGCCTTCTTGACGGCACTCTTTTTCCGTTTTGCCTACCCAAGCGACTTCTGGCTCAGTATAAGCAATTGATGGAATCACTTTCGGATCAAAGTAGTGTTTTTGTCCTGCAATCACTTCCGCCGCTACGTGACCTTCGTGTACACCTTTGTGGGCTAACATTGGCTGACCTACGATGTCACCGATAGCAAAAATATGCGGTACATTAGTACGCATTTGTTTATCCACTGCGATAAAACCACGATCGTCCACGTTTACACCAGCTTTTTGTACGTCGATCAATTTGCCATTTGGTGTACGACCGATTGCCACTAATACTGCATCATAACGTTTGGTGTCATTACACGCTTTGCCTTCCATCGAAACGTAGATGCCATCATCTTTCGCTTCAACTGCCGTTACTTTGGTTTCAAGCATCAACTTGAATTTTTTCTCAATTTGTTTGGTGTAAATCGCAACGATGTCTTTATCTGCTGCTGGAATCACTTGGTCAAACATTTCCACCACTTCCACTTCAGAACCGAGCGAGTTGTACACTGTACCCATTTCTAAACCAATGATACCACCACCCATAATGAGTAATTTTTTCGGTACTTCTTTTAATTTAAGTGCATCGGTTGAATCCCAAATACGTGGGTCTTCGTGTGGAATAAATGGTAATTGGATTGGGCGAGAACCTGCAGCAATGATTGCATTATCGAATTTAATTGTGGTTGGATTACCTGCACGGTCACGAGCCACTAAAGTGTTTGGATCAGTAAAGGCTGCTAAGCCTTCAACAACGGTTACTTTACGCGCTTTCGCCATTCCTGCTAAACCGCCAGTTAATTTCGCCACAACTGCATCTTTACCTGCGCGCACTTCATCTAAATTGATGGTTGGCTCACCAAAGTGTACGCCATTTTGGCTTGCGTGTTTTGCTTCTTCAATTACTTTTGAAACGTGTAATAAGGCTTTAGATGGGATACAACCCACGTTTAAGCAAACCCCACCAAGGGTTGAATAGCGTTCTACTAAAACGGTCTCTAAGCCTAAGTCCGCACAACGGAATGCTGCTGAATAACCAGCAGGACCTGCACCAAGTACCACAACTTGGGTTTTGATTTCTTTGCTCATATTTTCATCTCTTGTAGGGTGCACAACTTGTTGCACCGTTATGAGTTAAAGAGAGGTGCAATAAGTTGCACCCTACGAATTTTACAAGCGGTGAAATTTGGCAAACTTTTTGCAAAATTCCACCGCTTACCATTTACATTGCCAAGCGACGAATGTCCGCAAGAATGCCATTGATGTAGCTTAAGAATCTTGCACCATCAGCTCCATCGATCACACGGTGGTCGAATGATAATGAAAGTGGAAGCATTAAACGTGGCGTAAACTCTTTACCGTTCCATACTGGCAGCATTTCAGATTTAGATACGCCTAAAATGGCTACTTCTGGTGCATTCACGATTGGCGTGAAATGTGTAGTACCGATACCACCTAAGCTAGAAATAGTGAAGCAGCCACCCTGCATATCTGAACCTGACAATTTACCATCACGCGCTTTTTTCGAAACTTCCATCAACTCACGTGATAGTTCAATGATACCTTTCTTGTTCACGTTTTTGAACACTGGCACCACTAGGCCGTTTGGTGTATCTACCGCCACACCAATATTGATATATTTCTTCAATGTCAATTTTTGACCATCTTCAGAAATTGAGCTATTGAAACGTGGGAAGGCTTCTAATGCTTTCGCTACCGCTTTCATAATGAACACTACTGGCGTAATTTTTACGTCTAATTTTTGTTTTTCAACAATCACGTTTTGTTCTTTACGGAATGCTTCTAATTCTGTGATGTCAGTGCGGTCGAAGTGTGTAACGTGAGGGATCATCACCCAGTTACGGTGTAAATTCGCGCCAGAAATCTTATTGATACGGCTTAATTCGATTTCTTCAATTTCACCGAATTTACTGAAGTCCACTTTCGGCCATGGTAATAAGCCTAAACCTGCGCCATTTGCCACACCATTGCCAGCCGCAGCAGAAACAGTACCTGTTTCAAACGCTTTAACTGCAGTTTTCACGTAGGCTTGGATGTCTTCTTTAACGATGCGACCTTTACGACCAGAACCTTTTACTTTATCTAAGTTTACGCCAAATTCACGCGCTAAACGACGAATCACTGGGGTCGCGTGAGCATAAGCACCTGCTGCAGTGACTTGTTCTTGGCTTAAACCAGATACGTTACCACTTTGAGCCGGTTGTGTCGTCGCAGGCGCTGCTTGGCTAGCTGGTGATGCTGGAGTCGCTGCAACAGGAACCGCAGGTGCTGCACCTGCTACTTCAAATTTCATAATCAATGAACCAGTTGAAACTTTATCACCTGATTTCACTAAAATTTCTTTCACCACGCCTTCAATTGGCGCCGGCACTTCCATTGAAGCTTTGTCACCTTCAACAGTGATTAAAGATTGTTCTTCTGAAACAGTATCGCCTACTTTAACCATAATTTCGGTGACATTTACTTCATCGCCACCGATGTCTGGCACGTTTACTTCAACAATTGCTGACGCTGCTGATGCAGGAGCTGGAGCCGTAGGTTGAGCCGCTAGCGCAGGAGCCGCTTCTGCTGCTTCTAATACTAACATTGGCGAACCAGTGGTTACTTTATCGCCCACTTTTACTAAAACTTCTTTCACAACGCCTGCTTCAGGGGCGGGAACTTCCATTGAAGCCTTGTCACCTTCCACATTGATAATTGATTGGTCAGCGGCAATCACATCGCCTGCTTTTACCATTACTTCGGTTACTGATACTTCATCTGAACCAATGTCTGGTACATTGATTTGTTTTGACATTTTGCTAATCCTTCTTGTAAACGGACAGGGATAAACCCTGTCCCTACAAATTATGTTTTAAATTTCGTAGAGGTGGGGGTTATCCCCACCCGATTTGGTAAAATTTTATAAAAATCTTACCGCTTGTATTATGCATATAATGGGTTAATACGATCTACGTTTAAGCCAAATTTAGCAATAGCTTCTGCAACAACATCAAGTTTAACAGTGCCTTCTTTCGCTAATTGGGTTAATGCTGCAACAACCACATAACGTGCATCAACTTCAAAATGCTCACGTAAGTTCGCACGGCTGTCTGAACGACCGAAACCGTCTGTACCTAACACATGATAGTGTTTAGTTGGTACGAAGGCACGGATTTGATCAGCGTACGCTTTCACATAGTCAGTTGCCGCAACGGTTGGTAAATCAGCTAACACTTGAGCGACATATGGAACACGTTGTTTAGCTGTTGGGTGTAATAAGTTCCAACGTGCTACATCATGACCTTCACGACCTAATTCATTGAATGACGGTGCTGAGAATACGTCTGAGGTTACACCATAATCATTCGCAAGGATTTGAGCCGCTTCACGAACGTGACGCATAATCGCACCTGAACCTAGTAATTGAACGTGACCTTTGCCTTTGCCTTTCACGGTTTCAAATTTATACAAACCTTTACGGATACCTTCTTCGGCACCTTTTGGCATTGCTGGTTGCTCCATTACTTCATTTAATGTGGTCATATAATAGAACACATCTTCTTGTTTTTCGCCGTACATACGGTTGATACCGTCTTGCATAATTACCGCAACTTCAAAGGCGAATGATGGATCGTAGGTAATACAGTTCGGGATAATACCTGCTTGAATATGGCTGTGACCATCTTCGTGTTGTAAACCCTCACCGTTTAAAGTTGTACGACCGGAGGTTCCACCCACCATAAAGCCACGCGCTAATTGGTCACCTGCTAACCACATCATATCGCCTACACGTTGGAAACCAAACATTGAGTAATAGATGAAGAATGGAATCATCGGTTGGTTACTAACCGAGTAAGACGTTGCTGCAGCAACCCAAGACGCCGCTCCACCTAATTCGTTAATACCTTCTTGTAATACTTGACCATCTTTCGCTTCACGATAGTATGCGACTAATTCTTTATCTGATGGAACATAGTTTTGACCGTGTGGATTGTAAATACCTACTTGACGGAATAAACCTTCCATACCGAAAGTACGTGCTTCGTCCACGATCATTGGTACGATTGTTTTACCAATGTTTTTGTCTTTTAATAAGATATTTAATGCACGAGTAAATGCCATTGTGGTTGAAATGCCACGTGGTTGCTCATCTAATAATGCCTTAAATTCTTCTAATGCTGGAACTTTATATTCAACATCAAATTTTGTACGGCGAGCTGGTACGTAACCATTTAATGCTTTGCGGTGACCGTGTAAGTATTCGTATTCCGCTGAACCTTCTGCGAATTTGATGTATTCTAAGTTTTCCACTTGCTCATCAGTTAATGGTAACTCAAAGTAGTCACGGAAGCCTTTTAAGCTCTCTAATGACATTTTTTTCGATTGGTGAGCGGTATTTTTACTTTCCGCTTCAGGGATTTTATAACCTTTCACTTGGTGAGCTAAGATCACAACTGGTTTAGTGGCATTTTGTGCTTTCGCATAGGCAGCGTAAAGTTTTTCGCTGTCGTGCGCACCACGACGTAATGCCCAAATTTCATCATCTGTCATATCAGCCACTAATGCTGCTGTTTCTGGATAACGACCAAAGAAGTGTTCACGAATGTAAGCACCATTTTTAGATTTGAAGGTTAAGTAGTCGCCGTCCACCACTTCCATCATTAGCTGCGCTAATTTACCAGAAGTATCTTTTGCGAATAATTTATCCCACTCGCTACCCCATAATACTTTGATGACTTCCCAACCAGCACCAGTGAATAAGCCTTCTAATTCTTGAATGATCTTACCGTTGCCGTTTACTGGACCATCTAAACGTTGTAGGTTACAGCTAACTGTAAAGATTAAGTTGTTTAAACCTTCACGTGCTGCGAAAGTTAAAGCACCTTTTGATTCAATTTCGTCCATCTCGCCATCGCCTAAGAACGCATAGACTTTTTGATCAGCCGTGTCTTTTAAACCACGGTTTTCAAGGTATTTTAAGAAACGTGCTTGATAAATCGCATTTACAGGACCTAAACCCATTGAAACAGTAGAAAACTGCCAAAATTCAGGCATCAATTTCGGGTGTGGGTATGAAGATAAACCGTCTGCAAAGGCTTCTTGACGGAAGTTATCCATTTGCGCTTCAGTAATACGACCTTCTAAGAATGCACGAGCATACATACCTGGCGCTGCATGGCCTTGGAAGAAAACTAAGTCGCCACCGTTTTTCTCAGTTGCTGCTTTGAAGAAGTGGTTATAACACACCTCATACATTGTTGCCGCTGATTGGAATGTTGAAATATGACCACCTAAGTCAAGATCTTTTTTCTGACTGCGTAAAACCATTGCAATAGCATTCCAACGCACCGCAGAACGGATACGGCGTTCAATAGTATGATCGCCAGGGTAAACTGGTTGTGCTGATACAGGAATGGTATTTACATAAGCCGTGGTGACACCTGATTGAACAGGCACGCCCTCTTTACGAGCTTGACTTAATAATTCATCGATAATGAATTGAGCACGCTCAACGCCCTCAACACGAATTAAAGAATCTAATGACTCTAACCACTCTTTAGTTTCGAATGGATCTACGTCTCTTTCTACTTCTGACATAGGTTGTCCTTATATTGAATGAATATTGCCAGTTGCTGATACGCAACTGATTGATGAAATTTAAACCAATTACATTTCAGAATTTAAAACAACTTATTAACAAATTACGCTATTTTTTATTCAATGAAACACAACTAGATCGAGTTATCTACTTGATTTTCAAAACATTTTATAAATCGACGAAAAAATGTTGAAAATTTGTAGACAAAATTTTTTAACAAGATAACAAAATCAGTGCTTCTTGTCCATTTTTGCACAAGGATTATTTTTGATCTAAAACAAGATTGCTTTTTTATTACACAATTTAGGTAATTGTTAGAATAATCTATCTGGGTGGATTTTTTTAAAATGAAGCGTGTTAGAATATCTATCTTTATAAGATAACAAGGTAAAGTAATGCCTAGCCAACACTTACAAACAGTAAAAGGCGAACGTGTCGCTATTGTATCGGGTTTGCGTACACCATTTGCACGAAAAGATACAGGTTTTAAAGATGCTTATGCCACTAGCCTTGGTACTATGGTAACCAATGAACTATTAAGCCGTTTAGCTATTCAGCGCCAAGAAATTGAACAACTTGTCTTTGGTCAAGTGATTCAACAACCAGACATTCCTAATCCAGCGCGTGAAATAGCTCTCGCTCTAAATATGCCTTATTTACAATCTTATAGCATCAGTAGCTCTTGCCTCTCTGGCTTACAAGCCTTAGTAAATGTTACTGGAAGCATTCTAAGTGGTTCTATTCAAGCAGGAATTGCTGGAGGGGCAGATTCGATTTCTAATGCACCAATTAGCATTAGCCCACGTGTTATCTATAAACTCAAATCTATTTTTAAAGCCGAAACTTTAGATGATAAATTTCGTCGTTTCCGTGATTTTTCTTGGCGAGATCTCAAACCGCACGGGGTCAATCTGAAAGATTTTACGACGCAACTGTCTGTAGCAGAAATTTCTGAACAAATGGCACAACAATATAATATTAGTCGCACTGAACAAGATGAATATGCTCGCCTTTCTAACGAAAAAGCGGCAAATTCTTGGCGTTTAGGCTTATTTAAAGAAGAAGTTATGCAATCTGTGCCATTACCTTATAAAGACTTTGTGGTTGCCGATACGTTAATCAAAGCTGCTACTCGAGAAAGTTACTACAAACGTTTCTCTCCGATTGTAAATAAACCTTATGCCACCGTAACAGAAGCCAATATGCCACAACCAATGGACGGTGCAGCTGCTATCTTACTAATGAATGAAAGTAAAGCGAAAGCGCTTGGCTTTAAACCTTTAGGCTATATTCGTAGTTATGCGATTACAGGTAATGATATTTGGCAAAATATGTTTGCAGGAGCAACTTTTGCTACGGCCCAAGCTCTAGATCGAGCTGAATTAACCCTAAATGATATGGATTACATCGATATTCACGAATCTTCGGCAAGCCAAATATTAGCCAATATTCGCCTGTTTGAATCTGCTGAATTTGCAAAAAATCAGCTAAATCGCACCGCTTGTTTAGGCAACATTGATTTAGATAAACTCAATCACTTGGGAGGGGCCATCGCCTTTGGTAACCCACGTGCCGTCACTAGTTTACGTGCCGTGATTCAATCACTTTACGCTTTAAAACGTAACGGTGGTGGTATTTCGTTAGTTGCCTCCAGTGGTTTAGGTGGGCTGGGTGCGGCAATGGTTTTGGAAAGTGAATAAGGAATAGTAATGACAAAACAAATGCAAAACACTTTCACCGTTGAGATTGATGATAATCGTATTGCCATTATTCGTATTCAAAGCCCTGATAATGATGCAAATTGGCTACCCAAAAACTTTGCAGCGGAACTGCGATCCACGCTCGGTAAAATCATTTACCAACAAGCTCGTGGTGTAATTTTTATATCTAGCCGCCAGAAAAATTTTATTCAAGGTATCAAGCCCTCTCTCCTCATTCATAAAACAGACGAGAAACTGTTAGCTTTTTCGCAAGAAGCTCAACTTGTTATGCAAGAACTTAATCAGTTAAAAATGCCCGTGATTGCTGCTATTGATGGCAACTGTTTTGGCATTGGGTTAGAACTTGCTTTAGCTTGTGATTATCGTATTGCGACCGACGAGCCACACACGCAATTTGCCATGCCGCAAGTGCGTTCAGGTTTGCTTCCCTTTGCTGGTGGCACACAGCGTTTGCCTCGTCTAATTGGCTTGCAAAATGCTACGCCCTTGTTGTTATCGGGCAGTAAATTTAGTGTAGAAGAGGCGACGAAATTAGGTTTAGTCGATCAACTGGTACCAAGCTCTCGTCTGCTTGATACCGCCTATCAGCTGTTGCTCAACAATAGATTACAAAAAATTACTCAAAAACGACCGCTTGCATTGTTCAAGAAATGGCGCAAACAGTTAGAACAAAATCAGCTTTTCCGCAATAAATTTTTAGATCGTACCGAAAACCGAGTTTGGCTAGGTACTTTTGGTAACTACCCTGCGGTAGGAACGTTAATCGAACTTCTGAAAGAACCACACTTCAAGGCAGGTTTAGCTTTGGAACAAGCCGCTTTCGTAAAATTATTTAATAGTGAAACCACCAAAGTGTTGATTAATTTAAAGCGAACCGAGCGGGCGATGAAAGACAAATATCGCATTCGTGGTAACGTGCGAGATGTTTCACAAGTAACTATTTTAGGTTCAGGCTATATGGGCGCTGGCATTGCGTATTTAACCGCCAATAATGCTCGCATTCCTGTGCGGATCAAAGATATTCACCCTTCAGAAATTCAACGAGCACTACGCACTTGTTTTGAATTGATGCAGAAAGCAGTAAGTAAAAAACAAATGCTACAAGGTGAAATGATTCAACGTATGAATCTCATCACAGGCGGGGAACGTTTGGTGGCAGCGCAATCAACAGATTTTATTATTGAAGCGGTTTATGAGAATTTAAAACTCAAGCAACAAATGGTACAAGAAAGTGAGTCTTACTATGATGAACATGCTATTTTTGCGACCAATACCTCAACCTTCCACATTCGTGATATTGCTTCAGTGGCAAAACGCCCTGAAAAGGTGATCGGGTTCCATTATTTTAGCCCTGTCACCAAACAAAAAATGGTAGAAATTATTCCGCACGAAGGCACTTGTGAACATACGATTGCAACGGCAATCCATTTTGCCATTCAACAAGGCAAGATCCCGTTACTAGTAGCAGACAAACAAGGGTTCTTTATCAACCGCATTTTAACCCCGCTTTTACTCGAAGCGATTCAATGCCTAATTGACGGTGAATCCATTGAATTTATTGACCGCTCATTACAGGAATTTGGTTTTGAAATTGGACCGCTTGCAATGATTGATGAGATTGGCTTGGATGTCATCTACAAATCTAATTCAGCGTTAGTGCAAGAGCTAGGAAATCGATTTGCTATTCCTCAAAAAGTTGATTTACTGATTCGCAATGAACGCAAAGGCTGTAAAAACAAACGTGGTTTTTATATGTACGATTCTAAAGGTGAGCGTTTGCAAGAGGATAAGAGTATTTATCACGTGATGGAAACCATTGCTCGAAATGATTTAGAATCAGAGCAAATTGTACGCCGCTGTATTTTACGAATGATCAACGAGGCTGCTGCTTGCTTTAGCGAACAGATTATCCAATCAAAAGATGAAGGCAATGTAGCCTCCGTGTTAGGCGCAGGATTTCCTGAATTTAGAGGTGGGATTTATGCCTATATGGAAAAAATTGGGGCAGAGGAAATTGTGCACCAATTGCGGCTACACCAAAAACAATATGGAGATCGTTTCGCACCTTGTGAATGGCTAGTTCAGCAAGTAGACAAGACTAAATAAGCAAAAGCCCTTAATGACTTTTCTCATTAAGGGCTTCGTTTTATGCTGGATTATCAATATCGATAAACTCTACATCTAAACCATATGTCTTTGCCAACCATTCACCTAAGGCTTTTACGCCATCTCGCTCAGTGGCGTGATGTCCACAGGCAAAGAAATAAATGCCTTGCTCTCGTGCAGAATGGGTGGTTTGCTCTGAAATCTCTCCAGTGATGAAAGCATCAATGCCTTTGCTTGCTGCCAAATCAATATAGCCTTGCCCTCCGCCCGTACAAATTGACACGGTTTTGATTAACTTTTGAGGGAAGTCATCCATAAACTCCCCCACTAAAATTGGCTTACGGTTTAACGCCTTTTCTAGTCGGTTTGATAACTCTTCTGCAGAAATAGCATGTTTTAACTCACCATAAACAGGAATAGAATTTGGCTTATCTTCCAAACCAAGCAAATTTTCCACACCGATATGTTTTGCCAATTGTGCATTATTCCCAAGTTCTGGATGGACATCTAGTGGTAAATGATAACCGAACAGATTGATGTCATTTGCTAAAAGCTGTTTAATGCGCTTTCCTTTCATTCCTCGAATACACGGATTTTCACTTTTCCAAAAGTAACCGTGGTGAACCAAAATCGCATCGGCATTCTTTTCAATCGCCTCTTCAATCAATGATAAGGTTGCCGTCACGCCTGTAATGATTTTGTGAATCTCTTTTTTGCCTTCAACTTGCAAGCCATTAGGTGCATAATCTGTAATCGTTTGAGCATTCAGTTTTTCATCTAAAATTTGTTCCAGTTGTAAATTGGTGACCATTTTAACCCCCTGCTAATTTCACTTTAAAACCTTTGTTTTCTAAAAGCTGTTTAAGCAACTCTCGGTTATCACCTTGAATTTCTATTTTTCCATCTTTAACTGAACCGCCTACTCCGCTTTTCTTCTTTAATTCTGCAGCAAGTAATTTGAGCTCTACATCATCAAGATCTAAACCTGTAATTATGCAAACTCCTTTACCTTTTCGACCGCTTGTTTGACGTTGAATCCGCACAATACCATCGCCTTTCTGACGTTCTACTTTGGGGGCTTGGGGTTTTATTCGTCCTGTTTCTGTTGAATAGACTAATGTCATAAATTCCTCAAAATAAAGCCCCCTCTTTGGCAAAGAGGGGGGATTTTACTAACCAGTAATTGATGCGTTGATCGCTTTTAACGCTTCCAATGGATTTTCCGCTTGCGTAATTGGGCGACCAATTACCAAGAAATCTGAACCTGTTTCAATTGCAAGTCGTGGTGTCATAACACGACGTTGATCGCCAAAATCTGAACCAGCTGGACGAATGCCTGGTGTGACTAATTTGAAGTCTTTACCGCAGTGTGTACGCAATACTTCCACTTCCTGCGGAGAACAAACCACACCATCCAGCCCTGCTCGTTGGGCTAAATGTGCTAAACGAATAACCTGTTCCATTGGCGAGGCATTGATACCAATTTGCAATAAATCTAAATCTTCCATACTGGTCAAAACAGTAACTGCAATCAATAATGGCGCATCTTTACCATAAGGCTCTAAGATTTTTTTTGCTTCTTCCATCATCGCTAAGCCACCTGAAGCATGTAAATCAACCATCCATACGCCTAAATCAGCTGCTGAACGCACCGCTCGTGCGACAGTATTAGGAATATCGTGATATTTTAAATCTAAGAAAACATCAAATTTACGTTCATGAAGTTGTTTCACAAAATTAGTACCTAATGAGGTAAACATCTCTTTGCCCACTTTTAATCGGCAAAGTGATGGATCTACTTGATCCACAAAACTTAATGCTTCGTGTTCGGTTTCATAATCTAAGGCAACGATCACTTTGCTATCCATTTTTAACTCCTAATTAGTTGTTTTATTTGCATTATTTATACTTTGTATCGGTTTGATTTTTTCCCACTGACGACAAGATGGACAATGCCAATTCAATCGGTAGCTATGATAACCACAGTTTAAGCAACGATATTTAAAGCCTTTTTTGACTTGTTCTCCAACCATATTATAAAGCAAAATCAAACTCTCTTTAGCACTTCCCTCTTCCGCTTCATTGATTTGGTAATGAATAAATCGATGAAAAGTAAGCATATGTGGGAATTCACTTAGCTGCTGATGAAGTTTAGTATAAGCAGCTGTTTGTCCATCGCGCTCCTCAATAAATTGGGTTAGCGCTAGATCAACACTAGCATTATGTTTAATTTGATTGGCACGAATTAAGCATAATTCGTAGTTATTTGGGTCATTTAATGCAACGTAGCAACTTCTAATTTTATCCAACACTTCGCCAATATAATCAGGATCTTGCTCTAAAATAGCTTCATAATGATCCGCAGCAGTTCTAAAATTTTCCTGCTCTAGGTGAAAATCTCCTAATAACATTGAAGCTCGAGAACAATTTGGCATATGCTCAAGTGCTTTATTAAGTGCCTCTAAAAATGCGTCTTTATCTTCATTTTTAACCGCTTGCGCATATTCGCAGTAATAATGAGCCAGTGGAATTCTATCGGTTTCAGGAGCAATTTTGAGTAATTTTTCACTAACATTGATGGCTTTTTTCCACTCTTTGGTGCGTTGATAAATGACAGCTAATTCAACTAATGAATTGACTGCATAGTCAGGTTCATCTAAGAGCATAATGTAATAATTTTCAGCCCGATCATAAAAACCCGCAGCCATAAAATCTTTAGCCAGCTGTTTTTTAGCTAACATTTTTTGTTCCAAAGAATAATCAGGGCTACTATCTATGGATTGATGGATACGCAAAGCTCGATCTATCTCACCCCGTGAGCGAAATAAATTACCTAATGTGAGCCCTGCTTCAAATTGTGATTCGGTGGAAATGTTATTTTCAGATTCTTGCTTTTGTAGCATTGAAAGGAAAAGATCAACCGCTTTTTCCTGTTGATTAGATAAAAGGAAATTTAATCCCGTGACATAATCACGGGAAAATTTATTTTGGATACTTTCTTGATCCTTTTTAGCACTACGTTGCCCCATATACCAACCATAAAGCGCAGCAATAGGTAACAAAAGGAACAATAATTCAAGCATTATTCAGCCTTCGGAGAGGTTAATTCTGTGATTTGCTGAGATTGGCGTTTTACTCGACGATTCAATGCGATATTTTGTAATTTTACTTTCAAATAAAAAATACCCGTAACTAACCAGCCTAAGAGTAAACCAAAGCCAAATAAAATAGCAACTAATGTTGATAAACGTAATTCACTTTGAGCAATTGCATAGTTAAATGTAATAATCTGATCATTATTTGCTCCAATTGTTATTCCCACAATAATAACAGCTAAAGCAATAATAAGACCTAAAATATATTTCAACATGTCTTATCCTCCTAGAAAAATTAAATTAAATCTACTCTCTCTTTTAATTCTTTTCCCACCTTAAAATGAGGTACCGATTTAGCATCTAAATTGACTGATTCCCCCGTCTTGGGATTTCTCCCTACCCTTGCCTCTCTATGGTGCAATGAAAAACTACCAAAACCACGAATTTCAACACGTCCCCCCATCTCTAGAGCCTGTGTAATTTTTTCTAAGATTTCTTTCACACCATCATCAACCGCTTGAGATTGAAGAGAAGGGTTAATAGCTATCAAGTTTCTTACCAATTCTGATTTAGTCATTTGTTATCCTAAAACTCATTATATCTAAATAAACTAGGCTAATTATTTAGATATAATTAGTAGATAAGCGGATACGCATTACACATATCCGCTTTCACTTAATTAGAAAATTCTAATTATTCACCTTTTGCTTGTGCGAATGCTGCAGCCATTACATTTGGCACTTCCACTTCTTGTTTGTTCACTTGTGCAAGTGCTGCTGATTCTTCAGCTTCTGCTTTTGCACGAACAGATAAGTTGATTACACGCGCTTTACGATCAACGCCAGTGAATTTAGCTTCAATTACATCACCAACTGAAATTACAGAAGTAATGTCTTCTACACGATCAAGGGTTGCTTCATTAGCGCGGATAAATGCTTCAACACCGCCTTCTAATTCAACAGTAACACCTTTTGCATCAACTGCAGTTACTTTACCAGCAACTATTGCGCCTTTCTTAGTTGAATCAATGAAGCTTGAGAATGGGTCTGAGTTTAATTGCTTGATGCCTAAAGAAATACGCTCTTTAACTGCATCAACTTGTAACACAACCGCTTCTACTTCATCACCTTTTTTGTAGTTACGTACAGCTTCTTCGCCTTGAACTTCCCAAGAAATATCAGATAAGTGTACTAAACCATCGATACCACCTTCTAAACCGATAAAGATACCGAAATCAGTGATTGATTTGATTTTACCTGATACTTTATCGTTTTTGTTGTGAGTTGTTGCAAATTGTTCCCAAGGGTTTGCTTTGCATTGTTTTAATCCTAATGAAATACGACGACGCTCTTCATCAACTTCTAACACCATTACCTCAACAACATCACCTACATTTACTACTTTAGATGGATGGATATTTTTGTTTGTCCAATCCATTTCTGAAACGTGGACTAAACCTTCAACACCATCTAAAATTTCAACGAAGCAACCGTAGTCTGTTAAATTAGTTACTTTACCGCTTAATTTGCTACCTACTGGGTGATTTTGTGCGATTGCAACCCATGGATCTTGACCTAATTGTTTTAAGCCTAATGATACGCGCGTTTTATCTTTGTCAAATTTAAGTACTTTAACAGTTACTTCTTGACCTACTGCAACAACTTCACTTGGGTGTTTAACACGTTTCCACGCCATATCTGTGATGTGTAATAAGCCATCAACACCACCTAAATCTACGAATGCACCGTAGTCAGTTAAGTTCTTCACAGTACCTTTCACTTCAGAACCTTCAACTAAGTTCGCTAATACTTCTTCACGATCAGCGGAGCTTGTGGTTTCGATTACTGCACGGCGAGATACCACAACATTGTTACGTTTTTGGTCTAATTTGATTACTTTTAACTCTAAAGTTTGACCTTCAAGGTTTAAAGAATCACGTACTGGACGAGTATCAACTAATGAGCCTGGTAAGAATGCACGAACACCGTTTAATTCAACAGTGAAACCGCCTTTTACTTTACCATTTACAAAACCTGTTACTGTCGCTTGTTCTTCGAATGCTTTTTCTAAAGCAATCCAAGCTTCGTTACGTTTTGCGTCACCACGAGAAACTACTGTTTCACCGAAGCCGTCTTCAACAGCTTTTAATACCACATCAACAACGTCACCAACTTGAACTTCTAATTCGCCTTGTGCGTTTGTAAATTCTGAAGCTTCAATTGCTGATTCTGATTTAAAACCAGTATCAACGATCACATAGCCTTTTTGGATAGCTACTACAGTACCTTTAACAACAGAACCTAAACGAGCTTCGTTTGAAAGGAATTCTTCAAGTAGTTGAGCAAAATTTTCTGACATAATTTTCTTCTTAATAAAAATAAACTTCCATCTAACATCCTGTTAAACGGGGTTGATAATAAAAGTAAAACGATCCATTGTTTTACTGAACTAAAATTAGAAAATACCTTTTGATGAAATATAATCCAATGCTTGTTGGATAACCTCATCAATTGATAAATTTGTCGAGTCTAAAAGCAACGCATCTGCAGCAGGCACAAGTGGCGCAACGGCACGATTTCTATCTCTGAAATCACGTTCTTTAATCTCGGCTAAAATCTCATCAAAGTTAGCATTAAATCCTTTAGATTGCAACTGTTTTACACGTCTTTTTGTGCGTTCTTCTGCACTTGCATCTAAAAAGAACTTAATTTCAGCATCAGGGAAAACCACCGTTCCCATATCACGTCCATCTGCAATGAGCCCTTTGGTACTACGAAAATCTCTTTGACGTTGTAATAATGCTTCACGCACTTGAGGATAAACTGCAATTTTTGATGCATTCTGCCCGGCTTCCGCAGTACGAATTTGGTCGCCAACATTTTCACCGTCTAAAATGACCTGAATTTCATTATTCTCAGGTACAAATTTCACATTAAGATTTCTCCCAAGCTGTGCAAGAGCCGTTTCATTCTCAAAAGCAATCCCCTGTTTTACTGCAGCCAGTGCTAAAATACGGTAAATTGCTCCCGAATCTAAAAAATCAAAACCTAATGTTTCTGCTAATGCATGGCATAAAGTGCCTTTACCAGCACCACTTGGACCATCTACGGTAATAATTACCTTATTTGCCATTTGTATCCTCTTTTATTTTATATTTTCATCTGCTATTGCTTCAGGTTCTGGAAACTCACCAATAATCACATCGAAAGCAAGCTGTTGCCCTTGTCTTAGCACTATAACATGTGCTTTCGTATTTGGGCGCATATTACCTAACACCTCCATCATTTGAGCAGGAGAAGCTGCTTCAATATTATCAATTTTTAAAACAACATCTCCAACTTGAATGCCAGCTTGTTCTGCAGGTCCTTTTGCAGCAACACCTGTAATTAGTACACCTTTATCTATTCCTAGCCACTGAGCTGAATAAAAAAGATCACTACTTACACCAAAATAACCTCGAATGACTCGCCCATCTTTAATAATTTTATTCATTATTTCGACAGCTTGACTAATAGGTATGGCGAAATTCAACCCTTCTGCTATAGAATCAGAACCTGTTACACTAAATTCTTTGATTTCACCACTATTTTTCAAACTGACAGTATTGATTCCAATCAATTCTCCCGCAGAATTGATCAATGCCCCACCAGAATTACCTTTACTAATAGGTGCATCCGTTTGAATAAAATTTTGGCGAGTTCTATCAGACAACGTATTACGCCCTGTTGCCCCAATAATTCCTAAAGTCACACTTTGCCCCAAGTTGTAAGGATTACCAATTGCCAAAACCACGTCTCCAATCTGAATTGTGCGTCTAGGATTTTGCGGAATTGTCGGTAACTTCATACCATTTATTTTTAATACCGCTAAATCAGTTAAAGCATCAGAACCAACAAGCTGTGCATTAAAACGTTCACCAGACTGCAAATAAACATCTATCTTATAGCCTGATTTAACAACATGATTATTGGTCAATATATAGCCATTATCTGTCATAATTACACCTGAGCCCAAATTTAGGCGAACACCACCATCACTCATTCCATCAAAAATTTGAGTATAAATATTCACTACTGCTGGTGATGCTTTTTGCACCGCCTCACTATAGCTGACAATTTCAGGCTGAAAGAGTCCTAGCGACTTTATTTGTTTACTTCCCCACGGAAAAACAAATAAAATCAAAGCTGCACAAAATAATCCTAAAAAGACCGCTTGTATAATTTTTTTTATCATTTCGAATTTCTTTCTATTGTTATTGTAATAAGTTGGTTAGAGTATAGCATAAAATGCAAAAATAACCGAAGCTTAACATATATTTTCCTCGTGATTCTATTGCTTTTCTCTTTCAAAAATAAGAAACTTTTGTCCTCTTTTTTTAAGATATTTAGGAAACCTCAGTGAGACTCTTTTTAGCCGAAAAACCAAGCCTTGCCCGCGCAATTGCCGATGTATTACCTAAACCACACACCCGTGGTGATGGTTTTATCCAATGCGGCGAAAATGATGTGGTCACTTGGTGTATCGGTCACTTGTTAGAACAAGCCGAGCCTGATGCCTACGACGAACGCTTTAAAATGTGGCGAATGGAACATCTGCCGATTGTGCCTGAACAATGGAAGCTCATTCCGAAAAAAGAGACGTTTAAACAGTTGCAAACGGTCGAAAAACTCGTAAAAAAAGCAGATGTGCTAGTCAATGCTGGCGACCCTGATCGCGAAGGGCAATTGCTGGTGGACGAAGTATTTAGCTACTTGCAAGTACCTGAGGAAAAACGTTCACAGATCCAACGCTGCTTAGTGAGCGACCTAAATCCTTCTGCCGTGAAAAAAGCAATTGAAAAATTGCAAAAAAATAGCGAATTTATACCGCTTGCTACTTCAGCGTTAGCTAGAGCGAGAGCGGATTGGCTGTATGGCATCAATATGACTCGTGCTTATACGTTACAAGGGCGTTGGACGGGTTACAAAGGCGTACTCTCGGTTGGGCGTGTGCAAACGCCTGTGCTCGGCTTGATTGTACGTCGAGATCTCGAAATCGAAAATTTTGTACCAAAAGATTATTACGAAGTGTTAGCCCATATTCTTGTGCCTGAAACTAATGAACGTTTCACCGCTCAATGGCAGCCAAGTAAAGCCTGCGAAGATTATCAAGATGAAGATGGGCGAGTGTTGTCGTTACCATTGGTGGAAAATGTGGTTAAACGCATTATCGATCAACCAGCGATCGTCACCGATTACCAAGACAAGATCGAAACAGAAACGGCACCGTTGCCTTATTCGCTTTCCGTGTTACAAATTGACGCCGCGCGTCGCTATGGTTTGTCGGCTCAAGCCGTGCTCGATATTTGTCAAAAGCTCTACGAAACCCATAAGCTAATCACTTACCCTCGTTCGGATAACCGCTATTTACCAAATGAACATTATGCCGATCGTTTTAAAGTCATGGCGGCAATTGCTCATCATTTGGAGGAATATCGAGAAAAGCCTGAAGCAGTCAATTCTGATTTGAAAAACCGCTGTTGGAACGATAAAAAAGTCGAAGCCCATCACGCTATTATTCCAACCGCACGGCAAGGTAATGTTAATTTGAGTGAAAATGAAAGGCGGATCTACCAATTGATCACGCGCCAGTACTTATTGCAGTTCTGCCCTGAAGCAGAATATCGCAAAGGTAAAATTCAGCTGGAAATTGCAGGCGGAACTTTTGTGGCCCAAGCCCGTAATTTAATTGTTGCTGGCTGGAAAAGTTTGCTCGGCAAAGAAGATAGTGATGAAATTTTAGAACCACTTTTGCCCGTAGTAAAAAAAGGGCAACAACTGCATTGTGAAAAAGGCGAAATTGTCAGCAAAAAAACCCAACCACCACGCCATTTTACCGATGCAACCTTACTTTCAGCAATGACAGGAATCGCCCGTTTTGTACAAGATAAACAGCTGAAAAAAGTGCTACGCGAAACCGACGGATTAGGCACAGAAGCAACTCGAGCGGGAATTATTGAACTGCTGTTTAAACGTGGTTTTCTCATCAAAAAAGGACGCAATATTCACAGCACCGAAGCTGGCAGGATCTTAATTTCTGCTCTACCTGATGAAGCTACGCAACCCGATATGACAGCCCACTGGGAAATGCAACTAAATGGTATTAGCAAAAAAGAAACCAGTTACCAACAATTTATGTCTGATCTAACGCACCGCTTGCCAATGTTGTTGCAATCGGATCGAAAAAAATTGCAAAATTTGAGCAAAATCCAACCGCCTGCACAATATAACAAGCGGTCAAATTTTAAGGAAAAATTGCAAACTGATGAAAAATAGGACATTTATTTTCAAATTTTAAAAATATACTTGCACAACGGACGGTAAATCTATATTATTCGCCCCATCGCATTTATTTTTAGCGAACAGAATAGAGATTTTAAAATGTTAAATGTATTGACCATTATTTATCTCGTTGTTGCGGTTGCATTGATTGGTTTTATCCTAATGCAACAAGGTAAAGGTGCTGATGCAGGAGCTTCTTTTGGAGCTGGTGCGGCAGGAACCGTTTTTGGTTCAGCTGGTTCAGCAAATTTCCTTTCAAGAACAACGGCGTTATTAGCAACTGTATTCTTTGCTATTAGCTTAGTGATTGGTAACTTAAATGCAAATCACACTAAACCAACCAGTCAGTTTGACGATTTAAGTGGCGTTCAACAAAAAGTTGAACAACCAGCAAAAGTTGAAAAACAAAATAACGATATTCCTCAATAAAATATCAAATTCGCTCTGGTGGTGGAATTGGTAGACACGCTATCTTGAGGGGGTAGTGTCCATAGGATGTGCGAGTTCGAGTCTCGCCCAGAGCACCAAAAACAAGAAAACCGCCTTTTAGCGGTTTTTTCGTTTTTATTTATAGTTCCTATAATTGCTCTCTCTTTTCGATTAAACAGGAAACCATCATTTCAGCGATATTTTTGCCTGTCGCTTTTTCAATGCCTTCAAGCCCTGGGCTAGCATTGACTTCTAACACCATCAAGCCATTTTTAGATTCAATTAGGTCCACGCCTGCCACATCAAGCCCAATTGCTTGCGCTGCGCTGATAGCCACATTTGCATTTTTTTCAGATAATTCGACCGCTTGTGCTACGCCACCTAGGTGTAAATTAGACCGAAATTCGCTCTCTTTCCCTATTCGCTTCATTGCGGCGACCACTTTATTGCCGATCACAAAAGCTCGAATATCAGTTCCTTTTGCTTCTTGAATAAAATCTTGTGTTAGGTATTGGATTCTTGCTTGTTTGAGTACTGCCAAGATGCTTTGGCTACTTGCGCAATTTTCTGACAACATAACGCCCACACCTTGCGAGCCAGAAAGCGTTTTAATTACTAGGTTCTCACCAAATTGTGCTACTTGTGCTGGAACTGCCAGCAACTCCCCCGCCAATGCAGAAGAAGGCACAGCAATGCCTTTCGCTACCAAGGCTTGCAAACTTTGCCATTTATCCCGTGCCAAACGAAAAGCCTGTGAACCATTCAGCACAACCGCCCCTTTCGCCTCAAAATGACGCAATACATTACAGCCCATTTCGATACTGGATGTGCCAAAGCGAGGGATGACTGCCTTGTATTCAGGCAATAAATAAGGTGGCGGACGATGTTTATCGTAAATTTCGCCTGCTTGGTAATACAGTTGAAATGCTCCATTACTTAATTGAAGTAACATCCGATTAGGATCAAGTATATCCAGCTCAATGCCTTGTGCTTCGCACGCCTGTTTGATGCGCTGGCAGCTATATAAACGAGGTTCTCGGCAAAGCATTAGCCATTTCATCGTTTTAAAAACCCTTGTTGTTGAAAATATGGCTGAATATGTTGGCGCACAGCTTTGTTTAGCGTTTTATTTAATGCATATTCCCACACTTGAGGTTCGCCTGATCTTGCTGTGTAATAAGCAATCAATTCGGCATTGTATTTAGCTAATTCCATTTTATCCGCTGCAGGAAGTTGATTTTTTGCACAAATCAAACTGAGAGGTAACCGAGGTTTTAAATCAGGATCTTCTGCTGGATAGCCTAAGCACATTCCCAGCAGTGGAATACAATGGTTTGGCAAATTTAATATGTTAGAAACCGCTTGAATATTATTGCGAATGGCTCCGATAAACACACCGCCTAAACCTAAAGACTCTGCGGCTAATAACACATTTTGGGCAAAAATTCCTGTATCCACAGCACCTAATAAAGTGACTTCTGTCCAATCCAGTTGTACTTCAGGCACAAGCGCTTTGTGCTTAGTGAAATCAATACAAAAGACGACAAATTCTGCGCATTCAGTCACGTAACTCATTCCTGATGCCGCTCGAATGCCCTCTCGCATTTTAGGATTGGTTACTCGAATGACGCTCACACATTGTAAATTATTGGTGGTAGAGCCTCGCTGCCCAGCTTGGATGAGTGTAGTAAAAATTTCTTCTGAAATTGGCTCTTGGCTAAATTTTCTAATTGAACGATGGTTAAGAATCGTTTCTAAGGTTGCTTTGCTTTTCATCTTTGCTCTCTCCAAATAAAACAAGCGGTCGAATTTGCAAAAAATATTACAAATTTAACCGCTTGTCATCATTCTAATTTATTTAAATAACTTTTTCCGCCTAATGATGAAATTTGTCGCATAATCCACGCTTGGCGTTTACGCATTATCGAACTCGGGTGATCTACACGAAAAATAAGCGGATTTGGCAACGAAGCAGCTAATAATGCTGCTTCTTCTACTGTTAAATTTTTAGCAGATTTCTTGAAAAAGATTTGCGCTGCTGTCTCAACCCCAAAAATTCCCTTACCAAACTCTGCGATATTCAAATATACTTCAAGAATACGTTCTTTTCCCCATACCTTTTCAACCACAAAAGTCAGCGGTAATTCTATCCCCTTACGGATCCAGCTCTGCCCATGCCATAAAAACATATTTTTAACTGTCTGTTGCGAAATAGTAGAACCTCCACGTATTTTTTTCGATTTAGCATTACGTTCGAGTGCAATTTGAATTGCATTTAGGTCAATCCCAAAGTGACTTTCAAAATTTTGATCTTCAGAAGCAATCACTGCCATTTGCATTTGCCACGAAATCTTATCCAAACTGACCCATTTCTTCTTAATCTCATACCACTCACCATTCATCAAGTTACTGACTTTTTGCTGGAGCATATAAGAAGAATAAGGAACGGGGATTGCGCTAAAAAGTAAGATCAACACCAATAACCCTATCCCTAACACGCCCCCTATTCGGCTAATGTAGAACCAAATAAAATTGGATATTGATGTGATTTTTTTAGGCACGAAGAAACTTATCAATTTTTTAAGAAAGCTACATTTAGCCATTTGCCACTGTACCATTCAACATTTCATTTACCCAATGTAGAAATTCAGGTTCTAAGGTTTTGAGCATATTTGAGCCACGCGTGATGGTTGCCGCACTCGTGCTCAATTTTTGTTGAATTTCACGTTGAGAAATATCGCCTTTCAGCAGTTCTCGTACAATTTGCGTGCGAAGTCCGAGTGAATCACGCTCATCAGCCGTTAAAAAAGTACGAAAAAATTCCTCTAATTTGTCTTCTTTAACCGCATCTTTGAGTAAATTTACAAAATCTTGCCACTCTTGCGGATCTCGCTGATTATAAATGATTTTCATAACTTTCCCCCAAGCGGTTAAATTTAAAAAATTTTTTATACAAACACTCACTCTTCGCTATTTTTCAGTCGCACGAAATGTGAGTAATGCGAATGAAATTTAACCGCTTGATTTGTTATCTCAATTTATTATCATTACTACGACGTTGGTCATCAACTTGCGTGCCAGTAGGAGGGCTAAATCTAAATTGATTTGCTGGAATATCTTTCGTTGTAATACCACGCAAGATATACAAATTGCTTTGTCCATCACGTTCGATAGAACTAAACCCTTTTACTAGACCATTTTCATCGACACGTATATCAAACTGCTTTAAATTACCTTTTAATTTAGGCTTTAATACAAATGTATCATTACTTTGAGTAACATTATACAATCCCCAATGTGCTTTATCATTGCTGGTCAATAACACAAATGGTGTACTATTAACTGCTTTTTTTACAGTATCTACCGTAACTTGACTCACAAAGGGATCATAAAACCAAACATCTTTACCATCAGAAACAATTAAATTCTCATTTGGTGACTTGGTGTCCATACGGAATAAATTCGGACGTTTTATTTGAAGTTTTCCCGAACCTGATTGAACCTCTTTACCCTTACTTGAACGAACTGTTTGACTAAAATCAGCAGTATATTGGCTCACTTTATCTAAACGATTTTGTAATTCTTGTACCGCTTTTGCATCTGCAAAAGCAGAACCAGCTAAACCTAATAAAGCAAGACTCAATAAAGATTTTTTAAATAATGTTTTCATTTTTTGTTTCCTCATTAAAATGGGCTACCCCATCAGTGTAGTTACGATTTTGACATCAAAATATAAAAAAGTTTCGCACTGAACTAGTGCGCTTCATCCCAGTTTTCACCAATTCCCACTTCGACAATCAATGGCACTTTGAGTGTTATCGCTTTTTCCATTTCAGCTTTAATTAAAGCTGAATAGTGTTCAATGCGATCTTCACGCACCTCAAACACCAATTCATCGTGCACTTGCATAATCATCTTAATATCATCAAGATTCGCAATGGCTTTATCAATACCGATCATCGCCACTTTAATAATATCGGCTGCCGAGCCTTGCATCGGCGCATTGATGGCTAAACGTTCGGCAGATTTACGGCGCATTCCGTTGCTTGATGTAATTTCAGGCAAGTATAGACGTCTGCCAAACAAGGTTTCCACGTAACCTTTCGTCGCCGCGCTTTCTTTAATATCGCTCATAAATTGCAACACCGCAGGATAGCGTTCGAAGTAGCGTTGCATATACTCTCTCGCCTCTTGGCGAGCGATACCCAGCTGCCCTGCCAAGCCAAATTCTGACATTCCATAAATCAAGCCAAAGTTAATTGCTTTGGCACTACGACGTTGCTCACTGGTGACTTCGGCTAATGGCAAACCGAAAATTTCTGCCGCGGTTGCACGATGAATATCTTTGCCCTCAGCGAAGGCTTTGATCATCGTTTCATCATTCGCTAAATGCGCCATAATGCGTAGCTCAATTTGTGAATAGTCAGCTGCCACGATTTTATAACCTTCACGGGCAATAAATGCTTGGCGAATCCGTCTGCCCGCCTCATTGCGGATTGGAATATTCTGTAAATTTGGATCGCTGGATGAAAGTCGTCCTGTCGAAGTCACTGCTTGATGATAAGAAGTATGCACGCGCCCTGTTTTTTCGTTAATCATCTGTGGCAACTTATCAGTATAAGTCGATTTTAATTTACTCAAGCCACGATGTTCCATCAACAGTTTTGGCACGATATACCCTGCCACATCGGTCATTTGCGCCAATTCTTCTAGCACCTCTTCATTGGTTGAAGCGGCACCTTTCGGTGTTTTTTTCAACACAGGCAAACCGAGTTTTTCAAAGAGAATTTCTTGTAACTGCTTGGTCGAAGCTAAATTAAACGCCTGCCCTGCCGCCTGATGAACTTCTTTTTCTAATTCAATCAAGCGATTCGCTATTTCCACAGATTGCACTTTTAACTGCTCACTATCCACCAACACGCCATTGCGTTCAATACGAGAAAGTACACTGACTAACGGTAATTCTACTTCGTTAAACAGTTTTACCAATGACGGCTCTTTTACCAAATTCGCCCATAAAACTTGGTGTAGTTTCATCGTAATATCAGCATCCTCTGCCGCATATTCTGTAGCAGTTGGTAAGTCAATTTTATCGAAGGTAAGTTGATTTTTCCCTTTGCCCGCAATAGTTTCAAATTCGATGGTTGTATGCCCTAAATAGCGGTCGGCGAGTTCATCCATATTGTGTCGTCCCGTACTATTTAGTACATAGCTTTCTAACATCGTATCGAACGCCACGCCTTGCACATTGATACCGTGATTAGCAAAAATAGTTAAATCATATTTTAGATTCTGTCCGATTTTTTGGATCTCAGCATTCTCTAAAATCGGCTTCAACTTAGCCAAGCAAGCGGTCAAATTTAGCTGATTTTTTGCAAGTTCAAAACTCGCTACCGATTCCGAGGCTTCCGCAAACAAGTCACCTTGCTCAGGCTGCACTTCAACTAATTCCTTATGCGCTAACGGAATATAGCAAGCTTCGCCATTTGCCAGCGCCAAAGAAATACCGACGAGATTAGCTTTCATTGAATCCAAGGCATCGGTTTCTGTATCTACCGCCACTAATTTATCCGTTGCAATTTTGGCAATCCACGCATCTAATTGTTTATCTGTGGTGACCATTGTATATTTTGAGCGGTCAATTTCGACTTTTGCAATTTCTGGCGCAAATTCGACCGCTTGTATGTGGTCATCTTCTTTTCTAACTTTCGCTGTTGGTGCCGATTGAGTCGCTTTCTTGCTATTCCACATCGGATTTTCGCCATTTTGGACTGCTTTCAAAAAGCGTGACAATTCATAATGCGAAAGCAATTCGACCAACGTTTTTTCATCCATTTCCCCAGCGATTAAACCTTCGTGATGTTCGCTTAAATCGACATCAGTTTTAATCGTAGCTAATTGGTAAGAAAGTAACGCCTCATCTTTGGCTTCTAACAGTTTTGGCGCAAACGATTTTGCCCCACGGAAAGAGAGTTCTGCTACTTTATCTAAATTGGCATAAATATTCTCAAGGCTGCCCAAACCTTGAATCAACGCTTGTGCCGTTTTCTCGCCCACACCTTTTACCCCAGGAATGTTATCCGCAGAATCGCCATGCAGAGCCAAATAGTCAATAATCAACGAAGGCGGCACACCAAATTTTTTCTCGACATATTCAGGCGTACTGACAATCCATTCATCTTTCATCGGGTTCTTGCTGATTAATGACACTCGCTCATTCACCAATTGCGCCATATCTTTATCACCCGTGCTGATCAGCACATTTTTACCTGCCGCCGCTGCTTGAACCGCCAGCGTGCCAATCACATCATCCGCTTCTACGCCTTCCACCGAAATCAACGGCAAACCGAAGGCTTTAATAAGCTGATGTAAAGGTTGAATTTGTGAACGCAAGTCGTCAGGCATTGGCGGGCGATGGGATTTGTATCGTTCAAACAATTCATCACGAAAAGTTTTGCCTTTAGCATCAAACACCACCGCAATTTCGCTCGGGTTGGTTTTAGCAATCAAACTTTTGAGCATATTTAATACGCCTAAAATTGCCCCTGTTGGTTCGCCGTGTTTATTGGCAAACTGTACAGAAGAATTCTGTAACGCATAAAAAGAGCGGAAAAGATAGGCTGAGCCATCAACCAGCACCAACGGTTTTTGGGGTAAAAATTGTTCGAACATAATGTATAATCATTGATAATTTAGCAAAAAACTAGCTATAGTTTAACAAAAACAAGCGGGAAAATCTTTGTCAAATTTTGTAAGTTTCAATACAAAAAATTTATAATCTCAGGTAAGAACAAAATCCTGTGTCACTGACTTAACGTAACAGGCAGCATTAAGGTATCTAGCACAAAACTGAGCGGTAAATCCACCGCTGCAAAAATACTAAACATCCCACCTTCTTGTAAAGCGGAAAAATCCTTTCGCACCCCACCATAAACCGCATAATCACCTTCAGCAAGGCTAGTTATGGTGCCACAAGCGGTTAAATTTGCGCTGAAAATTACCAAAATCAGTCCTTTGAGTATTCTTTGCTTCATTTTTAAACCTCTACTGTCATTTATTCTAGCCGAAAAATGCCTTTTTAGGGTAGAATGTGGAGGTTTATTTTCTTGACAGAGGTAATTATGCAAACTTATAACATCGCTGTACTTGCTGGCGACGGCATTGGTCCCGAAGTTATGGCTCAAGCCATTAAAGTGCTTGAAGCTGTCCAACAAAAATTTGGCTTTAAATTAAACTTCCATCATTTCAATATCGGTGGTGCAGCTATTGATACACAAGGCAAAGCCTTACCTGACAACACGTTAAAAGGATGTGAAGCAGCGGATGCCATTCTTTTCGGTTCAGTGGGCGGACCTAAATGGACACACTTACCAGCCGATGAACAACCCGAGCGTGGTTCCCTCCTTCCACTACGTAAACATTTCAAATTATTCTGCAATCTTCGCCCTGCGGCACTTTACACAGGCTTAGAGAAATTCTGCCCATTACGGGCCGACATCGCAGCCAAAGGTTTTGATATGGTGGTCGTACGTGAACTCACTGGTGGTATCTACTTTGGGCAGCCGAAAGGACGTGATGGCGAAGGCACACAAACTCGTGCGTTTGATACCGAAGTCTATTACCAATATGAAATCGAACGTATCGCTCGTGTTGCCTTTGAATCAGCGATGAAACGTAAAAAGCACGTGACCTCCATTGACAAAGCAAACGTATTACAAAGCTCAATTTTATGGCGTGAAACGGTAACTGAAATCGCTAAAGAATATCCTGAAGTAACCCTTGAGCATATGTATATCGACAATGCAACGATGCAATTGATTAAAGCCCCTGAATCATTCGATATTCTGCTCTGCTCTAACATTTTCGGCGATATTATTTCTGATGAAGCAGCGATGATTACAGGTTCAATGGGGATGTTGCCATCCGCAAGCTTGAATGAAGAAGGTTTTGGCTTATACGAACCTGCTGGTGGTTCTGCGCCTGATATTGCAGGTAAAAATATTGCTAACCCAAT
Organism: Actinobacillus sp.; assembly: GCA_041854605.1. Taxonomy (GTDB): domain Bacteria; phylum Pseudomonadota; class Gammaproteobacteria; order Enterobacterales; family Pasteurellaceae; genus Haemophilus_A. The sequence goes on from JBHACP010000009.1 coordinate 34,564, forward strand.
TGCACAAATTTTATCAGCGGCAATGATGTTGCGTTATAGCTTCAAGTTAAATGAAGCAGCGGATGCGATTGAAGCGGCTATCCAAAAAGCCTTAGCCAATGGTTACCGCACTGCTGATTTAGCTGATGAATCAGCCCCTGTTTCGACCTCTGAAATGGGTGATATTATTACCAAAAATATCTTAGCATAAATATCTTAAAGGGCGGATTCGTCCTTTTCCTCTATTTTTCTCTCATTCTTAAGGGAAATCTATGAATCTACACGAATATCAAGCAAAGCAAGTCTTTGCACAATATGGCTTACCTGTTAGCCAAGGTATTATCTGTCATTCTGCGGATGAGGCTGCCGTTGCTCTAAAACGATTAAATGGCGAAATTTGGGCAGCCAAATGCCAAGTTCACGCAGGTGGCCGAGGTAAAGCTGGCGGCGTGAAATTAGTGCGCAATGAAGAAGAAGCACGCAGATTTGCCGATCTTTGGCTAGGTCAGCGGCTCGTCACTTTCCAAACAGATAGCAATGGACAGCCAGTTAATACCATCTATATCGAAGAAACTTGTCATATTGAGCGTGAATTATATCTCGGGGCCGTAATTGATCGTTCCTCGCAAAAAATCGTTTTTATGGCATCCAGTGCAGGTGGCGTAAATATTGAAGAAGTTGCTGCTCAAACCCCCGAATTGATTCACAAAGTGGCGATTGATCCGCTTACTGGTGCTTCGGCTTATCAAGGGCGTGAACTTGCCTTTAAATTGGGTTTAAAGGATAAATTAGTCCACCAATTTGCCGACATTTTTGTCAAACTTGCTAAATTATTTGTGGAAAATGATTTAGCTTTGTTAGAAGTTAATCCGCTGGTAGTCACTAAAGAAGAACAACTAATTTGCTTAGATGCCAAAATGGTGGTGGACAGCAATGCACTTTATCGCCAGCCAGCCTTAAAAGCCTTCCAAGACCCAACACAAGAAGATACTCGCGAAGCCGATGCGGCAAAATGGGATCTGAACTATGTGGCATTAGATGGCAATATTGGCTGTATGGTAAATGGTGCAGGCTTAGCAATGGGCACAATGGACATCGTCAAACTGCATGGCGGTCACCCAGCAAACTTCCTTGATGTTGGTGGTGGAGCCACCAAAGAACGTGTTGCAGAAGCGTTCAAAATCATTTTATCCGATAGCAATGTAAAAGCCGTATTAGTTAATATTTTCGGCGGCATCGTACGTTGTGATCTCATTGCTGAAGGTGTGGTTGCCGCCGTAAATGAAGTTGGCGTGGATGTTCCTGTGATTGTGCGCTTGGAAGGTACCAATGCAGAACTTGGGCGTGAAATTTTAGCCCAAAGCGGTTTGAGTCTTATTCCTGCAACGTCACTCACACAAGCGGCACAACTAGCGGTTAAAGCGACGGAGGTAAACTAAATGGCAATTTTGATAGATAAAAACACCAAAGTTATCTGCCAAGGTTTTACGGGCAGCCAAGGTACATTTCATAGTGAACAGGCTTTGGCTTATGGCACCAAGCTAGTTGGAGGTGTATCTCCCAACAAAGGCGGCACAACCCATTTAGATTTACCAGTCTTTAATACCGTGCGGGAAGCCGTTGAAAGTACCGGGGCCACCGCCACTGTAATTTACGTGCCTGCACCATTATGTAAAGATGCGATTTTAGAAGCCATTGAGGCGGGAATTCAGCTCATTGTTTGTATTACCGAAGGTATTCCAATCCTTGATATGTTAATGGTGAAACAAAAATTAAATGAAACTGGCGTGCGAATGATTGGTCCAAACTGCCCAGGAGTGATTACTCCTGATGAATGCAAAATTGGTATTATGCCCGCCAACATTCATAAAAAAGGCAAAATCGGTATCGTTTCTCGTTCTGGTACCTTAACTTATGAGGCGGTGAAACAAACCACTGATGAAGGTTTTGGTCAATCAACTTGTGTCGGTATTGGGGGCGATCCTATTCCAGGTTCAAACTTTATCGATATCCTAAGGCTATTCCAAAATGACCCCGAAACTGAAGCGATCGTGATGATCGGTGAAATCGGTGGTTCTGCGGAAGAAGAAGCGGCAGAATTTATTAAAAAAAATGTAACTAAGCCTGTAGTAAGCTACATCGCAGGCGTCACTGCGCCGAAAGGTAAACGAATGGGACACGCTGGTGCCATTATCAGTGGTGGCAAAGGTACAGCTGATGAAAAATTTGCTGCCTTAGAAGCCGCAGGCGTGAAAACTGTGAGAAGTTTGGCGGAGATTGGTTCGGCGTTACGCGAATTGCTGAAATAAAATCGTAGGGGCTAGGTTTATCCCTGCCCTTATGGACTTTAACATCACTCGGCAGATATAAAGCCCCCCCTACAAGTATTTTTTATAATAGTATGGAGAACAAATTATGACTATTTTCAACACAGCCCAAAATTGGCTAAATCAAGATCCTGATCAAGAAACTCGCGTAGAACTCGCCACTCTTATTGAGCAAGCTCAAAATAATGGGGTGGCATTAAGTGAATTAAAAGCTCGTTTTGATGGCAGATTGCAATTCGGTACGGCTGGCTTGCGTGGTCGCTTGCAAGCAGGTTCAATGGGAATGAACCGCGTACTTGTAGCACAGGCTGCTGGCGGATTAGCGGATTTTATCAAAGGCTATGATAAAGAACCGTCCATCGTACTTGGCTACGATGGGCGTAAAAATTCCGATGTCTTTGCCCGTGACACTGCTGAAATTATGGCAGGAGCAGGCATCAAAACTTACCTACTTCCGCGCAAATTGCCAACCCCAGTTTTAGCCTTTGCTATTCAATATTTTGATACTACTGCTGGTGTAATGGTCACCGCAAGCCATAACCCACCAGAAGATAACGGTTATAAAGTTTACCTCGGTAAAGCCAACGGTGGTGGACAAATTGTTTCGCCTGCAGATAAAGAAATTGCCGCACTCATTAATAAAGTTGCAGCAGGCAATATCAACGACTTACCGCGCAGCCAAGATTTCATTGTGTTAGATGATGAAGTGGTTAATGCTTATATAACCAAAACCGCTAGCCTTGCTAAAGAGCCAGCATGCGATATTAACTATGTTTATACCGCAATGCACGGTGTAGGTTATGAAGTTTTAAGCAAAACCCTTGAAAAAGCAGGCTTGCCACAACCGAAGTTAGTCAAAGAACAAATTCAACCAGACGGCAGCTTCCCAACAGTAAACTTCCCGAACCCAGAAGAAAAAGGTGCGTTGGATTTAGCCATTGCTTTAGCCAAAGCGGAAAAGGCAGAATTTATCATTGCAAACGATCCAGATGCAGACCGTTTAGCGGTGGCAATGCCAGATAATCAAGGCAACTGGAAAGGCTTACACGGCAATGTAGTAGGCTGTTTATTAGGTTGGTATCTAGCCAAACAATATGCAGGACAAGGCAAGCAAGGCGTATTAGCTTGCTCACTCGTATCTTCACCTGCATTGGCGGAAATTGCGAAAAAATATGGTCTTCAATCAGAAGAAACACTCACAGGTTTCAAATATATTGGCAAGGTAAACGGCTTATTATTTGGCTTTGAAGAAGCGCTGGGTTATTTAGTCGATCCAGATAAAGTTCGTGATAAAGACGGCATTTCTGCAGCAATCGTGTTCTTGGATTTTGTGCGCTCATTAAAAGCTCAAGGCAAAACATTAGCCGATGCGATCAACGAGTTTGCCCAAGAATTTGGTGCTTATGTCAGTGGGCAAATCTCGATCCGTGTAAACGATTTAAGCGAAATCAGCAAGTTAATGGCAGCACTTCGCTCTAATCCACCAGTAGCAATCGGTGGCTTTAAAGTAGTAGAAAAAATCGATCATTTAAAAACCGACCGCCAAAGCGATATTTTAGTCTTTGTACTCGAAAACGGCAGCCGCTTAATCACTCGCCCATCAGGTACTGAACCGAAAATCAAATTCTATCTTGATGCCAAAGGGAAGAATGCACTTGATGCGGATAAAGTATTAGCGCAATTTGATGAAAGCGTACGTGCGCTGTTAAGAACGGAAACGTACGGAAAGCAAGATTGCTAATTAAATAAACAAGCGGTAGAAAATCTACAAAATTTTGCAAATTTTTTACCGCTTGTATAGTTTTATTTTCCATCGTCATTCGTAGGGAAATAGCCGTCCTACTTTACCAATTCCCTTACTTAACATTGGGAGAAAACTCAATTACAACGATTTACATCTACAAGCGGTCAAATTTCACCAATCTTTTGCAAAATTTCCTGCACAAACTTCGGTACAATTTCCGAGGCTAAACCATATTCCTTATGCAAGAAAGCAGACTTTTGTTTACTTGGTTCAAGATTTAGCTCAATAGTAGTAGCATTTGCACGGTTGGCAATATCAACAAAGCCTGCTGCTGGGTAAACATTGCCTGACGTGCCAATCGAAACAAACATCTCGCATTCCCACAAAGCCTCTTCAATTCGTTCCATTTCGAGTGGCATTTCACCAAACCAAACGATATGTGGACGCAATGTTCTCGTAGGAATACAACAACTACAACAACTTTCAGGGGTAATATCTTTCTGCCAATCATAGACTTTACCTGAATTTGTGCAACGAACTTTTAACAATTCACCGTGCATATGAATTAACCGTTTACTACCTGCACGTTCGTGTAAGTTATCGACATTTTGCGTGACTAATAAAAAGTTTTTGCCTAATTTTGCTTCCAATTTCGCAAGGGCTAAATGCGCCGCATTTGGTTGAATTTGAGGCTCAAAGAGTTTCGCTCGACGTTCATTGTAAAAACATTGCACTAATTTAGGATTTCGCTTAAAGCCTTCGGGAGTTGCCACATCATCAATATGATGATTTTCCCACAATCCATCACTAGCTCGAAAGGTCCGAATACCTGATTCAGCGGAAATACCAGCGCCTGTTAGCACAACGATCTTAGGAAGATATTTTTTGTTCATTGTTTGTTCCTTATTCAAATTGTTTGGTATTTTACGTTATATAAAAACAACAAGCGGTAGAAATTTGCAAAAAATTTGCAAAATTCAACCGCTTGTACGTTCATTCCCAAAGATAAAAATTGACACTCCCCCGCCATCTTCTTATTATCGAAGCCATTCCTTTTACAACAGAAAAAACAAGATGAAAACACACCCTTCCTTCTCTCTTTTAACCGAAGCCCTCAAACACCGCATCTTAATCCTAGACGGCGCAATGGGGACGATGATCCAACAATTTAAACTGACCGAAGCGGATTTCCGTGGCGAGCGTTTCAAACATTCTAAAATTGATCTACGCGGCAACAACGATCTGCTTACTCTTACTCAACCTTTAGTGATTTCGTCTATTCACGAAAAATACCTTGAAGCCGGGGCGGATATTATTGAAACCAACACCTTCAGTTCCACCACCATTGCACAAGCAGACTATGATTTACAAGCGGTGGCTTATGAACTGAATTTTGCAGGGGCGAAGCTGGCTCGGATTGCGGCGGATAAATACAGCACGCCTGAAAAACCGCGTTTTGTGGCAGGTATTCTTGGTCCGACTAACCGCACAGCCTCGATTTCGCCAAATGTGAACGATCCCGGTTTCCGTAATATTACTTTTATGGAATTAGTCGATGCCTATGCGGAAGCCACTCGCGGCTTAATTGAAGGCGGTTCGGACATCATTATGATCGAAACCATCTTCGACACCTTGAACGCCAAAGCGGCTGCCTTTGCTATTGACCAAGTGTTTGAAGAATTGGGCGTGGAATTGCCGATTATGATTTCGGGAACCATTACCGATGCCTCCGGACGTACCCTTTCGGGGCAAACTACAGAAGCCTTTTACAACTCGCTCCGCCACGCTAAACCGCTCAGCTTTGGTTTGAACTGTGCCTTAGGCCCGAAAGAGTTACGTCCTTATATGGAAGTGATGTCAAAAATCTGTGAAACCTATGTGTCTGTTCACCCGAATGCCGGCTTGCCGAATGCCTTTGGCGGCTACGATTTGGGTGCGGAAGAGATGGCGGCTCACATCAAAGAGTGGGCGGAAAGCGGTTTCTTAAATATCGTGGGCGGCTGTTGCGGTACCACACCTGAACATATCAAAGCTTTTGCCGATGTAGTGGCTGGGATTAAACCTCGTGCTTTACCTGAAATCAAAACGGCGATGCGTTTATCGGGACTTGAGCCGTTGAACATTGATGATGAAAGCCTGTTTGTAAACGTAGGCGAACGCAATAACGTAACAGGCTCGGCGAAGTTTAAGCGTTTGATTAAAGAAGAAAAATTCAGCGAAGCCATTGAGATTGCTATCGATCAGGTGGAAAACGGTGCGCAAGTGATTGACGTGAATATGGACGAAGCCTTGCTCGACTCGCAAAAATGTATGACCCGTTTCCTTAACATTATGGCGACTGAACCTGATGCGGCTAAAGTGCCTGTGATGATTGACTCCTCCAAATGGGAAGTGATTGAAGCCGGTTTGCAATCAGTGCAAGGCAAGGGGATCGTAAACTCCATTTCCCTTAAAGAAGGCGAAGAAAAATTTATTCACCAAGCGAAACTGGTTCGCCGTTATGGTGCTGCGGTGGTCGTGATGGCGTTTGACGAAGTGGGGCAAGCGGACACCGAAGAACGCAAAGTCGAAATCTGTACCCGAGCTTACGATATTCTCGTGAACCAAGTGGGCTTTCCACCTGAAGACATTATTTTTGACCCGAATATTTTTGCGATTGGTACGGGGATTGAAGAACACAATAACTACGGTGTGGACTTTATCAACGCCACAGGTCGCATTAAACGTAGCCTACCGCACGCCAAAATTTCGGGCGGTGTGTCGAATGTGTCCTTCTCGTTCCGTGGTAACAACGTGATGCGTGAAGCCATTCACGCCGTATTCCTTTACCACGCTATCAAGCAAGGAATGGATATGGGGATTGTGAACGCAGGGCAACTGGCGATTTATGATGATCTCGATCCTGAATTGCGTGATGTGATTGAAGATGCGGTGCTAAATCGCCGTCCTGATGCGACTGATCGCCTGTTAGATATTGCAGAAAAATACCGAAATGTGACCGCTAGTAACAGTGAAGACAGTGGCGTTGCCGAATGGCGTACTTGGGCGGTGGAAGAACGCCTGAAACACGCCCTTGTGAAAGGGATCACCAACTATATTATTGAAGATACCGAAGAAGCACGTCAAAAATTCCCAACACCGCTCGAAGTGATCGAAGGGCCGCTAATGGACGGTATGGACGTGGTGGGCGATTTGTTCGGGGACGGTAAAATGTTCCTGCCGCAAGTGGTGAAATCCGCACGAGTGATGAAACAGTCGGTTGCCTATTTAGAGCCGTTTATCAATGCTACCAAGCAGAAAGGTTCATCAAGCGGTAAAGTGGTGATTGCGACCGTAAAAGGCGATGTTCACGACATCGGCAAAAATATCGTGAGCGTGGTGTTGCAATGTAATAACTTTGAAGTGATTGACTTAGGCGTAATGGTGCCTGCGGATAAAATCATTCAAACGGCGATTGATGAAAAAGCGGACATCATCGGCTTAAGCGGTTTGATTACGCCGTCCCTTGACGAAATGGAATATTTCTTAGGCGAAATGAACCGCTTGAACTTGAATATCCCTGTGATTATCGGTGGTGCAACCACATCTAAAGAGCATACAGCGATTAAACTCTATCCGAAATATAAGCACGAAGTGATTTACACCACTAACGCCTCTCGTGCGGTGACGGTTTGTGCAGCATTGATGAACCCGGATACCAAAGCGGAACTGTGGGAACGAATGAAGAAAGAGTACGAGCAAATTCAAGACGCCTTTGCCAACAAAAAAGCACCACGCAAGCAGTTGCCAATTGAAGAGGTACGCAAAAATGCCTTTGATGCGTTCAGTGGCGAATGGGCGGATTACCAAGTGCCAACGCCGAAACAGACTGGCATTGTGGAATATAAAAACGTGCCGATTGCGACCTTGCGAAAATTTATCGACTGGTCGCCGTTCTTCCGTTTATGGGGCTTAATGGGCGGCTATCCTGATGCCTTCGACTACCCTGAAGGCGGCGAAGAAGCACGCCGAGTGTGGAACGACGCGCAAAAAGTGTTGGACGAATTAGAGCAAAATCACAAGCTCAACCCAAGTGGCATTATGGGGATTTTCCCTGCCAACAGCGTGGGCGATGATATTGAAATCTATCAAAATTCCGACCGCACTTTAGTGGCAGGCAAAGTCTATAACCTCCGCCAACAAAGCGAACGCGGCAAAAACAGCAAAAGCCCGTACAACCTTTGTTTGAGCGACTTTATCGCAAGCAAAGCCAGCGGAAAACAAGACTGGTTCGGTATGTTCGCCGTCTGTGCAGGCATTGAAGAACACGACTTAGTCGAAGGCTACAAAGCAGCAGGGGACGACTACAATGCAATCCTACTCCAAGCGGTCGGCGACCGTTTAGCCGAAGCAATGGCGGAATACTTGCATTTTGAACTCCGCACCAAAGTCTGGGGCTACACTAACGAAAGCCTAGACAACGACCGCTTAATCCGTGAAGAATACATCGGCATCCGCCCAGCTCCAGGCTACCCAAGTTGCCCTGAACACACGGAAAAACAGATCATCTGGGATTTACTGGAAGTGGAACAACGTATCGGAATGAAACTCACCGAAAGCTACGCAATGTGGCCAGCGGCAAGTGTTTGTGGCTGGTATTTCACCCACCCTGCGAGTAATTATTTCACCCTTGGACGCATTGATGAAGATCAAGCGGTCGATTATGCGAAACGTAAGGAATGGAATGAGAGAGAAATGGTGAAGTGGCTTGGGGTCTCGATGGGGTAATTTATATCCGTTATTATTTTTATAATTATAGGGAACCATTTATGAATAAACATATAGAAAAATATTTAGATCTTTATTTATCTAAGGAAGATGTTGAATATGCAACTTTATTAACTGGAAAATGGGGGTGTGGAAAAACATTCTTTATAAAAAATTATATAAAAAATCATGATGAAAAACATAAATTTGTTTATGTAAGTTTATTTGGATTAAAAGATATTACAGCGGTAAATCAAGCTATTTTTCAAGAATTACATCCTTTTTTATCCAACAAAAGAATAAAGTTTTTAGGAGGTGTTTTGGCATCAGTTATAAAACTAGGATTTAAAGTTGATTTAGTTGGAGATGATAATAAAGAAACAACAATCAATATTGATCCTAGTAAGCTAAACCCTTTTGACGCTCAATCTAACAAAGATTTAGTTTTCATTTTTGATGATCTTGAAAGAACAATGCTACCTTTATCTGAAATTTTAGGATTTATAAACTTATTTTGCGAAAAACAAAATGTAAAAGTTATTGTAATCACAAATGAAGACGAGATAGAGGATGACAAAAAGATTTATAAGAAGTTTAAAGAGAAAGTTATTGGAAAAACATTTAACATATCTAATAACATTGAAGATTACTGGAACAATTTTAATGAAAAATATGAGGAAACATTTAAACAATACAGTAAACTAATCAAATCAATATTTGAAACTATTGGTGATGGGAATTATAGAAATTTAAATCAAACTATAGAAAACTATATTGATTTTACCCGAGGGATCAATCCTAAGTATTTTGAAAACCCTGATTTCACAAGACTACTTACTGAACAATTTTTTACATTATCATTAGATTATAGAAAAGAACATGATATAACTAAAACAGTTGACTCACTAAAAGAAAAAAATTCAGTTCTTTATTATCAACTCATCTTTGAAAAAGAAACTTGGAAAAAAATAATTACTGATTTTTATATTAATTTTGATGAACTAAATGAATTAATATCATCATTTCCTATGTTTAGAAAAGAAGGAAAAATGCCATCATGGAGGAAATTATGTCATTATAGAGAATTAAATAATGAAGAATTCAACGAATACCTTAATGACGTAAAAACAAATTTCATAGAAATAAAATATGATAACATTGGAATCATAATGCATGCCGTCAATATGCTTATATTTTTCATAAAAAATAACTTATGCGAAGAAATATCAATAGACGATATAGAAAATAAAACCTATGAGTATTTGGCTTTGTATAAGGAGAAAAAACAATTATTAGATATTAGATTTACTAAAATAAATGGAACAGGGTTAGGTTATCTTAATGAAGATGACCATGATTTTATCAGAATTAGAAAAAATTTCTTTAATAATTTAGAAAAACAAAATGACGATATAAAAGCTGATAAGACTATTGAAGAATTTTACAAATTATTAGAGTATATTAAAATTGGCGATTGGGAAAATACCTATAAAGAATATGAAAAATACCAATTTATTTCTTTTCTTAGAAAAGAACATGCAATTAAAGTTATGGAGATTTTAGGAAATAATCTTCAATGGCTATACAACTTTTGCTATTTTCTTGATGAGAGATACCCAGAAAACCATTATATTGATGGCAGATCTTTGGCAAACTATCTTAGTTCTGAAGAAGGTTTTATTGATGAAATGATCTCTCAGTTATCTGTTCATTATCAGAAAAAAATTCTTGATCCATTTGAAAATTTCAAATTAAATGAAATTCTAAATATGCTAAATCTGAAAAAGAAGAGATTCAAAAAATAATGCTATTAAGCACATCAATACTCTGTATTTTATACTAGTGTTAAAGTAAAAGATTATAAAAATAACTCTAACACCAGTACTGGGTAGATTATTTGTATTTTGGCATAGTAGATAAAATTTAGCTAAATCCTACTGCTTGTCTAATACCTCTAACGTAGAGGTTACACATACAAGCCCCTCTGGGGCTTTTTTACTTCTATTTTGCGATCTCCATCGAAAAATCCCTCATTTCCATTCGACAATTCCCCTACAAGCGGTTAAATTTATCCAAAATTTTGTAAGGAATAATTTATGACTAAACTAATTCGCAACAGCACCGCTGAATTTTTGATTTTTACCAATCAAGCTGGTGATCAAAGCATTGAAGTGCGGTATGAGGATAACGAAATTTGGCTGACGCAAAAACGTATTGCTGAATTATTTGAAGTTTCATTACCAACAATCAATGAGCATTTAAAACATATTTTTGCAAGTGAAGAGTTAAATGAACTTTCAGTTATTCGGAATTTCCGAATAACTGCCACAGACGGCAAAAACTACAACACCAAACATTACAACCTTGACGCAGTGATTTCCGTTGGGTATCGGGTTAATTCCGTGCGAGCAACGCAATTTCGTCAATGGGCGACACAAGTATTGCGTGAATTTGCCCAAAAAGGCTATGTGTTAGATCGTGAACGTATGGAAAACGGTACTTTCTTAGGCGAAGATTATTTTGAACGTTTATTGGAAGAAATCCGTGAAATTCGCCTATCCGAACGCCGTTTTTATCAGAAAATTACCGATATTTACGCCACAGCAGTGGACTACAATAAAAACGCCCCAACAACCAAAACATTCTTCGCCACCGTACAAAATAAATTACATTACGCTATTCATCAACATACTGCCGCCGAATTAATTGTAGAACGAGCCGATAGCGATAAACCGAATATGGGGCTAACGACTTGGGCAAAATCCCCTGACGGCAAGATTTTAAAAAGCGATGTTTCGGTAGCAAAAAATTATTTGAGCAATGAAGAATTGAAAGACTTAGGGGCAATCGTCAACGCATTTTTAGATTTAGCCGAACGCCGAGCCAGACGACAAATTCCAATGACAATGGAAGATTGGGCAAAACGATTAGATATTTTCTTAAATGCGGACGAATTACCCATTTTAGATAGCAAAGGCAAAATCAATTTTGATGAAGCAAAACTACATGCCGAAACTGAATTTGAAAAATATCGCATTATTCAAGATCGCAATTTTGAAAGCGATTTTGACCGCTTGTTGAAGAATCAGTCTAAGACTTAGAACATCAATAATATGCACACACCCCACATCTATATCGGCACGGGCGGTTATAGCGATACGGATTTAGTCGGTACGCTCTATCCGTTTGGGACGGACAAATCGGATTTTTTGTCGATTTATAGTCAGCATTACGACACCGTTGAGATCAACAGCACCTATCACGCCCCGATTGGCTATAAGGCTGTACAAGGTATGTTAGAAAAGGCGGAAGGGCGGTTAAAATTTTCGGTGAAACTGCATCAAGATTTTAGCCACAAACGTACCGCTACCGCCGAACAAGCACAGGCGTTTTTGGACGCATTGCAACCGTTGCGAAATAGCCATTGTTTAGCCAATTTATTTGTGCAATTCCCGACCAGTTTTGAGCGTCAGCACGCAAACCGTTACTATCTTGCGGAACTGGTGTCGTGGTTTAGTGATTATCCCCTTGCCATTGAATTTCGCCACGCCAGTTGGCATACGCAATCGGTGCTGGACTATTTTCACAGCAAAGAAAATCTGATTTGGTGCAATGTGGATTATCCGCAGAATATCGGTTTGCCTGCCTTTCGGTTTTATGCAAACCAACGTACCGCTTATCTGCGATTGCACTGTCGCAATCCCCATTGGTGGAAAGCGCAATCGGCACAAGAACGCCACGATTATCGTTATAGCGAAACCGAATTACAGCAACTAGCAGCATTGTTAAATCAGCGAAAAGCGGAGTTTGATCAGCTTTATCTCTATTTTCAAAACACAACCAATAGCCATTCGTTCTACAATATCGAAAGTCTGAAAGGCTATTTGGCGACCTATGGATTTCAAGTGAAAGACACACCTGAATTTTTAGCTGGGCAGCAGAGTTTATTTTGACTGACTGCGAGAGACTCGCCCATGTTTCGCTTCCTAGCTTAAGCATCTCTCATGCCTCCGGCACGAAAACTCAGCTTACTCCGGCGGAGCAACACCACGTATAACCTACGACATAAGCCGCGGGTTATTTGTAAAATAAAGCACTACCAAACAAGTTCAATAGCACAGATAAATTTTTTTAACTTCTACACTTCCTATAATTTACGCTATCATAGCACCACTCTATTTTCCTATATTTCTCGGAATTTTAATTATGAACAAACTAAAACTTATTTTATTGACATCAACCCTTACCGCGCTATTCGCCTGTGCGCCTAAACCGACCGTGCCGGTGAAAACGGGCTATTTAAAGGATGATATTAGTCCTGCAGAATTACAAAACGCCGCAAACTACAAACGTTATTATTACACTTGTACAAATTTTGAAACGGGCGCAGATTCTTATTTATCTACCTATTTTCCGCTTTGGCGAGAGAGTCGCTTACCACAGAATTTTGGCATTTATTTCCAGTTGAATAACGGCAAAGCAGAAGCATTTGACCATATAACAAATCGCCCTGTGAACCATCATAGTTATGAAGTGGTTTATCGCTCATACCGACCTATTGGCGGCAGTTATGTGGATCTGGTGGCAAGTGAGTATAGTTCAGCATACTACAAAAATCGCCAAGGTGAACGAGTGTTGTGGCTGCAATGTCGAGAAGGCTAAAAAATCTGTCTAATCACATATAAAAGAAGTCATTCTTCCTGTTTTGATGACTTCTTTTTCTACTCTTTTATTAAATTTTTTATCTTTGATCAAATTTTTATACAAATTTTTAATTCCATTCATTTTATAAAATTTGGTTAAATATACTTCCAAAGCCATTTTCTGATATCTTAAATTTATAAAATCCTATAATTTTAGTTTAAACTAACATTAAATTCCAAACAAATCCTAATTTACCTATCTAGACAAAATATCAAAACTCTTGCACAATCCACTCAACAGATTTAACTCATCTTGTAAAACTCAATTTTCACTCCTTATTTTGACTCATTGGAGGATTCAATGAAAAAACTTTCTGGTGCAGAAATGGTAGTACAGTCGCTATTAGACGAAGGCGTTGAATACGTTTTTGGCTACCCTGGTGGCTCAGTGCTAGATATTTATGATGCAATTCATCAATCAAGCCTTAACCACGTCTTGGTTCGTCATGAGCAAGGTGCCGTGCATATGGCAGATGGCTATGCCCGTTCCACTGGCAAAGTGGGCTGTGCATTAGTTACTTCAGGTCCTGGGGCTACTAATGCGATTACAGGAATTGCCACTGCTTATGCCGATTCTATTCCGCTAGTGGTTCTAACAGGTCAAGTGCCATCTAACTTAATCGGTACCGATGCATTCCAAGAGTGTGATATGTTGGGGATCTCTCGTCCCGTGGTGAAACATAGCTTTATGATCAAATCACCTGAGGAAATCCCTGCAATCATCAAAAAAGCGTTTTATATCGCCTCAACGGGTCGCCCTGGTCCTGTATTGATTGATATTCCGAAAGATATGGTGAATCCTGCCAATAAATTCCCCTATGAATATCCAAAAGAAATTTCACTACGCTCTTATAACCCAACGGTACAAGGGCATAAAGGTCAGATCAAAAAAGCTTTAAAAGCCTTATTGGTTGCCAAAAAACCTGTGCTATTCATCGGTGGTGGCGTGATTTCAGCGGAATGCTCTGCCGAATTAACCGAATTTGCGAAAAAATTAAATTTGCCCGTGACAAGTTCGTTAATGGGCTTAGGCGCATTCCCGAGCTCAGATAAACAGTTCTTAGGAATGCTGGGAATGCACGGCACTTATGAAGCCAATAATGCAATGCACGAGAGTGATTTAATTCTTGGTATTGGCGTACGTTTTGACGACCGCACCACCGCCAATCTTGCCAAATATTGCCCACACGCTAAAGTGATTCACGTAGATATTGATCCTGCTTCCATTTCAAAAACGGTGCAAGCCTATATTCCCATTGTAGGCTCGGCGAAAAATGTGCTAGATGAATTTTTATCCTTACTGGAAGATGAAAACCTTGCAAAAAATCAAGCAGATTTGACCGCTTGGTGGAACAAAATCAACGAATGGAAAGCGAAAGAATGCTTGAAATTTGAAGAAAGCAATGACGTGATTAAACCACAACAAGTGGTGCGCTTAATTCATCAGCTCACCCAAGGTGAGGCTTACGTGGTATCAGATGTCGGTCAGCACCAAATGTTTGCAGCATTACATTACGGCTTTGATAAACCTCGCCGTTGGATCAATTCAGGCGGAGCTGGCACAATGGGATTCGGGCTGCCTGCCGCCATCGGCGTAAAATTTGCTCATCCTGAGGCAACCGTGGTCTGCGTAACGGGTGACGGTTCTATCCAAATGAACATTCAAGAGCTTTCCACCGCCAAACAATACGACACGCCTGTGGTGATCGTCAGCCTCAACAACCGTTTTTTGGGGATGGTGAAACAGTGGCAAGATATTATTTATCAAGGTCGCCACTCACAGGTGTATATGAATTCGTTGCCAGACTTCGCTAAACTTGCCGAAGCCTATGGGCACATTGGTATTAACATTGACCACCCAAGTGAATTGAAAGAAAAATTGACCCAAGCGTTTTCAATTAAAGACAAACTTGTTTTTGTTGATGTACGCGTGGATGAAACCGAGCACGTTTACCCAATGCAAATTCGTGGCGGTGCAATGAATGAAATGATCTTAAGCAAAACGGAGCGTACAGATGCGTAGAACATTATCCGTATTACTCGAAAATGAATCGGGTGCATTATCCCGTGTTGTGGGGCTTTTCTCGCAACGTGGTTTTAACATCGAAAGTTTGACTGTGGCACCAACCGACGATGAAAGCCTTTCTCGTATGACGATCGTGGCAAGTGGTGATGAGATTGTGTTAGAGCAAATCGAGAAGCAATTGCATAAATTGATCGACGTGTTCAAAGTAACTAACTTAAGCCCTGTGGAACATATTGAGCGTGAAATTTTGCTATTGAAAGTGCGAGCTACAGGTTCGACCCGTGATGAATTAAAACGTATGACTGATATTTTCCGTGGTCAAATTGTGGACATCACACCGAAGCTCTACACCATTCAACTTTCAGGCACTAGCGACAAGCTCAACGCCTTTATTGAAGCCGTGAAACAAGAAACCACGATTGTGGAAATTGTAAGATCGGGGGTCATTAGCTTGGCTCGTGGCGAGTAACCTTGCAAATTTTAGTGAAAAAACGACCGCTTGTTATGCAAGCGGTCGTTTTGATTTACTCATCTTCCGTAAAACGTTTTGCCTTATAAGTTGGCTTCATTAGGTTTTCCACGGAAAGAATATCGTCGAGTTGCGCTTCTGTAAGCAAGCCTTTTTCCAAAATCACTTCCCGTACGCCTTTGCCTGTAGTGGCGCAGATTTTACCGACGATGTCGCCGTTATGGTGCCCGATAAATGGATTGAGGTAAGTGACGATACCAATTGAATTAAACACATAGTTTTGGCAAATTTCACGGTTGGCAGTAATGCCATCTACACATTTATCACGTAAATTCACGCACGCATTGGCCAGAATGTCGATGGATTCAAACATTGCTTGTCCGATTACTGGTTCCATTACGTTAAGTTGTAATTGCCCTGCTTCGGCAGCGAAGGTAATCGTAGTGTCATTACCAATCACTTTAAAGCAAACTTGATTTACCACTTCAGGCACGACTGGGTTTACTTTCGCAGGCATAATGGAAGAACCCGCTTGCAACTCTGGTAAGTTGATTTCATTTAAGCCCGCTCGAGGTCCAGATGAAAGTAGACGTAAATCGTTACAGACTTTAGACAGTTTCACGGCGGTACGCTTTAATGCCCCGTGAACCATTACGTAGGCCCCACAGTCCGAGGTGGCTTCAATTAAGTTTTCTGAAAGTTTGCACGGTAAGCCTGTTACTTCTGAGAGGTATTTCACGGCTAATGTTGAATAGCCTTCTGGCGTATTCAATCCCGTACCGATTGCAGTTGCGCCTAAGTTTACTTCCAGCAATAATTTTGCTACATATTTAAGGTTACGAGCTTCTTCTTCAAGCAAGACCGCAAAGGCTTCAAACTCTTGCCCCAAGGTCATTGGCACGGCATCTTGTAACTGGGTTCGTCCCATTTTTAACACATCTGAAAATTCATTCGCTTTCGCTTCAAAACCTTTTTGCAGGTATTTCACTTTTTTAATCAAGTGTAAGATACTGTTATAAACCGCAATCCGAAAGCCCGTAGGATAAGCATCATTGGTCGATTGGCTAGCATTGACATGATCCATTGGATTTACGATTTCGTATTCGCCTTTCTTTTGTCCTAAAATTTCCAGCGCCAAATTAGCCACCACTTCGTTAGTATTCATATTTACCGAAGTGCCTGCGCCACCTTGATAAACATCGCTTGGAAACTGATCCATGCAACGTCCTTTCTCAAGGATTTCATCACAAGCAGCGACTATCGCTTTGGCAATTTTTTTCGGAATCGCACCAAGTTCACCATTTGCTAGAGCGGTGGCTTTTTTGACCATCACCATACCACGCACAAACTCGGGCACATCTGAAATCGTGTTTTTTGAGATATTAAAGTTTTCGACGGCTCTTAAGGTATGAATCCCCCAATAAGCTTCCGCAGGCACTTCCCTTTTGCCTAATAAATCCTCTTCAATGCGTACATTTTTCATCATTTACTCCAAAATTTAGTTATACGATGGGGTTCTTTTGGTGGAGATCATAACGAGTTGAATAAGAAAAAAATGTGATCTAGATCATATTTTTTCTTGTTGGAGGTAGGATTTAAATTGTGCAAACGGATTAGAAAAATTTATGGATTGAGGATCAGGAAATAGTAACTTGCTGGCAAAGCAAGTACCCAAAATAAAGCAGAAATGACTACAGCGACGTGAAATTGCCAATGATTGGTTTTATGACTGAAGTATTTCATACCGAGAAAAATGCCGATAAATCCGCCCGCAAAGCAAAGGAAAAGAAGATTGGATTCAGGAACGCGCCACGCTTTTTTAGTGGATTTCTGCTTATCCCAATACATCAAAAAAAGCGCGAGCAAATTAAGGAAAATAAAAGCAAGGGTAAAAAAGAGTGCCATTTTGTAATTTTCTACTAAAAAAGACCGCTTGTATTGTACGATAAATCGTGACAAGCGGTCTAAATTTACTGAAATTTTACCAATTAGCGAATTTCAACTTGCTCAGTGCCTTCGCCTAGGCTCTCAATCTTACCAATTACCCACGCCTTTTCACCTGCGAGTTTTAATACACTTAAAGCGGTTTCTACCTCTTTTTCAGGAATTGCAATTACCATACCCACACCACAGTTAAAGGTTCGATACATTTCGTGACGGCTGATGTTACCTTTTGCTTGTAACCATTTGAATACGGCTGGCCATTCCCAAGATTTTTCATCAATGACGGCTTTCGCTGACTCAGGTAATACGCGCGGAATGTTCTCCCAGAAACCACCGCCTGTTAAGTGAGCAATAGCATGAACCTCTACCTGTTTCACCAATGAAAGCACCGACTTCACATAAATTTTAGTGGGTGCCAATAAGTGATCTTTTAATAATTTGCCTTCCAGCACATCCGTTGCTGGATTGGCACCGCTTACCTCAATGACTTTACGAATCAACGAGTAACCATTGGAGTGCGGACCACTTGAAGCTAAGGCAATTAACACATCGCCCGTTTTAACAGCTGAACCATCGATGATTTCTGACTTTTCCACCACACCAACACAAAAACCAGCTAAATCATAATCGCCCTCGTGGTACATTCCCGGCATTTCTGCAGTTTCACCACCGACTAAGGCACAGCCTGAAAGCACACAACCATCTGCGATACCTTTCACCACATCAGCCGCAACATTCACCTCTAATTTACCTGTTGCATAATAATCTAAGAAAAATAACGGCTCAGCACCTTGCACTACTAAATCGTTTACACACATTGCGACCAAGTCTTGACCAATAGTATCGTGTTGGTTTAAATCAATCGCAAGACGTAATTTTGTACCTACACCATCAGTGCCTGATACTAAAATCGGCTCTTTATATTTGGTTGGTAACGCACATAATGCGCCAAAACCTCCCAAGCCGCCCATTACTTCTGGACGACGAGTGCGTTTTACGTCTGCTTTAATGCGTTCGACTAATTCATTGCCAGCGTTAATATCAACACCTGCATCTTTATAGCTAAGTTGTGTATTGCTCACGATTGACCTCAGAGTTTGCTAAAAATTTTCGCAATTATATCACCAAGCAATCGTTTGCGATATAATATATTGTATATTTTACAAACACATAAGAAACTTTTATCTAATTTGCTTGTCGCCTATCTACTAGACTTATTATTTTTGCATGAGATATTATGAAGAAATTCTTTATTACGCTGTTTACACTTAGCCTGCTTTTTAATTTTTCTATGTTTTCAAAAATTGCTAAAGCAAAAGACTATCCTAAAGAAAGTGGATTGATGTTAGATATTTCACGTCGATTTTATGCGGTGGATACTATCAAAAAATTTATTGATGAAATTCATAGCGCAAAAGGTAAATTTCTCCACTTGCATTTTGCCGATCATGAAAATTACGCCTTAGAAAGCACATTTTTAGATCAGCGTGAGGAAAATGCAGTGCAAAAAAATAGTATGTATATCAATCCTAAAACCAACAAACCATTCTTAACCTATAAGCAGCTTAATGAAATTATCAACTATGCAAAATCCAAAAAAGTAGAAATTGTCCCTGAAGTTGATAGCCCTAACCACATTGGTGCAATTCTTACACTGCTCACAGAAAAATATGGGGCTGACTATGTTAAACAATTTGCTATTAACGAAGATGAACTGGATATTTCTAATCCCAAAAGTATAGAGATGATTAAAACGCTCACAAGTGAAGTAATCGACATATTCGGAAGTGCCAGCAAACATTTTCATATTGGTGGTGATGAATTTAGTTACAACGATGATTTTATTGCTTATGTAAATGAGCTTAACCAATTTATTAATCATAAAGGCTTAACAACCCGTATGTGGAATGATGGCTTACTTAAACAAAACATTGATAAACTGAGCAAAAATATCGAAATTACTTATTGGAGTTTTGATGGTGATGCACAGGAACAACAAGATATAAAGCAACGTAGAAAAGAACGTGTGAGCCTACCTGAACTATTGAATAAAGGTTTCAAAGTGCTAAATTACAATTCGTATTACCTTTATTTCATACCAAGAGATAACGGTAAAATTGAGGGAGATACCGAGTTTGCGCTTAAAGATCTAAAGAAAAACTGGAAACTAGGCAAGTGGGATAGTAATCATCAGCAAGGTGTTATCAGCAATACAGAAAATATTATTGGTTCCGCCTTTTCTATCTGGGGAGAAGAATCGGGTAAATTAAGTGATGAGGTTATTTATGAAAATACTAAAGATCTATTAGAAACCATCATCACCAAGACAAACTGTGCACCATAATGCTATAATCCCTCTATACAAGCGGTTAAATTTTGCAAAAAATTTGCAGAATTCGACCGCTTGTTTATCTCTTCGTGGTTCGCAATCCTCCCACGACTATTTTATAGAAATCAAAACTAGGAACTCAAATGAACTCAACTCAACCAAAAAAGGCTGTCGTGATCTTTTCAGGCGGTCAAGATTCGACCACTTGCCTGTTTCAGGCAATCAAAGAATTTGGCAGGGAAAATGTCGAAGTCGTTACCTTTCAATATGGACAACGCCACGCCATTGAACTGGAAAAAGCGGCTTGGATCGCTAGAGATCTAGGGATAAAACAAACGCTCATCGACACTTCAGTAATTAAAGCCATTACTAGCAATGCGCTCATATCAGAAACGGAAATCAAGCAAGAAGGCGATAAGCCGAACACTTTCGTAGATGGCAGAAATGCGCTGTTTCTACTCTACACCGCCATTTATGCCAAAGGGCAAGGCATCAGCACCATTTTCACAGGTGTTTGTGAAACCGATTTCAGCGGCTACCCTGATTGTCGTGATGTGTTCATCAAATCAATGAATGTCACGCTCAATTTAGCGATGGATTATAATTTTAATATTCGTACGCCCTTGATGTACCTTACTAAAAAAGAAACTTGGCAACTCGCCGATGAGCTTGGTGCTTTCGACTATATTCGTCAACATACCCACACCTGTTATTTAGGTGTAGAAGGCGGTTGTCATACTTGTCCAAGCTGTTTGTTGCGTGAAAAAGGCTTAAATGAGTATTTAACAGAAAAAGCAAGCGGTGGAAAAAATGTTTAAAATTGCCAAAGAATTTAGTTTTGATATGGCGCATATGCTGGATGGCCACGACGGCAAATGTCAGAACTTGCACGGTCACACCTATAAATTGCAGGTGGAAGTCACAGGGAATTTAGTCGAGGCAGGTGCCAAACGTGGAATGGTGATGGATTATTCCGATTTGAAAGCTATCGTTAAACGTGAAATCTTAGACCCAATGGATCACGCTTATATTTATGATCTCAACAGCGAACGCGAAAGTGCGGTAGCCAATTTGTTGAGCGATTTAAAATCGAAAGTCTATGGCATTCCTTCACGTACAACTGCGGAAGAAATGGCAAAATATATGTTTGAAAAATTGGAAAAAGCGGGATTATCAGTAAGCCTAATTAGGCTTTGGGAAACCCCGACATCTTATTGTGAATACAGCAAATAACTGTAGGGGCGGGTCCTGTGCCCGCCCTTCTTTTTTCGGTAATTTCGGGTAGGCACAGGACCGCCCCTTGTATGTTAAAAATATAGTAAACTAGCAACCCAAAGCATAATGTTATCCACAGCTTGACCGCCCCTAGAGCTAAAACTCGTTCTGTAGCGTAGGCGTGGATAACTTCATCAGCAAAACCGAACAGTTGAAA
>JBHACP010000010.1:0-6129 GCA_041854605.1 Actinobacillus sp.
ATTTCAACTGTTCGGTTTTGCTGATGAAGTTATCCACGCCTACGCTACAGAACGAGTTTTAGCTCTAGGGGCGGTCAAGCTGTGGATAACATTATGCTTTGGGTTGCTAGTTTACTATATTTTTAACATACAAGGGGCGGAGGTATCCCGCCCTTTGTTTTTTCGGGTGGGGATCCCCCCCCACCCCTACGAATTTTGTAAAATTTTTCTTAAATTTAACCGCTTGCTACTGCATCCATTGCAACGGCACTAAAACCAAACCAGGCACAAAAACAAAGAGTAACAATAAGAAAATCATCATCATTAAGTAAGGGAATACGCCCCTCGCGGCTCGATCAAACGGTAGTTTAGATACACCTGTAATTACGTTTAATACGTTGCCCACTGGCGGAGTAATCAAGCCGATGGAAGTATTTAATATGAATAATACGCCAAAATAAACAGGGTCAATTCCTGCTTCTTCCACCAATGGCATTAACACTGAGGTTAAAATGAGTACCGTTGGAGTTAAGTCCATTACCATTCCGATAATGAATACCGCAAACATAATCACTAACAATAAAGTCGTTGGGTGTTCAATTAACGGTTCTAACAATTCGGTAAGCATGGTTGGTAATTCCGCTACGGTAATTAACCAACCAGTTACGTTCGCCGCCGCCACTAAGAACATTACCACGGCGGTCGTTTTCGCTGCCGCTAAAATTACTTTGTAGAGGTCTTTGATTTTAAGCTCACGATAAACAAACAATGACACAATCAAGGCATAGAATGTAGCAACCGCCCCAGCTTCGGTTGGGGTGAACATACCAGAACGGAAACCGCCGATAATGATAACTGGCAATAACAACGCCCAAATACTGTTCTTAAACGAGATGCAAAGTTCTTCTTTGGTCGCTTTTGAGAAGGTCATCAAATCTAAGCGTTTTGCTTGCCACCACCATAACATTGCCAAGAAGATCCCCATCATAATGCCAGGGAAGATACCCGCTAGGAACAACTTGGTGATTGAAACGCCACTCGCCACCCCGAAAACGATAAACGGAATGGAGGGCGGAATAATTGGAGCGATGATACCAGCAGTACCGATTAAACCCGCTGATTTGTCCAGCGGATAACCTGTGGTTTTCATCATTGGTAATAACATTGCCGCTACTGCAGCAGTATCTGCCACTGCAGAACCTGAAAGGCTTGCCATAATCATTGCGGCGATAATTGCCACAAAACCTAGCCCACCGCGTTTGTGACCCACGAGTTTCATTGGTAAGTCGATAATCCGCTTGGATAAGCCACCTTCGTTCATTATTTCACCCGCAAGAATGAAAAACGGAATTGCCATTAACGAAAAACTATCGGCACCGCTAACGATTTGTTGGGCAATAATTTGGGTGTCGAATAAGTCAAGGTGAAGCATTAACGCTAAACCACATAAAATTAACGAGAAGGCCACGGGAATACCAAGAATGATCGCCCCTAATAAAGCGGAAAGGAAAATTAGTACGGTCATTCTGTTTCTCCTTTAGCTAAGGTGACGATAGTAGTGATAATGCGAGCAATCAATAAGATACCAATTAACACCCCGCAAATCGTACTGGCAAGGTAGGTAACTCCTTGTGGTAAGCCTGAAATTGGAGCCAAGTTATTTAAGTTAAGATTGAACTGAATCCAGCTGCCATCTGTGATTAGGTAACAACAGAACAACATCGCCGCATCGGTAAAAATACTAAGCACATTACGCGCAACGGGCGAGAGTTTGTCGGTGAGAACCGTGACTTTCACGTGTTGTTGATCGCTGAAGGCAAGCACTGCACCTAAGAAAGCAAGCCATACGAACATATAGCGAGAAACTTCTTCAGTAACGCTGATACTGCTGTTAAAGCCATAACGCAACACCACGTTTAGGAAAACCAAAATCGACATTGCGGCGAGAATAATCACGCAAAATGCTTCTATGGTTTTACCAACAAATTGAGCGATGGGTTTCATCATTTGCTCCTTGAATTTGTAAAAAATGGGGAAATTTTTACCGCTTGTATGATTCCCCCTCTTTTTTCAAAGAGAGGAGTTTATTGCATTACAACGATTTCAACTTCGCCCAAACAGTATCATCAACAGGAATGCCATTGGTTTTATTGTCCGCCAAGATGGTTGTAAACTCGTGACCTGGTAAGCGGACTTCCACATTTGGATCCACTCGTTCCGCAGTTTTTACGTAATCGATAATGCGGTTAAGTTTTTCGTCTTTGGTTTTGCCGTCAATCAATTTATCCACTTCAATCGCAATAAACACTTGTGATACGCAATATTCATCATCTTTATCTTCAGTGACGGAACAAGTCGATTCACCATTGGAAAGCAAAGTGGCAATCATATCTAACACAATAGATAAACCTGAACCTTTCCAAAAGCCCATCGGCATTAAGCGACGATTTTTCTCCACGGTGGCAGGATCTCGCGTTGGATTGTTGTCATCATCAAAACCTGCATCCACAAAGGTTTGACGACCCGCTAAACGATGCACTTCTAACATTCCATAAGAGTACATTGAGCAAGACATATCCACCATAGTGATTGGTGTGGTTGGCACGGCAATGATTAACGGGTTTGTGCCGATACGGCACTCTTTTGCGCCCCAAGGCGGCATTACCGCTAATGCGTTTGTCCAGCAAATACCGATGTAGCCTTTTTCTGCGGCTTGCCAGCCATAAGAGCCACCACGCATCCAGTGATTAGCATTACGCAAGGCTACAATCCCCACGCCATTTTGTGCTGCCAGCTCTATTGCTCTATCCATCATTTTTTTCGCCGTCAGATTACCAATTGCTTGATGAGCATCCCATTGCTCAATGGCACCTAATCCAAGCACCTTCGTTGGCTCCGCTTCTGGTTTAATGTCGCCGTTTTCTAGTTGCTGAATAAAACGAGGAAAACGATTTACGCCGTGTGAATAAGCCCCTGCTTGAGTGGTATCAGCAAATACACCGGCACACTTTTCGGCAATATCTTCACGAACATTGCGGGATAATAAAACACGTTTAAACTCGGCTTTCAGCTCTGCGTAAGATACTCGGATGGTCATAGCTTGCTCCTAAAAAATTAAGCTGATTTCATTTTATGAAATGCAATTCCAAAATTTGGATAAATATTAGGTGAATAGCTAGCTAACGTTAAGCGGAAAAATTTAAATTTGTGACCTAGCTCACATTTTGAATTGTAAAACTGTGAACTGTGTCACATTTTTTGCTTTTGCTTGTTTTGGCGTAGAAACTTTTTGACTAATATGCAACAAAAACCGTATTTAAACTAAGGAATAAAGATGACAGAGGAAAAAACAGGAGGTAACCAATCCTTAACCCGTGGCTTACGGCTGATTGATTTGTTAAGTAATTACCCAAATGGTTGTCCACTTGCGTTATTGGCTGAACGAGCAGGTTTAAACAAAAGCACCACCCATCGCCTATTACAAGGTTTACAGCGAGAAGGTTTTGTGCAACCCGCCAATAGCGCAGGCAGTTATCGTTTAACTAGCAAGTGCCTTTCTATTGGACATAAAATTTTCTCTTCACTAAACATTATTCATATCGCCGCACCTTACCTAGAACAGCTCAATTTAAAAACGGGCGAAACAGTCAATTTCTCAATGCGTGAAAACGATCACGCCATAATGATTTATAAGCTCGAACCGACCACAGGTATGCTACAAACACGGGCGCACCTTGGGCAACGGCTCAACCTTTATTGTTCAGGAATGGGTAAACTTTATCTTGCTTATGAGCAGGGGGATTATCTTCCCTACTATTGGCAAAAATATCAGGAAATTATCCAGCCATTAACTTGTCACACCATTACCGATTTAGCGTCAATGGAAAAAGAATTAAACGACATTCGCCATCAAGGATTTGCCATAGATAAAGAAGAAAATGAGCTGGGTATTACCTGTTTTGCTTACCCCATTTTCAACTACAAAGGTGAAGTAAATTATGCGATTTCAGTTTCAATTCCCACCACCAAGCTGGCACAAGTGAGTACCGATTTCCTGCAACAAGAACTTCAAGCCACGGCACAAGCAATTTCAAAAGAGTTGGGGTGGGAAATTAAAACCGCTTGATTTGACTAATTTTATAAGCAAGCGTAGAATTCCGACTAAATTACTCAACTAAATAAGGAGTCATTATGGCATACAGAGATTTATCTTTAGGTGATATTGCAGCGCAACTACCTCGCTCTACATCACTTTTCCTAAAATTAGGTTTAGATTTTTGCTGTGGTGGCAAACAGACTTTAGCTGCCGCTGTGGCAGAAAAAGGGCTAGATCTAGATGTAATTGAAGCCTCACTTGCGGTTATTGCAGAGCAACCAACGAAAGCAGCGCAAGATTGGCGTAAGGCTCCACTTTCTGAAATCATCAATTTCATTATCCCTCGCTTTCACGATAAGCATCGTTCACAACTCCCAGAGCTCATTGCAATGGCGGAAAAAGTAGAGAGTGTGCATGCAGAAAGAGCTGATTGTCCAAAGGGTTTAACAGAGATTATTCGTAAGATTTATGACGACCTCACGCAGCATATGATGAAAGAAGAACAGATCTTATTCCCTCTTATCAAATCTGGGCAAGGTCCAATGGCGGCAGCACCAATTTCGGTAATGGAAGCCGAACACGATGAAGCAGGTAATGATTTAGAAGAGATCAAAAAACTCACCAACACCTTCACCTCACCTGAAAGTGCTTGCAATACGTGGCGTATGCTTTACAGCGGCTTGAATGAGTTCGCCACTGATTTAATGGAGCACGTACATTTGGAAAATAATGTTCTCTTCCCGCGAGCTTTACGTGGTGATCAGCCATAACATTAGTGCAAACTTTCCTAGCAAGCGGTTAAAATTGGTAAAAAATTTGCAGATTTTGACAGCTTGCTTTTTATCATAAAGGAGAAGAAATAATGACACTGGTTTATATTACTCACGGTTATGATGCCAATGGAGATAAACATTGGTTTCCTTGGCTAGAAAAAGAATTAGCGAAATTAGATGTGAGTTGTAAGCGTTTAACGATGCCAAATCCAAGCCATCCAACGCCTGAAGCGTGGCTTGCTCATCATCAGGCAGAAATCAGCTTAAATACTGAAACCATTCTCATCGGGCATAGTTTAGGCTGTATTGCAACACTCAATTATTTAGCGACCCAACAGCAAAAAATTAAAGGGGCTATTTTTGTTGCAGGCTTCTACGAACGTTTGCCTAATTTTCCTGAACTCAATGCGTTTGCAGATTTTTTTGCAAATTTGACTGCTTGCAAGCCTGAAAAATCTTTCGTTTTGGCTTCATTAAATGACTCAGTAGTAAATCATCAATTCAGTGAAAATTTAGCCAAGTTCTTAAATGCGGAATATTTGTGCTTGCCAACAGGTGGACACTTTTTAGATCGAGAAGGAATAACAGAACTACCACTAGTATTGACGTGGGTAAAACAATTATTAAATTGCTAAAAAAGTAAAAAGCCGTTATCTTGCGATAACGGCTTCTCTGAAAAAGATGGCGGAAGAACTGAGATTCGAACTCAGGGAGGGCTCGCACCCTCGCCGGTTTTCAAGACCGGTGCATTCAACCACTCTGCCATTCTTCCGTGTTAAAAACGAAGTGCATAATACGGGGATTTTATGGCTTCGTAAAGCATTTTTTTAGCAAAATACCTTACCTGAGAGTTTTTTAGGCACTTTAGGCTTATTTTCTGCCAAACATTCCGCCTAAGCCTCCGAGCCCTCCCATTCCGCTCATCATACCTTTCATTCCACGCATCATCTTCGCCATTCCGCCTTTACGCATTTTTTTCATCATACGTTGCATTTCGTCAAACTGTTTGAGCAGTTTATTGACATCTTGCACTTGCGTACCTGAACCCAATGCAATACGGCGACGGCGTGAACCTTTGATAATATCGGGGTTAGCACGCTCTTTCAGGGTCATTGAATTGATGATCGCTTCCATTTTGATGAACATTTTGTCATCGACTTGATTTTTAACGTGATCCGGTAAGTTTTTCGCCCCCGGTAGCTTTTCAAGCATCGACATCATACCACCCATTTTTTTCATTTCCACCAGCTGTTCACGGAAATCATCAAGGGTAAAATCATC
>JBHACP010000011.1:0-8793 GCA_041854605.1 Actinobacillus sp.
AAGGCTTGCTTATTTAACTAAGGACAATTCAATGAGAAAACTGCTTATTGCGAGTTCTATCGCATTCGCAACAATGGCAAACGCCCAAACTTTGCCAAATGCGAATACCACCAAACACACCTACGAATTTGTACAAACCTATAATTTACAAGTGCCGAAAGGCTCAACAGGCGAAACCAAATTATGGGTGCCAATGCCAACCTCTAACAGTTACCAAACGGTAAAATCGGTGGAATTTGAGGGAAATTACCAACAAGCCTATATCACTGAAAACAACCAATACGGTGCCAGCACCCTTTATGCTACTTGGGATAAAGCCGCTAAAAGCCGCGCCTTAAAAGTAAAATTAGTGGTAGAAACGCAAGATCGTGAACCAATGCAACAAGGCTTACTAAACAATTACCAAATGCCTGAAAAAATTGAATATTCAGTTGATGTGCAAGAGTATCTAAAAGCAACGAAACATATCAAAACTGATGGCATCGTGCAGAAATTTGCCGATAAAATCGTGGGTTCTGAAACCAATCCACTGAAAAAATCCCAACTGATTCATCAGTGGATTGTTGCCAATATGGAGCGAGATAATTCCGTATTAGGCTGTGGCGATGGTGATGTGGAAAAAATGCTCACCACGGGCGTGTTAAAAGGCAAATGTACTGACATCAACTCCGTGTTTGTGGCTCTTGCCCGTGCTTCAGGCATTCCCGCCCGTGAAGTGTTTGGGATTCGCTTAGGGCAAGCTATAAAAATGGGAAAATATTCCCAATCTGCTTTTGGTGGTGCAAAAGAAGGCGTGGCGAATGAAAATAGCGGTCAGCACTGCCGTGCTGAATTTTATTTAGCAGGTTTTGGCTGGGTACCTGTGGATTCTGCGGACGTAGCAAAATATCGTCTAACTGAGAAAAAAGCAGTGACAGACAAAGAAACTCAGGCTGTATCGAAATACTTATTCGGTAACTGGGAAGCTAACTGGATGGGCTATAACCACGCTCGTGATTTCACGCTCTATCCTGCGCCAGAGCTTGTGCCAATCAATAACTTTGGCTATCCATATGCTGAAATCGGTGGCGATCCGCTAAATTCGTTTGATGCAAAAGAGTTCGGTTATGAATTTATCTCCACAGAACTCAAATAAAACCTTTTGGGCAATTTGTACGACAACGGTAAGTGCTGCTGTCGCTTCTACTCTTTGTTGTATTGCGCCACTGGTTTATTTAGTCTTTGGTATTTCTAGCTCGTGGCTGGTGAATTTAAACGAACTCGCCTTTTTGCAAATTCCGATGCTAATTCTATCGCTTGTCGCTTTTGGTTACGGTTTTTGGTTGCTCAATTTTTCAGGCAAAATCATTTGCTCAAAATACCTTTCTCGCCGAACATTGCAAATTTTATATTGGCTGATAGCGGGAGTGATTTTGTTCTTTTTGAGCTATCCGTATGTGTTGCCAATTATTTTGGAATATTTGGAATGAAAAAATTCTTAATTTTATGTGCTACATTCTTTAATTCGGTCATTGCATTTGCAGCTGAACGCACTGTGACGTTACACATTGAAGAAATGAACTGCCAATTGTGTGTTTATTTAGTGAATAAAGAATTACGCAATATCGACGGTGTGCAATCTACCAAAGCCAATTTTAACACTCGCCTTGTGAAAGTAATCGCCGATGAAAAAGTGACCGATGCAATGCTAATTAAAGCAATTGATAAATTGCACTATAAAGCAGTGGTGCAAAAGTAAATCAGACAAGCGGTCATTTTTTTCGATTGGTAAGCAAGCAAAAGCTCGTTACAATAGCTATATCATTTATATTCAAACAAGGAGTGAAAAATGATTGGAGTTTATGCAATTTGTGAAGTAAAAACAGATAAAACGGCTGAATTTGAAACCATTATGCAATCGTTGGTAGCTGCTTCTCGCCAAGATAAAGGCTGTGTAAGCTACGATTGTGGCAAAGTGGCTGGTAAAGAAGCCACCTATACTTTTATCGAACGCTGGGAAACACAAGCAGATTTAGAACTGCACACCAAACAACCTCACTTTACCCAAGCAGTGGAAGCATTTAACACAGTTTTAGCCAAAGATATTGAAATCAATGTCGTTGAACTAATGTGAGGAAAAACGATGAAAACTTACCATACTAAACAAGTTGGCTGGATTGGCTTAGGGCAAATGGGTGAACCGATGGTAAAACATCTGTTAAACAGTGGCGTTGCCGTAGGAGTATATAATCGCTCGCCTGGAAAAGCCAAATCAGTTGTAGAAGCCGGCGCAAAACTATATCACTCCGTGCTGGAGCTAGTGAAAGATAACGAAGTGATTTTCTTGATGATTGCTGACTATGCCGCAGTACAGTCAGTATTAAGCGCAGAAGTGTTAGCCGAATTAAATGGCAAGCTCATAGTAAATATGAGCACCATCTCGCCAAGCCAAAACCAAGCGGTGGAAGCCTTATTAAAACAACACGGCGCAGAATTTGTCGAAGCCCCTGTTTCAGGCTCGAGCAAAGTGGCAGAAGCGGGTAAATTATTAGTGTTAGCCGCAGGTAATGAAGCCACGGTTGAACAACTCAAACCGCTATTTGCCGCATTTAGTACCACCACTTTCTACTATGGCGAAGTGGGCAAAGCAGGCGGCATTAAGTTAATGATCAACTCGCTACTTGGTATTTTCATTCAAGCCTACGGCGAAGCCTTAAATTTTGCCGATCAATTTGGCATTCCGAAAGAGCAAGTCATCGAAATGATTTCCGGCTCATTTATGAATAGCCAAATCTTTCAAGCGAAAGTGCCGATGTACTTGGCAAACGAGTTTCCACCTGCCTTTATGATGAAACATATGACCAAAGATTTTAACTTGGCAACCGATGAAATGGCTCGCTTTGGTAAAACTTATCCGCTGATTGCACAAGCGACGAAAAGCTACAACGAAGCGAACAATTCAGGTTTAAGTGAAGTGGATATGGCGGCGATTTATCAGTATTTAGCGAAATAAATCGCTCCTTACAAGCGGTAAAATTTCCCAAGAATTTTACCGCTTGCTTAGTTTTAGAAATAAGCCAATTCGGGCATAATATCGCCTAATTTTTGATGAGGTAACAATGAAAAATATTGATAAACAAAGCATTGAAAATGCTTATCGCCTATTTGAAAGTGGGGATATTGATAAAATTGAAGTTGGCACCACCGCAGGACTAAAAGCAATTCACCACTATCTATTTGGCGGCTTATATGATTTTGCTGGCAAAGTGCGAGAAGTGAATATTTCCAAAGGTCACTTCCGCTTTGCCACGGCACTTTATCTCAATGAAATTTTAGTGAAAATTGAGCAAATGCCTGAAAACAGTTTTGAACAAATTATTGAAAAATATGTAGAAATGAATATTGCACACCCGTTCCGCGAAGGCAATGGACGAAGCACTCGTATTTGGCTAGATATGATGTTGAAGAAAAACCTCGGCAAAGTGGTAAATTGGCAACACATTGATAAAACCGCTTATTTACAAGCAATGGAACGCAGCCCAATTAACGATTTAGAAATTCGTTATCTGTTACAAATGAACCTCACCGATGAAGTCCATAACCGAGAAGTTATTTTCAAAGGGATCGAACAATCTTATTATTATGAAGGGTATGAAAAAGAGATGGATTGAGGCATATCGTAAATAAGCGAAGCAACAAGCGGTAAAATTTCCCAAGAATTTTACCGCTTGTTTTTATCCCCACTTAATGAGTTTTATGCTATAATCCGCCCAATTTTCGCCCAATGAAAATTGGGTTGTTTTTATTTTAGGATTAGGAAATTTCAATGAGCGAATTAGCCAAAGATATTACCCCCGTCAGTATTGAAGACGAACTGAAAACGTCTTACCTCGACTATGCAATGTCTGTTATCGTTGGGCGAGCCTTGCCCGATGTGCGTGATGGATTAAAACCTGTACACCGCCGCGTATTGTTCTCAATGGATCAAAACAGCAACACCTTCAACCGACCGCACGTAAAATCGGCGCGTGTAGTGGGGGACGTCATCGGTAAATACCACCCGCACGGCGATTCGGCAGTGTACGACACCATCGTGCGTATGGCGCAACCGTTCTCGCTGCGTTATATGTTGGTGGACGGGCAGGGAAACTTTGGTTCGATTGATGGCGACGCACCTGCGGCAATGCGTTACACCGAAGTGCGTATGCAGAAAATTACGCAGGAACTCTTAACTGATTTAGACAAAGAAACGGTTGATTACTCGCCAAACTACGACGGCAAAGAGATGATTCCTGACGTGCTACCAACCAAAATCCCAGCCTTATTAGTAAACGGTTCTTCGGGGATTGCGGTCGGTATGGCGACTAACATTCCGCCACACAACTTAAATGAAGTGCTGAACGGCTGTTTGGCATACATTGAAAATGAACAAATTTCGATTGAAGAGCTAATGCGCTATATCCCAGGTCCAGACTTTCCAACGGGCGCGATTATCAATGGTCGCAAAGGGATTGAAGATGCGTATCGCTCTGGTCGTGGTAAAGTGTATGTGCGTGCCAAAGCCAGTGTGGAAAGCACTGATAAAGGGCGCGAACAAATTGTTGTGACTGAGCTTCCCTACCAAGTAAACAAAGCAAAATTGATCGAAAAAATTGCTGAACTCGTTAAAGACAAAAAAATCGAAGGAATCAGCAAAATTGACGACTATTCAGATAAAAAAGGGATCTCCATTGTTATCGAAGTGAAACGTGATGCGGTGGCTGAAGTGGTGCTAAACCACTTATATTCACTGACGCAAATGCAAGTGACCTTCGGGATCAATATGGTGGCACTAGATAACGGTCAGCCGAAGGTGTTGAACCTGAAACAAATTATCGAAGCCTTCGTCAAACACCGCCGTGAAGTGGTGACACGCCGTACTATTTTTGAATTGCGCAAAGCCCGTGAGCGTGCGCATATTTTAGAAGGTTTGGCGATTGCGTTAGCCAATATCGATCCTGTGATTGAGTTGATTCGTAACTCAAAAACTGCCGACGAAGCCCGTGAAGGTTTATTGGCTCGCCCTTGGGCATTGGGTAATGTAGCACCGATGCTGGAAGCGGCTGGCGTGGACAGTTCTCGTCCTGAAGATTTACCTGAAGAATTTGGCGTGCGTGACGGGCAATATTACTTATCCGAAGCCCAAGCCCGTGCGATTTTGGAACTCCGTTTACACCGTTTAACAGGCTTAGAACACGAAAAAATCGTTGAAGAATATAAAGAATTACTCACCGAAATCGGCGAATTATTGCACATTTTAACTAGCCCTGAACGCTTGATGGAAGTAATCCGTGAAGAATTGGAACGTGTGAAATCTGAATTCGGCGACGAACGCCGCACCGAAATCACCTCGGCTTCAAGCGACATCAATTTAGAAGATTTGATTGCCCAAGAAGATGTGGTGGTCACCCTTTCGCACGCAGGTTACGTGAAATACCAACCGCTTTCCGACTACGAAGCACAACGTCGTGGCGGTAAAGGTAAATCGGCGACCAAAATGAAAGAAGACGATTTCATCGAAAAATTGTTAGTGGCGAACACACACGATACGATCCTCTGCTTCTCCAGCCGTGGTCGTTTATATCAATTGAAAGTGTATCAATTACCACAAGCTAGCCGTGGCGCACGTGGCACACCAATCGTGAACATATTGCCACTGGTGAAAGAGGAAAATGAGCGTATTACCGCTATTCTGCCTGTACCAAATGGCGAGTTTAGCGCTGATAAATTCGTCTTTATGGCAACCGCTAGCGGCACAGTGAAGAAAGTCTCATTAGATGCGTTCAGCAACGTGCGTTCAAGTGGCTTGATTGCCTTGAAACTGCGCGAAGGTGATGAGCTTATCGGCGTAGACATCACCCACGGCGACAGCGAAATTATGCTCTTCTCGGCACAAGGACGAGTGGTGCGCTTCGCGGAAAAAGCGGTGCGTGCGATGGGACGTACAGCAACAGGTGTGCGCGGTATCAAATTGGCAACTACAGAAATTTTTGCTGATGAGATTGAAGAAGTCGAAATTGTGGAAATTGACAATGAAGAAACGGATGAAACCAATGTAAGCTTAGATACCGACCGTGTGGTATCGCTCGTAATTCCGCACACCGAAGGCGAAATTTTAACGGTTACACAAAATGGCTACGGTAAACGTACCGCACTAAGCGAATATCCAATCAAATCACGCGCAACAAAAGGCGTATTGTCGATTAAAGTCAATGAACGTAATGGCAAAGTAGTCGCTGCAGTGCAGGTTGAAGAAACCGATCAAATTATGCTGATTACCGATGCTGGCACGCTGGTGCGTACTCGTGTGGCGGAAGTGAGTCTGATTGGACGTAACACTCAAGGCGTGCGCATTATTCGTACCGCCGACGACGAACGCGTCGTCAGCCTTGAGCGAGTGTGTGAACCTGATGATGAAGAGGATAATGCTGAAAGTATCGAGGTCTTAGAAGAATAAAACGGACAAGCGGTCGTTTTTTCTTAAAAATTTGCAAAATTTTGGGAAAATTCGACCGCTTGTTTCAGACTATTTTTTGCATTATTGACGATTATCGTGAGCCTGTTGTAACAGTATTCGACTCTCTTTTAAGAACTGTTCGGAGTAATCACCAAACCAATGATGAACATCCTCAAAGGCTTGGATAAAGCCTGCTTTATCTTGTTCTTTAAAGAATTTGAGGCTCTCTTCAAAAGTCTCTTTTAACGATTCAATCACCGCTAAATTTTCAGGTTTGTCGGAAATAATATCAGCATACAAGCCGCCGTCTTGCGCAAAAAGTCGCCCAATCATGGCTAATTCTAAGCGATAAATTGGTGAAGATAACGCCAACAGTTGTGACAATTTTACAGGCTGGCGTGATAAATGCAAACCAAATGCAAAGGTTGAAAAGTGGCGGAGGGCTTGAATGTAAGTCATTGCGTGATCGTGTTCGTGCGCATCAATTACTTCAATTTTCGCTCCCCAAATTTTGATTTGCTCAATCAGCCATTCATATTGCGAAGAAAAACGTCCGTGGCAGCAAGCTACAATCTGTTTTGCCATTGAAGCAATATCGGGTCCAAACATTGGATGTAAACCCACTACCGCCCCGCTATGCACTTCAAGCATTTTTTCGAGCGGTTCCCGTTTCACCGAAGTCAAATCCGCTAAAATCATATCATCGGTCAAATAAGGTTTTAAGCGCTCAATCGTTTCAAGGGTTTTATTGATCGGTACGCAAATTATGATCAAATTTGCACCGCTTGTAATTGCCTCTACTCGCTCCCAATCTTGGCTGCCTAAGGCTTCCACTTGATAACCTGAAAGCGAAAGAAAACGCCCAAATAAACCACCCAATTTGCCACGCCCCCCCACAATCACAATTTTTTTGATGTTTGGATTGACACATTTAAAGCCATGTTTATTTTCGTTTGCATAAGATTCACGCATCACACGACGCAGCACATCTTCAATCAAATCCGCTGGCACGCCTTGCTTTTCCGCTTCAGCTCGGCGAGCAGCAATCATCGCCATTTCACGATCTGGAGCGTACACAGGAATGCCATGCTGCGATTTCACTTTGCCCACTTCGGCAACCAATATCAAACGCTCAGCAAAAAGTTGGATAAGCTGTTGATCGACTTGATCAATTTTTTCTCGTAGGGAGTTGAGTGGCATATTTCTTTTCTCTTAAAAACAAAATTCCCCTCTTTTGTAAAGAGGGGCTAAGGGGAAATTTAACGCAATTGCTGTGCAAAATTCGTCAATAATTCTTCCGTAGTCGCCCAATCAATACAAGCATCGGTAATTGACACGCCGTATTTCATTTGCGCAAACGGCTGTTCAGAAGATTGATTACCTGCATTTAAATGACTTTCAATCATCAAGCCTGTAATAGAGGTGTTACCTGTTAAAATTTGCGCCAAAGCATTTTGTGCCACTAACGGCTGACGTGTGTAGTCTTTATTTGAGTTAGCATGGCTACAATCGATCATAATTGATTCCACTAAATTTGCTTTACGCAATGCCTCTTCGCACTCGTCCACAAACGGTTTTTCGTAGTTTGGCGTTTTACCACCACGTAAAATAACGTGTCCGTTCGGGTTGCCTTTGGTGGTCAGCAAGTTTACCTGCCCGTCTTGATTGATCCCAATAAAACTATGTGATTGCGAAGAAGATTGCATTGCATTGATAGCAATGGCTAAATCGCCATCTGTGCCATTTTTAAAGCCGACCGCCATTGATAAGCCAGAAGCTAACTCACGATGCGTTTGCGATTCGGTCGTTCTTGCCCCGATCGCAGCCCAGCTAAATAAATCCATCAAGTATTGTGGTGTCATAGGGTCGAGAGCTTCCGTCGCAAGTGGTAAGCCTAATTCGGCTAAATCTAAGCAAAGTTTACGCCCTACTCGCAATCCTGTTTCTACATCAAAAGTGCCGTCGATACGAGGATCGTTAATCAACCCTTTCCAGCCTACAGTGGTACGCGGTTTTTCAAAATACACTCGCATTACGATATATAACTTATCACTTACTTTATCAGCTAAGGCTTTGAGTTTTTTACCATATTCAATCGCCGCCACAGGATCGTGGATAGAACAAGGTCCAACCACAATAAGTTTACGCGGATCACGTTTATGAATAATATCAGCAATTTCACGACGTGATGTTTCGATTTGTTTACGCAGATGTTCAGGTAACGGGAATTCAGCTTTTAATTCGGCGGGAGTTAATAGCACTTTCTCATCAATAATATTGACGTTATGAATACTGTCTTGATTAACTACATTAGGCAT
>JBHACP010000012.1:0-12305 GCA_041854605.1 Actinobacillus sp.
AATCAACAAGTGCCCACACAGATTGTCTGATAAGTTGTTAAAGAACAAAAAACGACGCAATCTTTTGTTTATGGACAACGTTGCGTCGTTGTGCGGTGCATTATAGTGATTTTAGAAATGGTTGCAAGTGTTTTTTGCAAATTATTTTGAAATTTTTACTCAAAAAATACATTTATGTACAAAATGTTTAATTTAACGACTAAACCCGTTTATTATTTGCTCCTTTAAACCACTTTGCCTATCTATGGCTTCTTGCACACCATATTTCCAAATTTTTTCACTGCCAAATAAGGTAAATTTTTGTTTAGCCCGCGTAATTGCGGTATAGATCAACTCCTTAGTCAGAATCGAGGCTGGCGTTAATGGCAGCACAAAGTAAGTACGCTCAAACTCGGATCCTTGCGATTTATGTACTGTCATGACATAAGCAGGTTCAGCCGCAGGCATTCGGCTTAAGGGCAAGCTCATTCTTTGCCCTGTTTGTTCGTTGAATGAATCAAAATATATTCTTTCCTGACCATTTTCATCAAGAAGAATAATGCCAATATCGCCATTATAAATACCATTTCTTGGCACATTCTGAGTAACTATTATCGGTTTACCATGATAAGCTGAACGGGCTTGTCCAAATTCCACCAATTTAGCTTGCTGTAAAGCTTCCGCAATGCGCTGATTCAAACGTTCCACACCTAATTCCGTCACTCGTAGAGCCGCCAAAAATCTTACCTTTTGGAAAGCTTGAAATATGCTATCAATACTGACTGTTTCAGGATTTTCTGCACGTTTTTTTACTAGCAATAAATATTCGGTATAATGCGCAACAGCCTGTTTGACAACTAATTCAGCACATTGGTTAATCCATTGTGCTTTATCTGAAAACGAGTTGTTCTCTGGATAAGCTATTCTTTCCAAATCACTATATTGCGAATTTGCAAAAAGTTGCCAAGATTTGACCGCTTGTTGTGCATTCACTTCTGTCGCCAAATGCCCAATACCTGAATCTTCCTTAAAACGATGGCTCACGCGCAAATGGCAAAGTGAATCACAAATCGTCGCCACATGTCCTTGCGTAGCCAATTGATAACCAGTGACTTGTCGAAGATAATCACAATGCTCCACACTATATCCTTGTGTGATAAACTGCCCCAATTCCCCCATAATCGCCCCAGCTTCCACCGAAGCCAGCTGATCTTTATCCCCCAATAAAATCAATCGAGTGCTTGGTTTGAGAGCATTCAGCAATTTTTCCATTATAAACAAATCAATCATTGAAGCCTCGTCCACCACCAATAAATCCAGCGGTAGCGGATTATCAGCGTGATGTTTGGGCAAATCACTTTGCGGGTTAATACCAAGTAATGAATGAATGGTTTTCGCTTTTTCCAACTGTGGAATCGTATCACCTAAACGAGCAAAGCTGTTGCTGATTGATTCGGTTAAACGAGTC
This sequence comes from Actinobacillus sp., assembly GCA_041854605.1. Classification (GTDB taxonomy): domain Bacteria; phylum Pseudomonadota; class Gammaproteobacteria; order Enterobacterales; family Pasteurellaceae; genus Haemophilus_A. Next base: position 1,448 of record JBHACP010000012.1, read on the forward strand.
GCCGCCTTCCCCGTTGGTGCTACCAAACCAATTTTGAGTTCGCCTTGTTTTTCCTTTAACGCCAGCAATAATTTTGCCACGGTAGTGGTTTTACCTGTCCCAGGTCCACCTGAAATCACACAGCATTTCTTGCGCAGTGCGGTTGCAACTGCTACTTTTTGCCAATCAATACCATCTATTTTTTCAGGGAAAAGTCGATCTAAAATCGCTCGATCTGCGGCGTAATTTGCATTTTTTTCAGAAAATTCGACCGCTTGTAGCAGATATTTAGCGATATTATGTTCCGCCTGCCAATAACGGTAAAAGTAAAGCAAGCCATTTTGGAACAGCATTGGAGCAACCTTATTTTCAGGCTCTGCGATAAACGCAATGTGCTGGGCTAATACCGCTTGCCATTCAAGCGGTGAAATTTCGCCAATTTTTTGCCAAATCACGGATTGAAAATGGCTATATTTGTTACCTAAATCAAATAAATTTTTACGAGAAAGGCTCTCTAAACGAACCGCTGTATTCCCTTTCATCGAATGAAAAGAGAGCAACGCTGCCAGCAAAATTGCCAAATTTTGTTGCGTTTCCGTATAGCCGTAAGGTTGCTGTTTTTTGTCAATCAGCTTGGCGAAATGATAATTTAGATCGCTGATTAGATTTTCATCTTTAAGTTGTTTAAGTATCTCTAACATCTTAATTATCAAAAAACTATTGTAGGGTAGATTTTATATCCGCCTGATGTTTAATCTTTCGGGCGGATATAAAATCCGCCCCTACGATAACTATGCAAAAGGCACAAGCTCTCGCTTGTGCCACAATCTTATTTCATACGAAATACTTTCACGTTCGTAAAGCCGTTTTCTTTTAAATACAACGCTTGTAATTTGCTCATCACGCCACGTTGGCAGTAAAGCAGGTAATTTTTGCTTTGGTCAAGCGAGCCGAATTGGCTAGAAAGTTTATAAAACGGCACTTCTTGTACTGTTACGCCATCTAATTTAAACGGAGCTTCATCAGTTTCTTCGGGGCTACGAATATCCAAAATCACATCATTTTCACCCAATTCCGAAGTTGTTTCTACCGAAGTGACTTCCCGCTCGGTTTGGATGGCAATCTCACGAATATCAAGATATTGGGCATTTTGCACCGCTTGTTCTAGCACGGCAAAATTGAAATTGCCTTCTTCTTCTAGAATTTTACTTTCAATCGCTTTCACTGTTGGATTTTTTGAAATCACGCCACAAAATTCTGGCATAGACTTGGCAATGTCGTCGGTGCCAATCGCTTTTGCCATTGCGATAATTTGCTCTTTATCGTGAGTAATCAGCGGACGCAACACCAGTGTATCGGCAGCTTTATCAATCAGACGTAAGTTAGTGAGCGTTTGGCTGGAAACTTGCCCCAACGCCTCGCCTGTGACAATCGCTTGAATATCGAAACGCTCCGCCACTTTGCTTGCGGCACGCACCATCATTCGTTTTAGCACTACGCCCATTTGTCCATTATCGACATTTTCTAAAATTTCGCCTACTACGCCCTCAAAATTGATCGCTACAAAGCGAACTTTATGCGAGGAACCAAAGCGATGCCAGATGTGATACGCCATCTGTTTCACGCCAATTTCGTGCGCTGCCCCGCCTAAATTGAAGAAGCAATAATGCACACGAGAACCACGACGGAGCAACATATAGCTCGACACGCCCGAATCAAAACCACCTGAAATCAACGACAACACATCTTCTTGCGTACCAATCGGATAACCGCCCAAGCCCTCGTGGCGGGCTTTCACCAACAACATTTTGTCGTGTTCAATATCAATGCGTACCGTCACATCAGGATGAGTCAATTTTACGCGTGCCGATTCAATATGTTGATTTAAGCCTCCACCGACATATTTTTCGACATCTAATGAGCGGAACTCGTGCTTACCTTTACGACGCACACGTACGCAGAAGCTTTTTCCCTCTAACTCTTCACGCACTTGGGCAAAGGTAATTTCAAAAATATCGTGCATAGTAACAAACGGATATTCTTCTACTTCTAAAATATGGTGAATCCCAGGAGTACGTTTGAGTAAATCCAACACTAGCAAAGCTTCGCTTTCCACTTTGGCTCGTACTTCGATAAAGTCCCAATTACGCACCACGCTCACATTTTCGGTTTCACGCAATAAGACATTGCGAATATTGGAAGTGAGAATTTTGATAAAGCGTTTACGCACCGAATCGCTTTTAATCATAATCTCAGGGAATAATTTGACGATAAATTTCATAGTTTTTCTTTTTTATAAAAGGTTACAAGCGGTGCATTTTAGCTGAAATTTTGTCTTTTTTCGAGTTGAAAAAAAACTGGCAGTTGTTATCCTAGCTAAAAATTTCTCGTTATTTTTATTATGTCTGAATTTGATGCAAAAGCCTTTCTTGCTAATGTTCCTCACCAGCCTGGGGTGTATCGTATGTACAACGCCAAGCAAGAAATCATCTATGTCGGCAAGGCAAAAGATCTGAAAAAACGCCTGTCCAGCTACTTCCGTGCGCAACTTTCAAGCAAAAAGACCGAAGCCTTGGTGGCGAATATTGCGCATATTGAAACCACTATTACCCATTCCGAAACCGAAGCCTTGTTGCTTGAACACAACTACATCAAGGAAAATCAGCCAAAATACAATGTGCTGCTGCGTGATGACAAATCTTACCCTTACATTTTGCTGACTAAGCACAAACATCCTCGTATTACCTCGTTTCGTGGCAGCAAAAAAATCGCAGGCGAATATTTTGGACCTTACCCCAATGTAGGTGCAGTACGAGAAAGTTTGAATCTGTTGCAAAAAATTTTTCCGATTCGACAATGTGAAGATAGCTACTACAAAAACCGCTCTCGCCCTTGTTTGCAATATCAAATCGGGCGTTGTCTTGCGCCGTGCGTGGAAGGCTATTATTCGCAAGAAGAGTACGACAACCAAGTGAATTTAGTGCGCTTGTTTTTGCAAGGCAAAGATCAGCAAGTCATTGAGCATTTAGTCCAGAAAATGGAACAAGCTGCTGCTGATTTGGATTTTGAAGGGGCAGCACGTTTTCGAGATCAAATTCAATCGGTGCGAGCGGTGCAAGAAAAACAATTTGTATCGAACGAACGTTTGGACGATCTTGATATTATTTCAATGGCTTACCTGCACGGTTTGGCGTGTGTTCATATTCTGTTTGTGCGACACGGCAAAGTGCTGGGCAACCGTTCCTATTTTCCGAAAGTACCCAATAATACCAATTTAACCGAGCTAGCTGATACTTTTATTGGGCAATTCTATCTACAAATGAATCAGCATCGTACCATTCCGAATCAGATTATCCTTGATCAAAAATTGTCCGAAGGCGAAACGTTAAGCCAAGTATTAAGCGAGCAAGCTGGGCATAAAGTGGAGATTATCGACCGTACCGTACGAGGCGAAAAAAATCGTTATTTGGCATTGGCAAAAACCAATGCACAAGCGGCGCTGGCTTTGCAACTCAAGCAAGACAGCAACATTCGCAAGCGGTATGATTCTTTGCAAAGTTTGCTAAAAATGACGGAAATCAAGCGGATGGAATGTTTCGATATTTCGCATACGATGGGCGCGCAAACTGTCGCTTCTTGTGTGGTGTTTAATGAAAAGGGGCCGTTAAAATCCGATTATCGCCGTTTCAACATTACGGGAATTACGGGCGGTGACGACTATGCAGCAATGGAACAAGCGTTAATCAAACGCTACGAAAAACCACTTGATGAAACTAAGATCCCCGACATTATTTTTATCGACGGCGGCAAAGGGCAACTTAATCGCGCACTGGAAACTTTTGCTAATTTGCAAGTGGAGTGGGATAAAACTAAGCCGTTGTTAATTGGGGTGGCAAAAGGTGTGGAACGCAAAGCAGGCTTAGAAAGCCTGATTATCAGTAAATGGGATAAAGAAATCCACTTACCGATTGATAGCCCAGCGTTGCATTTGATTCAACATATTCGTGATGAATCGCACAATCACGCCATCAGCGGACACCGCAAAAAACGCCAAAAAGCCTTCACTGAAAGTGGTTTGGAATCCATTGCAGGCGTAGGAGCCAAACGCCGCCAAGCACTGCTCAAATATTTAGGTGGAATGCAAGGTGTAAAAGCCGCCACGCTGGAAGAAATTGCCTCCGTGCCAGGTATTTCAGCACAGTTGGCAGAGGTGATTTTTGATACTTTGCAGCATAGTTAATAAAAAGCTAACTAACCTCATAAAAAAACAGGTTATGTTACTGAATAATTTTAAGCAGTTGAATTTCAGACGGCATTATTCATCATCCGCTCCCCCTCAAACTTGCCGCCAACGCCTTAAACAACGCCGAATTTTCGCGGCGGTTGGGGTAGTAGAGATAGAAACCACCGTAATCCTTTTCCCAGTTGCATAAAATCGGCAAAATTTGACCGCTTGCGATGGGGTTATAAGGGCGGGGGGATGGTATCCGCCCATCTAAATATTCTGCTCTTCTTCATTTAATTTTTCTATTTGTTGCTTATAGCTTTCATAAGATTTAGCTAAAGCCTCTTTGTGTGCATATTCCTGTGCTAACCGCTGAGCTTCATTTCGTCTTCTTGAAACAAATAGAACTAACCAAAAGGCTGGTATTATAAATGGTAATTTATAAATAAAATTTGTCAAAAAGGTTACCGAATTAGTCTGTCAATGGTATAGGGCGTATTATACGTTATTTACTTTAAATGGACTCCACCTCAACCCCCTCCCCAATCAAATAAAACTGCCCTCCCGCCACATAATGCAAGGTTCTTAGCTCATTCGGGGCTTGGTCGAAGATCCAATGGTTGTCTTTGAACACGCGGTCGTCGGCATAGGCGGCGAGGACTTTGCCGATGAAGAGATCGTGCTTTTGTTGGTTGTCTTCGCTTGGCATTAGTTCGCACAAAATCCAGCCTGCGCAGCCTTTGACGAGTGGAATGTCGAAGCCGTCTTGGTAGAAAATTTCCACGCCGTCTAATTTATGTGGGTCGGTATGGCGTGATGTGCTGCCGAGTTTAAGCACCAATTCCGCCTGATTCGCCACGGGAATTTGAATAGCAAAGCGACCACTCTTTTCCACCAAACCACGGGTGAATGCCTGTTTGTCCAATACGGTGGTCACTTTCGACAATGCCCCGTAATCCAAAGCACACGACCACGCCACTGCCATCACGTTCTCAATGCCGTCCGCTTTTGCCGACACCAAAGTCGTCGCTCCGATGTTCAATAATCGGTATGATTTTTCCACAGGTACAGTCACAATCGCCATAAAAAACTCCTTCTTTTGATATTGCAAGCGGTCAAATTCCGCTGATTTTTTGCAAATGACTAATACGCACTGTTAGACTTCAAACACAATCCCTACTTGCACTCTCGCTGTTTCTAACGTTTTACACACGATCGCGCTAATATCAAGCATTTTTTCAGCCGTTTCGTGATCGTTATCGTCAATAATGCGTATAAACTCTTTAAATTCGTAAAACATTCGGTGGCGGTTTTCAAATTGGTGCGGTTCGGCGTTGCCTTGGTTGTCGTTCAGTTGATAAGTGTTCATCACGTTGGCTGGCATTGGCACGGTGATGTTGCCTTTGGTTCCTTGAATGGAGAGCATTACGGGGGCTTGGCAATCTTTTGCGCCAATGCAGACGGCTTGAAAAGCGCCGTAGTTGAGCAGCAAAATGCCGCTGGTGTCGATATTACGTTCAATATTTGGGGCGTAGACGCAAGATTTTGGCTCACCGAACAAGCCTACGGCGAAGTTTAAGTTATAGACGTTTAAGTCCATCAACGCACCGCCTGCGTGTTTGGGGTCGAAAGCGGGGGCGATGTCACCGTTTTTGAAACGGTCGTAACGTGAGGAATATTGGCTGTAATTCAGGCTGACAATTTTGATCTCACCCAAGCGGTCTAATTCGGTTTTGAGCTGTTGGTAGGCCGGCAAATAATGGGTTGTCACCGCTTCAATCAATATTAGGTCTTTGGTTTTAGCGAGCGTTCGCAAGGTTTGAAATTCAGCAAATGTCGGCGTGAACGGTTTTTCCATAATCACGTGTTTGCCAGCCTCCAGCGCCTGTTTGGCAAACTCAAAATGCAAGTCATTCGGCAGCCCGATATAAATGGTATCGAAGTCGCTCACCAGTAAATCTTCATAGCGTTCAAAAACAGCAGAAAGGTTGAATTTCACTGCAATTTCCTGTGCTTTGGCAACATTTCGCCCCCAAATACTAATTTTTTCCACGTCTGTTTCGTGCAATGTTTGTAACAGATCGTTTACGATCATCCCTGTGCCAACTAAACCGAGTTTCATAGTGCGCTCCCTCTGTAACATAGACTGCCGACAATTTACCACAGCTTTCGCAATAATTCCAAATCCCCAAATCTACATCCTTAAATACATTAAACACCATATTCATTTCAGGTTGGTGAGCCAAAAATTCACGCACGGTGTTCACGGCAATTTCGGCGACAAGTCGGTTCGGGAAACAAAACTCGCCCGTGCTGATACAGCAAAAAGCAACGGATTTTAGACCGCTTGCATTGCTGTGATAAATAGTCAAAAATTTAGAGAATTAGGCAAGTGTTTTAAAGAAATGAGATAGTGCATCATTTCAGAAATCAGTATAATGGCAACCATTCCAAGACGGAATGAAATCAATCAAGTAAAAATAGGAGCAAATTATGGCAAACTCAAAACAAATTGAAATCTTAAAAAGTTTCGCAAAAGCGTGGTTTGGCAATTCTCAACAACACAGCATTCACGCAGAAATTATCCGCCAGCAAGGTTTTCCTAAATTAGCTGACAAAATGCAGGCGGAAGCGGAAGACGAATGGAAAGAAGCGCAACGTGTAAACGCGCGTTTGCTCGAACTTGGCGGAATGCCTGTGGTGGCGATAGATGATTACCCTGTGATTGCCGATATTCGTGAGCAGTTAGAATATGATTACAATGAAGGCGTGAAGGGTATGGCGGAATTAAATGCCGTGCTTGCCGAATTTGCCGATGACTATATCACTCGCCGTATGATTGAAGAATTTATCGTGGACGAGCAGGAACATACGAACTGGTTGGCAGAACACCTCGGCTTAATCGAAAAAATCGGTTACCAAAATTATTTGATCCAACAAATGTAATTTCAACAAAATTTAAGAGAAAAAGGCAAGACCAATGAAAGCATTTGATAAATCATTTTTACACAATCCGTTCAAAAAAGCGGTAATGCAACACCAAGTTCAGTTAGGTTTTGGCGTGGTTTCAGGCTCGGCAACCAATGCGGAAATCGTGGCAGGCTCAGGTTATGATTTTATCTGGCTAGACGGTGAACACGGTCCGAACACGATTGAAACCATTATTGAACAAGCTCGAGCGATTGCCGCTTATAATAGCCACGTTGTTGTGCGTCCGCTTGAGAGCGATCGCGCGTTAATCAAACAACTGTTAGACGCAGGCATTCAGTCGATTATCGCCCCAATGGTTGAGACAGGCGAACAAGCGAAATATGTAGCACAATCAATGTATTATCCATCTCGTGGTAAACGTGGTTTCGGTGCGCCTGCCGTGCGAGCAGGACGCTGGGCGAGATTGCCTGAATACATCAAACACGCAGAAGATGAGCTGTTCCTTGCCGTACAAATCGAAAGCAAATTAGGCGTGCAGAATGTGGAAGAAATCATTAAAACCGAAGGCGTTGATGCGGTGTTCTTAGGCCCTGCGGATTTAGCGGTGGATATGGGATACTATGGCGATTTCTCAGGCGAAGAAATGCAAGCAACCATCAAAAAACTAATTACCGACATTCGTAGCTTTGGCAAATCAGTCGGAACGATTGCAGGCAGCCCAGCAGAGGCACAGCGTTATATCGAATGGGGTGCAAGCTTTGTGGTTGTGGGAGTGGATACCGTATTCCTCGCCAACGCCGCCGACAGTATGTTAGAAGCGTGCAGCCATTTGAAAAAATAACCGCATTGCAAGCGGTGGGATTTTCTAACATTTTTGCAAATCGCAAAATCTTGTGAAAATCTGACCGCTCTTTTAGCAATCTAAAAAAACAAAAATGCCTATTGAATATTCACTCAACAGGCATTTTGTTCTCAGCTTACTTCGATTTTTCCATTGCCTTACGAGAGGCTTTAAGCAACATTTTGCGTGGCATAAAGGGCAAGATCCAATCTGACGCAAATTTTAATTTACTTTCGTTAAATGCCACTAGCTCGCCTTTTTCCATTGCTTTGTAACCATATTCCGCCACCGATTGTGCAGATTTAGCATTTTTCCACGCATCAACACCTTGCAAGTCGCCGGCGTTCACAAAACCTGTTGCCACAGCACCTGGGCAAAGTGCGGTTACCGTCACACCAAATTCTGCCACTTCTTCGGCAATGGCTTGGCTGAAAGACGTGACATAGGCTTTCGTTGCGTAATACACCGCTTGTAATGGGCCGGGTAAAAAGCCTGCCGTTGAAGAAACGTTTAGAATTTTACCACGGCGGCGTTCCACCATACCTTTTAAGTAAAAATGGCTTAATTCGGTTAAAGTGGTAATGTTTACTTGGATCATTTGTTGTTCTTTGGCTAAATCACGCTCAAAAAAGCGACCGTGTCCGCCAAAACCTGCATTATTGATTAGAATATCAACGGTAATGCCCTGTACTTCCGTCTGTGCAAAAATCGCTTGTGCCGCATTAGGTTCTGATAAATCTTGGGCGATAACCCACGCTTTGACACCATATTCTGCGGTTAATTCCTGTGCGAGCTGTTCCAATTTCTCTTTTGAACGTGCCACCAATACCACATCGCCACCTTTTTGAACGTGAATTTTTGCCAGTTCCAAACCGATACCATTTGATGCACCTGTAATTAATGCTGTTTGTTTCATTTTTTATCCTTCATTGTCTTTGCTTTCGATGAAGTGTATTATTCCGTAAAATATCAGTATGAAAAAGGTAAAAAAGGGCTTAATAATGGCAAAAATAGGAAATACACAAGAAATCCCTACGCTACAATCGGCACTTGAAATTTGTCTGTTTAGTGAATTTAACCAAAGCGATTTGCACGCCGATGAATTAGCACGGGAAATGCTCGCTGAGCAACATCGCTTTGATTTTTATGTTTGGTTATGGGTGACCGAAGGGGAATGTCAGCATTTGCTTGATTTCCAAAGCGTTACGCAACGCACAGGCGAATGGTTGCTAATCCGTCCACAACAAGTTCACCATTTTCAAACCATGGAAGGTTGGGACGGTTGGGGATTATCTTTTCCAGCTGAATGGGTTTCTGCTGATTTAGCCTCAATTTGGCAACAACTGCCACAAAAGCAGTCTGTCACCGCCGAGCAAGCCCCTTTATTGCAACTGGCGTTACAACAGCTCAAACAATATCGCTACTTTGAATGGCAAGGGCAAAATTATCAACCCTTATTACAAACGCAGCTGCACACGTTTTTGACCTTGCTCAACACCCTTTATGCAGAAAACCAGCCCCAAGAAGACCGCCAAAATCAACGCTGGCAACGCTTTTCTCAACTATTGGAACAGCATTTTTGCACACAACATCAAGTCCAATTTTATGCAGAACAACTCGGCTGCACAGAAAAAACGCTCGGCTCAACTTGCGTGGCTCACACAGGGCTACCAGCCAAAATGGTCATTAACCAACGCTTGCTGCTCGAAGCCAAACGCTTACTGGTTCATACCCAAAAATCCGTAAAACACATTGCCTTACAACTCGGTTTTGAAGAAGCCACGCACTTTAATAAATTCTTCAAAAAATACGAACAAAGCACCCCGAAAAATTTTCGGGAAACCTATTTGGCGGAGCAATAAAAGAGCGGTGGGATTTTCTAACATTTTTGCAAATCGCAAAATCCCCAAAATCCCACCGCTCTTTTTAATACTTCAACACTTCACTCTCTCTCGGCACAGCAATTTTTGTCAATTTATTTTCTTTCACAAATTTTCGCATTTCATCTGAAGTAACGGCAGCGTGATTGACGGCGTCCATATGCACAGTAATGATGTCAGCTTTCGGGGCGACTTGGCGAGCTTTGGCGACATCGGTTTTGCCCATAATAATGCCGTCTGGATTGCCTTCCACTTGTGCGTAACCTGTGTTCATTACGATGATTTCAGGTTTATAGCGGTTGAGTGCAAACTCCACTTCTTCATTCCAAACGGTATCTCCTACGATATACAGCGTTTTTTCGCCGTCTGCTTGCATCACCACGCCCATTGCCTCGCCTAATAATTCAGCAAATTGAGGAATAGCATACATTTGATCCGTGCCGTGTTGTCCGCCTGTTTTGCTTAATTTCACCTGGTTAAATTCGGTATTTTTGCCCAAAACACGAACATCTTTAAAGCCTTGCGAACGGATAATTTGGGCATCGCCTGCATTTTGCACGAAAATCGGTAAGGTTTTTGGTAACACTTTTTGTGCGTATTCGTCCCAGTGGTCGGCGTGCGTGTGGGTAACAATCACGGCATCTACGCCTTCAAGCACTTTTTCTATGGGTTCTTTCATATCAATCAACGGATTACGTTTTTGGCTGTTGATGGTGCCTTCAAATCCTGCATAACTGCCTTTTGGGGCAAGATAAGGATCGACCAAAAACGTACTGCCCGCCATTTCAATTTTAGCGGTGGCATTACGGATATGTTGATAGCTGATTTCAGCATTAGCCGTGGTTGCAACGGTGGTTGCCATTAAAGCAAAAAGAAGAGATTTCAGTTTCATGGTGTTTCCTTTGGTAAAAAATAAGATAAATTAAACCGCTTGTTTGCGATGGGGGTATTATGAAACCAATGAGAAATGAAAAACATTGACTTATTATTCAAAAATCGTAA
>JBHACP010000013.1:0-45678 GCA_041854605.1 Actinobacillus sp.
AATCAACAAGTGCCCACACAGATTGTCTGATAAGTTGTTAAAGAACAAAAAACGACGCAATCTTTTGTTTATGGACAACGTTGCGTCGTTGTGCGGTGCATTATAGTGATTTTAGAAATGGTTGCAAGTGTTTTTTGCAAAAAAATCAAAAAATTTGCCTTTTCACTAAAAATTTATGCTAGAGCCTATTTTTTTCTACTATTATGTAAGTTACAAGCGGTGAAAAAGTACTGCTTTTTTGCAAATAATATGGAGTACCACGATGAAAAATTTACATTTTATTGGTTTAGGGGTGGCAGGTAACTTTGCGGGGCATTTAGAACAAGCGGGAGAAGCGGCAGATTTTTTGCAAGTAAAAACTGAAGAAGCCGTTCAACCTAAAGCCATTTTCCCTTTTTATGTACCTAGCCAAACATTACCAGAAACCGAACAATTCCTCTCAACATTCCCTCTATCAGAAAATATCATCGCATTCCCGCAGGATGCCGACAATCTGCAAATTGAGCCTGAAATAGCATTGATTTGCGATGTTGCTTATCAAGGTAACCAAGTGATTTCACTCACGCCAACCCATTTTGCAGCTTATAATGATTGCTCTATCCGCCGTCCGAACGCTCGTAAAATTTGTGAAAAGAAAAATTGGGGGGGCGAACTCTAAAGGTATTTCCGCTACGCAAATTGCGCTTGATAAATTTGATCAAGGTGGCGTATTAGATAACTACAACATTGCTTGCTTCCATAAACGTGATGGCAAGCTCAATGCTTATGGCGAAGACAGCCCTGCGGTTTCATATAGCTACTTCCATCAAAAATTACTGAATTGGATTGTAGATAAAATGAATAATCAGCCTGACCAAGGACCAATGAATCACATCGCAGAACTGATTAAACAAGCGAGCTACCCAACCAAAGCGATTATCAGTATTGGGGCAACTCGTTATACCGAATTTGGTGAAACGAATTTTCTACAAATTGGCGACACGAGTATCGTGGTGGTTTACAATGCGAAAAAATACTCTCACGAACAAATTGTTGAAATGGCGGAAAAAGAACAATTTGGCGAAGAGATTTCGACATTGGTACAAGTAGTTCGTTAATTTTATGCAAGCGGTCAAATTTTAAAAACTTTTTGCGATCTCTGTCGAAAAATTAAAAGAAAAATCTGACCGCTTGTTCTCTTTCTTTTATAGTGCTGACCAACTCTTGGAGGCACTATGAAACATTTATTTTACGCTCTTCTATTTATCCCCTGCATTCTTCTTGGCAAAGCGCCTAATTTAATGTTACTTGAAACCTATAAAAACCAAGATCTCACGGGTTGGGTAATGAGTGAAAAATTAGATGGCGTACGCGGTTATTGGGACGGAAAGCAATTAATGAGCCGTCAAGGCAATCCTCTTTCGCCACCTGATTACTTTACGAAAAATTTTCCACCTTTTGCCATTGATGGCGAACTTTTTAGTGAACGTGGCAAATTTGAAGAAATTTCCAGCACCGTCCGTGCCTATGAGCCAAAAGGATGGTATAAACTGAAATTACAGGTGTTTGATGTACCGAATGCACAAGGAGACTTGTTTGAACGTCTTGCCGTGCTGGAAAAATATTTGGCTAAAAACCCTACGCCTCATATTGAGATCATCAAACAGATTCCGATCCAAAACCACGCCCATTTGCAGCAATTCTATCAATCAATTCTTCGTCAAGGTGGCGAAGGTGTGGTAGTGAGAGATCCCAAAGCGAGCTATATTCATGGCAGATCAGCGCAAATCTTGAAAATAAAACCTGTACAAGATGAAGAATGCACTGTCATCGCCCATCACAAAGGCAAGGGCAAATATGCGGATAAATTAGGCGCAATCACCTGTGAAAACCAACGTGGGCAATTTCGCATTGGTTCTGGTTTTAAAGATAAGGAGAGGGAATCACCACCGCCCATTGGTAGCATAATTACCTATAAATATCGAGGCTTGACCAACCAAGGAAAACCACGATTTGCGACTTATCAACGAATCAGAGCGGACATTACCCAACTATAGGCAAGCAGTTAAATTTTGGTTTAAATGTGCAAAATTTAACCACCCACCTGTAATTGCTGGAATCAATTTTGTGGCATAGATCACATTTTGGAAAATCCATTGACTATAAAACCTTTTTTCTTTGCTTTAGATCAAATTATTTAGCCTATTTTAGGGTATCATCAATCATATAAACATATATATGATAAAGGAGCCTTTATGACCCCAGCAGTAATTACATTATGTTTTTTAGGATTTGCCGTTTTGATGTTCGCATTAGAAAAACTCCCACTTGCGGTAACGGCAATGGTGGTAACCATTGGTTTAGCCGTTACAGGTGTGTTGCCAACCAAAGATGCCTTTTTAGGCTTTGTAGATACCAATGTAATTTTATTCGTGGCGATGTTTGTGATCGGCGGTGCGCTATTTGAAACAGGCATGGCAAATAAAATTGGGGGCGTGGTCAGTCGTTTTGCCACCAGTGAACGCCAATTGATGGTGGTATTGATGGTCATTACTGGCTTGATGTCAGGTGTACTTTCAAACACAGGGACAGCCGCCATCTTGATCCCCGTTATTTTAGGAATTTCCGCCAAATCTGGTTTCGCTCGTTCTCGTTTATTAATGCCAATGGCGTTTGCTTCCACATTAGGGGGTAACTTATCGCTTATTGGTTCACCAAATAACCTTGTTGTACAAGGTGTGTTGGCACAAACAGGAATGAAATTTGCCTTCTTTGAATATGCTAAATTAGGTTTACCTATCTTAGTGGCTGGCATCTTATACTTCGTTTTCATTGGTTATCGTTTCTTGCCTGCTTCACCCAATATTCACGTGGAAAAAGAGGAATTTAACGCCTTCCATAATCACCACAACCTCATTCCAAAATGGAAACAATACCTTTCATTATTGGTATTAGTCGGCACATTGCTGGCGATGGTTTTTGAGGATTTCATCGGTTTAAAACTCTATCTTTCGGCCTGTATCGGTGCGTTAATTTTAGTCATTATGCGAGTAATTACGGAAAAACAAGCGTATGAAGCGATTGATAGCCAAGTAGTTTTCTTATTTGCAGGAACGTTAGCCCTTGCCGATGCCTTACAACGTACAGGTGCTGGGGCGGATATTGCCCACTCCATTTTAGGCTTATTGGGCTCACACCCAAGTACCCCAGTGTTGTTATTAACCATTTTATTGCTAAGTGCGGCTCTCACTAACTTTATGTCTAATACTGCAACAGCAGCATTGCTTGCACCAATTGGTTTATCCATCGCAGGTTCATTAGGTGCAGACCCTCGTGCTGTGTTAATGGCAGTGGTCATTGGTTCTGCTTGTGCTTTTGCAAGCCCTATTGGTACACCAGCCAATACAATGGTGCTTTCGGTTGGCCATTATCGATTCAAAGATTACGTGAAAGCAGGCGTGCCACTGATTGTTCTTACTATTGCCATTGCAATGGTACTGTTGCCGATTTTCTTCCCGTTCTACCCTTAATGGAACAGTTACAAGCGGTGAAATTTGCAAAAAAATTGGCAAATTTCACCGCTTGTTCATTCAGAAATGTGATCTACTTCACATTTCTGACAACCCATTACAAAAGAATTACGTTTTTTTGTGATAGATCACAGTTTTTATCACACTAAATAAGTATGATTGTGTCCATTGTTTTTGACCCAAAGGAATAATTTATGACAAGTGCAGAACTCTTCGGCGAAGGCATTAATTTGATGATTTCAGGAATGGGCTTTACGCTGTTCTTTTTATTTGTTCTGATTTATGCCATTCAATTTATGTCTGGTGTAATCAACAAATATTTCCCCGAACCAGTAAAACCTGTCGCTGCCCCTAAGGCAGCTCCTGCCCCAGCGGTAAACGAGATTGACCGTTTACGCCCTGTGATTGCTGCGGCAATTGCTCACCACCGTAAAAAACAAGGTTTATAACTAATTTCAATACATAGAAGGATTTGAATTATGGCTCCTAGATCAAAAAAAGCAAAAAAAGTTACAATCACTGACGTCGTATTACGCGATGCCCATCAATCTCTTTTCGCTACTCGCTTACGCTTAGACGATATGCTACCCATCGCTGCAGAATTAGACAAAATTGGCTATTGGTCATTAGAAGCATGGGGCGGTGCAACATTTGACAGTTGTATTCGTTTCTTAGGTGAAGACCCGTGGGTTCGTTTACGTGAGCTGAAAAAAGCCATTCCAAATACGCCATTACAAATGTTACTGCGTGGTCAGAACTTATTAGGCTATCGCCACTATGCAGATGATGTAGTCGATCGTTTCGTTGAGCGTTGCGTGAAAAACGGAATGAACGTATTCCGTGTGTTCGACGCGCTAAACGACCCTCGCAATATGCAAGCGGCATTACAAGCAGTCAAAAAACACGGGGGACACGCACAGGGTACATTAAGCTACACGACAAGCCCTGTTCACACATTGCAAACGTGGTTAGATGTCACTGAACAATTATTAGAAATCGGCGTAGATAGCCTTGTGATTAAAGATATGTCAGGGATTTTAACTCCAATGGCAGCTCACGAATTAGTCAGTGAAATCAAAAAACGCTATGAAGTAGAACTACACTTACACTGCCACTCAACCACAGGGATGGCGGAAATGGCGTTATTAAAAGCGATTGAAGCAGGAGTGGATGGCGTGGACACTTCAATTTCTTCGATGTCTGGTACATACGGACACCCAGCCACTGAATCTATTGTCGCAACCCTTCAAGGTACGCCGTATGACACAGGTTTAGATATTCCAGCGTTAGAAAAAATCTCCGCTTACTTCCGTGATGTCCGTAAAAAATATGCGAAATTTGAAGGTCAATTACGTGGCATCGACAGCCGTATTTTAGTGGCGCAAGTACCAGGCGGTATGCTGACTAACCTTGAAAGCCAATTAAAACAACAAAATGCCTCGGATAAGTTAGACTTAGTGCTACAAGAAATTCCGAAAGTACGTGAAGATTTAGGTAACATTCCGCTAGTCACACCAACATCGCAAATCGTCGGCACACAGGCGGTAATGAATGTGCTGATGGGTGAACGTTATAAAACCATCGCCAAAGAAACGGCGGGGATCTTAAAAGGTGAATATGGTAAAACCCCTGCCCCAGTCAATAAAGCCTTACAAGATCGCGTGCTTGAAGGAGCCACACCAATAACTGATCGCCCAGCCGATCATATTGCGCCAGAAATGGAGAAATTAACCACAGAAGTGACTGCACAAGCAAAAGAAAAAGGTATTACACTTTCCGAAAATGCCATTGACGATGTGTTAATTGTGGCACTCTTCCAACAAGTGGGCTGGAAATTCTTAGAAAACCGCAATAATCCAGCCGCCTTTGAACCTGCACCAACAGGTAAAGAAACAACGCCTGCCTCTGCAGCAGCTCCAGTAACCAAAGCGGGAGAGCCAGCCGTTTATACTATCGAAGTAGAAGGTAAGGCATTCGTGGTAAAAGTAAGCGAAGGCGGTGATATTACTAACATCGCACCAGCGGCAACCCCTGCGGCGGCTCCAGCTCCTGCTCCAGCAGCAGCGCCAGTAGCAACAGGTGCTGGCGAGCCAGTAAAAGCACCGATGGCAGGCAATATCCTTAAAGTGGAAGTTTCAGAAGGTCAGCAAGTTGCCGAAGGCGATGTGTTACTGATCCTTGAAGCAATGAAAATGGAAACTCAAATCTGCGCACCAAAAGCGGGCGTAGTAAAAGGCATTGCGACTAAACAAGGTGATGTGGTGGCAGTTGATCAGGTGTTGATGAATCTTGCGTAAGAATAGCCCCCCCCCTCTTTAAAAAAGAGGGGGAACTAAAAACAAGGATTTCAAATGGATAGTATAATTGCACTCTTTCAAGGTATGGGCATTATGCATATGGAGTGGGGACAAGCGGTAATGATCGCTGTGAGTCTTGTGCTACTCTGGCTTGCGATTGCTCGTGGCTTTGAACCTCTCCTTTTACTTCCAATCGGCTTCGGTGGATTGCTGTCAAATATTCCAGAAGCAGGCTTGGCGATGACGGCACTGGATAACTTACTCCATAACGGGACGGTAGAACAGCTTGGTATTGTGGCAGCAAAAGTCAATAGCGTAAATATTGACCCACATGCCATCAAAGAAGCCATCGCTCTAGTTGCTCCTTCGGTACAAAACGAACTTGAAGTGATAGCTGGTGATATGGGTTATACCGCAGGTGTATTAGCCCTATTCTATAAAGTTGCGATCGGCTACGGCGTGGCTCCGCTCATTATCTTTATGGGCGTGGGTGCAATGACCGACTTTGGACCTCTGCTTTCTAACCCGAAAACTTTATTGCTTGGTGCCGCAGCACAGTTTGGTATTTTCGCCACTGTATTAGGCGCATTAGCCTTAAATTGGATTGGCATCATCGACTTTACTCTTCCACAAGCTGCGTCAATTGGCATTATCGGTGGTGCGGATGGTCCTACGGCAATTTATCTTGCCAGTAAACTAGCCCCTGAATTATTAGGGGCGATAGCGGTAGCCGCCTACTCCTATATGGCGTTAGTGCCACTTATTCAACCACCAATTATGCGTGCCTTAACTAACGATGAAGAACGTAAAATCCGTATGGTACAAGGTCGCCCAGTAAGCAACCGTGAGAAAATCTTATTCCCGATTATCTTACTAGTCTTGGTCGCATTACTATTACCTGATGCTGCGCCATTACTGGGTATGTTCTGTTTCGGTAACTTATTACGTGTCAGTGGTGTGGTTGAGCGTTTAAATGACACCGCACAAAATGCGTTAATCAACATTACCACTATTTTCCTCGGTTTATCCGTTGGCTCAAAATTAGTCGCCGATAAATTCCTCCAACCACAAACTTTAGGAATTTTAGTGTTAGGGGTTATCGCCTTCTGTATTGGCACCGCCAGCGGCGTGTTAATGGCAAAATTGATGAACAAATTCACCAAAGATCCGAAAAAACTCATCAACCCACTGATTGGTTCAGCTGGAGTATCGGCAGTACCAATGGCAGCTCGAGTCTCCAACAAAATTGGGCAAGAATATGACAAACAAAACTTCTTGCTAATGCACGCAATGGGTCCAAATGTAGCTGGTGTTATCGGTTCAGCCATCGCTGCTGGAGTTATGTTGAAATACGTTTCAGCAATGATGTAATTTCATCTTCGTAAGATAAAAGCGGTCTGATTTTGTAAATTTTTTGCAAAATCAGACCGCTTACGTTTTAGATGATTTTGCTATAAAATAAGGTTCTCTTACAACTTTAAGGACTAAATTATTATGACATTTCCAGCTTGCCCGAAATGTAAGGGCGAAAACACATACCACGATTCAATTCAATTCGTTTGCCCTGATTGCGCCTACGAATGGACGGGCGAAGAAATAGAAACAAATGATGAAGATCAGCTAATTGTGAAAGACAGCAACGGTAATTTACTCGCTGATGGTGATGATGTCCTATTAATCAAAGATCTAAAATTAAAGGGCTCTTCAGAAGTCTTGAAAAAAGGTACAAAATTTAAAAATATCCGTTTAGTAAACGGCGATCACAATGTCGATTGCGGCAAAATTATGCTTAAATCTGAATTTTTGAAAAAAGCGTAGGCTCATTTCATACCAGTAGAAACGTGACTATAATGATATTGAAACATTATTAGACATTTTTCTACAAAATTTTTCACACTTCCCCTTGAAGCCTTATTTTTTGTCCCTATTTATTGCTCCGTTTGAATGAGCATACAAATGCTCGACACTTTCATAATCAACACTCACAATAAAATTTCAAAAATACTCTTGAAATGAGGCAAATCGCCTCCATCTTGTGAGCAACGTTATAAAACGTAACAACGAATTTAATAGAGGAACAAAAATTATGGGAAAAATCATTGGTATTGACTTAGGTACAACCAACTCTTGTGTAGCAGTAATGGACGGCGATAAAGCTCGCGTTATCGAAAATGCAGAAGGTGCGCGTACTACTCCATCAATCATTGCATATACAGATAACGAAACTTTAGTTGGTCAGCCAGCAAAACGTCAGGCGATCACTAACCCGAAAAATACATTATTCGCCATCAAACGTTTAATTGGTCGCCGTTTTGACAGTGAAGAAGTACAGCGTGATATTAAAATTATGCCTTTCGAAATCACTCGCGCTGACAACGGCGATGCGTGGGTCAATGTAAAAGGTGAAAAATTAGCGCCACCACAAATCTCTGCGGAAGTCTTGAAAAAGATGAAAAAAACCGCCGAAGATTTCTTGGGTGAAACCGTCACTGAAGCGGTAATCACGGTACCAGCCTACTTCAACGATGCACAACGTCAAGCAACCATTGACGCAGGTAAAATTGCAGGCTTAGATGTTAAACGTATCATCAACGAACCAACCGCTGCAGCGTTAGCGTTCGGTTTAGGTTCAAGCAAAGAGAACCAAGTCATCGCCGTTTACGACTTAGGTGGTGGTACCTTCGATATTTCAATCATCGAAATCGACAACTTCGACGGTGAACAAACTTTTGAAGTGTTAGCAACAGGTGGTAACACCCACTTAGGTGGTGAAGACTTCGACAACCGTGTGATCGACTACATCATCGATGAGTTCAAAAAAGAACAAGGCGTAGATTTACGCAACGACCCAATGGCGTTACAACGTGTGAAAGAAGCCGCAGAAAAAGCGAAAATCGAACTCTCTTCGGCGCAATCAACTGAAGTGAATCTCCCGTACATCACAGCAGACGCAACAGGTCCAAAACACTTAGCCATCAGCGTAACTCGTGCCAAATTAGAAGCATTAGTAGAAGATTTAGTGGCAAGCTCAATTGACTCATTAAAAGCAGTAATGAAAGATGCAGGCAAATCGGTAAATGAAATCAACGACATTATCCTCGTTGGTGGTCAAACTCGTATGCCATTAGTACAACAAAAAGTCGCCGCGTTCTTCGGCAAAGAAGCCCGCAAAGACGTAAACCCAGATGAAGCTGTAGCAATTGGCGCAGCTGTGCAAGGCGGCGTATTGAAAGGTGATGTGAAAGACGTTCTCTTACTAGACGTAACGCCACTTTCATTAGGTATCGAGACAATGGGTGGTGTGATGACAGTGTTAATTGAGAAAAACACTACGATTCCAACCAAAAAATCGCAAGTGTTCTCAACCGCGGAAGACAACCAAGCGGCGGTAACCATTCATGTGTTACAAGGTGAGCGTAAACAAGCATCTGCTAACAAATCGCTTGGTCAGTTCAACCTTGAAGGTATCAACCCAGCACCACGTGGTATGCCACAAATTGAAGTCACTTTCGACATCGATGCCAACGGTGTAATCAACGTGTCAGCGAAAGATAAAAACACAGGTAAAGAGCAACAAATCCGTATCCAAGCCTCTTCAGGTTTAAGCGATGAAGAAATCGAACAAATGGTACGTGACGCAGAAGCAAATGCAGAAGCGGATAAAAAATTCGAAGAGTTAGTTCAAGCACGCAACCAAGCTGATGGTATTGCCCATGCGACCCGTAAACAAATCGAAGAAGCAGGCGATGCGTTAAATGCGGACGACAAAGCGAAAATCGAAGCTGCAGTTGCTGAATTAGAAACCGCAGCCAAAGGCGACGACAAAGCAGAAATCGAAGCAAAAACCGAAGCGTTAATCAAAGCGTCTGAACCTTTAATGCAAGCGGCACAAGCCAAAGCACAACAAGCCAGTGGCGAACAACCGCAAGCACAAAAAGATGAAGGCGTGGTAGATGCGGAATTTGAAGAAGTGAAGGATAATAAATAATCTTTCACGCTCTCAAAGCGTAAACAAAGGGCGTGGAAACACGCCCTTTTGGTGTATTTATCTATCAACAATGGCTCTATACCTAGCACGGCATAGCCGTACTAGGTTACGCATAGGTCAGCTCCTTTAGGGTTGTGAGAGAAGAGCCGCAAAGCGGCTCACTCTGCCGAAGGCTGATTGTAACCACGTATGCTCGCTGTGCGTGGATGAAGCTTACAAGCGGTCAAATTTCCGTAAAATTTTACAAACAAAACACTATGGCAAAAAAAGATTACTACGAAGTCCTTGGCTTGAAAAAAGGGGCGAGTGAGAACGATATTAAACGTGCGTATAAACGTTTAGCCTCAAAACATCACCCCGATAAAAACCAAGGCAGCAAAGAAGCAGAAGCAAAATTCAAAGAGATCAATGAGGCCTACGAAGTGTTAGGCGATGCCGAAAAACGAGCAGCTTACGACCAATATGGTCACGCCGCCTTTGAACAAGGTGGTGGAGCTGGTGGCTTTAGCGGTGGCTTTGGTGGCGGTTTCGGTGGTTTTGAAGACATCTTCAGCGAAATGTTCGGCGGTGGATTTGGTGGCGGTGGTCGTCGCCAACGCGGGGTGCGTGGTGATGATTTACGTTACGACATCGAAATCACGCTGGAAGAAGCGGTAAAAGGCTGCAAAAAAGACATTCGCATTTCAACCCTTGCCGAATGTGACACTTGCCACGGTTCAGGAGCAGAAAAAGGTTCCAAAGTAGAAACCTGTTTGCATTGTCACGGCTCAGGCAGAATCCGCCGTCAGCAAGGTTTCTTTGTGACGGAAGCTACGTGTCCAAACTGTCACGGTACTGGTAAGAAAATTGAGAAACCGTGTAAATCGTGCCACGGCGACGGTCGCGTGCAAAAAGCCAAAAACTTATCAGTCACCATTCCAGCAGGCATAGATACGGGCAACCAACTTCGCTTATCAGGCGAAGGTGCCGCTGGCGAACAAGGCGCGCCTGCAGGCGATTTGTATGTAGTGATTCACGTGCGTGAACATGACATTTTCGAGCGTGACGGTTCGAATCTCTATTGCGAAGTGCCAATTAGTTTCACTATGGCAGCATTAGGTGGCGAGATTGAGGTACCAACTTTAGATGGCAAACTCAAACTCAAAATTCCAGCCGAAACCCAAACTGGCAAATTGTTCCGAGTGCGCGGCAAAGGCGTAAGCAGTCCACGTGGTGGTTACGCAGGTGATTTAATCTGTAAAGTCGTCATAGAAACGCCAGTTTCGCTCAACGAAGAACAGAAAGAATTACTGCGTAAATTAGAAGAAAGTTTGGAAGGAAAAAGTCATCACCGCCCACAGCAAGAAGGTTTTTTAGATAGCGTGAAGAACTTTTTTAGCAATTTAGGTAAGTAATGAAAGCTCAATGTGGTTTGCCACATTGAGCTTTTGAATTTATTTAGCAATACGCTTTCTCGTTGCCCATTTTAATAAGAAGTAACCAACAATCGCTGAAATTAGCGTACCAAGCAATATGCCTAACTGAGCCAATGATAGTAAATCATTATTACTACCAAAGGCTAAGCCTGCAATGAAGACCGACATCGTAAAACCGATACCACATAGCACGGCAATCGCAAAAATTTGCTTGAAATTTACGCCAGCTGGTAATTTAGCCACACGTAATAACACGGCTAAGTAGCTAAATAATAATACACCTACTGGCTTACCGATAATCAATCCTAGCGAAATACCAAGCGGTAACGGTGAAAGCACTTTTTCTAAATTCATTCCTTCCAAGGAAAGCCCTGCGTTTGCAAAAGCGAAGAGCGGCAAAATCACAAATGAACACCAAGGTGCGAGAATGTGTTCTAAGTGGTAAAGCGGTGTTTCCCCTTTTTTCCCTTTAAGCGGAATACTAAAGCCAATGATTACTCCTGCAAGGGTAGCGTGCACACCTGATTTCAACACTGAAGCCCACAATATCGCTCCAACAATCGCATAGTTAATCAGACCAATCACTTTATAGCGGTTCATTCCAATCAAGACCAAAATTGCAAAACTCGCCACCACCAGTGCCGCCATACTCATTTCATGCGAGAAGAAAATAGCAATAACAACAATGGCTCCTATATCATCAATAATAGCTAAGGCAAGCAAGAACATCTTTAACGCCGGCGGGACTTGCTTACTCAACAATGCAACAATCCCCAATGCAAAAGCAATATCGGTTGCCATTGGGATTGCCCAACCATCGTGAAATTGTGGATAATCTTTATTGATATACCAATAAACCAAAGCAGGAACGATCATTCCACCGAGCGCCGCAAATGCAGGAAATACGGCTTTTTGCACACTGGAAAGCGAGCCTTCAAACAGTTCCCGTTTGACTTCAAGCCCCACTAAAATAAAGAAGACTGCCATAAAACCATCATTGATCCACATAACCAATGGTTTATCAATTTCAAAAGCCCCCACTTTCAAGACGACTTCTGTTTGTAAAAAACTCGTGTAAAACCCACTCAATGGACTGTTAGCAAAAATAATTGCCAAAAACGCCGCAGCCAATAATAAAATTCCGCCCGCAGCTTCCAGTTTCAAAAACTTTTGAATCTGTTTAATCATTATTATTCACTCCTTTTTTGTTATAAATGAAATATAACTTATAGCATTTTTTCTAAAAAAGCACAGCTATTTTCGTATCAAAATTTGCTAAACTAACCGTAATTTTTTTAAGCAGAAGGAAGGAGTTATGGAAAATCATTGGATTTATTGGGCATTAGCTTCGGCGTTTTTTGCGGCTTTAACGGCGATTTTCGCCAAAGTCGGTTTGCAAGGCATTGATTCCGATTTTGCCACTTTTATTCGCACCCTTGTAATTATTGCTGCTCTTGGGCTATTTCTAACCTATGCTAACAAATGGCAACCGCTTTCCAACCTTTCGAGCAAAAACTGGCTCTTTCTGATTTTATCAGGACTCGCCACTGGCTTGTCGTGGCTGGCTTATTTTAAAGCCTTGCAAATAGGCGAAGCCTCTAAAGTCGCCCCCATTGATAAGTTCAGTATCGTATTGGTGACGCTCTTTGCGGTTGTTTTTTTAGACGAAAGACCGAGCGAACAAGATTGGCTAGGCATTAGCTTGGTGGCAACTGGCGTGTTTGTATTGGTGTTAAAACGATGATTGACGTAATTTTTGCCCATAATGATGAACCAATTCCCGAGCCTTTTTTGCCACCCGAAAACCTTTCTCGTCGCCAATTGCAACGCTGGAAAAGTCGTCGAATGGCAAATTTCTTGCTGAAAAAATTATTTGCCAAACACCAACTAGATTTAAATTTATTAGAACAGATACAACGTACTGCAAGCGGTCGTCCATTTGTGCAAAACAGCGAAATTGATTTTAATATTAGCCATTCAGGCGATTGGATAGCGGTCATATTTTCTCAAGATTTTGCAAAAAAAGCGGTGGGGATCGATATTGAACATCCGCAAAAAGAAAGGCAGTTTGAAGTCCTCATTCGCCACTATGCAAACCAAGAGGAAATTAGCGAACTACTAGAAGAGAATCAGACAGATTTAGAGACACTTGCCGATCGCTTTTATCTCTCATGGTGTTTGCGTGAAGCCGTGTTAAAATCGCAAGGCGTAGGAATTGTGAAGCTGTCTGAAGTGCGACATTTGCCTAAAACACATAAAATTCTCACCGCTTACGCCCCACAAGGTGAGCTGCATTTTTATCATCAACTGCCGTTCTATCTCGCCTATTTCTTTGAGGGCGAAACACAACCGCAGATTTATCAATGGCAAGCAGGCAATTTGCAAAAAATTACGCAAATTCGACCACTTGTTTATAAGGTAAACGAAATAGAAAATAAATTAGATATTACTTATCCTAACAATGCCATCAACCGCTAGTGAACAATTTAAAGCCATTATTAAAGAAAAGTATATAGCCACTCAATAGGTTAATTATCAAGCTAAGTAAAAGGGAATCTCAATGAGCATCTTACAATTTGGTCAAAAAGACCTGGAATTAATCAAACAAGAAACTATTTATAAAGGACATTTTGAGTTGAAAAAAATTCATTTTCGCCACAAACTCTTTAAAGGAGGCGTGAGTGGTGAAGTAGTGCGTGAATTGCTAGTAAAGGGAGCAGCCGCTGCATTGATTGCTTACGACCCTGAACGTGATAATGTAGTGCTAATCGAGCAAGTGCGCATTGGGGCTTACGATCCACAAAGCGAAGGTTCGCCTTGGTTGCTAGAATTGGTGGCAGGAATGGTGGATAAAGGTAACGAAGATCCTGCCGAGGTTGCCATTCGTGAAGCGGAAGAAGAGGCGGGTTTAACCGTTCACAATGTAGAACACGCTTTGAGCGTATGGGACAGCCCTGGCGGTCAGCTTGAACGCTTGCACCTGTTTTTAGGCTTGATAGACAGCTCACAAGTAGAAAATGGTAGTGTTCACGGCTTAAAAGAAGAAAATGAGGATATTTTGGTTCACGTTATACCACGTGAACAAGCCTATCAATGGGTGATTGAGGGCAAGGTTGATAACGTGATTGCCGTGATTGGTTTACAGTGGTTACAGTTAAACTATGCTAAATTTTGTACAAAAAATCAAAAATAATTAGATCTACTTCTCATTTTTAAACATTGCTTGCTGAATTTCCTTGAGCGAAACGGTAAAGTACGCCTAGTTTTTAAGGTCTATTTATCTAGGAATAAAAAATGAATACCTTTTATCAACTGGGCAAACACGAACCAGTGGTGCGATTGGTACAAATTACCGATCCACATCTTTTTTCTGACTCAAATGAAACACTATTGGGCGTGAATACTTACCAAAGTTTTCAAGCGGTTTTAACAGAAATTCAGCAAAGTAATTTTTCATTTGATGCAGTGCTTGCAACAGGTGACTTAGTGCAAGATTACCAAATTTCAGCCTATCACCGTTTTGCACAAATGGTCGAACCCCTCAATAAACCTGTCTTTTGGCTTGAAGGTAATCACGACACCCAGCCACAAATGAGTTTACAACTGGGTGAATATGCTCATATCCATGCAGACAAACAGATTCTTGCAGGAAAAAAATGGCAAATTTTGCTGCTTAATAGCCAAATAAGCAATGCACCAAGTGGCAAACTTTCTTATGGTCAGCAAGTATGGCTTCAGCAAAAACTTAGTGAATTGCCTGAACGCTTTACGTTGGTTGCACTTCACCATAATATTTTACCTACGAACTCTGCGTGGCTTGATCAACATAGCCTAAAAAATAGCAATGAATTAGCCGATATTTTAAATCAATTTGATAACGTTAAAGCTATTTTGCACGGACACATCCATCAAGAAGTGAATGCGGTTTGGAATGGCATTCAGATTTTTGCCACACCTTCGACTTGTATTCAATTTAAGCCGAATTGTGATAATTTCACTCTTGATTTCTTGCCGCCGGGCTGGCGAGAAATTGAATTATGGGCAGATGGGCGAGTTAAAACCAACGTCAAGCGGTTAAATTCCAACGAATTTTTACCAGATTTTGGGGCGACAGGCTATTAATCAAAAAGTTCATTTCAGATTTAGTTTTGTAAAGAGCAATTTAATAATTTTTTATTGATCTGATAATAGAAGGCATATAGAATCGCTGCGTTTTATTTCTTTACTCGGAGTATTTATGAAAAACTTTAAATTATCGTTATTATCATTAACATTAATCAGTGGCTCAGCTTCTGCTTATACACTTTATGATACATTAGACAGCCAAGAGTATGGTACACAAGTAGATTTCACTGGTTCTGCTCGTTTGCAATGGAGCAAAACATCTGAAAAAGAAACTGATGTTCGTAATGGTACCACAAGACGTAACACATACAGCAACCCTGTGCGTAACAATGGTTCTCGTTTTGGCTTTAAATTAACACAAGAGCTTGGCAACGACTTCTACGGTATTGGTCGTGTAGAATGGCGCTTCCGTGGCAGAGACAACGCAGGTGTAAGACCAGACTCACAGCACGGTTTCACCCATTTATATACTCGCCAACTTTATGCAGGTGTAGGACATAAAAAATACGGTGAGCTTACTTACGGTAACCAAACAGTGATTACCGATGAGGTAAAACAAACCGATTTACCAAACACTTTAAGTTTATCTGATGGCTTATTAGTTTCTGGTGCACGTCGTTCAGTACAATATGTTTATCAAGGTGTTAAAGGCTTAAAAGTAGGTGGATTCTACGGTGGTGAAAGCCCTCGGGAAAACAATGGCCTAGCACTGGATGATCACCGCCTTGACACTTATGGTGCAGCAGCAATCTATACTCACGAAATCGATAAAGATCAAGAATTTGTGATTGCAACAGGTGCAACAAGAGAGCGTTACAGACAGTCTGGTCGTGAAAGAGATTCAGTAACCCGTGCAACACTCTATCGTTATCCATCTACTTATTCTTCAAATGCCTATGCACTTGATATGGCTTATACCTATGATAAAACTACCTTTGGTTTAGACTTAGAGCGTCGCATCACAAAAGGTGAAGAAAGTATGGATAAACAAACTGAAGAGCAAATCCGTACTGTTATCTATCATAAAATGACTAGCGAATGGCGGGTTTACGGTATGTACGCACGTAAAACAGATAAACACGACTATGTTTCTGCTTCGGCAAATTCGGATCGTAAATACAAAACCAATGAGTTTATGTTCGGTACTGAATATCGCTTTGCGCCGACGTTCGCTCCATTCCTTAAAAACATTCGTGGTTTCGTAGAATGGAAAACAGAACGCACTAAACAATATCGTAGCAGCGGATTACGTACTAAAGAGCGTAATAATACAACAGTTGTTGGTTTACGTGCTTACTGGTAATCCAATGCAAGCGGTTTAATTTCACTAAAAAATTGCAAAAACGCCATAAATATTTAAATTTATGGCGTTTTTTAATTCGCTCCCCGCTCTAACTAAATAAAAATGACTAAGAAGTATAAACAACCTAGCCATTTGGGGATCTACATAATGAATAAAATTTTCGACTATTTCACAACAGTCATAAATTGAGACTATACCTCATTAAAAAAGTTCGAAAATATATAGAAAGAAAATCATTTTTTTTCTTGATTATGCTCATTGCAACATTTTGCTGGTACAGGGTCCTCTCCCCCCTCACTTAACGGATTACAACGTAAAATACGTTTGCACGCCAAATAGCCACCTTTTAATGCACCGTGAATTTTAATGGCTTCGACCGCATAAGTAGAACAAGTTGGATAAAAACGGCAACGAGGCGCAAGAAAAGGGCTAATGCAATAACGATAAAAATAGATTGGCAACAATAGTAATTTTGCGCTTAACCCTACCTTTATTTTACTTCTACCTTCTTCGCTGTTTGGTAATGAACTGTTTGAACAGGTTGTTTGCTGAGACGAATTTGTCTTGCCCATAGTTTTTCAAGGGTTTCAAAAAGCGTTTTGTTATCTAACTGACCAATGCCACCTTTCGCCACAAAGACAAAATCAAAATTTGGCAATTCGTGTTGCTTTAGTCGAAAAGATTCTCGCACAATACGTTTAATGCGATTACGTTGATTTGCGCGTTTGAGATGTTTTTTAGCAACGGCTAAACCTAACCGAGGATTCTCTGCATTATTTTCACGACCAAGAAGTGCCATTTGAGGAGTGCTGGCACGATGAGGATTTTCAAAGACCGCTTTAAATTGAACGGGAGCTAACAAACGTAGCTCCCGAGAAAATGCGTGCGTCTTCACAATAGTGAAACTTTATTGCCAATTATGCAGATAAAGATTTACGACCTTTAGCACGACGACGTGCTAAAACTTGACGACCATTTTTAGTTGCCATACGAGCACGGAAACCGTGAGTACGAGCGCGTTTTAATACAGAAGGTTGAAATGTACGTTTCATTTGCTATCTACCTAAAAATAAAAAATTGGCTTAAACCAACTAAGAACCATAAAAAGAGGTCGCCATTCTACCTATAAGCCAAACAAAAAGCAAGGTAAAAATCAGCGACTTTGTTTAGTTTGCAAATTTTTTGAGAAATTCGACCGCTTACTTCTTGGTTTTACAGTGGCAATCATTCAAATGATCATCAACCAAGCCCATTGATTGCATAAAGGCATAACACGTGGTTTCCCCTACGAAGACAAAACCTCGCTTTTTCAAGGCTTTTGACATTGTTTTGGAGATTTCCGTTTTTGCTGGCACACAATCTAAACTCGACACATCGTTAATCTGCGGCTTGCCACCTACAAACGCCCAAATGAATTGGCTAAAATCTTCTCCCTTGGCTTGCATTGCCAAATAGGCTTTAGCATTGCGTACAATGGCTTCGAGTTTAGCTCGGTGACGAATTAAGCCTTCATTTTTGACTAACGCATCTAAATCACTCTCCGTGATTTGCACAATTTTTTCAGGATTGAAATCGAAAAATGCCTTGCGATAATTATCCCGCTTTTTCAGCACAGTAATCCACGATAGCCCTGCTTGCTGTCCTTCTAAGCAAATTTTTTCAAACAATTTTTGGCTATCAAATTCAGGCTTACCCCATTCATTATCATGATACTGCACATAAATTTCACTACTGCCCGCCCAATCACAACGTTTCATTATTTCTCCTTGGCTTTTACTCATTTTAATTAGATAAACCGTTTATTCGCTGCCTCATTTTACGCTAATATACGCCTATTTTTAATTTGTCTTGAGAAGAATCTTATGCACCAAACCAAAATCGGCGTATTGCTCGCCAATCTCGGCACACCAGATGAACCTACCACACCCGCAGTAAAACGCTATTTAAAGCAGTTTTTAAGCGATCCCCGCGTGATCGATTTACCAAAATGTAAATGGCAACTAATTTTAAATTGTTTCATTCTCCCAAAACGGGCTCCTCGTGTTGCTAAGGCGTATGCCGAAATTTGGAGCGAGCAAGGCTCACCATTATTAGCCATTTCCAAAGCTCAGCAAAAAGCACTACAAAACTATTTTGATGGCAAAGGCAAAAATATCGTGGTCGAATTCGGAATGAGCTACGGTAATCCAAGCATTGAAAGCGCAACTGACCGCTTAATTAAAGCAGAAGTGGAGAAAATCATCGTGCTGCCACTGTATCCACAATATAGCTCAACCACCACTGCTTCAGTATTGGATGCTTTTGCTCGCGCTTTAACGCTACAGAAAAAAGTCGTGCCTTTTGAGTTTATTCACAACTATCACGACGATCCACTTTATATTCAAGCTTTGGCAAATACCATTAAACTCGAAGCGGACGAAAAGTTGCTCTTCTCATTCCACGGTATTCCAAAACGCTATGAAACGGAAGGCGATTTTTACGCCACACACTGCCGAACAACCGCTCGCTTAGTAGCTGAAAAAGTAGGGTTAAACGAAAATCAGTGGCTGCTTACTTTCCAATCTCGTTTTGGTGATGAAGAGTGGCTTCAACCTTACACCGATAAAACCCTTGAAGCCTTACCTGCTAAAGGGGTGAAAAAAATTGCGGTAATTTGTGCTGGCTTCTCAGCGGACTGTTTGGAAACCTTGGAAGAAATTGAGGAAGAAAATAAAGAAAATTTCATCAATGCAGGTGGCGAAAGCTATCGCTACATCCCCGCCTTAAATGCCACAGGCGATCACATCAAAATGATGGTGAAGTTGATTGAAGAAAAAATGTAAATTTTTGACAAAAAATGACCGCTTGTAATACCATACAAGCGGTCATTTTTATTATAAAAAGAATGAGCTTACTTGAAATAATTTCTCAATTTCACTCACGTATTTTTTATCATTTACGAATAAAATCACACGATCGTTGGCTTCAATGATGGTTGATTTATGCCCAATGAGAACTTCATCATTACGCACAATTGCTCCTACAATCGCTCCTTGTGGCAACTTCAATTCTTTAATTTGTCGCCCTACCACTTTAGAAGATTCTTGATCACCGTGGGCAATCACTTCAATCCCTTCCGCTAAGCCTTGTTTGAGTGAAGCAACCTTAACAATATCACCTTTTCGGACATAACTAGAAAGCGCTGAAATAGTAGATTGCTGTGGCGACATCGCAATATCAATGGTTCCGCCTTGAATCAAATGCAAATATGCCATTCGCTGTACCAATACAATTGCTTTTTTCGCACCTAAGCGTTTTGCCAACAACGCCGACATAATATTGGCTTCATCATCACTCGTTAAGGCTAAAAAGAGATCGATATTTTCAATATGCTCTTCAAAAAGCAATTCTTGATCAGAAGCATCGCCTTGCAACACAAGGGCTTTATCCATTTGTGTCGCAATTTTTTCTGCCTTGGCTTGATCGCGTTCAATGATCTTCACACTACATTGATTTTCCAAATCTTTTGCCAAACCTAAAGCAATTGCCCCGCCACCAACAATCATCACGCGTTTATGAGGTCTTTCAAGGCGTTGCAGTTCGCTCATTACCGCTTTGATGTGCTGGGTGGCAGAAATGAAAAAGACCTCATCCCCCGCTTCGATAATGGTTGAACCTTGCGGGATAATGGCTCGGTCTTGACGGAAAATAGCCACAATACGTGCATCAATATAAGGTAAATGGTCGTGTAACGCTGAAATAGGATAGCCTACCAAAGGACCGCCATAGTAAGCTTTTACCCCCACAAGACTGACCAATTCATTGGCAAAATATGCAATTTGTAGCGCCCCTGGGTAGTGGATCAAACGTAAAATTTCCTGACGTACCAATAATTCAGGCGCAATTACATGATCAACAGGCAAGTTATTATTGCCAAAGAGCTCTGCACGTTCTCGCACGTAATCAGGATTACGAATACGAGCAATTTTGGTCGGCACTTTAAACAAACTATACGCTACTTGACTTGCCACCATATTGGTCTCGTCACTATCGGTTACCGCCACCAACATATCTGCATCCGTCGCTCCTGCTTCGCGCAGAATACGAGGCGATGAACAGTTTCCTTTCAGCACTCGAATATCGTGCTTATCTTGTTGCTGATCTAGCAACTCTTGGCGATCATCAATTAGTGTAATGTCGTTTTCATCTGTTGCTAATGAAGCAGCAAGGGTTGAACCTACTTGCCCTGCTCCTAGAATGATAATTTTCATTTTGAATGTGTTGATTTTACATCTTGGTTAAATAAACCATATTTATATTCGGTGATCATATTCCAATCTGTAATGATTTCAGGGCTACGCTGTGGATGCTGAACACTAAAATAATCTTTGTTTAGTGGAATAAGATCCTGTTGAACCTTTTGAATTTCTTGCACGGCATTAGGCAGCGTTTGCGCATTAAACAGTGGTTTACCTTTCTCGCTAAGTGCCATTAAGCCATCTTCAATTCGTAGCTGATTAAAACTCATTGGTGATAATGAGCCCAATGCCATATTCGCATAGCGATAGCTATATGGGAATTGCTGGCTCACGGTAAACCATACATCCATCGATGATGTTGTATTTAAATATACAAATCCATTTGGCTGCAAATGCTGTTTAGTAAGCTGAAAATACTCTTGCGACAATAATGCCGTTTGATAAGCTCGCCAATGCCAGCTGGTGTTCATTAAAATATAGTCATATTTCAATTCAGGATGTTGATTAAGGTAACGTCTGCCATCGTCCACAATAATTTCTATGCGCTTATCTTGCAATATTTTTTGCATTTCTGGGTGGCGTCAAGCAAATTCTACATAACTTGGATTAAGCTCTATTACTGTAATTTTTTCTAAACTAGGCTGTTGGGTAAGTACAGAAATCCAAGACCCCGTAGATAAGCCAATCACTAAAATCTCTTTAGCTTGTGGTGCAATTACAGGTAATAAATAGGCACGATGTATGCCGTTAATATTATTGCTCAAACTGGTATTAAAAGCCCCATCATAGACATTATTGCCAAAGACTAGCTCATTATTTTCTTTATCTTGATAGACCTGAATAATACCTGAACGATTTTCAAATAATTCTTTTAATTCTAGATTATTTGAGGACTTATCTACAATATTATTCATTATCCTCTCAGGTAAAGCAAATACTGCCACTAGTGCCAGCACTGTACCAGCCACGGCAGTCCATTTAATCCATTTTTGGCTAAAAAAGATTACTACTACAAACACATTATAATGTGCAAAATAGCGTTGGCTTAGTCCTATGGCATCCGCACTAATTAACCCAAATGCGCCGATACCTAATTCAATGAAGGTAAAAATTAACAATAAATGTCGTGGAAAGCGATCGGCTATGCGCCCGCCACAATAGCCTCCGACTCCCAGCCCTAGCATAAATACAGCCACAATCATTGTAATGGCTTCCATATCTACACCAAAACTGGTAAATAACATCCGTTGCCAACTAATTTGATAAAGCAAGGCGGCAAAGCCTGATAAAAAGAAAATAACTTGCACCGCACTAAGTCGCAATGTTTGACCTAGCAGTTGTTTGTTGTTTGTTGAAATTGACATAATTTTAGTTATCCTAGTTTAAGACCTTACAAAAAACTTACAAATACTATCACACAATGCCAAATTTCATATAAAGCAGACAATTTCTTTACACAATTTTTTTCAGTTTCGCATAAAAGAACCCATCACCACTATTTTCTGCTGGAAAAAATTGCTTCATTATCGTTTTTTCGCCGTTAAAATCCATTTCCACCAGCTCTGCCGTTGGTTCAATTTCGATAAAACGTTGAATTTGCTCACTGTTTTCTTCGGGTAAAATAGAACAAGTAGCATAAAGCAGAATACCGTTTGGTTTTAATCTTGCCCATAACGCACGAAAAATCTTGCTTTGCAGTTCGGCAAGTTCGCTAATATCGCTTTCTTTACGGAGCCATTTAATATCAGGGTGGCGACGGATAACCCCCGTTGCCGAACAAGGCGCATCCAGTAAAATACGATCAAACAGCACACCATCATCTAACCATTCATCAGGTTTTGACGCATCACCACAAATCACTGTTGCAGTTTGCCCAAGTCGGGCTAAATTTTCACGAACCCGTTTTAAACGAACTTCTTCAATATCTAGGGCAATCACATTTGCTTGTGGGGCTTTTTCCAAAATATGGGTCGTTTTGCCACCTGGTGCCGCACAAGCATCGAGAATCAATTCGCCATTTTGTGCATCTAATAACTCCGCCGACCATTGCGCATGTGCATCTTGCACCGTTACCCAACCTTGTTCAAAGTTCATTAACTTATTCACAGGTACTGGATTTTCCAACAAAATGGCACCATTAGGCACACAAGCGATCGAATTTTCTGAATTTTTTGCAACCAAACCATCAAGTAACACTTTATAGTCCTTGATGCTAATCTGTTGTGAATTAACCCGAATCCACATCGGTGGGTGTTGATTATTCGCTTCCACAATCTCACGCCAATGCGGATAGGCTTTCTTCAATTTGTTTACTAACCATTCAGGGTGTTGCGTTTGCCAATGTTTATCAACCACTGCTAAAATCACCGCTTGCTCACGCAAAAAGCGGCGAAGCACACCGTTAGTTAAAGCTCGGAAGCTGTCTAATTTCAGCATTTTAGTCGCATTAACCACTTCATCCACCGCCGCATGAGCTGGCACTCGCATATAGAGCAGTTGATATAACCCAACCAACAGCAAACAATGCACTAAGCGAGTTTTGCCTTTCAGCGGTTTTTCGACTAACTGTTTGATAATGCTTTCCAAACGTGGCAAATAACGACAAATCCCGAAGGTAATTTCTTGTACCAGCGGTAAATCTTTTGGGTCAAGTTTGCTTTGTGCCTCAGGAATCAGCGTGGAAAGAGACTGCCCTTTATCCAACACCTGCAATATCATTTGTGCAGCAACCGCACGGGCATTTCGCTTCTTTTTCATCTAAAAACTGTCCACATCTCTTAATAAATGCACATTGCCTTTACGGCGTAAAAAACCTGAACGGTCAAAATATTCAATCAGTTGCACGGTAAGTTTCCGCCCGTAACCAATTTCATCTCGTAGCTGATTTACTGAAATATCGCCTTTCTCTAAAATCATTTTTTTAATCAGTTGCGCAAATTCCGCAATTTGTTCATTTGATAAAAAGCGATCTTTCACAATCGGAATTAAATAGCCAAGCTTGCCTGCTTTATATAATAAATTTCGCATTTCGGTTTCATCCGTACTTAATGCTGTGGCTATATCTCGCACCCATAAGGCTTCTTTGCTTTGCTCAAAAAGCGGTTTAATTTGTTGCCAAATTTGCTGTTCTTGAGCGTTAAATTCAATGCGATGATTTGGAGAATGAATCCAACCACGCGTTTGCATTAAATATTTGTTTTCAATTAACTCATCAATAAATTGGTAAGCTAATTTTTCAGGCAAATTTAACGTCGCAATGCGATATAAACGGGCTTTGGTCACACCCAATTGATCTTGATGATATTCGTGATATTCAGTGATTTTCTCTAAAACCGTTTGTTGAATTTGGGATTTATATTTTTCGCTAAAGAGCCAATCGCCTGTTAAATTGTCATTAAATTGCTGTTCAGCCCATAAATACTTTTCACGCTCAACCACATTGTCTTGCAACATCAACGCTAAACGCTGTTCGCTATTGGTGCATAAAGCTAATTGCGTAACATATTTTAAGCGAGCTTCGCTCCGTTTATATCGTCTAGGTGAGTCAATTTCAATTACTTCCGCCCCTGCCAATGTTTGGCTGTCATCACCCGAACGAATAATCAATTTATCTGCAATCGCGATATGCAACGGCTCATCCAAAATAATTTCTGCAAAATTTTGCGTATTTTTGACCGCTTGTTTTGTCGTGAGTAAATTTAATTTGCCCGTAATATGGGAAGCGAAATGATAAAGATGAATAACGCTGCTCTCTTTTAAATTTTGATTGGCAAGCAATTTCACTGTAATTCTTTCCGTAGCGTATTGCGGATTTAATTCGCTAATCCAATCGCCACGTTTCACTTGTTCTTTGTCAACCCCAGCAATATTTAAAGCTAAACGTTGATTAGCTAAGCCAACTTGCGCTTCACTATTTTGGGCGTGAATGCCTTTTACCCGAACTTTCTCACCATTAGATAAATAAAACTCATCGCCAATTTTAATTTGCCCTGCCACCGCCGTACCAGTAACGACTAAACCCGTCCCTTTGACATTAAAGACACGATCAATGGCATAACGAAACGGTTGATTATTGTGCTGATTTTGACGGCTTTGCTTAATTAAATAAGCGGTTAATTCTTTTATACCTTGCTGTGTAACGACTGAGGTAGCAAAAAATGGCGAATTAGCCAAAAATGGAAATTGCGATTTTAATTGTTCAGTTAAATTCGCAATGATGGTTTCGTTCGCTTTATCGGCTTTAGTGATCACCACTGTGATTTTTTTAAATTGCAACAGTTTTAAAATGTCCAAATGTTCAACTGTTTGCGGCTTAATGCCCTCGTCTGCCGCTACGATCAACAAAGCGTGATCAATGCCACCCAAACCTGCCAACATATTGGATAGAAATTTTTGATGCCCAGGAACATCAATAAAACCTAAAACATCACCTTCAATCGGCAAATAGGCATAGCCCAAATCAATCGTTAGCCCCCGTTTTTTCTCATCAGGCAAATGTGCTGTGTGCGTGCCAGTCAAAGCCTGCAACAGTGAAGTTTTACCGTGATCGACATGCCCGCTGGTGACAAAAATCATACTTCCTCCAACATTGCGATAAGTTGCTCAAATTGTGCCACCGAACGCAAATCTAACCAAAATTTCTGCTCGGCAAAACGTCCGATAATTGGGCTTGCAAACTGTTTAAATTGTTTTTCCAGTGCTAACAAATCGCGCTGTTTTTCCGCCGAAATTGTCACTGCCAAGGATGACAATGTTTCGCTTGGCAAAGCACCGCTACCGATTTGAGCAAGACTTGGCTCAATTTGCAAAATATAACGAGAATCTAACCGCTTGCTGAGCGTATTTTTTAGTCGTTCAGCCTTAACTTTCAAGCTCTCAACCGATTGCGTAAGCAGTTGCAAAGTAGGTAATTCTTCCGTTAATTTTTCAGGGAACAAATAATGACGTAGCGTCGCTTCTAAAGCAGATAAAACCACTTTGTCGCAACGTAACACTCGTTTAAGCGGATGAGCTTGCAATGCAGCAATGCGTTCTTTTTTACCAACAATAATGCCTGCTTGCACTCCGCCCAACAGCTTATCGCCCGAAAAAGAAATCAAATCCACGCCAGCGGCGACTTTTTGTTGCACCATAGGTTCGGCTGGTAAACCCAAAGCAGTCATATCAATGAGTGAACCGCTACCCAAATCACTGATCACGGGCAAACTAAATTCTTTACCAAGTTCCACTAATTCTTCTTCCGATACCGAGCTAGTAAAACCAGAAATATGATAGTTGCTGGTATGTACTTTCATCAAAAAAGCGGTGTTTTCGTTGATCGCATTGCGATAGTCTTTCAAATGTGTGCGATTGGTAGTTCCCACTTCAATTAAGGTGCAACCTGCTTGCTGCATAATATCGGGAATGCGGAAAGCACCACCAATTTCCACCAGTTCACCACGAGAAACAATCACCTCTTTGCCTTGTGCAAAAGTCGCTAACATCAATAATACCGCTGCCGCATTGTTATTCACTACACAAGCCTCTTCTGCTCCTGTAAGGGTTCGTACCAGCTCATTGATATAATTATCACGGTGTGAGCGTTTGCCTTCTTCAATATCAAACTCTAAAGCGACGTTATTTCGCATTGCCTTAGTCGCCGCCGCCACCGCTTTTTCTGACCACAAACCACGTCCAAGATTTGTATGCAACACCGTCCCCGTCAAATTAAAAACGGAACGAATGCCAACTTTTTCTAAATCAGCTAATTGCGAACCAAGTCGAGCGAAAAGTGCCGTTTCATTATTTAGAAAATCAGGTAAAGTTTGTGTTTGTTGGATTTGTTTACGAGCCGTTTCAATCAGCTGGCGTGCTTGTTCCACTACAGCTGAATGTCCAAATTTTTGGATAAATTCGACCGCTTGTGGAGCTTTGATGAGTTTATCAATGGCTGGAATTTGGCGATAAAGGTTTTGCATAATATTCTCAGAAAGAAATTTTGGATTATTTTAATAAATAAAGTAGAATAGTGCCACTTTTGGAGGGAAGTCGCTTCTGGTGAGGCGGCAGGATTTCAAATCCTGTTAAGGACGCCAGCGTTCTTGGGTGGGTTCGACTCCCATTTCCCTCCGCCAAATTTTGTTTAATAAATCAAATTTATTCGTTTTTTAGTGTCCACTCAACACTTTTGCTGGCTCTAACTTCGCGGCTCGACTTGCAGGGTATAGACTTGCAAATAAACTTAATACAATAGTGGCAATCAATACATAAATAACATCTTGCCAATGCAATTCGCTTGGTAGAAAATCGACAAAGTAAACCCCATCAGAAAGCAATTTCATATCAAAGAAATTTTCTAAGGCTTTGATAATTGCCGTGAGATTCAGCGATAAAATCACCCCTAAAATAACCCCAATTACTGCTCCTTTCATCCCAGACAATAAGCCATACCAAAGAAAAATACGTTTAATAAAGCTATTATTTGCCCCCAGAGTGCGCATAATCGCTATATCACCTTGTTTATCTTTGACCGCCATAATCAAAGTTGAAATAATATTGAAACAGGCGACACCAATCACTAACACCATCGCAATATACATCACAGCTCGAACTAGCTGAATATCTTTGTACATATAGCCAAATTTTTCAGTCCACATGTTTGAATAAATAGATTGTGGATAACTATCTAATTGCGGAAAACTCACTGTCAGCACATCAAAAGGCGATTTTAAGGCAATTTCTAAGCCTGACACTTCACCATTTTTATACTCTAATAACTCTTGGGCTTTGCTGATTGGCAACAACGCATAGCTATGGTCAAGCTGACCTTCTAACTTTAGCACGCCCGTCACAGGTAAGCTAAAACGAAGTGGTTGGACCAGCTTCCCCTCTTCGGTTGGTTGTGGTAAAAGCAAAGTAACTTCATCGCCCGCTTCTACTTCTAAGGCTTTGGCAATACCTGCACCTAAAATCAAGCCACCCTCCTTATGAAAGGCTTGCCATTGCTCCTTCGGCACAAAATGTCCAATTTTACTTACACTATCTTGTTCTGTAGGATTTACACCTCGCACTTGGGCAATTTTGAGTTGTGAACCGTTT
This sequence comes from Actinobacillus sp., assembly GCA_041854605.1. Classification (GTDB taxonomy): domain Bacteria; phylum Pseudomonadota; class Gammaproteobacteria; order Enterobacterales; family Pasteurellaceae; genus Haemophilus_A. The sequence continues at coordinate 27,953 of JBHACP010000013.1, forward strand.
TCAATCAAAGCAGTGAAGCTGACAAAAGGTGAGGAAGCGACCACTTTTTCATTCTGCTTTACCAATTTCTCCAATTTTTTAACCGCTCGTATCGGTACATTTTGTCCCTTTTCATAAGAAAATAGCTCAATATGCGGAACCACAGATAGCACGCGCTGATTGAGTTCTCTCTCAAAGCCATTCATCGCACTAAGTCCAATAATTAACACCGCCACGCCTAAGGCAATACCAATGCTAGAAAAAAGTGAAATCAGTGACACTAGGCGATTTTTCTGCTTACCACGCTGATAACGCCAGCTAATAAAAAATGGCGTATTCATTAGCCTTCCTCACTTAGCACACCATCACGCATCACCATTCTGCGTGAAAGTTTATGGGCGAGAGTCAAATCGTGTGTCACTAACAAAAAAGCAATATTTTGTTCTACATTGAGCTGTTTGATTAGATCAAAAATGCTTTCAGTGGTTTTTTGGTCAAGGTTGCCTGTTGGTTCATCCGCAAGCACCAATGCAGGGTTATTCACTAAAGCACGAGCAATAGCCACACGTTGGCGTTCGCCCCCTGACAGGGCTGATGGGCGATGGCTAATACGGTGGCTAAGCCCAACCGCTTGCAACATTTTTTCAGCACGAGCTGCAGATTCCGTTTTGTTCTGCTTGCCAATTAACATTGGCATCATCACGTTTTCTAAAGCCGTAAAATCTGCCATTAAATGATGGAACTGATAAACAAAGCCCAAATTCTGATTACGCAGTTCCGCTAATTTGTTCGAGCTGAGTTTTTGTAGTGAGTGATCACGAATCCATACTTCCCCAGAACTTGGCTGATCTAAGCCACCAAGGATATGCAACAAGGTACTTTTGCCCGAACCTGAAGCGCCAACAACCGCCACCAGTTCACCGACTTCCATTGAAAACGACACCGCTTTCAATACCTGAACTTTCTGTTCACCTTCATCATAAAATTTGCTGATATTTTCACAGCGAAGTAGTTTAGTCATATTTTTCTCAAATTTTCTGACACACGCTGTGTGTCTGCATTTTTACTACAAGCGGTCTAATTGCTTTAATTTTTTGCAAAATTACTCATAACGCAACGCCTGTGCTGGCTCAATTTTGGAAGCTCGGTAAGCGGGGTAAATGGTGCAAAGCAATGAAAGTAGCACAGAAAACCCAATAATCACTGCAATTTGCGGGCTTGAGATTAACGTTGGAAGCTTGATAGCTGGGTTAATCCATTCAATGATTTTATCCAAATTCATTGTTGCTACAATACCAATTACTCCGCCAATCAATGAGCCAATCACACCAACAATTGCACCTTGGAAAATGAAAATTTGCGTGATTTGCCCTTTGGTTAAACCCTGAGTTTGCAAGATCGCAATTTCACCTTGTTTATCAACTACCATTAGGCTGAGTGAAGTGACAATATTAGAAATCGCCACGATAATAATCAAACTAATCAGCAAGCCCATCATATTTTTTTCCATTCGCACCGCTTGGAAAAATTCACCTTTTTGTTCACGCCAATCGCTAATTTTGTAGCGATTTTCATTAAATGTGTTGGCAAGTTCGGTCACTTGGAAGGGATCTCGCAAGAATAATCTTACACCTTGTACTTGATCTTCAGTAATACGTAACAATCGCCCTACGTCCGCAAGATTAGCAAATAAAGTATATTCACTCGCGCTATTGTTAGAATGATAAATGCCAACTACTCTAAACAAACGTTGCACTGGTACTCGTCCCATTGGGGTGTATTGGCTGTTTTCAGTAATCATCAAACGTAGTTGTTCGCCTACACCGATGTTGAGTTTATCCGCCAGTCTGGAACCTAACAATACCTTAAATCCACCAGCTGGTAGAAGTTTAGTGAGATTCTCACCAGCTAAAAGTGGATCATCGGAATCTTTTTCCACACCAATAAGTGTGCCTGCGCTAATACCTCGCTGACCCTGAATAATCACATTAGTGCGGTTAGTCGGCACACTATGAGTAGCAAAACTCGGTAAGTTGAGTTTTTCATTTTTGCCAAAACTGCCTTCTTGTGGCATCACAATAGCGTGAGGTAATGCAGAAAGTAGATTTTTCTTCTGTGTATTTTCCAAGCCGTTCATTACCGACAGCACGATAATCAACGCCATTACGCCAAGCACAATGCCGAAGCTAGCAAGATTGGTGACTAATTGCCCGAAGCGGTCGGCACTTTTAGAACGCCAATAGCGGAAAGCGATAAAAAGGGGAGTTAAGTTCATTATTTTCCTGTTGCTACAAATTCTTCAATATTTTGTGCCACTTTATTGACTAAGGTTGTCAAGGCTGAATCACTTGCCCATGCGATGTGTGGTGTGATCAGCAAATTCGGTAAGCGTTTTGCTGCATTCATTAGTGGATCATTCAATTCAGGTGGCTCTTTTGCCACCACATCAAGTGCTGCTCCTGCAATTTTGCCGTTTTCAAGAACATCAAGTAATGCAGACTCTTCCACCAAGCCACCACGCCCTGTATTGATAAGATAAGCAGTTGGTTTCATTAGCGAAAGGGTGTGAGCGTTAATCATTTTCTCGGTTTGCTCGGTTAAAGGACAATGCAGAGAAATAATATCTGCTTGCTTGAATACCTCTTCAAAAGCCACATAACCCTCACGGATTTCCTTTGCCCCTTGGTGTTCTGCAAAAATCACATTCATTCCAACCGCTTGTGCCAAGCGAGCCACTTCTGAGCCTGTGTTGCCCTTACCAAAAATGCCAAGCGTTGAGCCTCGAATATCGGTAATCGGGTAATCGACATAACAGAACTGTCCACAAGTTGCCCAGCGATCCGTTAATTGATCTTTGTGGTAACTCATCAAGCTATGTTTAAGCGAATAAATCATTCCGATCACGTGTTCTGGTACCGTTACACTGGAATAGCCCGTAACATTTTTTACTATTATGCCAAGTTCTTTTGCTGCCACCAAATCGACGTTATTTGTGCCTGTTGCGGTAATAGCTATCAGCTTGAGTTTCGGCAACTTCGCCAGCAACTCACGATTTAATATTACTTTGCTGGTAATGATAATGTCGGCATCTTTCACTCGATCGAATGTTTCATCAGCTGAAGTATGGTCGTATTCTATCCAAGTATGAGGGAAAGTTGGTCGAGGGATTGAATGTGTGGCAGGAATGCCAGTGCGGTCAAGAAAAACAATGTTCATTTTATTTCCCTTATTCAAAACAGATGGAAAATATACAAAAAACAATACAAGCGGTCAAATCTTGCAGAAAATTTGCAAAATTTGACCGCTTGTATATAAATTATTTTGAAGTATCAATCTCATCAAATGATTTCACTAAATCATCAATTGCTTTCATCTGTGAAATAAAGACTTCAAGTGTTGAGAGCGGTAGCGCTGATGGGCCATCGCATTTTGCTGAATTTGGATCGGGGTGGGCTTCTAAAAACAGGCCAGCTAAGCCAATTGCCATACCACTGCGTGCCAATTCAGTAACTTGAGCACGACGACCGCCTGACGCTGCCCCAAATGGATCACGGCATTGTAGTGAATGGGTAACATCGAAAATCACAGGACAACCTTTTGAGACTTTTTTCATCACACCGAAACCCAGCATATCCACCACTAAGTTGTCGTAGCCGAAGTTTGTGCCACGGTCGCACAGAATCACTTTATCGTTGCCACATTCGGCGATTTTTTCAACAATATTACCCATCTGTCCAGGGCTTAAAAATTGTGGTTTTTTCACGTTAATCACCGCTCCCGTACGTGCCATTGCTTCGACAAGGTCGGTTTGACGAGCCAAAAACGCTGGAAGCTGAATCACATCCACTACTTCCGCTACAGGTTTACATTGGTAGATTTCATGAACATCAGTAATAATGTTTACCCCGAATGTCTCTTTTAATTCTTGAAAGATTTTTAAGCCTTCTTCCATCCCAGGCCCACGGTATGAGTGAATTGATGAGCGGTTGGCTTTATCGAAAGAGGCTTTGAAAACATAAGGAACGCCCAATTTTTGAGTAACTTCTACATATTTTTCACACACACGCATCGCCATATCACGGCTTTCAAGCACATTCATACCACCGAAGAGGGTGAAAGGTTTATTGTTAGCAACTTCAATATTATTGATCTTGACGATTTTGCTGGTCATAGTTTTATTCTCTAAATTTAAAAATTCTAAACTTACTGAGGTTATTTAAGATTTAGCTTGCCTCACATTTTCTTTTTTTAATGAAAAAAGTTAAAATCCCTGCTCATTCAGTTTTTTGTACGCATTACAACCTTTTTGATGCCCGTTGTCGCAAGCCTTACCAAACCATTGTTTAGCTAGCTTTTTATCTTGACGAAGCCCTTTGCCATTGAGGTAGCCCACACCGTAGTTATATTGCGCTTCTGCATTGCCTTTTTCAGCCGCCTGTTTAAACCAGTGCATCGCTTGATGATAATCTTTTTTCACACCATGACCAAGCAAATACATAGTACCAAGATTTTTCTGTGCAGGCGGGTAACCTTTTTCTGCTGCTTTTTGAAATTGCTCAAAGGCTTTTTCAAAGTCTTTTTTCTCAAAACCTTTGCCGTTCAAGTATAGCACACCGAGCGCATCCATTGCAGGAAGAGAACCTCGAGCAACTTCGTACTGATAAATATCAATAGCTTTGGCATATTCACCTTGTTGTTCATATTGTTTAGCAGATTGCATTACCTGCTCATCTGCTTTGGCTTGCTCTGTCGCTACAGATTTAACAGTTCTTTTAGCAGGTTTTGCCACAACAATTTGGTTGATAGAAATTGTACCAATACAAAGCATAATAACTACTTTGATAATATTCATCGCAATTCCTTATATCATTTAATTTTAAGATTTCAATTAAAATATTGATGCCGCCCAATTTCTTTTACTTTTGTAATGTGTTCATATTTAGGTTCTTTGATCATATATAAAAAACGATAAAACTTTTGAATTTCTTGGGCTATATTTACCCCTGAAAGCGTTTCTCTTTGTACTAATCTTTGTTGCTTACGAGTTATTTCCAAATAACACGCAATAGATACCTGTTCAAAACTAATATTTGCAGCCACTTTCACATATTGATGGGGTATGTCAAGGCTATAAAAATGCTCTTTAACATATAATACCAAATATGGCTCTAAGTGTCTGTTCACTATATCAAAAAAAGGCGTATTAGATACATAATCGCTATACTCAATATCTAGTAAATTATCACTACTGATACGGAAATAGACAATTTGTCTTTCAAAAAAATAGCAATAAATCATTAATACGCAGCACGAAATAATGAGAGGTATTACATAGAAATGCCAATCCATTAGAGATCCTTATTAAATATTATTGTTATGAAACTTGTTGTGTTTCCATTTGCCAACCCATTTGGCGATATTGCTTATAGCGCTCCCGAGCAATGGCCTTCTCAGCTTCGTTGGTGGGAACAAAATCGATGATCTGATTAAAACTTGCTACATATTCAGGCATATGTTTCTGTAAACTAATCAGTAAATCACGATGTTGGGCATTACGTTTACCAAGCCACGAAATCTCAATGGGAGTAGGATATTGGGTTACTTCGCCTGAAAGATTATGGGGGACAAAACTATCGGGCTCTCTTGCCCACAGTAGGTCGTCAATTTCATTCGCTTGAACTTCCGTTTCACAAGCAATTAATACTCGCCTACCTAGCTTCCATGCTTTCGCCGCCAAATCGCAGGCAAGCTCTTCCAAGTTATTTTGGCTTAGAATATAAAAAGTAGCTTGTTTCACAAAATTTCTCCGAAATTAAAACTATCGGGATTCTAGCTGAAAATATTCAAAAGATACAAGATTTTTCAAAAACTTAACTTTTTTATATTTCTTAAGATTTCACTTACGATTCTTTAATAAAGTTATGATACAATTTATAGTTGTAAAATTTAACCAAGAGGATCTAAAAATGGGTTTATTTGATTTTGCTAAAAGCATTGGTAACAAATTATTCAATAAAGAAGAAGAGGCATCACAAGCAGTCACTGAGCATTTAAACCAAGACAACCCTGGTGTGGAAGGTGTGCAAGTTACTGTCGAAAATGGCGTGGCAAATCTTTCTGGTATCGCATCAACAGCTGCCGCAATTGAAAAAGCGGTGTTAATGGCAGGTAACGTAGCGGGGATTGAAACCGTAAACATCGACAACGTAAAAATTGCAAACGGTGAAAGTGTCGCAGGCGACGATGAGTTCTATATCATCGAAAAAGGCGATACATTATGGAAAATTGCTGAAAAAGCATACGGCAACGGTGCAAAATATACCGCTATCGTAGAGGCAAACAAAGAAGTGATCAAAAATGCGGATAAGATCTTTCCTGGTCAAAAAATTCGCATTCCTAAAGGTTTATAATTCCTTCCAACAGCGGAGAGTTTTGACTCTCCGTTGTTTTTTGCAAAAAATCCGTCAAATTTGACCGCTTGTCTATCGACAGTCCGCTATTTGATCGCTACAATACCTGTCTATTTTTCTATCTAACATTACCCCATTGAGGTTAAAAATGTCATTTTCTATTGAAACTTTAGAAGGCTTACAACGCCGTATAACTGTAACTGTTGAAGCTGCCAAAATTGAAGCAGCATACAAAGAACAATTAAAAGGCTATGCAAAAAATGCTCGTGTAGACGGCTTCCGTAAAGGTAAAGTGCCACACGCAATTATCGAACAACGTTTCGGTATGGCGGCACGTCAAGACGTATTATCTGACGAAATGCAACGTGCATTTTTTGATGCAGTCATCGCTGAAAAAATCAACCTGGCGGGTCGCCCGACATTCACCCCAAACAACTATGAATTAGGCAAAGATTTCTCTTTCACTGCGACTTTTGAAGTGTTCCCAGAAGTGGAATTAAAAGGCTTAGAAAACATTGAAGTAGAAAAGCCAGTGGTTGAAATCAATGAAGCTGATTTAGACAAAATGGTCGATGTGTTGCGCAAACAACAAGCAACTTGGACAGAGTCTGCCAACGCAGTCACAGCTGAAGACCGTGTAGTTATCGACTTCGTCGGTTCAGTGGATGGCGAAGAATTTGAAGGCGGTAAAGCAACTGACTTTACCTTAGCAATGGGTCAAGGTCGTATGATCCCAGGTTTTGAAGAAGGTATTGTAGGTCACAAAGCGGGTGAACAATTTGACATCAACGTCACTTTCCCTGAAGAATACCACGCTGAAAACTTAAAAGGTAAAGCAGCAAAATTCGCCATCACCTTGAAAAAAGTCGAAAATATCGTATTACCTGAATTAACCGAAAAATTCGTGAAAAAATTCGGTAACGCCAAAACCGTTGAAGATTTACGTGCAGAAATCAAGAAAAATATGCAACGTGAATTGAAAAATGCCGTAACTACACGTGTGAAAAACCAAGTCATCAACGGCTTAATCGCCCAAAATGACGTTGATGTGCCAGCAGCTGCTGTAGCAGAAGAAGTTGAAGTCTTACGCCAACAAGCAGTTCAACGCTTTGGTGGCAAACCAGAAATGGCTGCCCAATTACCTGCTGAATTATTTGAAGCAGATGCAAAACGCCGTGTTCAAGTCGGTTTATTATTTTCAAGCGTGATCGCTGCTAATGAATTAAAAGTGGATGAAGCACGTGTTGAAGCGATGATTGCTGACATCGCTTCAGCTTACGAACAACCAGCAGAAGTGGTTGCTCACTATGCGAAAAACCGCCAATTAACTGAAAACGTACGTAACGTTGTGTTAGAAGAGCAAGCGGTTGATGCTGTCCTTGCTAAAGCGAAAGTCACTGAAAAAGCAATGTCTTTCGATGAGTTAATGCAAGCGCAAGCACAGGCGTAATTCTTTCTCCGTAGAGTGGACTTTTGCCCACCATTTTTAAACCACAAGCGGTAGAAATTTGCAAAAAATTTGCGAAATCTGACCGCTTGTTTTCATTAAGCGAGAGAAAACTATGGACTTAACTTTTACCGAGCAGCTACAACAATTCATTGCCAACCACACCATTATGAGCTTTGCATGGGTAGCCGCATTCGTGGCGGTGCTTTTCAATTTCTATAAAGGCGCGACCAGCAAATTTAAAATTGTCGATAACGCCCAAGCCACGCAATTAGTGAATAAAGAAGAAGCAATTTTCTTAGACGTGCGTTCTGATGATGAATTTAAAGCAGGACACATCGTAAACAGCGTTTCGATTCATCCAACCGATATTAAAAGTGGCAAAATTGCTCATATCGAAAAATTGCAAAGCCATCCTGTGATCATCGTTGATAGCAATGGCTTTACTGCTAACGGTTTAGCCGATCAACTGGCTAAACACGGCTTTAGCAAGGTGTATGTATTAAAAGAAGGGATTTTAGGCTGGCGTTCAGCAAGCCTTCCAACTGTTAAAAAATAAGGATTAGCAATGTCAGAACAAAACCAAGCAACCCAAGAAGAACAAGAAGTTGTTTTTCAAATCCAACGCATTTATGTCAAAGATGTCTCTTTTGAAGCACCAAACCTGCCGAACATTTTCCAACAAGAGTGGAAACCGCAATTAAGCTTTGAGTTAAATACGGAAACACGCGAAGTAGGTGAAAATCTTTATGAAGTTGCATTACATATCAACGTTTCAGTGACGTTAGAAGACAGTAACGACACCGCATTTATTTGCGAAGTGAAGCAAGCGGGTGTATTTACCGTTTCAGGTTTAGATGAAATCAATCTCGCTCACGCTCTTGCCGTGACTGCACCTGAAATTTTGTACCCTTACGCACGTGAGTTAATTGCAAGTCTGGTAAATCGTGGCACTTTCCCAGCATTAAATCTCTCTCCTGTGAATTTTGATGCTTTATTTGCAGATTACTTAAAACGTCAGCAAGAAGAAGCACCCGCCCAAGTACAATAACCGTGTAGATATGTAGGATGAACTTCATCTCATCATATTCCCCATAAGTAAAGCCCTAACGAATTTTATTCACTAGGGCTTAATTTTTACTTCGCTACAGGCATTAGTTCTAAGTTCAAACCTTCACTTTTCACTTTCAATAGCAAATCAATGTTCGGGTGTTTCCCCTCATTCGCCAATGCGTCTGCCACATGCTCAGCAAACCATTTAAGCCCTTGTTCGGCTACACAAGCGGTCAATTTTCTGCCAAATTTTGCAAATAACGCATTATACAGTTTGAGCGAACCCAATTTCCCTTCCACCGCTGGAATAGTATGAATCACTTCGCCTGCGGCATTTTTTACTTCTAAACTTACGAGATGCTCAATTGCTGGGAATGTTGCTAAATAATCTTTGAATTGCATTTTGTTATCCTTTTGTTAAAAACTGAAGTTATTTTAAATGACTGGCTTGTTTCGTTCAAATAACATTCTTGGTAAAGCCAGTCCAAAAACTAGTGCGCCGAGAATAAAACCTGTTTTGATAAAATTCTCTAGCACGGCGACAAGTCGCTCATCACTAAATCCATAGTAATTTATTTCAACGACGGCAATCATTGCTTTATAAGCATAAACACCAGGGATCATTGGAATTATGGCTGCTACAGTAAATACTTTAGGATGCGCTAAATAACGTTGGGAAATATGAATCCCTATAAAGCCAATTGTCGCAGAAGCAATAAAAGTTGCTAAAACTAACGGAGTATCAAAATAAATCATTAAGGTTCTAAACCCATGAGCAATTGCTCCAAGTGCTGCACAATATTTTAAGGCGTCTTTGGGTACATTAAAAAGCATTGCAAAACCAAGTGCAGGAATGGCGGCAAAGCACATATCGTCCAGTAATTTTATCAATAACTCCATTTTATGCTCCCCAACTGCCGATTTTTAATAAGAACAAAGCCAATACGATCCCCATACACGCTCCTAAAGTTAGTATAGATGCGATCGTCCAACGCGCTAAGCCCATATTAATATAGCCTTTTAATATATCTGAGAGTGAATTGATAAGAGGAAAACCAGGGACAAGCAATAGCACACTTGATGCCAATGCGATTTGCGGATTAGCGCTTAGCTCAAATTTCAGTGCTAATCCTGCTATCACCGATGCCACGAAAGCCGTGACAGAAAAGATAATGATAGAATTGTAATGCCGCTTAGCAAGTTCTTGTCGAACTAGCATTGCTAAAAAAGAAGCAATAAAAGTAATACAAAAAGCTTCCCACGTAGCTCCTGAAAGATGACCAAAACAAGCACAAGCTAGACCCACCATAGCTGCCACTAACCAGCGATTATAATGACGTGGCTGAATTTTATTCAGTTTTTGCGAAACCTTGTTAAGATCATAAATGTGATGTTCCGCTGTAATAATAAGCCTTTGTACATCTGTTACTACTTGCATATTAATGCCTTGTTCGGAGCATTGTCTGGCTGTGGTGATACAATTTCCATGCATTAATGTCGTCAAAGTAATCGCATTAGCGGTGAGGGCTACCTCTACACTCTCTACACCTAATGCTATCCCTAATCTTCTCGTCATTTGTACCACTACTGAGCTCTCTGCACCATACTGAAGTAAGAGCAAAGCAGTTTTCACACAGACTCGTGTAATTTCACGCTGTGTAACGTCATCTTGTACTACCATCTTTATTTATCCTTTTATCTAGAACCTGCAAATTTTATCAAAAATAACTATTTGGAGGTAAAAATTTATTTAACCTCTTTTAATAACGCCTATACTTTCATTTAAAATAATGATTTTTGTTACTTATATGTTAAAAACTTTGTGATCTCGTTCACAAATCTAAAAATGTAAATTAGAGAGAGCGAAAAATTAGCTCTATAATGCAAACGATTTTATAAACCACAAAAGGAGAAATCTATGAAAACACTCGGCGAATTTATTATCGAAAAACAAACTGAATACCCTGAAGCAAAAGGCGAATTAAGTGGGATTTTATCTTCTATTCGCTTGGCTGCTAAAATTATCCACCGTGAAATTAACCGTGCTGGGCTAAGCCAAGACATTTTAGGGGTGGCAGGTTCAGACAACATCCAAGGAGAAGCACAAATGAAGTTGGATGTCTTTGCCAATGAGACGATGAAAAAAGCCTTGCTTGCTCGTGAAGAGGTGGCTGGTTTTGCTTCTGAAGAGGATGATAATTTTGTCGCTTTTGATAATGAACGAGCCAAAAATGCCAAATATATCTTAATGACCGACCCACTCGATGGTTCTTCCAATATTGATGTGAATGTATCCGTTGGGACGATTTTCTCAATCTATAAACGCGTTTCCCCTATCGGTACGCCTGTGGTTTTAGAGGACTTTTTGCAAGAAGGCAGAAAACAAGTTGCAGCGGGCTATGTGGTATATGGCTCCTCTACGATGTTGGTTTATACCACAGGTAACGGCGTGAACGGCTTTACCTACGACCCATCGCTCGGCTTGTTTATTCTCTCCCACCCTGATATGCAAATGCCTGAAAAAGGCAAATATTATTCGATCAACGAAGGGCAATATGTCACCTTCCCGATGGGGGTGAAGAAATTCATCAAATATTGCCAAGAAAGTGACGAAGCAACCAATCGCCCGTATCCTTCTCGCTATATCGGCTCGTTAGTCTCCGATTTTCACCGCAATTTACTTAAAGGCGGTATCTATATTTATCCGACTTCTACGGTTTACCCAAAAGGCAAATTGCGCCTCTTGTATGAAGGAAACCCAATAGCATTTTTGGCTGAACAAGCAGGTGGCATAGCAAGCGATGGCTCACAAACCATTTTAGATATTAAGCCAAGCGAGCTGCACCAACGTGTACCTTGCTTTATTGGCTCAAAAGATATGACCGAACAAGCGGTCAGATTTATGCAGGAATTTGCAGAATAGCTAAAACGACAAGGGCGGAAATAAACCGCCCCACCTTTATTGTAATTTCGAAAGAAGTTTTGCGTGAATACCACCAAAAGCCCCGTTCGACATCACTAAGATATGATCATTAGGCTTAGCTTCCGCCACAACCATATCCACTAATTCGTCTAAATTTGCCGACCATTTTGCTGTTTGGCTCAGGTTATCCGTAATGGCACTTACATTCCAGGGAATGGTATCAGGCTGATAAACAAACACAGCTTGTGCTTCTTTAAGGCTTGGCGCAATTTCTTCTTTATGTACGCCCATTTTCATCGTGTTTGAACGAGGCTCAAGCACAGCGATAATGCGGCGATCTTTGCCTACTTTGCCACGAAGTGCATCAATCGTTGCCGAAATTGCAGTTGGATGGTGCGCAAAATCATCGTAAACGGTAATGCCATTGACTTCACCCTTGATTTCCAAACGACGATTCGCATTCACAAATGAACCTAACGCCTTGCAAGCCCCTTGAACCGGAACTCCTACGTGATGGGCGGCTGCTACTGCCATCAAAGCATTGTGCATATTGTGCGCACCAATGATATTCCATTTAACGCAACCTGCTTTCTTCCCGTTGTGGAACACTTCAAACTCGGAGCAATCCACTGCAATGGGCTTAGCAAACCATTCTTTGTCTTCGCCAATAAATTGCAATTCGCTATATGAACCCATTTTTAAGGTATCTTGCACGTTTTGATCGGCAGCCGCTGAAAGAATACAACCCGATTTCGGCATTGTACGCACCAAGTGATGGAATTGACGTTGAATCGCTTTTAAATCATCAAAAATATCCGCGTGATCAAACTCCAAATTATTGATAATTAAGGTTTTTGGCGTGTAATGGACAAATTTAGAACGTTTATCAAAGAAAGCAGAATCGTATTCATCGGCTTCAATGGCGAAGAATTTGCTGGAACCTAAGCGAGCCGATACGCCAAAGTTGCCTGCCACGCCGCCAATTAAGAAGCCTGTATCAATGCCGTTTTGATCGAGGATCCAAGCCAGCATCCCTGTCGTTGTCGTTTTGCCGTGTGTGCCTGAAACCGCTAGCACCCAGCGATTTTTCAACAAATGATCGTGCAACCACTGCGGACCTGAGGTGTAGTTGAGTTGGTGGTCTAACACATATTCCACGCACGGATTACCACGACTCATCGCATTGCCAATCACCACTAAATCGGGGGCTGGTTGGAGCTGCGCCACATCGTAATTCGGGATAATGTCAATACCGTGATTTTGCAAAAAAGTGCTCATTGGCGGATAAACATTAGTATCAGAGCCCGTTACTTTATAGCCCATTTCACGCGCAATCATCGCCACGCCGCCCATAAAAGTGCCGCAAATGCCCAAAATGTGAATATGTTTTTGTGTCATAATTTGCCTTTTTAATGCCGTCATTCCGCAAAATTTTCCGTAAAAATGACTGCTTGTTGTCCAAAAAATTGGTTCGATTCTACCATAATTTAGCCCCTGATGTCTGGCTAATAATCGCTTGCAAGCGGTCGGATTTTCACTAAAATTTGCATATTCTGACTATTATTCACTACTCATGTTCAAACTAACGAAAAATTTGCTTGCCTATACTACTGCACTAACTCTTTCTGCCTGTAGTCTTGTAAGTTACCAACCGAATCAAACCATTAACCAAGTGGATCTGAATACTGGCTATCGTATGCGCTCTACTATGATGGAAAGCCAAGAAGATGGCAATTTAGTGATTCTTATGTTTTCAGGCGGTGGCTCACGTGCTGCGGCGCTGGGTTATGGTGTGCTGGAACAATTTAAAAATACAATGGTACGCCCAACGACTCGTGGCAGTTCGCTAATAGATAATATTGATATGGTATATGGCGTGTCAGGCGGCTCGGTGCTTGCCGCTTACTTTTCGCTTGAGGGCAAAGATACTGTACCTAAATTTGAAGAGCGTTTCTTGAAGAAAAATTTCCAAAAAGAAGTAATTAGCCAAGTGTTCTCGCTTTCCAATTTTCCTCGCTTAACTTCACCGCAATTTGGACGGGGGGATTTGTTGCAAGAGCAGCTCAATCTGACACTATATAAAAACAAAACCTTTGGCGATTTGGCGAAAAATCGCAAGGGGCCATTTGCGGTAATCAGTGCAACCGATATGAATATGGGGCAAAAAATTACCTTTACCCAAGATATGTTTGATGGTTTTTGTTTGAATTTAGACGGACTGGAAATTGCCCGAGCCGTGGCAGCTTCAAGTTCTGTGCCATTAGTCTTTGCACCACTCACGCTCAACAATAACGGCGGTAATTGCAATTTCACGATGCCAAAAGAATTTATCGTGCATGAGAAAATGGTTAATGGTCAAAAAGTGAAAAATTTGGAAGAAACCAAGCATATGCTCACCTTGTACCAAAACAGCCAAGCTCGCCCCTTTATTCACTTGGTGGATGGCGGTTTAACCGATAATCTTGGGTTGGCGAGTTTGCTAGATTTGTCTGATATACTAAGCGCAGAACAAATGTACCAAAGAATACAAAAACTGGGGCTTAAAAATATTGTTGTGATTAACGTGAATGCGCAAAATGAAGTTACTAATGAAGTGGACAAAACCGCTGATGTGCCAGGAATGGGCGATGTGATCAACACGGTCATCAATGTTCCAATTGATAAAACGACCCAAACTACACTACGTCGTTTCCGTGAATTTACCGATAAATGGAATAAGGAAATGGCGCAACGTAAAGGACGGCGAGTACCGTTACATTTCGTGAGCCTAGGGCTAAAAGATTTGCCTGAAGGCGAACTGAAAAAAGACGTACTCAACATAAGCACCTCTTTCTATTTGCCTAAATCAGATGTAGATAAACTCCGCCAAGCTGCAAAAATATTGCTCAATAATTCCGCAGAATATCAGGAAATGTTAAAAGCGTTACGCTAAAAAATAGCCTTAATGATTTATTCATTAAGGCTATTTTTTTAATCTCTATCCAAATTGCTTGTAATTTATAATTACAAGCGCATTGGCATAATCACATATTCAGCAGTGCTGTTATCGCAATCTTCAATTAAGCAGCTTGAACTTGAATCCACAAGGCTGAAACGCACACGTTCACATTTCAAGGTGTTTAACACATCTAACACGTAGCTCACATTAAAGCCTACTTCCATTTCAGGGCTTTGGTAAGCAACATCAATGATCTCTTCAGCTTCTTCTTGTTCAGGGTTATTAGCATTGATTTTGAGTGAATTTTTGCTCAAAGCCAAACGAACTCCACGGAATTTTTCATTGGAAAGAATTGCCGCGCGCATCAAAGCACGTTTTAAGATATCGGTATCCGCTTCTAAAATACGATCTACATTACGCGGTAATACACGACGATAATCAGGGAAGCGACCATCGATCAATTTTGAGGTGAAAATCACATCATTCATTGAGATACGAATATTATTTGAACCAATTTCCAAACGCACAGGTTCGTTACTGCTAGTAATTAAGCGAGATAATTCCAATACCGCTTTACGTGGCACTATCACGGAATGCGCCGCGAGATCTTGGCTTAATGCCATGGTACAAACCGCAAGGCGATGCCCATCGGTTGCTACGGTACGCAACAAATTCCCTTCCGTTTCAAATTTCATCCCATTTAGGAAGTAGCGTGCATCTTGGTTCGCCATAGAAAACTGAGTCGATTCAATCAGACGTGCCAAAGTTGATTGTTCAATAGTGAAATCCACTTCTGGTTTCCAGTCCATTAAACTTGGATAATCACTGGCAGGCAGGGTCGCAAGGCTGAATTTGCTGCGACCTGCTTTTATAATGGCTTTATCTTCCTCGAACTGCACCGAAATTAAGCTATCGTCAGGCAAACTTTTGGCAATATCTAAAAATTTCTTAGCAGGAATAGTAAATTTTTCGGCAAAATCGACCGCTTGTGCCAACTCTGCTTGGGTGGTGAGTTCGACCTCTAAATCCGTTCCCGTCATTAAAAGGCGGGTGCCTTCGATTTCTAATAAAAGGTTGTTGATAACAGGCAAGGTCGGACGGCTATTCAGCACACCGCACGCTTGTTGTAAAGGTTTGAGTAACTGTTCTCGAGTAATGGTAAATTGCATAACCGTTCCTACCTATGATGATAATTTTCGAGTTAAATTGTTATAATCGTCTTGAATAATTCTATCACTCGCACGCAGTTCATTGATTTTTTTGCAAGCGTGCATCACCGTAGTGTGATCACGTCCACCAAATTCCCGTCCAATTTCAGGCAAGCTATGCTGTGTTAGTTCTTTGGCTAAAGCCATCGCTACTTGGCGAGGGCGAGCGATGGTTTGAGTGCGACTTTTCGATTTAATATCACTGAGTTTAATATTGTAATATTCCGCCACTACACGTTGAATATTTTCAATCGTCACGAGTTGCTCAAATGCCGCAAAACGATCACGTAAGGCTTCACGCACCGCATCAATTGTGAGCGGTCGTTGCGTCATATTCTGCCACGCAATCGCTTGATTTAAAGCTCCTTCCAATTCGCGAACGTGGGTACGCAATTTCTGCCCCATAAAATCCAGTACGCTCTCTTCAATGGTTACGCCACGGGCTTCCGCTTTTTGGCGCAAAATTGCCACACGGGTCTCTAATTCAGGCGGTTCAATAGTTGAACTAATTCCCCAACTAAGGCGTGATTTTATCGCTTCATCCAAATTATCAATATTTTTGGGGAAAATATTGGAGGTGACTACCAGTTGTTTTTTCTGATCTAACAGCACATTAAACAGATGCAAAAATTCTTCTTGAACTTTCGGTTTATTGGCTAAAAATTGAATGTCATCAATCATTAACACATCTAACGAACGATAGAATTTTTTAAGGCTATCCGCATCTGCGCTGGTGTTACTGTTAATCGCTTTCAGAATATTGCGATAGAAAATTTCCGAATGAATATAAAGTACACGCAAATTCGGGTCTTTTTGCAGCAGTGCATTACCAATGGCGTGCAACAAGTGCGTTTTCCCTAAGCCTGTACTGGCATAAAGTGAGAATGGGTTGCAATGACTCTGCCCTAAATCCGTTACAATTTGCTGAGAAATTGATTTGGCTAGCTGGTTTGAACGACCTTGCACAAAATTATCAAAATTTTGATTAGGATTGATGCCCGATCTAAAAGTGCTGTTTTCTGACTTTGGCTGTTGAGTTTGATTTGTCACTTTTTCCTGTACAGACGATTCGCTCGGCACGGAGCCAATAGAGGTTGAAACGATTAACTGTTCGTTGCGAGATAAAAAACGAGCAAGCTCAATAATATCGGCAAGATATTTATCTTTAACCCATTTTTCTACAAATTGGTTATGAGCATATAGCGTGAGTTTGCCATTTGCTTGAGCGGCTTTTAGTGGACGTAGCCAAGCCTGAAACTCCTGCGGAGAAACTTTAGCTTTTAAGTGTTCTAAACAATCATCCCAAAGAGAAATCACGTTTTGCTCCAATCCAAATTAACCTGTGAAAAGACAGTTATCATACCTGAAAATTTGGTGGAGATCTTGCAAAATTTTCAGAAAAATTGACCGCTTGTTTTTCTGCAAGCAATTTGACTAAATTTCCGCTATAATCCATTAGTTTTCTCCTTTTTTATTTAGTATTTGAAGAAATATGAAAGACTCCATTATTAGCAAATTAGAATCTCTCAGCGAGCGTCACGAAGAGTTACAA
This sequence comes from Actinobacillus sp., assembly GCA_041854605.1. Classification (GTDB taxonomy): domain Bacteria; phylum Pseudomonadota; class Gammaproteobacteria; order Enterobacterales; family Pasteurellaceae; genus Haemophilus_A. The sequence continues at coordinate 45,463 of JBHACP010000013.1, forward strand.
GCCCTACTTGGCGATGCTCAAGTGATCAACGACCAAGACAAATTCCGCGCCTACTCAAAAGAGTATTCCCAATTAGAAGAAGTCGTGGGTACGTTCAATCGTTGGAAAAAACTCAATAACGCCATTGAAGAAGCGCAAATTTTGCTCGACGATCCTGATATGAAAGAGATGGCAGCTGAAGAAATTGCTGAAAATAAAGCAGAAATTGAAACCTTG
>JBHACP010000014.1:0-80477 GCA_041854605.1 Actinobacillus sp.
AGAAGTAAAATGCCGTAACGCCGATGGTAGTGTAGTGATTCGCTATGTGAGAGTAGGGCATCGCCGGATTGAATTAAGCAAAGAAAGAACCTCATTGCAGTAATGCAGTGAGGTTTTTTTGTTTTAACAGATAAAGGCATATAGACACTGAATTTGCAAAAAAATTAAGATTTTTGACCGCTCGTCTGCTAAACTCTGATCGTCTTGTAAGCTTCAATTAATTAATAAGAGATAAGATTATGTGCGTAAAGTATTCTTTTCCTCTCTTTTTTCTGTTTGCGACTACTTTAACTTATGCTAATGCTGAAGAGGCAGAAAAAATAGAAAATACTTGGATCGATCAGCAGCACCAATCAGTTAGCCAGACATTACATAGTTGGTCAAATAGTATCAATGACTGGCTTTATGAACCTGACGCTAGCAAACCTGCACGAGGTTCATTGCGTATTATGATGGATTCAGAATGGAACCGTTATGATGGCTTTTCGTATAAACCTCGTGTTCGCGGTAAAATCAAGCTACCCGCATTGAAAAAACGTTGGAGCTTGGTATTTGGTGATGAAGATTTAGAAAACCAAGCGAGTGACAAAGGGCGTGTCGGTGGCAATTACGAGAATCTCGAAAAAGATAAACACTACAACAGCAAGGAAGCACGAAATGATAGCGCTTCAATTGGTTTGCGTTTTTCTCGAGAAATAGAAAAATATGGAATTGAGAGTGATCTTGATGGTGGTATTCGCTCACGTGGCGACGTATTTGGTCGTTTCCGAGTAAGTAAACTTTGGACGTGGAATGAACAGTTCGGCACCCGTTTAGAGCAAATTTATCGTTATGGTCATAAAAGTCGTCATTTTGCTCGTACTAATATAGAGAACAAATATTTAGACAGTGATACAACCTTTATTATGAATCATACTTACTTTGAATATACTCGAAAACATAAAGAACGGCGTGATTGGGGGCATAGTATTTATCGCCAGCATGATTTCGGAAATATGAAAACCCTAAGTTATGGTCTATACGGTGGTGGTCGTTTGGATCACGATTATTCTCGTTTTAACTCGTGGGGGCCATTTATAACCTACCGCCAACCTATTTTCCGAAAATGGCTATTTATTAAACCTGAAATAAGTTTTTATAACGATAGAGATAAAGATCGTAATCACTATTTACGAACTTTCTTACGTTTAGAAGCAATTTTCTAAAATAGTAGACATATAGACAAGCGGTTAAATTTTGCAAATTTTTTGCAGAATTTAACCGCTTGTTTGTCGATAAATTACTGTGCCAATAATTCAGGTTTTTCACCATAGACAGGTACTAGCGTTTTCTCATAAGCTGCTTTGAGCTTGCCATTTTCCTTGAAATCTTTAATCTCTTTGTTCACAAAATCTAACAAGGCTTGGTCGCCTTTTTGCACCGCAGGGGCGATTTGTTCTGCTGGTCCAACGTTGCCAATGGCAACATCAAAATTCGGGTTCTCTTTCGCCCACGCCCACACGAGCGCATTATCGTGCGCCAATGCTACGCCTCGTCCGTCTTTTAATGCGTCAAAAGTTTCGGTGTTTTGGTCGAATTTCAACAGGGTAATTTCAGGGTGGTTTTTGCTGAAAAAGGCATCTGCCGTCGTGCCTTTATTCACCAACAGCGTCTTGCCTTCCAACTGTTTCAAGTCGGTAATTAACGCCTCTTTTGGTGACACTACGCCCAACGCCACGTTCATATAAGGTTCCGCAAAAGCGACTTGCTCCGCACGTTCTGGTGTTTGCGTGAAGTTTGCCAATAAAATATCCACCTTGCCTGATTTCACATATTCCACACGGTTTGCCGCTTCGGTTAGCACAAATTCCACCTTGTTTGGGCTACCAAATAAATCATTAGCGATCTCTTTGGCTATTTCCACATCAAAACCCTGATTTTTGCCGTTTGCATCCACATAGCCAAATGGCGGTTTGTCACCAAATACACCAATGCGCACTACACCTTTTTCTTTGATTAACGCTATCGAATCTTTTGCTGCAGTAGCATTTGAAGCCTTGCTAGCGTTATCGCAAGCGGTTAAAAAAGTGGAAAAAATTGCAGTGACTAACAAGGTTTTTAAAAAAGTTGAACGTTTCATTGGTAAATCCTCATAAAATTGAATCGAGATGATTGTGCAAAACTTTACCTTGAAAAGGAAAGGTTTAGAAATTCTTTCTTATGCGGTTTGGTTATAAGCTATAGGGTGCGTTTGCTAACTCAGCGCTCCATCTTTGCCGAGCCAATGGAGTTTACCTTGCTTGAATGTTGGAATAGTTTGGGGATTTTTAATGGGCAATGCAATTTAGAGCAAGCAGGGGACTTTAGTCCCCCTACGGTTAATAATCCATCCCCCTTAAAAACTGCTTCGCGCGTTCTGTTTGGGGGGATTGGAAAAACTGGTGTGGTGGGGCTTGTTCGATGATTTCGCCTTTGTCCATAAAGATGATTCTGTCCGCCACTTTTTCGGCGAAGTGCATTTCGTGGGTCACGATCAGCATAGACATTCCTTCTTCCGCCAGTTCTAACACCACGTCTAACACTTCTCGTACCATTTCGGGGTCTAATGCTGCGGTAATTTCATCGAGCAGTAGGATTTCGGGGTTCATACACAAGGCTCGGACGATGGCAATCCGCTGTTTTTGTCCGCCAGAAAGCTCACGTGGGAAGGCGGTTTTGCGATCTAATAAGCTAACACGTTCTAGCAATTTATCTGCCTGTGCTTCCACTTCTTGGCGATTCCGTTTTTGTGCTTTCATTGGAGCAAGCAAGATATTATCAATCACATTCAAATGAGCAAAGAGTTCGTAACTTTGGAACACCATTCCCACCTTTTGGCGTGCCTGTTCCCAACTGATCTGGCTACCAAATTCGCCGACGTTTTCCATTGAAATAGAACCGCCTTGCTTCTCTTCTAAGCCATTTACACACCGTAACAGCGTGCTTTTTCCGCAGCCCGAAGGTCCTAAAATTACGACCACTTCTCCTTTTTGTAGCTCTAAATTGAGGCTTGGAATGGCAACGGTTTCGCCATATTTTTTGTGCAAGTTTTGAATTGAAAGTAATGCCATTTTAGCTCTCCCATCGGTTTTCAAGGCGTGTGGCAAAAAGTGATAGCGGATAGCAAATCACAAAATAGAGAATAAAAATAAGTCCGTAAACAAAAAACGAGGCGCTTGGGTTAGTTAAAAGCGAATTTTCAATAATCTGCTGCCCGACCTTGACCATCTCAATTACGCCAATCAAGGCGGCAAGCGAGCTAGTTTTGACCATTCGAGTGAACAGATTGATCGTACTTGGTAACACTCGACGAGTACCTTGGGGCAATTCGATATAACGGAAAATTTGTAAGCGATTTAGCCCCAAAGCTCGTGCCGATTCAATCTGATGTTTTTCTATCGAAGACAAGGCTCCCCTCACCAAATCGCCCATTTCTGCTGTTCCCCACAGCACAAATACCCACACGCACACCCAAAAGCCATTGATGTGAATGTTGAACCACGTGGAAAGCCCAAAATAAAGAGCGAATAACCAAACCAAAATTGGCACAATACGGATCGTTTCTAGATAAAAGCGGCATAATCCACGCACAACAGCCGATTTTGACCGCATTATCACACCAAAAGCCGTACCAAATATCAGCGAAAATGCCACCGAGATAAAGGAAATTTGAGCTGTCAGCCATACACCTTCGAGTAGTCGTGCGGCATTTTGTCCTTCAAACAGCCAATCAAATCCCATATTTTGCTATCCTTACTCGGTTTTCAAAATGGCGAGCCAGCAGCGAAATCGGCAATAAAATCACGAGATAGCTGGCAAACAGCAGGAACAAGGCTTCGTTGGTTTTGTAATCCATACCGATAATATCTTTGGTGACAAACATCAATTCCGCCACCGCTACGGCACTGATAACAGAGGTTTCCTTAATCAAAAACAGCACATTCGCCCCGAGTGCAGGAATCGACACTGCCCACGCCTGTGGAAAAATCACATAGCGAAACCACTGCCACGCATTCAGTCCGATAGCTTTTGCGGCTTCTGTCTGCCCTTTCGGCACCGCTAAAAGCCCCGCTCGCAAGGCTTCAGCCATATAGCTGGAACCGAGAAAAACCAGCGCAATCACGCCACAGACAAAGCCGTCCCACTTAATGCCAATTTTCGGCAAACCATAATAAAGGAAGAAAAGTTGAATCAATAACGGTGTGTTGCGAGAAAGTTCGATATAACCCCGAGCAAGACGGTCGAAAGGATGGATTTTATAAGCTGTTACCACTGCAATCATTAAGCCAAACAACAACGACAGCAGAATGCTCCAAAGGGACAGCTGCAACGTGATGATAGCAGCATCAATAAAGCGTGGCACGGCATTCAGAACATAAGACCAATTCATAATAAAACGACCATAGTTATAACTGATTGGAATTGTGACGGAAAATTAAGGCCTTGGGAAAGGCTTGCCAGCTATTGGTTAGAACAGTTAGTTATAAAAAGCAACAAGCGGTTGAATTTGCCGAAAAATTTGTAAATTTTCGGGATGATTCGACCGCTTGATTAAACGATTAGCTCTTACAAGAATTGCCTTTTTTCATCACTTTACCAAAGTCGTTTTTTGAATCAGGTTTGCTCATCTTGTTGGGGGCGCCTTTTTGTATTGGGAAGACTGAATCCATCTGCCATGCATTCCATCCGCCATCATAGACAAATGTGTTTTGCCAGCCTGCAAGTTGAGTCATAAACCACGATACACTCGCACGCCAGCCCGTACCGCAATAGAAGGCAAGTTGGTCGTTTGGTTGAATACCTTGGGTTTTCCACAGGGCGAAAATTTCGTTTGGGTTACGTAAGGTATTATCAGGATCGTAATAATCAGCCATATTCGATGAATCTGTGCCTGCAAATCCCCAAATTGCACCTTGTGGTTCGCCTTTGCCTGGAATGTAATCGTAGCCACTCACTTTACCGATATATTCATCCCAAGCTCGGTTACTGATGAGTTTCAAGCCTTGTTTTTGGCGTTCCAAGGCTTCCTGTGGCATTGCAATATTGAGTTTCGGATTGGCAGGAATAGTTGTGCCAAAAGTTGTTTCAGGTTGCGGAATATTCACTTTAGTTTCGGTTGGATAGCCTGAGTCCATCCAGTTTTCTAATTTGCCGTTTAGCACTCGTACATCTTCTACACCAGCCCACTTTAACGCCCAAAAAATGCGGTATGCCGCCAGTTGATTGTCAGAGTAGAGCACGATAGTTTTGTCTTTAGTAATGCCGTTTTTTAACAAGTTTTGCTCAATCACTTTGGGCTCAGACAAATTCCACACAGGATCATTTTCCACCCAGTCGGTGTTGAAATGGTATGCGCCGACAATGTGCTGTGTATAGGATTTCGCTTTTTCTAAATCTCCCCAAGAGACCTCGAAAAGCATAAATTTGTCGTTGTTGTAGGTTTCGGGTTTCTTGCCGCTGATGAGATCGTGCAGCCAATGCTGTGACACGCTGTATTGAAAATTTGGGTAAGATTCAAGTGGATAGTCTAGCGTATTGCTGTAGTTGATTATCTCTTTGAACATTTTCACCTTATAGCCACGGGCAGCGAACTCAGCGGTAATAAATTCTAAGTTGTCGAAGTTAGAATCGTAAAATACTAAGGTTTTGCCTTTGGTGATACCTTTTTGAGTGGCGAAAGATTCTAATTTATCATCACCAAGGTAATCCATCCATTTTGCGGTGAATTGGATTGCGCCTTTAATATGTCCGCCTCGTGTGGCGTTTTGATCTTTAAAGCCGTTGTAGAGGCTGTCGTGGCGAGTATCGATAATTACATATTCAGGGTTATCAAGATTTTTGAGTAGTTCATCGGTTTCGATATTTTTTACGGTGCGATCTTCACAACCAGCCAAAAACAAGCCTGTTGCAATCGCCAATAAGGTCGGTTTAATGTTCATAATGTTTCCTTTAGATTCGGCATTGTGTCGGTTTGATGAAATAAGTTGCTACCCAGCAACCGAACATCATCGTGAATGTAGCAAGCCAGCCTTGCCAAGAGAAATAAGCCGTTGCCACTAGAGAGTTAGTCACTGTGCAACCCCCCGCAAGGGCGGCACCAATTCCCATCAGAAAGCCGCCGATAATGCGTTGTTTAACCGCTTTGGCTTCTGGTACTCGGAGCGCAAATTCACCACTCAATTTGGCGGAGATAAATGAGCCAAGCGGAATTCCGAGTACGAACAGCATTCCCCAATTCAAATAGCGATATTGCCCCGTAACGAGATACTGGAGTACATTCGCGGACGGTACGGCAATGCCAAAGCTGAAATTTCGTCCTGTTAATTGACTGAAATACCAAGCTACAATACTCAATAAACCGAGTAAAACCGCCGTTATATAAATATTCCAACGTTTTGCAAAAAGTTGCGGAAAAATGACAGCTTGTGTTGGTTCGAGTGGTGGTAGATAACGCAGATGTTTAAGCTGATAAACTAACATACAAGCGGTTAAAATCAGCAAAGAAGTGACTAGAGCCCAAGGCGAAATGCCGAAAGTGGTGTGAATGTTGTCGATTTCTGTCGGTTTTTCTAATAACGGGTTGATGAAGTTTTTTAATACACCAGACTGTGTGGCTGCTATAGTCAAGACGAAACTTACTAGCGCTAGCAGACTTCCCACTAAGCCCTCACCCGAACGAAACCACGAGCCGCTCCCACAGCAATTAGCGAGAATCATCCCAAAGCCAAAGATAAAACCGCCAAGAATTGTTGCCAATACAGGCAGTTGAGAGGTGGGCAAGCTGATCACACCTAAACTTTCTAAACTAAAAAAGCCAACGGATTGAATAGAAATCGCTACTAAAAGTGCTGTAAGAAAACGGAAATTCCGTTGCGTGTAGATATTTCGGAAGCCCGAAACAAAACAGAATTGTCCACGTTGGAGTAGGAATCCTAAAAGGAAACCGAAAAACAGACCTGAATACATAGAAGCCACCGATTAAACTTAATACGAGTGTGAAATTGTTTGCATTACAACACAAGCGCAAGAGAAAGAAAAGTACAAGCGGTTGAATTTCCCTAAAAATTTGCAAATTTTCGGGAGAATTCGACCGCTTGCATTCACAGCCTGCTTTCTCTCCCTCCGTTTACGGGGGGAATTTGATCAACGATCTAACGCCATTGCCAGTAAGGTGAATGGGTGTAGGCAGGTGACATCGCTGGACATATCGATTTGCCATTTACAGGTTTGGCATTCGGAAATCACATAATCGGCGCCGCTTTCGTTAATGGCGTCGAATAAGCCCTTGCCGATAGCTTGTGAGTGTTCGTAGTTTTCGGCTTTGAAGCCGTAAGTGCCAGCAATACCACAACATTGGCTTGGCAACATAATTACTTCCAAGCCTGGGATCAACTTAAGCAATGCCAAGGTATAAGGCGCCCAACCTGCTTTATCCACGTGGCAAGCGGTGTGGTATGCCACTTTCAGATTAAGTGGCTTAAGCGGTAATTGTTTGCCTTGCTGCAACAGTTTATAGAGATAAACCGTGGCTAAGTGAATGTGTGGGCGCACTTTGGCGTTATTGATGCCTAAAATATGATGATACTCATCCCGCAAGTTCAGCGTACAGCTTGAGGCCTCGCCAATCACATCTAAACCGTTTTTGTCCACCATTTTGCCGATGTAATCGGTGTTAAATTGGGCGATTTTGGTTGCCCGCTCAGGGAAGCTGTTTACCATTAATGGCAAGCCACAGCATTTTTCTTTTTCCAGCAATACTACGCCAATGCCTAGCGCATTGAATACGTCGATCACTTCTTTCCCGAGCTGTGGATTGTTATAGTTTACATAACAGCCGTGATAATAGGCGATTTTTTGTTCGTATCTTGCTTGCTTTTGCATCATTTTTTTTAAATACCAGTTGCGGAAAGTGCCGAATGAATATTTTGGTAGCTGGCGATGTTTGCTTACACCAATGGTTTTTTCGAGTACCAACTTGGTGACTTTCAAACCCGTGATGGTGTTTACAATCGGTGCCAGCGGCGTGTTCATTGAGCCCATAATGTCGGTGTTGCTTAAAATCGCATCACGGAATTTATGGATAAACGGTTTGTTTTGGCGATCGATATGCGAATTTCTCGCCCGCACAATGATGTCGCCGATTTTGACATCTGATGGGCAAGCAACTTCACAGCGTTTGCAGTTTAAGCAATATTTCAAGGCTTCGTCGTAGAAATTACCATCTTTTAAACGTAAACGTTCGCCATCAGGACCTGACTGTTTCGGACCTGGGTAGAACGGATTGACCTTGGTGACAGGACAAACTGCGGTGCAAGCAGTACATTTTAAACAGCTTTCAAAACTGGGATCGGCATATTGATGCGCCTTCGGATTTTGCATTTCCTGTTTAGCGCTGTTGATTAAATCCATAATGCTCATTTTGCACCTCCAATTTGTTCCGCCACAGTTAAGGCGGTGACAATCGCCACGCCTGAACCACAGCCTTGTGTGATGCCATTAAAGCCACCAATAACATTGCCTACCGCATATAAGTTTGCAACGGTTTCTCCGTTTTTTTGTACTTGGCAGTTGCCGTTGATCGCCACGCCTGCGGATTGATAAGGTTGCGGCGAAGCGAAGCGGTTGGTTGTCCACGACAAGCGGTCGGATTTATCGAAATTTTTACCTAAAATATCTAGATCAAACACAGGCTCATAAATGCGTTCAAATTCGGCAACTAAGCCGTTGCTGAAAAACGAACCTGAAGCTAATACGAAGTGATCAGCAGTAATTGGATCGTTTTCGTGTAAGGCGGTAAAAATTTGCGTAACTTTATTGCCGTCAAAAGAGGCTCTCACTGCGCGGTCACCGTTGCTCATTACGCCGCCTAAGGCTTCAAAACGATGGCGGAGGATTTTGTGCTGTCTGCTACCTAATAATGAAGGAGGTAGGGTTGGCAATTCAAATAAGGCTAAACGGGTTGCTTCTTTTAAACTGTTGAAGAAGCCTTGATCGCTGGAGCCAAAGCAGGCGGGTAAAAATACCGCTTGGCTATCCTTGGCTTTTTCACGAATTTCTTTAACTAAATCGTTAAAGGCGAGTTTATGTTCCAACAGTTGCGAAATATTTACCGAACGGAATTCGCGACTGTTTTCCCGCAAGTAATCCAATTCAGGAATGTGTAAGAAATCAATCACCAATTCACAATGGGCAAATTGCAGATTACGCTTGAGGTTATCAGCCAAGAGTTGCGGTTGGAAATCGTGGTAGCCTTCAATGCCTAAAATGGTGATTTTGTGATATGGGAAGGGTTCATCGCCTTCCAACATTGGCACGCTATTGGGCGACAGCCAAGTACCGCGCAAACCGCCTAACGGTGTGACTTTCCAATGATTTTGTTTCGTGGATCCAATCAGGTTAAGGTTGAGTTTTTGGGCAAAATGCTCAAACTGCTTCGCTTTGGCAAGCACGTTTTCTTTGCCAATTAGACTATACGGGTGTTCAGGTGCTTGTTGGCGCAAATCGTCCAAGGCTTGGTAAACATTCTGCACTTTTTGACCGTTTGGTAGCATAGAAAGAAGATCGAGTGAGCCTGAGGCAAAGTCCATTGCTGCCTGTCCATTGTTGATGACGGCGCAACGTTTGCCTTGTTCTTGCAGGGCGATGCCGCAAGTTAAGCCTGCCAAGCCGCCACCGATAATTACGACATCAAAATTCATTGCTATTTACTCCCTGATCTTTATTTTCTTCCATGGCGATGGCTTCATTTAAACCGAGTAAACCGTAGTAAATCCAACTGGAAAACTCCGCTTCACGCAAGGCGTCGCCCCACGCAATCGGTTGAATACCACGCCAGCGTTCTTCCATAAATGAAGCCAGTTGTGTGATCGATTCGCTTGGCGTGGTGACTTTAAAGCGATTCATCAAACCAGCCGCACGGCAGGCACAAAGTTCTGCTTGGCAGGTTCCCATTCCCACACGGGTGCGGCGGCGTAAATCCACCAAGTTGTTTACATTCAACTCTTCCACTGCATAACGCACTTCGCCAGCGGTGACCGCTTCGCATTCGCACACCAATGTTTTATCTAAACGTTCTTTTTCTAATAAACGTAAGGCTCGGGAACCGTGGCGATAGACCGCTGAATGGCGCACCGTGTTCGGCAGAGAAATCATTTTTTTGCCTGTTTCTTCGCGGCTTTCGTTTGAACCAGGTAAGGGGCGAGTAGCGGTTTCACACAAGCGGTCGGATTTGTTCAATTTTTTGCAAACCAAATCGGTTGCCCATTCCGCCATTAAGCGGTAGGTCATCAATTTCCCGCCCGTGATGGTAATAAAGCCCTCTAAGCCATCACGCTCTTGGTGATCGAGTAATACGATACCACGGCTTACGTTGCGACCTGATGGATCGTCGTCGGTTGCCACTAATGGACGAACTCCTGCATAGGCACGCAATACACGGGTATGGCGGAGGCTTGGGGCGAGTTTTTCCCCCTCACGGAATAAGATGTCGATTTCTTCAGGGGTAACGCTCATATTGTCGATTTGGTCGTAAGGGATACGACTTGAGGTTGTTCCAATCACACAAATGGTATCGCCTGGTACGAGAATGTCGGCATCGGCTGGCTTGCGACAACGGTTGATCACCATATTGTTGATACGATGCCCCATTACGAGCAATGCACCTTTGGCGGGGAACATCCGAATTTTGAGGTCGGCATATTCGGCGATACCTTGTCCCCAAATACCACTCGCATTCACGACAACTGGAGCAAAGAATTGGCGATCAACTTTGTTGCGATGGTCATAAACATTGACACCAATCACTTTGCTACCTTCACGAATCAAACCTTTGACTTCGCAATAAGTGAAGATTTTGGCGCCGTGTTCGGTGGCATCCACCATATTGGAAGCGGTGAGACGGAATGGATCGATAGAACCATCTGGTACAACCACGGCGCCGATTAAATCGGGATTGACTGATGGTTCCATATGTTTGGCAAGAATAGGATCGATGGCGACGGCTTCGATCCCTGAAGCGGTGCAAGCCTCAATAAAGGTTTTTTGGTAATTGAGATCGTCTTCAGGCAAAGTAATAAATAAGCCTTTGGTGTCATCAATACAATGGCGAGCAATTTGCTTGAGAATCATATTTTCTCTAATACATTCTTCTGCTGATTCTCTGTCATTTACCGCATAGCGTCCGCCACTGTGTAATAAGCCGTGATTACGCCCTGTTGCGCCTGTGGCGATATCTCGGCGTTCTAACAGCACGCACTCCAACCCACGCAATGCGCAGTCACGGGCAATACCAGCCCCAGTCGCACCGCCACCGATGATAATCACATCAGTTGAAATGGGCGAAACATCTGCCACATTTTGATATATTTGAGGTGATATATTCATAGCCCTCTCCCACAAAATATTAAAATGAAAAATAAATTGGCTCAAATTATAAAAAGATTAAAGCATAGTTTCTGTGATCTGGTTCACATTTAAATTTAATTGGAGTGTATTAGAATGTTTTTTATACACGCAAACGATTGCAGTTTTAATGGGTTTAAATAATAAATAATTTAGTGTGATCTGCGTCACAAAACAAAATGATTTCTCTTTTTTCTTGTTAATTTTCTATTATGATACGACCACTTAATTTTTAAGTCATACAAATTAAGTAATACAATATTTAATAAAAAATAATTGGGGTGTTTTATGTTTGGTCCATTTAAACCCGCTCCACATATTGCAGAATTACCTGCTGATCAAGTGGATGCAAAATATAAATTTTTACGTTGGCAAGTATTTGCGGGGATTTTCTTTGGCTATGCTGCCTATTATTTTGTGCGTGGTAACTTCGATTTAGCGCAAAAAGGCTTGATTGAAGCAGGCTTATACAATAAAGCTGAATTAGGTGGCATTGGGGCTTGGTTCGGCTTAGCCTATGGCTTATCAAAATTCTTTATGGCTTCTTTCTCAGACCGCTCTAATCCAAGAACTTTCTTAGCTTTTGGCTTATTCTTGTCTGGAATGACGATGACCTTAATGGGATTAGCACCGTGGGCAACTTCGGGCATTGTAGTTATGTCTGTATTGATTTTCTTAAACGGTTGGTTCCAAGGTATGGGCTGGCCACCATGTGGGCGAACAATGGTTCACTGGTGGTCTAAATCAGAACGTGGCACCATTGTGTCAATTTGGAACTGTGCCCACAATGTAGGCGGTATGGTGCCAGGTTTGATGGTGTTCTTAGCTGGTTATTTCTTCTTTACTCGTACAGGAGTTGAAGCCACCGCCAAAGATATTTGGCAAGAAGCCTTATACTACCCAGGTATTGCAGCGTTAATTGCTTCGGTATTAGTGTTCATCGTAATGCGTGATACCCCACAATCTTGTGGTTTGCCATCAATAGAAAAATGGCGTAATGATTACCCTGATGGCTATGATGAAGCAAAATCAGAACAAGAGTTAAAAGCTAAAGAAATCTTTGTGACTTATGTACTGAAAAATAAGCTATTATGGTACATCGCTATTGCTAATGTATTCGTGTATTTAATTCGTTATGGCGTGTTGAAATGGTCACCTGTTTATTTAGGAGAAGTGAAACATTTTAACATCAAAGGGACAGCTTCTGCCTATATCATTTATGAATTAGCCGCCATTCCAGGTACATTATTATGTGGTTGGGTGTCAGATAAAATCTTTAAAGGCAAACGTGGTTTAACAGGCTTCATCTTTATGATTTTAACCACTATCGCTGTTGTAGCATTATGGCTAAATCCAGCAACGCCTGAAGCTGAATTAGCCCAATATGCAACGCTTCCTTGGTATGAAAATCCATACCAATTGATGGACTTCATTCTAATGACTACGATCGGTTTTTTAATTTATGGTCCTGTAATGTTAATCGGCTTGCATGCGCTTGAGTTAGCACCGAAAAAAGCGGCAGGGACGGCAGCAGGCTTCACAGGGTTATTCGGTTACTTAGGTGGTACTGTAGCCGCTTCGGCTGTAGTTGGTTGGGCTGCAGAATACTACGGCTGGGATGGCGGTTTCTATGTAATGATTACAGGCGGGGTGCTGGCTATTCTGTTAATGTTCATTGTAATGATTCAAGAGGGTAAACATAAAGCACAATTAGGTGAACATTACGGCAAATAATTAAACTTCAAGGCGGAAGTGTAGTTTTAAATTACACTTCCTTTTTATATTTCAAGGAGAAAAATGGTGAAAATTAAAACTTTAGCAATGAGCCTTTTGGCTGTTTCCAGTTTAACAGGCTTTTCAAATACAGCAACACAAGCTACACAATCAGAAAAACTGATTATTGCCCACCGTGGCGCAAGTGGTTATTTACCAGAACATACTTTGGAATCTAAAGCCTTAGCTTTTGCTCAAAAAGCAGATTATTTAGAGCAAGATTTGGCAATGACTAAAGATAATAAACTGATAGTGATTCACGATCATTTCTTAGATGGTTTAACGGATGTAGCGAAAAAATTCCCAGAACGCGCGCGTAAAGATGGGCGTTACTATGTCGCAGATTTCACGCTCAAAGAAATTAAAACCTTGGAAATGACGGAAAATTTCAAAACGGAGAATGGCAAACAAATTCAGGTTTATCCAAATCGCTTTCCGATGTGGCAATCTCACTTTACCATTCATACTTTTGAAGAAGAAATTGAGTTTATCCAAGGTTTAGAAAAATCAACAGGTAAAAAAATTGGTATCTATCCTGAAATCAAGGCTCCTTGGTTACACCACAAAGAGGGTAAAGATATTGCACTTGCAACCTTAAAAGTGCTGAAAAAATATGGCTATGACAGCAAAGATGATCTAGTTTACTTGCAAACGTTCGACTTTAATGAACTAAAACGCATTAAAACCGAACTGTTGCCAAAGCTTGGTATGGATTTGAAATTAGTGCAGTTGGTAGCTTATACCGATTGGAATGAAACCAAGGAAAAGGATAAATCAGGGAAATGGGTAAACTATAGCTATGACTGGATGTTTAAAGACGGCGCAATGGCGGAAGTTGCTAAATATGCAGATGGCGTAGGTCCAGGCTGGTATATGTTAATAGATGATAAAAATTCTAAACTCGGCGATGTGAAATATACCCCAATGGCGAAAGAAATCGCCAAAACTAAACTGGAATTACACCCATACACTGTGCGCAAAGATGCGCTACCACCGTTCTTTACCGATGTTAATCAAATGTATGACGCATTGCTGAATAAAGCAGGGGCAACGGGCGTATTTACCGATTTTCCTGATACTGGTGTTGAGTTCTTGAAAAAATAAATGGCTCATCATTACTTATTAACCTAACAAGCGGTTAATTTTGCAAATTTGACCGCTTGTTTAATTTAAGCATAAAGGAAAACGATTAGTGGACGAAATTAGTAATTTATTAACTTGTAGAAGATCAGACTTGATCTGACAAATCATTATAAAAATGAGAGTTTCCCGTTTAGAATATGAGTGTCTAAAATTCAATCTAAACAAAAAAGGAAACTCTCATGTTTTATTACTTACAATCCGCTCATTAAACACAAGACCGGTTTACTCAATTTAGCAGAAGAACTCGGAAACATTTCTCAAGCTTGTAAAGCGAAGGGAATGAGCCGAGATACATTCTATCGCTATCAACAAGCCGTAGCGCAAGGCGGTGTTGAAGCATTACTTAATCAAACTCGTCGGGTACCGAATATCAAAAATCGGGTAGACGAGCACATTGAGCAAGCTGTTGTAAAATTTGCCCTAGATTTTCCAGCTTACGGACAAGTTCGAGTGAGTAACGAACTTCGCAAGCAAGGTATTTTTGTTTCAGCCGGTGGTGTTCGTTCCATTTGGCTACGTCATAATCTTGCTAACTTTAAACAGCGTTTAAATGCACTAGAGAAAGAAGTAGCTGAGAAAGGCATTATTCTAAATGAAAGTCAAGTCCAAGCCCTAGAACGTAAGAAAGAGGATGATATATCGAGTGGAGAAATTGAAACCGCTCATCCGGGCTATTTAGGTTCACAAGATACCTTTTATGTAGGTAATTTAAAAGGTGTTGGACGCATTTATCAGCAAACATTTGTTGATACTTATAGCAAGGTTGCTTTTGCAAAGCTCTACACAATGAAAACCGCAATTGCCGCTGCAGATATGCTCAATGATAAAGTACTGCCGTTCTTTGAAGCCCAAGGATTACCGATGTTGCGTATTCTCACCGACCGTGGCAGTGAATATTGTGGCAAAGTGGAAAATCACGATTATGAGCTTTATTTAGCCATCAATGATATAGGGCATACTAAAACGAAAGTGAAGCATCCACAGACGAATGGTATCTGTGAACGTTTTCATAAGACTATCTTACAAGAATTTTACCAAGTCACATTTAGGAAGAAAATATATACGGATTTAGCGACATTACAAGCTGATTTAGATGAGTGGTTAATGTATTATAATCATCATCGAACACATCAAGGAAAAATGTGCTGTGGCAGAACTCCGATAGCAACATTACTTGATAGAAAACGGATTTGGGCAGAAAAGAATTTAAGCTCAAATTAATCTGACAGACACGGTAATTTTAAACGGGGACTGTCAGATTAGGTTTGATCTTCTACAGGTAAAGATAAAAATTCCAAACGTTCAATAGATTTTTTTACTAACTTGGCTTTCAGTTCTAAGGATTTCGCAGCAAGTAACCATTCCGTGATCCCTAATCCCTTTCCATGCAAATCAAATTTGTGTTTTAACTCTTCAGGACTGACGGCAATACTATGATATTGCGCCAAAATGGTAAGCGCCTGTAGTCCATAATCTTTCTTATTGGAATCCATCTGTTTCCCCTTAATAATCAAATACGCACATAAGGTTTACTACATCGAATCCAAAAATTCAACAAGAAATGATTATTTCCCCCTCATCTTTAAAAATGTGATCTAGTTCACAGAATGAGCATTTTTTTTATTCTATCCCCACCCAGAATAGGGTAGTCTTAAGCAAAGAAGGAGGATTTAGAGGATTCTCATACGCCCGAGAGATTGTTTTATTTACTTTGTTTTACATTATTTCTTACATTTCTTTGTTTGAAGAGAGAGGATTTTATGTTCAAAAAGATGCTCATCGTTGCACCTTTGCCCTTTGTTGCTAGTGGCTGTGTTTATTTTAGTGAATGGTTTTTTAATGCTAAAAATCCTGGGTATTATTTTTATTCATTAGTTGGGATAATTAACACTGAAATTGACATAGAAAAACATGGTGTTCAAAAGGTATATGAACAAATAAATAATGGACGAATGGGTAATAAATATATAGGGGTATCACAAAGAGAATTCAAGGAATATGGTAAGGTAATAAGAAAAGATTTAACCTCTGAAGAATTTCGTTATTATGTACCGTTTATTGTAAGTAATTTAAAAAATACTCAATATTATAAACGTTTTGATAAAAAGATGACGAATCCAAATAATCATAATTATACTTCCTTTATACATAATTTTGAATTTGACATGAAAACTATCAGAGAAAAAGGAGATAAAATCAAACTTATCTATATTGATGATAACAAAGCACATATTTATGTGCCTTAGCATCTGGCAAGGAGAACAATTATGTTTAAGAAAATTTTTATTACTCTTGTGGTTTTATTTAGTAGCAGTTGTGTTTATTTTGGTGAATGGTTTTTTAATGCTAAAAATCCAGGGTATTATTTTTATTCACTGGTGCGTATTATGAATAATGAAATTGAAATAAGAAAGAATGGTATTGAGGAATACTATGGATTGGTTAATCGCAGAGAAATGGTGAAAAGATACATTGATGTTTTACCTAAAGAATCCCAAAGATATTGGTCAATAAGAAGAGGAGATTTGACTATAGAAGAATTTCACTATTATGTGCCTTCTATTATAAGTAATCTTAAAGGAACCCAATATTATAATAAATTTGATAAAACAAAAATAACACTAAGTAATGGGAATTATTCTACATTCTTCTACAAATTAGAATTTAACTTTAAAACCATTGGAGAAAAAGGAGATAAAATCAAACTTATCTATATTGATGATAACAAAGCACATATTTATGTACCCTAACCAATTGAGGAGAAATGTTATGAGAAACTATGATTTCAATAACTTCGACACATTAATTGTCGATAATGTCAAACTGCCACTAATCAGTGAGACTGATTATCAAAAATATCGAGAATCCCCATCTGATTTTTTAAGTGATCCTTCATCTTTGAAGTATGTAAATCCTATTGTGAATGAACATACACCAATACCATCATTGGTTAAGCATGACAATCAATCTGATTATGCAGGTATGCCAAAAGAAAAAGGTAATTATGTTATTTTGCATGAATATACTGATAGTTCAGTTGGGCATGTCAATCTTGAATTTGTGAAAGATGGTGTAAGATATGCTTGGCTGGGAGCAAATCAAGCGGGTTTAGATAAAACAGAACCTGGTTTAAAAGGTGGGATTCAGGATGAGGTTGATGATTCTAGTGAACGTGTCCGAACTACTCCAAATTCTCACAATATGACAGTTTTTAACGTAAATGACCACGAATTTAATCAAATGTTTAACCGTGCCACTGAATTACGAGAAACCATTAAAGATTACGACATCAATCAAAATTGCCTACATTTTGCCGATGATGTCCTTTCGCATGGGCTGCAAAGATATGGTTCAGAAAATGAGACATTAAAAGACTACGTGAAAGGCAACACCCTCGCATAACTTTTATGCGGAAATGACCAGTCTTGGGGCTAAATTTGATGCGCCAGACTTGAGAGAAGAGGCTTATCGAGATTTTGTTGAGCGAAATAGACAACAGCTTCTTGAAAGCAAGATTGAGCCTTCTTTCCTAGATTTAAAACTTGATGAAGTGAAAAGAATAATGCACCAAGGAGAGCAGCCATATAAACTTACACAGCATGACAAGTTAATCAATAGTGGTGTAATGGTTGATTCAATTTCAAATTATACACCTAAACTCACCGTCCATACTGAAGGTAGTATAAGGGCATCGCTAGGTACCCAAGATGATATATTTCAAATGAGTATGAGTAATATTTCTAGCTCAGAAGAGGTTTTATATGATGAAGGTGGGCAAGACAAGCTCGTTCTTACCGGTGCAACACCAGAACAGCTTTGGTTCCAAAGAGATAACGAGGATCTAAAAATCACTCACAGAGATGGAGGTAACCCTCTTGTTATTCGTGGCTGGTTTCATCAAAAGCAACAACGCCGAGGGTTTAGAAGAAGATTGATTGATGATCCTACATTCCAGATAGAAGAAATTCAGACAGAACAAACAGGACAGACCCTAGTTGCCTCGCAAGTAAATCGTTTGGTTGATGCAATGGCGGCATTTAACCCACCAACAGGCGGAGAAATTAGTTTGACACCAGAGCAGCAAACCAATATTAATGCTGTAATTGCGGCAAGTTGAACTTAGGTTGAATACAAGCGAGTAATTTGACCGCTTATTTAATTCTGCATAATAGACAAAAAAAGAACCCTAAGTAAAAAAATATTATTTAGGGTTCTTTCTATCTAATTATTTTAAACTACATAATAGCGTTATAAACAATTGCGGCTAATATACCCCCTGTAATTGGACCTAATACAGGAACCCAACTGTATCCCCAGTCTGCTGGTGTTTTTAATACACTACGAAGTAATACACCAAGGGTAAAGCGAGGTGATAAGTCACGAGCAGGATTTAGAGCATAACCTGTGGTACCACCAAGGCTTAAACCCAATGCCCAAATTAAGATCGCCACAGGAATGGCTCCTACTGAACCTAAGCCAATTGGTGTTGCTTCGCTTGCCCCTGGCATAGTAATTTCGGCACCAGTGATGTAGAAAATCACAAAGAGTAAGACGAAAGTAGCAATCACTTCACTCATAAAATTGCTTCCATAGTTTCTAATCGCAGGTTCAGTACAGAAGCAGGCGCGTTTGGCACCTTCATCTTCAGTGGCGGCGAAGTGATCTTTGTAAGAAAGATAGACCAGTAACGCACCTAAAATTCCTCCCGTCATTTGAGCACCGATATAACCTGCCACCATACTCCAGTCAAACGCTCCTTTAACGGCGAGGCTAATGGTTACGGCGGGGTTAAAATGGGCGCCACTATAAGGGCCAGCAATCACTACCCCTAAATACACCGCAAATGCCCAAGCGGTGGTAATTACAATCCAGCCAGAGCTTTGCCCTTTGGTTTTATTTAAACATACATTTGCCACTACGCCATTACCCATTAAGATTAAAATAGCTGTACCAATAAATTCTGCTAAATAAGCATTCATAAGAATATCTCCTAATGATTGAAAATAATAATTTCACTCATTTTTTAGAATGAAAGGTTGAGCAATTTTGTTCATTTCATCGTCACTACGTTAAATAGTATGGTTCTGCATTATCTTGAACTCAACGTTTAATTCAACAGGATTTTTTTCAAAGTGTTAAGCAGATCACAAAATAGATTTTCTTTAGCAAAATTTTGTGATCTAGTTCAAAAAAATAAAAAATAGTCATTTTTTTTCTAAAATATTTCGAGTAAGGTATTTTTCGCAATTTGTTCATTTACTTATCTTCCATTCATTGCCGAAATTATCAGAAGGAAATAACTATGACTGACAAAAAATACATTATTGCTTTAGATCAAGGCACGACTAGCTCTCGCGCCGTGTTATTAGATAAAAATGCCAACATTGTGGAAGTGGCACAACGTGAATTTACTCAATATTATCCGAAAGCAGGCTGGGTAGAGCATAATCCAATGGAAATTTGGTCGAGCCAAAGTTCTGTATTAAACGAAGTGGTGGCAAAAGCAGGCATCAAACCCGATGAAATTGCAGGGATTGGGATCACTAATCAACGTGAAACCACCATTGTGTGGGAAAAAGAAACGGGCAAACCTGTTTACAATGCGATTGTATGGCAATGTCGTCGTACATCAGAGATTACCGATAAATTAAAAGCAGACGGTCACGAGGAGTACATTCGAAAAACCACAGGGCTGGTGGTCGATCCTTACTTTTCAGGCACCAAAGTGCAATGGATTTTGGATAATGTGGAAGGCGCTCGTGAAAAAGCGGAACGGGGCGAATTGTTGTTCGGTACGGTAGATACTTGGTTGGTGTGGAAGCTCACCCAAGGGCGGGTACACGTTACCGACTACACTAACGCTTCTCGCACAATGTTGTTCAACATTCACACCAAACAGTGGGACGACAAAATGCTTGAATTGCTGAACGTGCCACGTTCAATGTTGCCTGAAGTGCGTAACTCTTCCGAAATTTACGGGCAAACCAACATTGGCGGACAAGGCGGCGTGCGGATTCCCGTCGCAGGTATCGCAGGCGACCAACAAGCAGCCCTTTATGGTCATTTGTGCGTAAAAGCAGGGCAAGCGAAAAACACCTACGGCACAGGTTGCTTTATGTTGCTCCACACAGGTGACAAAGCCATCGAATCGGAAAATGGCTTGCTCACGACTATTGCGTGTAATGCTAAAGGCGAACCTGAATATGCGTTGGAAGGCTCGGTGTTTATTGCAGGGGCTTCAATTCAATGGCTGCGTGATGAGTTAAAAATCGTTCACGACAGCTTCGATTCTGAATACTTCGCTACCAAAGTGCCTGATTGTAACGGCGTTTATGTGGTGCCAGCCTTTACGGGTTTAGGTGCACCATATTGGGATCCGTATGCGCGGGGGGCGATTTTTGGTTTATCCCGTGGCGCAAATCGTAACCATATCGTGCGTGCAACGCTGGAATCTATCGCCTACCAAACGCGCGATGTGTTAGAAGCAATGCAATCGGACTCAGGCGAAAAACTTAAAGCCTTACGCGTGGACGGTGGCGCAACTGCCAACAATTTCTTAATGCAGTTCCAAGCGGATATTCTCAACACTTACGTAGAACGCCCGTTAGTGCGCGAAGTGACAGCGCTTGGTGCGGCGTATCTTGCTGGTTTAGCCACAGGCTTCTGGCAAAACCTTGAAGAATTGCGTGATAAAGCGATTATTGAGAAAACCTTTGTGCCTGATGGTGATGAGGAAAAACGCACTCGTCGTTATAAATGCTGGAAAAAAGCCGTGAAACGCTCCTTAGAATGGGCAAAAGAAGACGCAGAGGAATAAACAATTAGCTTAACGATACAAGCGGTCGAATTTGTAAAAAAAATTGCAAATTCGACCGCTTGAGTTTTTTAGTTTAGGATAAATTTTCTCTCAGCGTTTTAATTCTATATTTTTTTTGCATTGGCGCCAGTCGTCAAGAGGCAAAATCACTTGGTTGTAAAAACTACCATTGATATGGGTTTTGTGTAAGTGATAGCGACGATAAGCGGTAAACAGCTGTTCATCTGCTTTTTGCGGATTAGCCCAAAAGGTTTCTAACGGCTGTTGATCGGTTAGTCCTTCAAAATCATAGTTGGCTCGCCCAAGGGTTTTAACGGGCATATTGTGCAATAAGGCGGATAACCCGCTGGTGCTGTTTAGCGTAACCATTCCAGCGCCGTGGCGCAAGAAGACGGGTAAAGGTACATCTTGAATGTAAAATAGCCGTCCTTTTAGGCTTGGATATTGCTTTTCAAATTCATCAATCACATCGCCATAGTCAATAAAACCTCTATCCATCGGATGATGTTTTACAATTAATGTTAAATCATTTGGCGCTTGGTTGGCGAAAGAGTCCAACACTGTACGCAAGAAAGCCTCAACGCTTTCAAAATCAGTATGTTCAGAAATTTGGCTATCATCGTGAACTTGCAGCGGCACAATGAAAACTTTGCCAAAGTTACCGTTTTCTACCTGTTTAGCGAAGTTAGATTCGCGGATTAAATAGCAAGTTCTTTTCACAAAAGATTTTGCCCAAAGTTTAAGGTAATAGTCTATATCTAAAATCCGATGATGGCGGTAATCTTGATATTCTTCTCTTGCCTTATATGCTTCCCAATAATAACGAATCGCCCGTTTTGCCATTGGTAAGAAACCTTTGGCGACGACCTTTGGTTGCGGTGGTTCGGGTAAATCCATAAATTGTTCAAAGTAAAGACGGTGACGTGGAATAGAAGAATACGCATTAACCCCCTCTTTTTCAAACGTCACATAATGCGGTCGAAAATAGCCTTCTTCAAATGCCCAAAATAGTTTCGCATAGTCCGCAGGCAATGAAAGAGTATTGTGACAATACGATGGTGCTAAACAATGGTATTATGTATCAATTCGATAATATGGATGAAGCGTATAAATTTTATAACGCTACCTAGGAATTTGTTGCTAAATCCGCCCTCCAAAAATGCTAGAGTGCGGATTTTTTGCAAAATTTTAGGAAAAAGCGACCGCTTGCAACTCGGTACAAGCTGATAATTCCATACCTGCTACAAGCGGTGAAATTTACTCTTTTTTCCATAATATTCTCCATTTGAGAGTGATTTGTAATACCGCAGGTTGTTTTTTGAGGTAGATCATAAAATACCTCTTTTTATGTAATAAATTGCGGTCAAAGGGTTACTGTTCTACCTCTTTAATGGCAAAATAAGTCTGATTTTTTAACGAGTTAAATAAATTTATATTTTTGGAGTGCTAACTATGCAAAATATGCAAAGCGTTAATTTTGATGTGGCAATCGTCGGCGCTGGCGGTGGTGGTTTACGTGCAGCAATTGCTGCAGCAGAAGCCAATCCGAACCTTAAAATTGCGCTAATTTCAAAAGTTTACCCGATGCGTAGTCATACTGTGGCAGCAGAGGGTGGTTCAGCAGCAGTAATTAAAGATAACGATTCATATGACAATCACTTTAACGATACCGTGGGTGGGGGCGACTGGTTATGCGAGCAAGATGTTGTGGAATATTTCGTGCAACACTCACCTATTGAAATGACTCAATTAGAGCGTTGGGGTTGTCCATGGAGCCGTCGTGAAGATGGTGAAGTGAATGTGCGTCGTTTTGGTGGGATGAAAATCGAACGTACGTGGTTCGCCGCCGATAAAACAGGCTTCCATATGCTACACACGCTATTCCAAACTTCGATCAAATATCCAAACATCGTGCGTTTTGATGAACACTTCGTATTAGACATCCTAACCGACAACGGTGAGGCACGTGGTTGTGTTGCGATGAATATGATGGAAGGTAAATTAGTGCAAATCAATGCGAAAGCAGTAGTAATTGCAACAGGTGGTGGCTGCCGTACTTATCGCTTCAACACTAACGGTGGTATTGTAACAGGTGATGGCTTATCAATGGCATATCGCCACGGTGTAGCCCTGCGTGATATGGAATTTGTGCAATATCACCCAACGGGCTTGCCGAACACAGGGATTTTGATGACCGAAGGTTGTCGTGGTGAAGGTGGTATCTTAGTCAATAAAGATGGCTATCGCTATTTACAAGATTACGGTCTAGGTCCTGAAACGCCAATCGGCAAACCTGAAAATAAATATATGGAATTGGGGCCTCGTGACCGCGTTTCACAAGCTTTCTGGCAAGAATGGAAAAAAGGCAATACTTTAAAAACCGCTAAAGGTGTGGATGTTGTCCACCTTGATTTACGTCACTTAGGTGAAAAACATTTGCTTGAACGTTTACCGTTTATTTGTGAATTAGCACGTGCTTATGAAGGGGTTGATCCTGTTACTGCGCCAATTCCTGTACGTCCTGTGGTTCATTACACTATGGGTGGGATTGAAGTGGATATGAACGCTGAAACGACAATTAAGGGTTTATTCGCAGTAGGTGAATGTGCTTCTTCAGGCTTGCACGGGGCAAACCGTTTAGGTTCCAACTCATTAGCGGAGCTGGCAGTATTTGGTCGAGTTGCTGGTGAATCTGCCGCACGTCACGCATTACAAGCAGGTGAAGCAAATCAAGCGGTCATCGATGCACAAGCACGTGATGTAGTGGCTCGTTTAATGGCGTTAGCACAACAAGAAGGTAATGAATCCTACGCAGACATCCGTAACCAAATGGGTGACTCAATGGAAAATGGTTGTGGTATCTACCGTACTCAAGAAGGTATGGAAGAAACGGTAAATAAAATTGAAGAGCTGAAAGAGCGTTACAAACGTATTAGCGTGAAAGATAAATCTAGCGTATTCAATACCGATCTTCTCTACAAAATTGAGTTAGGTTTCATTTTAGACGTAGCGCAAGCTATCGCTTGTTCAGCCGTAGAACGTAAAGAGTCACGTGGCGCACACCAACGTTTAGACGCGACAGAACGTGATGATGTGAACTACTTAAAACACACTCAAGCGTACTTTAACGCAAATGGCAAACCAACCATCAAATACAGCGATGTGAAAATCACTAAATCACAACCTGCGAAACGTGTATATGGTGCAGAAGGTGCCGCTCAAGAAGCAGCGAAAAAAGCAGCAGAACAGAAATAGGGGATAGCTATGGAAAAAATGACTATTGAAGTGCTTCGTTATAATCCAGAACAAGATAGCGAACCGCATTTAGAAAAATATTCAGTACCGTTTGACGGTCAAACTTCACTCTTAGATGCACTTAATTACATTAAAGATGAATTAGAACCAGAACTTTCCTATCGCTGGTCTTGCCGTATGGCGATCTGTGGTTCGTGCGGGATGATGGTAAATGGCAAACCAAAACTGGCTTGTAAAACCTTCTTACGTGATTACAGCGGCTTTATGCGCATTGAGCCACTGTCAAACTTCCCAATTGAACGTGACTTAGTGGTGGATTTAAGCCACTTCATTGATTCTATTGAAGCGATTCAGCCGTATATCGTAGATAACAAAGCACCTGAAGGACAACGTACCAAACAAACCCCTGCACAGCTTGAGAAATACCGCCAATTCTCGATGTGCATCAACTGTGGTTTATGTTACGCAGCCTGTCCGCAATTTGGTTTAAACCCAGAGTTTATAGGTCCTGCGGCAATTACACTTGCCCATCGTTATAACTTAGATAACCGTGATAATGGTCGTGAAGCGCGTATGAAGCTGCTAAACAGCAAAAACGGCGTATGGGCGTGTACTTTCGTGGGTTACTGCTCAGAAGTTTGCCCAAAACATGTAGGTCCTGCTTCAGCCATCAATACCAACAAATTGATTGGTGCGAAAGACTACGTAATTTCAATGTTAAAACCAAAAGGCTAGGGGGAAGTTATGACAACAGCAACAAAACGTAAAGCCTATGTTCGTGAAATGAAACCGAACTGGTGGCAAAAACTTGGTTTCTACAAATTCTATATGCTGCGTGAAGCCACGGCGATCCCAACTGTTTGGTTCAGCATTGTGTTACTTTTAGGTGTTATAACCATCTCAAACGGCACATTTACCACAGATTTCGTAGCGTTCTTAAAAAATCCACTCGTGATTATTTTAAACCTTGTTAGCCTTGCTGCAATGGTATTGCACGCTAAAACCTTATTTGAAATGATGCAACCTGTAATGGGCATTATGGTAGGGGGCAAATACCTCGAACAAGAAAAAATGGTAAAAATCTTGTGGGGTGTGTTTGCAGTAGCAACAGTTGTTATCCTTGTATTAGCTTTTGCTTTATAGGAGAAAGAAAATGAGCGCACAAGATATTGTTAATAAAGCAGAAAAATCGAATGAACCACCAGTATGGTTAATGTTTAGTGCAGGCGGTTCTGTGAGTGCATTTTTAATCCCTGCGGTAATTATCATCTTAGGTATTTTATTGCCACTAGGGATGGTTAGTGCTGAAGGTATTGTCGAATTTGCCCGCTCGTGGTTCGGTAAATTAGTCATTTTAGTGTTAGCGATCTTCCCAATGTGGGCTGGTTTACACCGTATCCACCACAGTTTACACGATTTCAAAATCCACTTAAGCGGTACGATTTTTTACGGCTTAGCCGCACTTTATAGCTTGGTTATCTTCGGTTACGTATGTAGCCTGTAATACAAGCGGTCAAAAAAGCTGAAAACCTTGCAAATTTGTTTGCAAGGTTTTTTTGTGGTTTTAAAGTTTATCGTTTTGGGCTTGTTTAACACATCTTTCATAAGTTAATGTTTGAGCCAGCGATCTTGGGTCATATTCTTGAGATTTAGACTGTCGAACGGCTCTATCATAACAATAGCCATCTAAGTTCGGATAATCGTCATAATTGTGGCTATATGTATATTCTTTAGCAGAACACCCAATGAGGAGAATGCTAAAAATAATAAATAAATTTTTCATCGTTTATCTAATATTTAATAATGTTGCTGCTTGCCACTAATTTCTTCTACAACGGTTGTAGCGAATTTCACTCTCTATTTGAGTTGGAATATGACTAGGTTGAGAAGATATGGCCTCATAGTAGCATTTTTCGTTTTGATATAAGGGATCTTCTAGTTTTACGGCTTGTTCTTGAGAGTGACAACCAGTTAATAAAAGCGAAAGGCAGCCAACAACAAATTGTACCAAAATGGCTTTCTTTAATTTACCCATAGTAAGTTTTCCTTTTGGTGATACTAAGATTTACTACCCAATAATAATGATTCTTATCTGCTTAGCAAGTATAAAGAGGCTAGTTGTACCAGCCGCTCTGAATGCAAGCGGTTAAATTTTGCAAAAACTTTGCTGATTTCTTTAATTTGTATAAATTTCCATTAAATTGAATATAAAACAACCTGTTAAAAAAATGCTTTTGAACCATTCGCAGTGGGTTTCGTCTTAGCAAACATAAGTTGCGATGTGCAATTTATTTTCTATGTAATATAAACATAAATTTGAGGAATCTCATATGAAATCAATGTTAAAAGTATTTGGTGTATTAGCATTAGCAGTAACCGTATCAGCGTGTGGCAATATGACTAAAACTCAACGCAATACTGCAATTGGTGCTGCAGTAGGTGGCGTTGCTGGTCACGCAATTGGTGAATCTACTGGTGCAACCTTAGGTGGTGCAGCACTAGGTGGCTTAATTGGTAGCCAAGTTAAATAAGTAAGAAAGCAGCCGTCGTAAGACGGCTTTTTATGTATATAGGGAATGGGCTATCTGAATGAGGCAGCCCAAGTTTTATCTAAGTCAGTTTATAAGCAGCATCATTCCAACGTAGTTCATTTCTGAGTTGAGCCAGTTGCGTATCTTGATTGATATGAATAAATTCCACGCCAAAGTATTCCGCAAAGGTGCGGAGCATTTCAGCATCAATATCTAAACTAAATACGCTATGGTGTGCGCCACCTGCGAGAATCCACGCTTGTGTGCCGACATCAAAGTTCGGTTGCAGTTTCCAAAAAGCGTGCCCTACAGGAAGTTTGGGCATTGCATGTGGTGGTTCAATCGTCTCTAAATCAGCAACCACCATTCGGAAGCGATTGCCCATATCCACCACTGTTGCGTTGATTGCGTTGCCTGCTTTGCTGCTAAAAATCAGGCGTACAGGATCCGCTTTACCGCCAATACCAAGTGGTCGAATGGCGAGTTTTGGTTTAGCATTCGCAATTGACGGGCAGACTTCTAACATATGCGCCCCCAGCACCACTTGATTTTGTTCATCTAAATCGTAGGTGTAATCTTCCATAAATGAAGAACCTTTCGGTAAGCTGTAGCCCATTACTTTCACGGCACGCACAAGGGCGGCGGTTTTCCAGTCGCCTTCGCCACCAAAGCCGTAGCCTTGTTCCATCAAGCGTTGTACAGCCAAACCTGGCAATTGTTGAATGCCGTTGAGGTTTTGGAAGTTATCAGTAAAGGCTTTAAAGCCGCCTTCGTCTAATAGTTGTTTTAAACCTAATTCAATGCGCGCCGAGTATTCAAGCGATGATCGGTTTTCGCCACCTGCTTGTAAGCTCGGTTCGACTTCATACAAGCGGTCATATTCTGCTAATAATTTGCAAACGGCTTCATCAGACACGGCGTTAATTGCTTCAGCCAGCTCATATACGCCATAACCATTCACGCTATAGCCGAAGGTCATTTGGGCTTCCACTTTATCGCCTTCGGTTACGGCAACTTCACGCATATTGTCACCAAAGCGAGCTACTTTCAGATGTCGATGATCGTAAATTGCTGTGGCGACACGTTGCCAACGGTCGAATTTTTGTTTTACTTCGCTATCTTGCCAGTGCCCAACTATGATAGTGCGCGCTTGGCGCAGGCGAGAAACCATAAAGCCAAATTCACGGTCACCGTGGGCGGTTTGGTGCAGGTTCATATAATCCATATCAATTTCGTCCCACGGAATATGACGGTGAAACTGAGTGTGAAATTGCACCAGTGGTTTACTAAGTTGCAGCAAGCCTGCAATCCACATTTTGGCTGGTGAGAAGGTGTGCATCCACGCAATTACGCCAATACAATTTTCTTGGTAATTGGCTTCTTTACAAACGGTAAAGATCTCTTCGGGTGTTGTAGCGATGGGTTTCAGTTTGATTTTAACAAACGGATTTTGCTGATTGAGATAATCGACGATTTGGGCTGCATCTTTTTCGACTTGTTTGAGTGCTTCTGTGCCATAAAGATGTTGGCTGCCAACGATAAACCAAGTTTCAAGTGATTTAATAAATTCCATTATAAACTCCTATTTTCATTATGATTTGGTTGCAAGTACCGCTTGTTCTACCACAGCGATACCTCTAGTGTAATGTTGCATAAATTGCGCATAGCCCTGGACCATTTGGCGGTCAGGCTCTACTCGAGTCGTATTGGCGGCTTTGAATATGTGGTTATTTAAATAATCTTCTAATGACAAATGATCTTTACAAGCGGTCAAATAATTAGCTAATAATGCAATGCCCCAAGCGCCGCCTTCGCTTGCGGTTTCCATCGTTGCAATCGGTACATTCAGCGCAGAAGCTAAGATTTTTGGTGCTACATTGTGTGTTTTGAAAATACCACCGTGTCCGAGAATTTGGCTAATTTGAACCTGTTCTTGTTGCAGTAAAATATCCATTCCAAGTTTCATCGCTCCGAAAGCGGTGTAAAGGTGTACTCGCATAAAATTCGCTAAGTTGAAATGCGCCTTGGCAGGGTGCATAAAGGTTGGGCAGCCTTCGGCAAGCCCGACAATATGTTCGCCTGAATAGAAGCCGTAAGACAATAAACTGCCACAATCGGCATCGCCCTCTAAGGCTTTGAGGAAGAGTTTTTCGTAAAGCGCATTGGTATCACAGTGCACGCCAAAGGTTTGTAACGCTTCATTGAATAACCCGACCCACGCATTGAGATCGGAAGAGCAGTTATTCGAGTGTGCCATTGCCACTAATTTACCTGTTGGCGTGGTGACTAAATCAAGTTCAGGGTAAACTTTGGAGAGGTTTTTCTCTAATACAATCATCGCAAAAGCAGACGTGCCTGCGGAGATATTGCCTGTTTTTTCCGCGATGCTATTGGTGGCGACCATTCCCGTGCTTGCATCGCCTTCGGGCGGGCAGAATACCGAACCTGCTGTGAGTTGCCAAGTTGGATCGAGCAATTTCGCCCCTTGTTCAGTTAAATAACCTGCGTGTTGCCCAGCTTCTAACACCTGTGGCAGGATTTGAGCTAATTGCCAGTTAAATTGTTGCGGTTTCACCAGCGCATTAAAGCGTTCAATCATTCTCACATCATAATTTTTTCTGGCTATATCAATCGGGAACATCCCTGAAGCATCGCCAATACCTAGCACTTTTTGCCCTGTTAGTTGCCAATGGACATAACCCGCAAGGGTAGTGAAATAGTCAATCTGCTGAACGTGAGGCTCTTTATTGAGAATCGCCTGATAGAGATGAGCAATACTCCAGCGTTGTGGAATATTGTAAGAGAATAGCTGCGTGAGTTCTTGGGCAGCGACAGCGGTAATGTTATTGCGCCAAGTACGAAATGGCACGAGCAATTGGTTATTTTTATCGAAAGCTAGATAGCCGTGCATCATCGCACTAATGCCAATCATCCCAATTTTGCGTAATGGCTGTTGATAACGAGTTTGCACATCCTCACTGAGTGCTTTATAGGCTTGTTGCACACCGTGCCAAACTTCATCCAGTGGGTAAGTCCACACGCCATTATCGAGGTGATTTTCCCAATTAAAACCACCGCTTGCTAGGATATTTCCTTGTTGATCAATCAAGACGGCTTTGATGCGAGTGGAGCCAAACTCAATGCCTAATGAGGTTTGCCCTTCTGTAATCGTTTTTTGTATTTCTAACATCATAAACTCCCTGAACGAGAACTTGTTTTGATGATTAGATTACCCCTCTCAAGTGGAAATAGTTAGAGGGGAAAAAGCTATTTATATGGATAATTTGGTTATGCTTTTAAAACTGAGAACTAGATCACAAATTTAGCGAGAATCTCTAAAAATAGAGGGGCTTAACCCTGTATAACGCTTGAAAATACGCGAGAAGTAGAGTTGATCATCATAGCCTAATTGGCGGGCGATATGATAAATCGGTGCATTAGAGGTATGTAATAAATGCCGCGCTTTGATCATACGTTGTTCTTCTCGCCATTTCACTAAACTGCTGCCCACTTGTTCGACAAAGAGATGGGTTAAGCGAGATGGTGAAAGGTGAATATGTGCGGCAAGTTCTTCGATTTTATAGTTGATATGCAAGTTATCGGAAATAAAGTGGCACACTTCTAAAATTCGAGGATCGAGCGAGCGTTCGGTATTGGAAGGTTCCAATTCAAAACAGGTAATCAGTAGTTGTTCAAGCAAGCACATTGACATCGCTTCTGAGAAAATTTTGCCTGAGTTGTATTCCTGCTCAATTTGGGCAAATAAAGTGGTTATTTTTTCATATTTTTTTGCATCTTCAATCCGAATTCGGCCGACGTTTTTGGTCGTATTGCTCCACGTTAGCCATTCTTGCCATAAAGCTCTTGGGCGGAAATAAATCCATTGGTGATGCCAAGAATCTGCGTGTTTGGCACGTTGATAGTCGTGTATGGCATTGGGTGGGAACAAAAGTAGATCACCTACTTGGCAATTAAATTGGTGATCGTTGCGAAAGACGGAGCCTGTGCCTTTGGTGGTTAAATGGATGATAAAACCATTCATCCCGTTTGGGCGATAGATCGGAAAATCCAGCTCGTTACCTTTTTCAATTTGGGTACAACCCGCTACTAAGTAAGCATTGAAGTTGTACCCAGGGAGAAGAGGATTGGTTTGAGTTTCTGTTGTGTTTTGTTTCATAACGTTTTAGCGAATAATTTTTTGTTTATATCTATCAAAAATTACCGCAATTAACAAGATCAAACCACGTACCACATATTGGGCAAATGGTGAGATGTTCAATAAATTCATCGCATTTTCAATGGTTCCTAAAATGAGAACCCCTGCAATGATAAAGGAAATTTTTGCCACACCACCTGTTAATGAAACGCCCCCTAACACACAGGCAGAAATTGCCACTAATTCAAAACCGACCGAGGTCATTGGCTGACCGCTTGTCATACGTGCGGCAAGAATGACACCAGCAAGGGCGGCAATCATACCTGATAAGACGAAAATAATCAGTTTGGTTCGATCGACGTTAATCCCTGCTAAGCGAGCTGCTTCTTCGTTTCCTCCAATGGCTAAGGTGTTGCGACCGTAGGTGGTTCTGCTAAGTAAGAAACCAAAAATCGCAATGCAAATAATGGTGAACCAAATAGGCAGTGGAATACCAAGGAAATCTAAATAACCGATGTCAAAAAATTCCTCTTTGGTGATCCCCACCGCTTTACCATCAGAGATGATGTAGCCTAAACCGCGGGCAATTTGCATACTGGCAAGGGTGGTAATCAGAGAATTGATTTTAAGTTTTGCAATCACAAAACCATTAACTAATCCCACGGCAGCGCCCAAACTTACCCCTGCTAATACGCCCAACCAAACGCTTTGGGTAGCATTAATGGCGACGGCAGTCACCACACCCGCACAAGCGATTACCGAAGCAACCGATAAGTCAATTTCACCCGCTGCAAGGCAGAACAACATACCGCAAGCGACCATACCGCTCATTGAAATGGCTAAGCCTAAGCCCTTCATATTGATGACGGTGGCAAAATTAGGGATAAAAATACAAGAAGCTATAAAGATAACAAGGAAAATTAACAACATTCCATAAGCTGTCCAAATCCGACTAAATGTACTGACAGGCTTTGTGGCTGAAATTGAACTAGACATAATCATTACCTCATTTTTTACTGTTCACTATTTACCATGGCGAGTTTTAAAATGCCTTCTTCGGTAGCATCTGCACGTTTTACTTCGCCAGTAATTTTGTGATTTTTCATCACCATAATGCGATCGGCTAGCCCAATCACTTCAGGCAAATCACTTGATACTACAATAATGGCAAATTTTTCGTCGGCTAATTTGAAGATCAAATCATAGATTTCCGATTTTGCCCCTACGTCGATACCACGGGTTGGTTCATCCAGTAATAACACTTTCACTTCTTCCGATAGCCAGCGTCCGAGAATTGCCTTTTGCTGATTACCACCTGATAAATTTACAATCAGCTGTTCAATCGACGGCGTTTTTACATTCATTTGTTGGCACTGAAATTCAGCATTTTGCGTTTCCCACTTATCATTGATGATAAATTTAAAGAAATTATGTAAGCGTCTGGCACTGATATTGATGTTTTCACCTACGGTAGCAGTTGGAATAATGCCTTCTTTTTTACGATCTTCAGGGCAGAGCACAATGCCTTGGCTGATTGCATCTTTGGGGCTTTGGATGGAAATTTCTTTGCCGTCTAATTGAATGGAGCCTTGAGTAATGGGATCGGCACCAAAAATGACTTTAAGCAATTCGGAACGCCCCGCACCGACTAAGCCGAACAAACCTAGCACTTCGCCCGCTCGTACCTGCAAATTAAAATCGCCCTGTAATTGCGTGCCAGACAGATGGGTTATTTTGAGGCGTTCTTCACCCAATTCTCTTTGGCGATAGTGATAAATATCGCCAAGGTTGCGCCCAACCATACTGCGGACAAGGTCATCGTTAGTAATTTTGGATAAATCCGAGAAGGTTTCGACAAAAGCCCCATCTTTCAATACGGTGATTTCGTCACTGATACGAAAGATTTCTTCCATACGGTGTGAAACATAAAGAATCACTTTCCCTTCCGCTTTTAATTCATTGATCACCGCAAAGAGTTTTTCGATTTCAGGAGCAGATAAGCTGCTGGTCGGCTCATCAAACGCAATGATTTTGGCTCCACGGCTTAATGCTTTGGCAATTTCGATCATTTGCCATTGCCCGATAGAAAGCTCTTTTAATGGCGTGGTGGGTAAAATATTGAGTTCTAATTTATCCAAGTAGAATTGCGTTCTTTCTTCTAGTTCTTTTTGATTCACCAAGCCAAATGTATGGGGAAATTGCCCGAGACATAAATTTTCTGCCACGGTCATTTCAGGCACGATGTTGAGTTCTTGATAAATAATCGCCACCCCTGCAAGTAGCGCATCTTTCGTATTGCGGAAATTGACGGTGCGCCCGCCAATATGCAATTTGCCTTCGGTGGCAGGGTAATTTCCGCTGAGAATTTTCAATAAGGTTGATTTGCCCGCCCCATTTTCCCCCATTAAGGCGTGAACTTTTCCCTCATAGCATTTGAATGAAACGCCTTGCAAGGCTTTTACCCCAGGAAATTCTTTGTGGATATTGTCAAATTCTAAATAAGGAACTTGCATTTTATTTCTCCTTATCAAAACAAACTTGAGGTGCTGGCATTTGGGTAAATGCCAGCAATTTGAGGTGGTTTATAGCCCTTTCTTATCTAACTCGGCACGGAAGTTTTCACGATTGAGCAACACGGGATCGCCAATTGGGGTGAATTTTGGTGGTTCAACCCCATCTTTTACCCATTTGTATAACATTTCGACACTGCGGTAGCCGTGTACGTCTGGGCTTGGTAATAATGAACCGACGAAGCCTGTTGCTTTCGGTTTGGAAAGTTCATTCACAGCATCAGTACCGTTGATACCAATCCCCACCACATTAGCAGGTTTAAAGCCCTGACCTTCAGTGGCACGCACACCCCCTAAAACGGTATTGTCGTTCATACCGACAATGAGCCAATTTTTCACTTCAGGGTGTTGTACTAACATCGAGTTGGCGGCATCTAAAGCCCCGGGAATATCGTTACTTTTGGTTGGTGATTTATAGATTTTTTCTTTCGGGAAGCCTGCTTTTATTAAGGCAGCAATCGAACCCTCCGTACGGCGACGAGCGGTATCAAGTTCATCGGCTGTAATGGCAAGCACAGCTGTATCTTTTACGTCCCATTTGCGGTTTTGCATTTCTTTATATAGTTCTTGACCTTGGCGTTCCCCAATTTCGGTGGCTGCCATCATAATTAACGGCACATTGGTCATTGGTTCGCCAGCGGCATTTAAGAATTGGTCATCGACTGTCACTACTTTCAAATCATAAGCTCTCGCTTTTGCCATAATGGCTGGGCCAAGTTTTGGATCAGGCGTGCAAATAACAAAGCCTTTTGCACCGCTTGCAGCTAAATTATCAATAGCATTTAAGGTTTTTTCGCCATCGGGGGCGGCAATTTTAATGATTTCTACGCCACCAATATCTTTGGCTGCTTTATCGGCAAAAAGCCATTCTGTTTGGAACCAAGGTTCTTCAGGTTGTTTCACCAAGAAGCCCAGTTTCATATTGTCGGCTGAATATGCCGCATTAGAATATAAACCTGTTACAGCAAGTACAGAAACCGCTAACAGTGATTTTAAAAAAGAACGTTTACTCGTTTTCATATTAAGCTCCTTGTAGGCATTAAAAATGCGATACGTTAATTGGATATTAATGATTGCTTATTAGGCGAAAGGATAGTAACAAGGAATGTACGGCAATATTGTGATCTAACTCACAAAATAAATTTATAGCAGAATAATCCATATATTCGACAAATCTATACAGGTTTCAGCCATTTATTTTGTGTTAAGGAGAAAAATAACGCCTTGCAAGCGGTCAGAAAATCGTTATAATTTATGCGCAAATTTCAATTCGAAACTTAAACGTAACTTTTGAAAAGTCATCTTGAGGTTAAAATGTCCAAACGTAATACTCAGCAACGTCGCCAGCAAATTTTGCAAATGGTAGAAATGCAAGGTGAAGTGAGCGTGGAAACATTAGCAACCTTATTTGAAACCTCTGAGGTGACAATTCGTAAAGATTTGACCGCTTTAGAAGAAAGCGGTTTTTTATTGCGTCGTTATGGTGGAGCGATAAAAATCCCCTCTGAATTGATCGAAGAGGAACACGAAAATCTTTCGATTCAGAAGTTAGCGATTGCCAAAGCAGCTAACGAGATTATTCGCGATCACAATCGTATTATTATTGATAGTGGTTCAACCACTGGTGCTTTGGTGAAGGCCTTAAATCATTCGGGTTTAGTCGTGATGACTAACTCGCTCTCATTAGCTTCGGAACTGACAACGCTAGAATGCGAGCCAACGGTGTTGATGACAGGTGGAACTTGGGATGCCCGTTCCGAATCCTTCCAAGGGAAAGTGGCTGAAAGCGTGTTACGTTCTTATGACTTCGACCAGCTTTTTATTGGGGCGGATGGCTTAGATTTAACCCGTGGCACAACCACATTCAACGAGCTAATTGGCTTAAGCCAAGTAATGGCAGAAGTGAGCCGTGAAGTGATCGTGTTGATCGAGTCACAAAAAATTGGCAGAAAAATGCCAAATTTGGAATTAGCGTGGAATCAAATTCACACCATTATCACTGACAATCAAATAAATTCCGAAACGAAAGAACGAATCGAAAAATTGGGTGTCAGCTTAATTATTGCAAATTAACTTTTTAAACTTTAACAAAAGGAATTAAATTATGTGCGGAATTGTTGGTGCAGTAGCACAACGTGATGTAGCAGGAATCTTGGTTGATGGTTTACACCGTTTAGAGTATCGTGGTTATGACTCTGCGGGTGTCGCTGTGTTAGGTGCAGATAAAAAAATGTATATCGTGCGCCGTGTAGGGAAAGTCAAAGCCTTAGATGATGCGTTAGAATCAAGTCCATTATTAGGTGGCACAGGGATCGCACACACACGTTGGGCAACCCATGGGGAACCATCAGAAAATAATGCGCACCCTCATCGCTCTGGCAAAATTGCTGTGGTGCATAATGGTATCATCGAAAACTACGAAGAGTTAAAAGTGGTACTT
Organism: Actinobacillus sp.; assembly: GCA_041854605.1. GTDB lineage: Bacteria > Pseudomonadota > Gammaproteobacteria > Enterobacterales > Pasteurellaceae > Haemophilus_A. The sequence continues at coordinate 36,104 of JBHACP010000014.1, forward strand.
CAAGAACGTGGTTATGTATTTCAATCTCAAACTGATACTGAAGTTATTGCACACTTAGTAGAGTGGGAACTTCGTACTGCTAAATCTTTATTAGAAGCGGTACAGAAAACCGTAAAACAATTACGTGGTGCATACGGTACAGTAGTATTAAACGAAGAAGAGCCAGAGCATTTGATCGTAGCACGTTCAGGATCACCGCTTGTTATCGGTTATGGTATTGGCGAGAACTTCTTAGCTTCAGACCCATTAGCCTTATTAAGCGTGACTCGCCGTTTTGCTTATCTTGAAGAAGGTGATGTGGCAGAAATCACTCGCACAACGGTAGATATTTACGATTGTGAAGGTAAGAAAGTTACCCGTGAAATTCACGAAGGTAATTTCGAAGCGGACGCAGCGGATAAAGGTCAGTATCGTCACTATATGCAGAAAGAAATTTTCGAGCAACCAGTGGCAATTATGAATACTTTAGATGGTCGTATCGTAAATGGTAAAGTGAATATTGATGCAATAGCTCCAAATGCACGTGAGATTTTAGGTAAAGTACAACACGTTCAAATCGTGGCTTGTGGTACTTCATATAATGCAGGTATGGTGGCGCGCTATTGGTTTGAAGCAATCGCAGGTGTGAGTTGTGACGTGGAAATCGCCTCAGAATTCCGTTACCGCAAATTCGTCACTCGCCCGAACAGTTTATTGATCACACTTTCACAATCAGGTGAAACCGCTGATACTTTAGCCGCATTACGTTTAGCGAAAGAATCTGGCTATATGGCGGCGATGACGATTTGTAACGTAGCAAGTTCTTCATTAGTACGTGAATCAGATTTTGCATTTTTGACTCGTGCTGGCGTAGAAATTGGCGTTGCTTCAACTAAAGCATTTACCACTCAATTAACCTGTATGTTGTTGTTAAATGCGGCAATCGGTCGTTTAAATGGTAATGTATCGGAAGAGCAAGAGCACCATATTATTCAATGTTTACAACGCTTACCAGCACAAATTGAATCTGCATTAGTGTTTGATAAACAAATTGAAAAATTATCGGAAGATTTTGCCGATAAACACCACACTTTATTTTTAGGTCGTGGCGAATATTACCCAATCGCAATGGAATCAGCGTTGAAACTGAAAGAAATTTCATACATCCACGCCGAAGCCTATGCCGCAGGTGAATTAAAACATGGTCCATTAGCCTTAATCGACAATGATATGCCTGTAGTTGTCGTTGCGCCTGAAAACGACTTATTAGAAAAAGTGAAATCAAACATCGAAGAGGTACGAGCCCGTGGCGGTCAATTATATGTTTTCGCCGATCACGATGCAGGCTTTGAAGAAGCGGAGGGTTTCAAAACCATTGTGTTACCGAAAGTCGATGAAGTCACTGCACCAATTTTCTACACCGTGCCGTTACAATTACTTTCATACCACATCGCTTTAATCAAAGGCACCGACGTGGATCAACCTCGTAACCTTGCGAAAGCAGTGACTGTGGAGTAATTTCTTAATACAACCAAGCCCAAACGAAAGTTTGGGCTTTTTATCTCTACAAGCGGTCGAATTTCTTCCATTTTTTGCAATTAAGATAACAATGAAACTGAACATTCAACTTGCACAAAATATAGTAAAACGTACGATGCAGATTATTCCTCATTCCGTCAATGTAATGGATGATGATGGTGTAATTATCGCCTCTGGCGATCCTCCTCGTATTGGACAACGCCATTCAGGTGCTGTGATGGCATTGCGTAAAAGCCAAATGATAGAAATTGATGAAGCACTTGAAAAACTGTGGTGTTTTGAAGTGAAGCAAGGCATAAACTTGCCGATTACTTATCTTAATTCAAATATTGGTGTAGTTGGAATTTCAGGAGAGCCTCAAATTGTTCGTCATTATGCTGAATTAGTTAAAATGGCGGCGGAATTGATGGTTGAACAAGAGGCTCGTTTGGAACAAGAACGCTGGCAGAGCCGTTATAAAGAAGAGTTTGTATTAAGTTTAGCTAAAGGTAAGCTAACGGCAGATGAAATTACAGAACAAGCGGTCTTTTTTGGCTTAAATTTTGCTAATCCTTATGTAGTTGTGATGATTAAACTCAATGAATCAAATGCGGAACAGCTACAAATTTTATTGGCACATTTAGCTCATCATTATCCAAATCTAGCAACTGCGGTAGTAGATTTGCAAAAAATCTTGATAATTCAACCGCTTGAAAGGCTTGAATTAAGTGTCAAAACCAGTTTTTGGCAACGCTATTTACCCCATGATTTCTCATTGCTATGTAAAATTGTTATTGGTCATCCTGTTCCCAATCTGATAGAAGTTCCCTTTTCTTATCATACGGCATTACATACTTTGCAATATGCTGATCATCACCGCTCGAAGAAGCAATTGCTGTTTTTTACTGATCATAAGGCGCCAGCGCTATTGGCGGATTTTGCACAAACTTGGCAAGCTAAAGTGTTATTTCAGCCACTGGAAAAGTTGCGTGAACAAGATGAAAAACAGGTGTTATTTAAAACGCTCACCCAATATTTTTTGTCAAATTGTGATCTAGCTCACGCTTCTAAAAAATTGTTTATTCATCCTAATACTTTGCGTTATCGAATGGATAAAATTGAGCAAATAACATCCTTATCTTTCAATAAGATAGAGGGAAGAGTCATCCTTTATTTAGGGGCATTGTTGTTAAAGTAATTTGTAAAAATATACAAAAAAGCAGCCAGATATGGCTGCTTTTTTTGTGATTTTAAACAACGCAATTTGGTCATGAAATCTGCATAATGAGGGCGGTTTATTTTTTATGAGGAAAACATTATGGTCTCTGTTACAGCCATTGGAGCAATTGTCGCTTTATCAGTTGCAATTGCGCTTATTCTGAAAAAAGTCCCACCAGCGTACGGCATGCTAATTGGTGCATTGGTCGGTGGTTTAGTCGGTAGTGCAAGTTTATCTGATACGGTGAGTTTAATGATTAGCGGCGCGCAAGGTATTACTACTGCTGTAATGCGTATTTTAGCAGCAGGTGTGTTAGCAGGCGTACTGATTGAATCGGGGGCAGCAAGCACGATTGCGGAAACGATTGTGAAAAAATTAGGCGAAACTCGTGCTTTATTAGCACTGGTACTTTCAACAATGATTTTAACAGCGGTCGGTGTTTTTGTGGATGTAGCAGTTATTACGGTTTCACCGATTGCACTTGCTTTAGCAAAACGAGGTGGTTTATCAAAAGCTGCTATTTTGTTAGCTATGATTGGTGGTGGTAAAGCTGGAAATATTATGTCGCCAAACCCCAATGCTATTGCCGCATCAGATGCCTTCCATATCCCATTAACTTCAGTGATGGCGGCAGGAATTACTCCAGCAGTCTTTGGTGTAGTTCTTACTTATTTTTTAGCTAAGCGTTTAATCAATAAAGGCTCTTTGGTCGCAAAGGCAGAGGTGTCTGAAAGTTCAACGCAAGCACTCCCAGCATTTCTCCCTGCAATTATTGCCCCGCTTTTTGCTATTGTTTTATTAGCATTACGCCCGTTAGCGGATATTAAAATCGATCCGCTCATCGCATTGCCACTAGGCGGAATTGTTGGTGCTTTAGCAATGGGCAAAATTAAACAAGTGAGCCAATTTGCAACTTCAGGCTTACTAAAAATGGCACCTGTTGCCATTATGTTACTGGGTACTGGTGCATTAGCAGGAATTATTTCAAATTCAGGTTTAAAAGATTTATTGATTAACGGTTTAAGTGCTTCAGGTTTACCTTCTTATGTGCTGGCACCAATTTCAGGGGCGTTAATGTCATTTGCAACCGCTTCAACAACAGCCGGCACAGCTGTCGCTTCAAATGTGTTTAGCGCAACTTTATTAGAATTAGGTGTGTCAGGATTAGCAGGTGCAGCGATGATTCACGCTGGGGCAACAGTGCTTGACCATATGCCTCATGGTTCTTTCTTCCACGCAACAGGTGGTAGTGTGAATATGGACATTAAAGAACGCTTAAAACTTATTCCGTATGAAACAACCGTTGGTTTGATGATGACGATTATTTCAACCCTTATTTTCGGCGTATTTAAATTATTCTAGGAGAATTTATGAAAATTGTTATTGCACCTGATTCATTCAAAGAGAGCCTTACCGCATTAGAGGTGGCAGAATCAATAGAAACTGGCTTTAAGCAAATTTTTCCTGATGCTGAATATGTAAAAGTGCCTATGGCAGATGGAGGCGAAGGTTCGGTTCAGTCATTGATTGATGCGACGCAAGGTGAATTCGTTGAAGTCGAAGTAACCGCACCATTAGGTAATAAAGTAACAGGCTTTTTGGGTATTTCTGGCGATAAACAGACCGCTTTCATCGAAATGGCTGCAGCTTCAGGTTTACATTTAGTGCCTTTTGAATCTCGTAACCCATTGAAAACAACTAGCTTTGGTACTGGAGAATTAATTAAAAAAGCCCTTGACTTAGGGGTAAAGAAAATTCTACTAGGTATCGGTGGTAGTGCAACCAATGATGGCGGTGTGGGTATGTTACAAGCACTTGGTATTTCATTTAAAAATGCCAATGGTGAAGAAATTAGTTTTGGTGGTGAAGCATTAAGTCAAATTGCTTCCATTTCGATTGAAAATCTTGAGCCTCGTTTAGCAGAAGTGGAATTTGAAGTTGCGTGTGATGTGAATAACCTCTTGTGTGGTGAACTTGGTGCCTCTGCCGTATTTGGACCGCAAAAAGGGGCGACACCAGCAATGGTGCTAACGTTAGATAATGCACTTGCTCACTTTGCTAAAGTGGCTAAAGCACAATTAGGTGTAAATATTAAGGATAAAGCTGGTGCAGGTGCAGCAGGCGGTATGGGTGGCGGTTTGTTATTACTTCCTCATGCTCAGCTGAAAGCGGGGGTACAAATTATTATTGAAGCAACAAAACTTGCTGAGCATGTTAAAGATGCTGACTTGGTGATAACAGGTGAAGGACGAATGGATGCACAAAGCATCGCAGGTAAAACCCCTGTTGGGGTAGCAAAAACAGCAAAACAGTTTGATAAACCTGTAATTGCAATTGTTGGGTGCTTACGTGAAGATTATAACGTAGTTTACCAACACGGCATTGATGCAGTATTCCCAATTATTCGTAACCTTGGCTCACTTGAGACTACTCTAGCAAAAGGTAAAGAAAACCTTACATCAAGTGCAGAAAATGTTGCAAGATTATTGACACTATCAGTGATGAGATAGTTTATCATTCCACAAATGCGGTTAAATTTTGAAAATTTAGCCGCTTTTTTATGGAAAAATTTGAAAAGATCAAACTTTTGTACAGTATGGCTCGTATTCTAACTATTTAGGAATAATATGTTACTCATTAGTGACCCCAAATATGGCAATACGCCTTATTTAGAGCATTGCCCATGGTTGCAGAATTTTTTAGTAGATTGTAAAAGTAAGAAAATTGCTTTTGTGCCTTATACTGGTGTGAGTATATAAAATAAACAAAATTAAACGATTTCTTACACCTAGTACGGCGAAGCCGTGCTAGGGTTCAGAGTGCTTGAATTTTATACTTAAAAGATAAACAGCCTCTATATAAAAATAAATTGGCTGAAAAATGTGATCAAGATCACATTTTTTATTGGATGAAAATTAAAAGTGTGATCTCGATCACATTTTTATAATTAGTCCAAAAGATTTAATGTGATCTACTTCACATTTCTGATATAAATCTTTTGGTGCCTAGCTAAACTGATGATACCTTATGCACAGATTTTAACTTTTCAAATCTCTTGCTGTGATTTAGGAGCAGTTTATGTCTAGTAACTTAAAAGTAAAAGTCCAAAGTTTTGGACGTTTCTTATCTAATATGGTGATGCCGAATATCGGGGCATTCATCGCTTGGGGTTTTATTACCGCCTTATTTATTCCAACAGGTTGGTTGCCAAACGAAAGTTTCGCTAAACTGGTTGGACCGATGATCAGTTATTTACTCCCATTGTTAATCGGTTATAGCGGTGGTCGTTTAGCAGGTGGCGATCGTGGTGCGGTAGTGGGGGCGATCACCACGATGGGTATCATTGTAGGTTCTGAAATTCCTATGTTCTTAGGGGCAATGATTGTTGGTCCTCTTGGCGGTTGGGCAATCAAAACTTTCGATAAGGCGATTGAGGGCAAAGTGAAAAGTGGCTTTGAGATGTTAGTTAATAACTTCTCGGCGGGTATCATCGGTATGCTTTTAGCCTTGTTATCATTCAGTGTAATTGGTGGTATCGTTACTTCAATTTCAAATTTATTAGCAGCGGGCGTAAAAGCGTTAGTTGATGCTAATTTATTACCATTAACTTCGATCATTGTTGAACCTGCGAAAATCTTATTTTTAAATAATGCCATCAACCACGGTATCTTCTCACCACTAGGTATTCAAGAATCTTCAGAAGTTGGCAAATCCATTTTCTTCTTAATTGAGGCGAATCCAGGTCCAGGTTTAGGCATCCTTTTGGCGTATATGCTTTTCGGTAAAGGTTCTGCGAAAAATACGGCAAGTTCAGCATCAATTATTCACTTCTTCGGTGGTATTCACGAGATTTACTTCCCGTATGTGTTAATGAATCCACGTTTAATTCTTGCGGTAATGGCAGGTGGGGCAACAGGTGTTTTAACTAACACTTTATTTGGTGGCGGTTTAGTTTCGCCTGCTTCTCCAGGTTCCATTATTGCGGTATTAGCCATGACACCAAGCGGTGCTCACTTTGCGGTCATTCTTTCCGTGATTCTTTCTTGTGCAGTAACTTTTACCGTTGCTTCTGTGTTAGTCAAAATGCAAAAAGTGGAAGATGATGAAGATGATGCCTTAGAATCAGCACAAGCCGAAATGGCAGCAATGAAAGCCCAAAGCAAAGGTGGTGCGGTGGCAGCCAATGCAGCGGTAGCAGGTGATTTTAGCAACATCAAAAAAATCTATGTTTCTTGTGATGCTGGTATGGGTTCAAGTGCAATGGGGGCGAGCATGCTGCGTAAGAAAGTGCAAGCGGTAGGCTTATCAATTGAAGTGCAAAATATTGCCATTAATGATTTACCACAAGATGCACAGTTAGTCGTTACTCATAAAGACTTAACCGCGCGTGCACAAAAACGTGTACCAACCGCACAACATTTATCACTTAACAACTTCTTAGATGGTGCGTTTTACGATGGTTTAGTTGGTAAATTAACCGCTAACAGCACAGATAAAGTGATTCCAGTAGAAGTTGTGCCACAAGTGGCAATGGAGCGTGGCGGTTTAAATGTGACTAAAGATCAAATCTTCTTAAATTTAACCGCTCAAACCAAAGAAGAAGCGATTCAATTTGCTGGTGAACAATTAGTCAAACTTGGTTTTGCGGAAAAAGAGTACATCCCCGCGATGTTTGAACGTGAACAGCAAGTTTCAACCTATTTAGGTGAAGGCATTGCTGTGCCACATGGTACAATCGCAGCGAAAGATAAAGTACTCAAAACAGGTATCGTATTCTGTCAATATCGTGAAGGAGTGCGCTTCACCGATGAAGAAGATGGTGTGGCGAAACTTGTTATCGGTATTGCCGCTCGCAATAACGAGCATATTCAAGTCGTTAGCGCAATTACTAATGCGTTAGATGATGAAAAAACAATGTCGATTCTGACCTTGACGGATGATCCAGAGCAAGTGTTGAAATTGTTGAAAGGCGAATAAGCCAAATTCCCTCGCCGCCTAGGTTATATGGTGATGAGGGTTTTATTATGTAGAGGCGGACACAGGACCAGTCCATACATAGCAAGCGGTCATATTTTTTAGAAATTTTACACATTAGAGGAATAGACAATGAAGGCATTACATTTTGGTGCAGGGAATATCGGTCGTGGTTTTATCGGTAAACTTTTAGCGGATTCTGGGGTATTTGTCACCTTCGCTGACATCAACCAAACCCAAATCGAGCAAATCAACCAAAACAAGCAATATGGCGTAAAAATTGTGGGTGATGCTAGCCGTACTGAAATTGTGAAAAACATTGCCGCAATCAATTCAAAAGATGAGGCTGCAGTCATTGAACAAGTGAAAACAGTGGATTTGATCACCACAGCGGTTGGTCCAAATGTATTGGGCTTCATTGCGCCACTGTTCGCGAAAGCATTAGCGGCTCGTGTCGGATCAGATAACAGCAAACCATTAAACATCATTGCTTGTGAAAATATGGTACGTGGTACGTCCTTCTTCAAAGCTAAAATCTTTGAAAACCTAAGTGCGGAACAACAAGCAGCAATCGAACAAACCGTTGGTTTTGTGGATTCAGCGGTGGATAGAATTGTGCCACCGGCGGAACTGAATCCGAATGATCCGCTTGAAGTAACAGTGGAAGAGTTTAGCGAATGGATTGTCGATCAAACTCAATTTAAAGGGCAGATTCCAGACATCAAAGGTATGGAGCTGACCGACAACTTGATGGCATTCGTGGAACGTAAATTGTTCACTCTAAATACAGGTCACTTAATTTCAGCCTACCTTGGTAAACAAGCGGGCGTGAAATGGATCAAAGAAGCGATTGCAATTGAAAATGTGAAGAAAGCAGTGAAAGCAACGATGGAAGAGAGCGGAGCAGTATTGATCAAACGTTATCGCTTCGATCCAGCGACACACGCAGCCTACATCGAGAAAATCCTCAAACGTTTCGCTAATCCATACTTAAATGACGATGTAAACCGTGTTGGACGTGAGCCAATTCGTAAACTTAGCCCGAATGACCGTTTAATCAAACCGTTATTAGGCACGTTAGAATATGGTTTGCCACACGATAATTTAGTAAATGGCGTGGTAATGGCATTGCAATATCGCAACGAAGATGATCCACAAGCGGTCGAATTAGCGCAATTTATTGCAGACAACGGTGTAGCTGCAGCAGTGGCAAAATATACGGGTTTAACCGATCAAGAGTTAATCAACCAAATAGCAGCACTTTACAAATGTTGCACCGTACAAGTTGTTGTAAAATGACCGTAGATAATTTTATCGAACAACTAAGCGAAGTACCTTCCTTGCGAGGGTTCTTCGCTTTAAGCGTTAATCAGTTTGTCACAGAAGTGGATAAATTGATTCAGCGAGTTTTTCGTAAAAATGATTTTGCCCTCAAATCAGTGGTGGACTCCTTATTTGAACATCAAGGTCCACTGGCTGAAATGTCGGTACGCCTCAAACTTTTGCTCGGCTTAGGTGTTATTTCACCGCAAGTATTTGAGGATATTTCCTTATTCATTGAGCTCAAACAGCAATTAAGCGATGAGGTGGATGAGTACCCTTTTTCTCACCCTGCGATTGTTAAATTTGCCCAAGATTTGCATCATGCCGATCTCAGCCAAGTAACGCAATTGCTCAAACAGCCACTGGCAGAAAATAGTGATTCAGTGTTAGTGCAAATTCAACAGTCTCGCCTTGATCGAGTGATTCGTTCTAGTCTGATTTTAGCCATTATGAGTATTTGCGAAGCCTTAGGAGTGGACAGCCCGCTTTAATAGTAGCGGTCAAATATTACTCGCTTTTTCGGAGCTGTTGGCAAAGCCACGTTCAAGCGCAAGCGTTTGTGCTAAAAATTTGCAAAATAAATTTTGTGAGTCGCTTCTTACCGAATGGCTTTTTAGTCTTGTGCCGATTTTTTCCCCAATTTTGCTTTATGGCTCTGGGCTCAATAGCCAAAATTATGAGCGTAGAAGGGATGATAGGCACACTGACTATCCTCACCTTTGGGAATCGGAAGTATTTTAACGGTTTATCTGTTGTCCTTGTTCTTGCTGTAATCCATTCTTCAAGCGGTCGAATTTCGTAAAAATTTTGCAAATTTGTCCAGAAATTTGACCGCTTGCACTTCCCTTCAAATCTTTCATCCCTCTAGAAATTTTTCATTTTAAAAGAAAAAATACTCTTCTTTTAGCTACTCACCTGCAATTGTAAGTTATTTTTTGCATTTTTATCGTTTTGAATGCAATAAATTAGGGCTTAATTTGTGTTTTTCATCAAAAATATTTTATTTTGATAAATTTATTACAATTTTGTGATCTTGATCACGTTTTATTTTGAGAAAAGAATGTATCATTTGTGCTATTCCAGAATCGGAATGCAATAAAAGTTTTTCATTTTAAACATTGGAGGTCTTTATGATCGAAACAATTACCCACGGAGCAGAATGGTTTATCGGTTTGTTCCAAAAAGGGGGCGAAACCTTAGTTGGAATGATGTCAAGCATTTTGCCGCTGTTGATTTCATTGTTAGTAGTGATGAATGCCTTAATCAAATTTGTGGGGCAAGACCGTATCGAACGCCTCGCACAACGTAGCGCAGGCAACCCGATTTCACGTTATTTGATTCTCCCCGTGATTGGAACTTTCGTGTTCTGTAACCCAATGACATTAAGCCTTGGGCGTTTCTTGCCAGAACGCTACAAACCAAGCTACTACGCCGCCGCTTCATATAGCTGCCACTCGATGAACGGCTTATTTCCACACATCAACCCAGGGGAACTATTCGTTTACTTAGGTATTGCCAACGGTTTAACCTCCTTAGGTTTACCGTTGGGACCTTTAGCCATTAGCTACTTGCTCGTTGGGATGTTTACCAACTTCTTCCGTGGTTGGATCACCGACTTCACTACCGCATTCTTTGAAAAACGAATGGGCGTGACATTAGAGCGTACCGTGAACCTATCACACTAATCCATTATGCAATAAATTTTCAAAATGAAAATTTTATAAAAGGAACAGATTATGAGTAACAAAGCAATTTATATCGAAAAAGGTAATGGCGGTTGGGGCGGTCCATTAACACTGCCTGTGGTAGAAGGCAAAAAAGTCTTGTATATGACAGGCGGCACTCGTCCTTCTATCGTCAATAAATTAGTGGAATTAACTGGCTGGGAAGCGGTGGACGGCTTTAAAGAAGGCGAACCACCAGCGGAAGAAATTGGCATTGCGATTATCGACTGCGGTGGCGTGTTGCGCTGCGGCTTGTACCCAAAACGTCGCATTCCAACCATCAATATTCACGCCACAGGCAAATCAGGAGCATTAGCGGAATTTATTGTGGAAGACATTTATGTATCAGCGGTAAAAGAAAACAACATTCGTTTAGTGGAAGCCGATGGCACAGCCCCTGCGCCAGTAGCAGAGGCACCAAAAGCGGAAGCAAGTGGCGCAAAAGAATACGATTCAAGTAAAAAAATCACCGAACAGAGTGACGGCTTGTTGGCAAAAATTGGGATGGGTATGGGCGCAGTCGCTGCACTCTTTTTTCAAGCAGGGCGAGACACCATCGACACTGTGTTGAAAACTATTCTACCGTTTATGGCATTCGTTTCCGCCTTGATTGGGATCATCATCGCTTCAGGCTTAGGTGATTTTATCGCCCAAGGTTTGACCCCGCTCGCCAATAGCCCTATCGGCTTGGTGACCTTGGCGCTGATTTGTTCTTTCCCGCTGCTTTCGCCGTTCTTAGGGCCTGGGGCTGTTATCGCACAGGTCATCGGCGTGTTGGTCGGGACACAAATCGGTTTGGGCAATATTCCGCCACACTTGGCGCTGCCTGCGTTATTTGCTATCAACGCACAAGCTGCGTGTGACTTCATTCCAGTCGGGCTTTCTATGGCAGAAGCGAAACAAGACACCGTGCGTGTGGGCGTGCCGTCAGTGCTTGTCAGCCGCTTCTTAACAGGTGCGCCAACCGTGTTACTGGCTTGGGCTGCCTCCGCATTTATCTATCACTAATTTTGTTCCAACAAGCGGTCGTTTTTAGGAAAAATTTTGCAAATTCCTAAATAAATCCACCCACTTGTACCTAAAAAGAGGAGTCAGATTATGACCATTATCTATCAAACCACCTTTACTAAAATCGGTAATTTCGCCCGTGATGCGCTTGAAGAGGGGATGCTTATTACTTTCAAACAAGGCGCACCCGCAGATCTCGAAGACTATTGCTTTATCCACAGTCACGGCGCATTACAGGAGGAATTTAAAGCAGGCGATGTGGCGGAATTTGATGGCGCAGAATACATCATTACGGCGGTCGGCGATGTTGCTAATGACAATTTAAGAGATTTAGGGCACGTAACTTGGCGTTTTGATGGGGCTGACGTGGCGGAATACCCAGGGACAGTTCACGTGAAAGGCGCAACGCCACAAAATTTAGACGTAAATAGCACATTAGTGATCAAACGCAGTTAGCTAAAATTTTCATTTAAAAAATTAGAGGACATAATTATGAGTAACGCAAAAAAAGTAGCAATCGTGGTTGGCGGTGGTCAAACCTTGGGTGCCTTTTTATCCGAAGGCTTGGCAGACGCAGGCTATCGAGTGGTAGTGGCAGATTTAAACGGCGATAACGCCCAAAATGTCGCAAATACCATCAATGCCAAACAAGGCACAGGCAATGCAATTGGCGTGCAAGTGGATGCTGCTTCAGAAGCAAGCGTGGAAGCGCTTGCCAAAGCCACCGATGAAGCCTTCGGGCGTGCGGATGTGTTGGTTTATAGCGCAGGGACAGCAAAAGCCTCGCCGATTTGGGATTTCAATTTGAATGATTTTGATTTATCCGTTAAAGTGAATCTCACTGGTTATTTTTTGAGCGCCAAACACTTCTCGCGCCTGATGATTCGTGACGGCATTAAAGGTCGCATTATTCAAATCAATTCCAAATCAGGCAAAGTGGGCAGCAAATATAACTCAGGTTATAGCGCAGCGAAATTTGGCGGCGTGGGTTTAACCCAATCATTAGCCCTAGACCTAGCCGACAAAGGCATTACCGTGCATTCATTGATGTTAGGCAACTTGCTCAAATCGCCGATGTTCCAATCGCTCATTCCGCAATATGCGAAAAAACTGGGCATTCCAGAAAACGAAGTGGAGCAGGTCTATATCGACAAAGTCCCACTCAAACGTGGTTGCGATTATCAAGACGTACTAAACGTATTGAAATTCTACGCTAGCGAAGAAGCCTCATACTGCACGGGGCAATCCATCAATATCACAGGCGGACAGGTAATGTTCTAACCAATAAGCGGTCAGATTTCCCCCAAAATTTGCAAAAATTTGTTAAAATCTGACCGCTTGTTTCATTTTCGTAGATGGGCTTTAGCCCATCAAAAACGTTAATTAGATTGATGGGCTAAAGCCCATTCTACAAAAGGAATCATTATGGATTCAACCACGGCGCTGATTACCCTTGCCATTGCGATGTGGCTGTTACAAATTTTTCTCGGCTGGCGACAAGTGCGAGCTTTTAATGAAGCCTTTATGGAAATCAGCCAAAAAGGCAAGGTGACGGTTGGCAGAAATAGCGGACGATTCAACCCGAAAGCGGTGATTGTGTTGGCGTTTGATGAAAACCAAAAAGTGATTGATAGCCTTTGTATGAAAGGCTTTTCTGTTTTTGCTAGCCCGCAAAAATTAACGGAAGTGATTGGCTTGCATTTAGATGAAATCGTGCCTGAAAAGATTTTTCCGAGCGACAAACGGTTGCAATTCGCCTTAAAAGTCGCCCTTTCTACCTCGCATAGCGGTTCAAAATAAACGAAATTTTGCAAAAATTTTCATTTTGAAACAGAATTAAACGTGGGATAATAACAGGAGCTTATTGATATGAATATTACTAGTGTCATTTTTGATATGGACGGCGTGATGATTGACTCTGAACCACAATGGGCAGAAGCGCAAATCATCGAGCTTGCCAAATATGGTATTACCATTACCGAGGAAGATTGTGATAAATACACCCGTGGTACCCGTTTAGATCAGCTTGCCGATATTTGGATTCAGCGTTTTAATTTGAAAGTGGACAATGCCAGTTTGGTGGAAGCTATTTTAAATCGCACTTGTGAAGCCATTGAAAATGAAGGCATGGCAATGCAAGGACTGTATGAATTGTTGGCTTATCTGAAAGCGCAAAATTTGCGTGTGGCGGTGGCGACATCTTCACCCAATAAAGTGATTCAAGCGGTCTTTAAACGTTTAAATATTGCCGATTATTTTGAGATTCAATGCACAGCGTTTGATGAAAAATACGGCAAGCCGCATCCAGCGGTGTATTTGCGTGCAGTCGAAAAATTAGGCGTGCCAAAACACGAGTGCATTGTAATTGAAGATACAGTAACAGGGTTGATTGCGGCGAAAGCAGCTAGTTTGACTACTTTGCTCGTGAATCCAAATTATCAGCAAGATCGCTTTGCGATTGCCGATGGACGTTTTGCTTCATTACTTGATGTGCTGGAATACTTGAAAAGTGCTGTGTAAAAAATTACGCAAAAACGACCGCTTGTTTGGGAGAACATAATGAAACCCTATGAGAGACAACAACAAATTTTAACTTATTTGGCAACCAATGGGCGCACGGAAGTCGATGTGCTATCGACACATTTTCAATTGACTGGAGCGACCATTCGCAAAGATTTAACCGCTCTTGAAAATCAAGGCAAAGTGCTGCGCACTTATGGCAGTGTGGTTTTAGTGAATGAAAAACCTGCTCAACACAAGCCAGTGGAAGATCGTGACGATAAATCCTTGGTGCAAAAGACCGAAATCAATTTAGCCCAAAAACAGCTGATCGGCGAAAAAGCCGTTAGTTTGATCAGTGAAGGCGATTCCATTATTTTTGATGCGGGCAGCACGGTGTTACAAGTCATTCCAAACTTAACGCATTTCACTAATTTGTCGATTATGACCAATTGTTTGACCATTTTCCGTGAAATTCTAAAACTGAATAAATCTTACAATTTGTTGATGTCTGGCGGTTCTTATCGTGAAAAATCGGAATCTTTCCACGGTTATTTTGCGGAATTGGCGTTTAGAAGTTCTACCTTCGACACGCTCTTTATCGGTACCGATGGCTTTGATTTGGATGTTGGTTTAACCACATTCAATGAAGTGTATAAAGTCAGTTCGTTGATGTGTGATGCGGCGAAGAAAGTGGTGGTGCTCGCCGATTCCAGCAAATTTGGGCGTAAAAGTCCGAACATTGTTTGCGGTTTGGACAAAATTCATACCATTATTACCGATAGTAATTTACCCGAAAAAATGCGAGAACAGATTCGAGCGAAAAATATCGAATTGCTGATCGTTTAAGAGGCATTTATGGACTATTTAGACAGCGCAAAACAAACCCTTGGTAATTATTGCCACGAAATCGACCGCTTGCAAAATCGTTTGTCATATGAATTTAATGAAGCTATTGAGCTGATTTTAAATTGCGCCGGGCGAGTGGTGGTAGCAGGTATTGGTAAATCGGGCTTGGTTGGTAAAAAAATGGTGGCAACGCTGGCTTCAACAGGCACGCCGAGTTTTTTCTTGCACCCCACTGAAGCCTTTCACGGTGATTTAGGAATGCTCAAGCCAATTGATGTGGTGATTTTGATTTCCAACAGCGGCGAAACCGATGATGTGAATAAGCTCATTCCAAGCCTGAAAAATTTCGGTAATAAAATTATTGCGATGACAGGCAATCCGCTTTCAACACTAGGCAAGCACGCCGATGTGATTTTAAATATCAATGTCGAGCGAGAAGCCTGCCCGAATAACCTTGCACCAACCAGTTCCACGATGGTGACTATGGCATTGGGCGATGCCTTGGCGATCGCTTTAATTAACGCACGTCAATTTAAGGCAGAAGATTTTGCACGCTTCCATCCAGGTGGCAGCTTAGGACGTAAATTGCTCAATCGAGTACGTGATGTAATGAATCGCAACTTGCCAATCGCTAATGTGGAAACCAGTTTCACTGATTGTTTAACGGTGATGAACGAGGGCAGAATGGGCGTGGCGGTGATTATGCAAAATAGCAAACTGGAGGGCATTATTACCGACGGTGACATTCGCCGAGCCTTAGCTAAATTTGGCAGTGAAACACTGGCTAAAACCGCTGGTGAAATTATGACGAAAAACCCGAAAACGGTGGATGAAAATTTGTTTGTGGCAAAAGCGGAAGAGCTGATGAAAGCGTTGCATATTCATTCATTAGTTGCCGTAAATGAAAAAGGTGAACCAACAGGCTTAGTTGAATTTGCAAGTTAAAAGGTTTATACAAGCGGTGAAATTTTTGTAAAAAGTTGCAAAAATTTCACCGCTTGAGTTTAATTATTTATATTTCTTGTTCTCAATCGCAATGGGACTATCGCCTGAAATGTGAATATCCATTTGGTTATATGGAATAGCAATGCCCGCACGGTCAAATTCTAATTTCACACTTTCGGTAATGCCCCAGTAAACAGTCCAGTAATCTGCTGTTCTTACCCAAGGGCGCACCACTAGTTGTACGCTATTTGCTGCTAAAGCACCTACAGCAATGATTGGCAATGGATCTTTCAATACTAATGGGGTATTGGCAAGAATTGCCGCTACAATCTCTTTGGCATCTTTTATATTGGATTCGTAAGAAATATCAAAAGTAAAGTCGATGCGACGAATGTCATTATCTGAATAGTTTACAATGCTATCAGAGAATACTTTGCCGTTTGGAATCAAGACTGTTTTGTTGTCACCTGTGCGAAGTTCTAACACTAATAATCCCATTTCTTCAACCACACCAGTCATACCCGCTGTTTCAATTAAATCTCCTTTGCGGAATGGTTTGAAAATCAGCAACATTACACCTGCGGCAAAGTTTTGTAACGAGTTTTGTAGTGATAAACCAATTGCTAAACCAGCGGCACCGATTAACGCTACCAGAGAACTAGTATTAATACCTAATTGTGAAAGTGAAGCAATCACCACGATCAATAACAGTAAGAAATAGCTGATTGAACGTACGAAACTTTGCAACATTTCGTCTTTCGTGGAAGCTAGGGCAGCTTTGCCAAGGAGTTTACTAATTCCTCTAGCGAGCCATTTACCCACGACAAAAATCACGATAGCTAATAATGCTTTGGTGCCGTATGGAATGATCCAATCATTTAGCAGTGTATCCATATTCATTGTGCTGACTTTATCGATCACTTTGCTAGTTTCTGCTACCACATCGATATTTTCAGCTACTTTTTCGGCAGTTTTTTCTGCTGACATAATTTTCCCTCTCAATTGAAAAATATCTCAAGCAAACGCTTGAGGTTTTTTGTGTTAAAATCCAAGAAGTTTGTTTTCTTGAATGACAGAATAATGATAACAGAAAAAGTAATTAGTGCCAGTGTGCAATTTTTTACCATCTCTGACGATGAGGCTGGGCAGCGACTAGATAATTTCCTTCTTGCCCGTCTCAAAGGTGTGCCGAAAAGTCTGATTTACCGCATAGTGCGTAAAGGTGAGGTGCGTGTAAATAAAGGACGAATTAAGCCTGAATATAAATTGCAAGATGGTGATGTGGTGCGCGTGCCACCTGTGCGAGTAGCAGAAAAAAATGAGCCACAGATTTCCACCAAACTCAACAAAGTAGCGGCGTTGGAAAAGCAAATTTTGTATGAAGATGAAGTTATACTGATTGTAAATAAGCCCTCAGGCATTGCGGTACACGGTGGTAGTGGCTTGAGTTTTGGTGTGATTGAAGCCTTGCGTGCCTTGCGTCCACAAGCTCGCTTTTTAGAATTAGTGCATCGTATCGACCGTGATACTTCGGGCATTTTGTTGGTGGCAAAAAAGCGTTCGGCACTGCGTTCTCTGCACGAGCAACTGCGTGAAAAAGTGGTGCAGAAGGACTATTTAGCTTTAGTGCGTGGGCAATGGCAATCGCACGTCAAAGTGATTAAAGCCCCCCTGTTGAAAAATGAACTGGCTAGCGGTGAGCGTATCGTGAAAGTGAGTGAAGAGGGTAAACCCTCGGAAACTCGTTTCCGCATTGAAGAGCGTTTTGAACAGGCAACCTTGGTTAAGGCTTCGCCTGTAACGGGCAGAACCCATCAAATTCGTGTACACGCTCAATATGCGGGACACCCAATCGCTTGTGACGATAAATATGGCGAAACGGAATTTGATGCCAAAATGAAAGCCTTTGGGCTAAATCGCTTGTTCTTGCACGCCTATTCGATTCGCTTTGAGCACCCCAAAACAGGTGAAGAAATAATGGTGACTGCACCGCTGGATAAAGAGATGAAGGCAGTGTTGGCGAAATTGAGAGAGATAAATTAACCCCACGTTTCCTTCTATGCTAAAGATGGGCAGAAGAAGATTTAAAATTCAGGAGAATAAAATGAGCAAATACAAAATTATCGGTTTTGACCTTGACGGCACGCTCGTCAATACTTTGCCAGACTTAACCTTAGTGGTAAACTCAATGTTTCTCGAACACGGTTTGCCAACCACCACGCAAGAAAAAGTGCTTTCGTGGATCGGCAAAGGGGCGGATATTTTCTTCCAAAATGCGATTGCCTACACAGGCAAAATCTTTGACGCAGCCACGCTGACAAAAATGCGTATGAGTTTTGACCACTATTATGCCACTTACGTATGTGAAGAAAGTGTGCTTTATCCGAATGTGAAAAGCACACTCGAAGCACTCAAAGCCCAAGGTTTCACCTTGGTGGTGATTACCAACAAGCCGACTAAATTAGTGGAACCTGTCCTTACCGCTTTTGGGATTTTTGATTTATTTAGCGATTATTTAGGCGGTCAATCGTTGCCGAAAATCAAGCCCTTCCCCGATCCAATGTTACATATCTGCGAAAAATATGGCATTCAGCCAAGCGAAATGCTGTTCGTTGGCGACTCTGAAAATGACGTGATTGCTGCCAAGGCTGCAGGTTGTGATGTGGTGGGGCTCACTTATGGCTATAACTATAATGTGCCGATTGCTGATTCCGCGCCAACCTTTGTGGCAGAGGATTTCGCCGAAGTTTTGGATATTGTTGGTTAGCTCTAAAAAACGCACGATTTTTCGTGCGTTTTTTTCTGCGCTAATGATAAAAATGGGGCTACAAGCGGTATAATTTCCATAGAATTTTGCAAATTGAGGCGTTTATGGATCCCTTTCTCTTTTTTTTCTCTTCTTACTTACCTAACGTAATGAATAATCCGCTCTTTTGGGTCTTGACATTATTGTCTGCCGCTATCGTCTTATTTATTCAAAATAAACTACGAATGGACGTAATTGCGCTGTTGGTAATGTTGGGTTTTGGTCTTAGTGGTATTTTAACGCCTAGCGAAATTTTTGCTGGGTTTAGCGATCCGAATATCATTTTGCTTGCGTTACTTTATATTGTAGGGGAATCGCTTGCTCGTACGGGAGTGGCTTATCAACTGAGTGATTGGCTGATGCGGGTGGCAGGGTCTAGCGAGACTAAAGTATTGGTGTTACTGATGTTATCTATTGGCACACTGGGTGCTTTTATGAGCTCAACAGGCATTGTGGCGATTTTTATTCCCGTGGTATTGGCAATTTGTGCGGGAATGAATATTTCGCCCCGCCGTTTGATGATGCCACTTTCTATCGCGGGTTTGATTAGCGGAATGATGACTTTAATTGCTACCGCCCCTAACCTTGTGACCCATTCGGAACTCATTAAGGCAGGTTATGAGGGATTTCAATTTTTTAGCTTCACACCTGTTGGTGTGGTGATTTTGCTACTGGGCATTGGCTATATGCTGATCGCTCGCCATTGGTTAGATGATGGCAGTGAAATAGCACAAAATAATAGCAATGAAGATTCAATGGCGCAGCTGATTGAGGAATACAATCTGAAAGGGCGTGCCAAAATGGTGATTTTGGACGAAGGTTCTTCTCTTGTTGGTAAAACGATCGATGAATTAAAACTTCGCTCAGCCTACAAGCTGAATATCATTGCGATTCAGCGTTATAAGAATTTCCGGCGTATTACGATGGCGGCATTTGGCAATGATCAACTCCAAAATAAAGATATTCTACTCATGGATATAGGTGTGGACGAAGAGCGTTTTACTGAGCTATGCGCGGAATTTAAGCTGCAAAGTGTGGAATTGAAAGGCGAGTATTTTTCAACTCAATCCAAATCGGTGGGAATGGCGGAACTAGCCTTGATTCCTGAAACAGAAACAATTGGGATGACTATTGCGGACTTGCATTTTCGCTCAAGTTTTGGGGTGAGTGTAATTGGCATTAAACGTGAAAAGCAGATTCTACAAAATGATTTATTGGCTGAAATTTTGAAACCAGGTGATATTTTACTGGTGATGGGCGTTTGGGCAAAAATTTCCACTTTGATTCAAGAGCGAAAAGATTTCTTTCTACTTGGGTTACCGAAAGAGAGTAAACAGGCGGTTCCAGCTGCTAGCCAAGCTCCACACGCTTTGTTTGCGGTAGTGTTGATGGTGTTGCTGATGGTGGCAGGTGTTGTACCGAATGTGATTGCGGCTTTGATTTGCGTGATCTTATTGATGAAGTTTCGTTGTATTGACGCACAATCTGCCTATAATTCCATTCACTTTCCTAGCTTGGTGCTGATTGTTGGGATGATGCCCTTTTCCACTGCAATGCAAAAAACAGGTGGTGTAGCTCTGATGGTGGAGAAATTTATTGCGATTACAGGTGGGGTGGAAACTAATACTTTTTTTATTTTGGCTGGGTTATTTGCACTCACGGCGCTCATCGGTCTATTTATTTCTAATACCGCTACTGCGATTTTAATGGCTCCCATTGCGATTGAAGTCGCCCGTCAGTTAGGCTATTCGCCGATTGCCTTAGTAATGACGATTACAATTGCCTCTTCGGCGGCTTTTATGACCCCGATTTCTTCGCCTGTGAATACAATGGTGATTGGTCCTGCAGGTTATCGATTTATGGATTTCGTCAAAGTAGGTGTGCCGTTTACCATTATCGTGATGTTCGCCACGGTGTTGCTAGTGCCGATTCTATTTCCATTGTAAGCGGTTAAATTTTCATAAAAATTTGCAAATTATAAGTCTTCAAAACCATTTTGAAGACTTTTTTATGATGTGGATCACAAAATTGTAAAAAAGCGATAGCCGAAAAGCGATCTTAAGAGTACCATTAATCTACCTCAAAAGAATTATTTTTTAATTCTCAATAATAAACCTCAAATGGAGTGAATTTATGGAATTCCGTATCGAAAAAGACACAATGGGCGAAGTTCAAGTACCTGCGAATCGTTATTGGGCAGCGCAAACTGAGCGTTCACGTAACAATTTTAAAATCGGTCCTGAAGCTTCAATGCCAAAAGAAATTATTGAAGCATTTGGCTATTTGAAAAAAGCAGCTGCCTTTGCCAATACAGATTTAGGAGTTTTAACCGCTGAAAAACGTGACTTAATCGCACAAGCTTGTGATGAAATCTTAGCGGGTAAATTAGATGAAGAATTCCCACTAGTGATTTGGCAAACAGGCTCAGGCACGCAATCAAATATGAATTTAAACGAAGTAATTGCTAATCGTGCCCACGTGTTAAACGGTGGTAAATTAGGCGAAAAATCCATTATTCACCCGAACGATGATGTAAACAAATCACAATCATCCAACGATACTTATCCAACCGCAATGCACATTGCGGCATACAAAAAAGTGGTAGAAGCTACGATTCC
Organism: Actinobacillus sp.; assembly: GCA_041854605.1. Taxonomy (GTDB): domain Bacteria; phylum Pseudomonadota; class Gammaproteobacteria; order Enterobacterales; family Pasteurellaceae; genus Haemophilus_A. The sequence goes on from JBHACP010000014.1 coordinate 57,566, forward strand.
AGCCGTTGAACGTTTGCAAAAAACTTTTGCCGCTAAGTCTGAAGCCTTTAAAGATGTGGTAAAAATTGGTCGCACCCACTTAATGGACGCAACACCACTTACATTAGGGCAAGAATTTTCGGCATATGCTGCGCAATTACACTTCGGTTTAATCGCCTTAAAAAATACCTTACCTCATTTACGCCAAATGGCATTAGGTGGCACAGCGGTTGGCACGGGGTTAAATACACCGAAAGGTTATGATGTGAAGGTGGCAGAATATATTGCCAAATTTACAGGCTTACCGTTCATTACCGCCGAAAACAAATTTGAAGCATTAGCTACTCACGATGCAATTGTTGAAACCCACGGTGCATTAAAACAAATTGCGATGTCATTATTTAAAATTGCTAACGACATTCGCTTATTAGCCTCTGGCCCACGTTCTGGTATTGGCGAAATTTTGATTCCTGAAAATGAACCTGGTTCATCCATTATGCCTGGTAAAGTGAATCCAACACAATGTGAAGCAATCACTATGGTGGCAGCGCAAGTGTTAGGTAATGACACCACCATTTCATTCGCAGGTTCACAAGGTCACTTCCAATTGAATGTGTTTAAACCAGTAATGGCAGCGAATTTCTTACAATCGGCGCAGCTTTTAGCCGATGCTTGCATTTCGTTTGATGAACATTGCGCAGTAGGTATTGAGCCGAACTATCCACGCATTAAGCAACAATTAGATAACTCACTCATGTTGGTAACTGCGCTAAATACGCACATTGGTTATGAAAAAGCTGCAAAAATTGCAAAAACTGCACACAAAAATGGTACAACCTTAAAAGAAGAAGCGATTAACCTTGGCTTAGTATCAGCGGAAGACTTCGACAAATGGGTTCGTCCAGAAGATATGGTAGGCAGCCTAAAATGAATGTGTTAATTTAGGTATAAAACCGACCAATTGGTCGGTTTTTTCTTACCAAAATTTTTCATAAAGAGCGTGAAATCAAATGGATAAAGTGCTAGAATCTATCGCTTAAAAAATTAGACGTCTATTTTTCTATACAAATTTTAGGTTTTATATGGCTACTGAAAACAAAAAAAATACTCCCGAGCAAATTGAAAATAAAGGAGTAAAAAGCAAGGGTGTAAATACAGCATTATGGATTGTGGCGATTGTACTTTTAGCTGTAGCTGCAGTGGGTAACACTTATTTTGCATCGGAATTTACTTTCGTTGTGCGTGTGTTATCAATGGTGGCATTAGTGCTTGCTGCAGTTGTTTTTGCTGCAATTACTAACCAAGGTCAAAAAGCGATTGCCTTTGCTAAAGATTCTCGCACCGAGTTGCGTAAAATTATTTGGCCAACTCGCCCAGAGGCAACACAAACTACGTTTATCGTACTCGCTATGTGCGTAGTGGTGTCACTAGTGTTATGGGGCATTGATACCGTTATCGTTTCATTGATCACATTTTTAACTAATCTATAATAAGGCATTAAGATGAGCGAAGTAGAAACAGCAAAAAAACGTTGGTATGTGTTACAGGCTTTCTCTGGTTTTGAAAACCGAGTGGCGGTAACTTTGCGTGAATACATCAAACTTCATAATATGGAAGATTCCTTTGGTGAAGTATTAGTGCCAACGGAAGAAATCGTTGAAAATGTAGGCGGAAAACGCCGTAAAACTGAGCGTAAATTTTTCCCTGGTTACGTATTAGTTGAAATGGAAATGAACGATTACACTTGGCAGCTGGTACGCAGCGTGCCTCGTGTAATGGGCTTTATTGGCGGAACCGCAGATAAACCAGCACCAATTTCTAAGAAAGAGGCAGACCGTATTCTAAACCGTGTTCAAGAAAATGCTGAGAAACCTCGCCATCGTTATGAATACCACCCAGGTGAAGAGGTTCGTGTGACGGAAGGTCCATTTGCTGACTTTAACGGCACAGTAGAAGAAGTGGATTACGAAAAAGGTAAAGTAAAAGTATCTGTTTCTATTTTTGGTCGAGCAACACCTGTGGAATTAGATTTCGGACAAGTAGAGAAAGCATTAGCTTAATATCTAATAAAGATAAAAGTGCTAGTAAAAAGTAGAGTAGGGTTTTAACTCACTTTTTACTAGCACTTTTGTTTTTTTATCCCTTTTATTTTAGAGATAAAAAAAGCACCTTATGGTGCTATCTTCAAAATGGAGCGGGAAACGAGGCTCGAACTCGCGACCCCGACCTTGGCAAGGTCGTGCTCTACCAACTGAGCTATTCCCGCATATTTACTATTTTTCTAAAATGGTGCCCGAGGCCAGACTTGAACTGGCACGCCCCGAAAGGCGAGGGATTTTAAATCCCTTGCGTCTACCGATTCCGCCACTCGGGCATTTTAGACTTGTTAATTTAGCAACGAACTAATGGGGGGCATTATAAGGATTTATAAGGTTGGGTCAAGTATTTTTTTATAATTAGGTGAAGTGTTGAGGAAAAGAAATTTTGAGTTATTTCTTGACCTTATTTTTAATCCTTGCTTTAATGCACTACTGTTTTCCGTTGTTATAAAAAAGAGGCATATTATGGCAGAAAGTTTTAGTGTAACCCGTCGTTTTTTTGATGATAAAAATTATCCACGTGGTTTTTCTCGTCACGGTGATTATACTATCCGTGAATCACAAACCTTGGAGCAATTTGGTCAAGCCTGTTTAGCTCTAGAAACTGGTGAGCGCAAACCTAAAACTGAAGAAGAAAAACGTTTTGTTGCCGTAATGCAAGGGGCTGAAATCGCGGAAAGTGTGATTGAAAAAGCATGGCTAAAATATCGTTCATTAACGAATACATCAAAACGTATTTATACTTTGTCTGCCAATGCAGGTAGTGACATCGGTGACGATTTTTCAGCAGCCGAATAATTAAAATCTCTCCAAACCCCTCTTTACCAAAGAGGGGCTTTTTTTAATTCATTTGATATTATGACTTTACCCATCGATCAATATCCTGAACTTCTTGCAAAAAAAGTGGAAAATCTGACCGCTTTACTTTCCCCCTTTAACCTCCCTCAATTAGAGATTTTTGGCTCTGAGCCTATCCACTTTCGTATGCGTGCCGAATTTCGTGTATGGCACGATACCAATGAGCAAGGCGAGAGCGAGCTGTACTATATAATGTTTGATCAAGAAACTAAGCAACGTTATCGTGTGAATAGTTTTCCGATTGCCAGCAAACTAATTAACCAAATAATGGTGGTACTTTTAGCTGAAATTAAAGGTAATGAGTTACTGACTCGTAAGCTGTTCCAAGTAGATTATTTAAGCACGCTAAGCGGCGAAATTGCCGTTTCGTTGCTCTATCACAAAAAACTCAACGAAGAATGGATTGTACAAGCGAAGGCGTTAAAATCCCGTTTAATGCAACAAGGCTTTAAGGTGCAACTTATTGGGCGTGCGGCTAAACAGAAAATCGCATTAGATGGTGATTATGTGGAAGAGGTGTTGCCTGTGAATGGTAAAAATCTGATCTATCGCCAAGTAGAAAACAGCTTCACACAGCCAAATGCGGGAATGAACATCAAAATGTTGGAATGGGCGAGAAGTTGCACAAAAAATAGTAGTGGCGATTTGCTGGAGTTATATTGCGGTAATGGCAATTTCTCCGTTGCTTTGGCAGAGAATTTCCGCAAAGTTTTAGCGACGGAAATTTCAAAGTCGTCGGTGCAGTCAGCGCAATATAACATTGAACAAAATGGCATTGAGAATCTGCAGATTATTCGAATGTCGGCGGAAGAATTTGTCCAAGCGATGAATGGCGTGCGTGAATTTAACCGTTTAAAAGGCATTGATCTAAAAGCGTATGATTGCAACACGATTTTTGTTGATCCTCCTCGTGCTGGTCTAGATCAAGATACGCTGAATATGGTGCAAGGCTACGATCGCATTTTATATATTTCCTGTAATCCTGTGACTTTGGCGGAAAATTTACAGCAATTAAGCCAAACCCATCGTATTGAGCGGGCGGCATTATTCGATCAATTTCCTTATACCCATCACGTGGAAAGTGGTGTGTGGTTGATTAGGCGATAATACAAGCGGTTAAATTCTTGCCATTTTTTGCAAAAATGAAATAATTGCTTGACGAGTAGCAGCAAAAAACGTATTATTTCGCCCACTTAACGGAAGAATGGCAGAGCGGTTGAATGCACCGGTCTTGAAAACCGGCGAGGGTGCGAGCCCTCCCTGAGTTCGAATCTCAGTTCTTCCGCCATTTTTTGACCGTCTGTAATTTCCGTTACAGGCGGTTTTTTACTATGAGGACATCGGTGTGAAAAAAATTATTTTATTGGCATTGATTTTGTTGTCGGGTTGTTCATTTTTTAAAGAGCAAAAAAATGAAGCCTTCCCTGGTGAGTTTATTGGGGCTGATTATATTTTATCGGATGAGGATGCCAAATTATGGGTGGCAAAAAGTGAGCAAGCGGCTCAATGTATCTATCCAAATTTAACTAAAATTCAACGTGAGCACTTCAGCAAGGAAGATTCGTTTATTCATTCGCAATACGTTTTCTTTTATCCATTGGAGAAAATCATTGGTGAGCAATATGTGAAAATTTTGCAAGCTGATGAGAAATCAATGGGTTATGCACAGTATCAGTTCAAGCGATTCAAAGAAACACCAGCTGATATAAAAGAATTAACTATTCCACAATGTGAAACTTTGCGTACTAATGCACGAGATGATTTAGCGGTAGTGAAAGGGCAATATAAAAGCGGAATGGTGGAAGAAGCTAAACCAGACACTAAAAAAACGGTTGGTGTAGCGAGCGACCAAAACAAATTCTTCTTTGATATTATCAAATGGGGATCGGCATTGTTGCTGTAATCTTTTAAGTTAAAGGTTAGCCTCTTGCAAAATGTAAGAGGCTTTTTTAAGTTGATAACCTTGCTATAAATTAAACCGTTTGCTATAATTCCCCTCCATTTTGCATATGTGGCTGACGATAATTTCATCGCCAGCTTTTTGTGTTTGAAAGCGATGTTGATTTTGTCATTTTAATCAGCAAAAAGTCGCAACATTTCTACCAAATCTGACCGCTTGCAGTAGTGATTTTTGACTCAAGTAGGGGATTGGAAAATGACACCTCGTACCCTTTTATAATGCCACTTCTACCTAGTTTTCAGGTGGATTGTGAATCTTCTTAACAAAAAAATCAGAGGCTATCTTTAATGGCGTACTCATATTCCGAGAAAAAGCGTATTCGTAAGAGCTTTGGTAAACGTACACAAGTTCTGAACGTACCTTATCTATTAACTCTCCAACTTGATTCTTATGAAAAATTCATTCAGCAAGATTCAGAAGGGCAACAAGGTTTAGAAGCGGCATTCCGTTCTGTATTTCCGATTGTGAGCAACAACGGTGCAACAGAATTACAATACGTTTCTTACGAATTGGGCGAGCCTGTTTTTGACGTGCGTGAATGTCAAATCCGTGGCACAACCTATGCTGCCCCATTACGTGTAAAGCTTCGTTTAGTCACTTTTGACCGTGAAGCCGCAGCTGGCACAGTAAAAGACATCAAAGAACAAAACGTGTATATGGGCGAAATCCCATTGATGACTGACAACGGTACCTTTGTGATCAACGGTACTGAGCGTGTAATCGTTTCTCAGTTACATCGTAGCCCAGGTGTGTTCTTTGATTCTGACAAAGGTAAAACCCACTCATCAGGTAAAGTGCTGTATAACGCACGCATCATTCCTTACCGTGGTTCTTGGTTAGACTTCGAGTTTGACCCGAAAGATAACTTATACGCACGTATCGACCGTCGTCGTAAATTACCTTCAACCATTATTCTCCGTGCGTTAGGCTACACCACAGAAGAAATCCTTGCGATGTTCTTTGAGAAAGTGAAATTTGAAATTTCTGCTGATAATAAACTTCAAATGGAACTAGTGCCAGAGCGTTTACGTGGCGAAACCGCTTTATTTGATATTGAAGCAGACGGCAAAGTGTATGTAGAAAAAGGTCGTCGTATCACAGCAAAACACACACGTGATTTAGCCAAAGCGGGCGTAACCAAAATTGACGTACCAGTTGAATATATTGTCGGCAAAGTTGCAGCGAAGGATTATGTTGATCTTTCAACAGGCGAAGTGATTTGCCCTGCGAATATGGAAATCTCGCTGGAGATGTTAGAAAACTTATCGCAAGCTGGTTACAAAGAGATCGACGTATTATTCACCAACGATTTAGATCATGGTCCTTATATGTCGGAAACCTTGCGAGTGGATCCAACTTATGACCGTTTATCGGCGTTAGTGGAAATCTACCGTATGATGCGCCCAGGTGAGCCACCAACAAAAGAAGCAGCAGAAGCATTATTCGATAATATGTTCTTCTCAGCAGACCGTTATGACTTGTCTGCGGTAGGTCGTATGAAGTTCAACCGTTCGTTGAACATTCCAGAGGGCGTAGGTTCGGGCATCCTAAGCAATGATGATATCATTGGTGTAATGAAAAAATTGATCGAAATCCGTAACGGTCGTGGCGAAGTGGACGATATTGACCACTTAGGTAACCGTCGTATTCGTTCCGTGGGCGAAATGGCAGAAAACCAATTCCGTATTGGTTTAGTGCGTGTAGAACGTGCCGTGCGTGAACGCTTATCATTAGGCGATTTAGATGGCGTGACCCCACAAGATTTAATCAATGCCAAACCAATTTCTGCGGCAGTGAAAGAGTTCTTCGGCTCATCACAACTTTCGCAATTTATGGACCAAAACAACCCGCTTTCAGAAGTGACTCACAAACGTCGTATTTCGGCACTTGGTCCAGGTGGTTTAACTCGTGAACGTGCAGGCTTTGAGGTTCGAGACGTACATCCAACGCATTACGGTCGTTTATGTCCAATCGAGACTCCTGAGGGTCCAAACATTGGTTTGATCAACTCATTATCGGTGTATGCGCGTACCAACAACTACGGTTTCTTGGAAACCCCGTTCCGTAAAGTAGTGAACGGTCAAGTAACCGAAGACATCGAATATTTATCAGCGATTGAAGAAGGTAACTACATCATCGCACAAGCGAACTCAAACTTAGATGAAAACTTCCGTTTTACCGATACTTATATCACTTGTCGTCAGCAAGGTGAGTCTGGTTTGTATAAACCAGAAGAAGTTCACTATATGGACATCTCAACCCAACAAGTGGTATCGGTAGCAGCAGCATTGATTCCGTTCCTTGAGCACGACGATGCGAACCGTGCCTTAATGGGTGCGAACATGCAACGTCAGGCAGTTCCAACCTTGCGTGCGGATAAACCGTTAGTCGGCACGGGTATGGAAAAACCAATCGCTCTTGACTCAGGTGTTGCGGTGGTAGCGAAACGTGGTGGTACAGTTCAATATGTGGACGCATCACGTATCGTGGTGAAAGTCAATGAAGACGAAACGATTTCAGGCGAAGCAGGTATCGACATTTACAACTTAATTAAATATACCCGCTCAAACCAAAACACCTGTATTAACCAAATTCCTTGTGTAAACTTAGGCGAACCAGTGGCACGTGGTGAGATCTTAGCCGACGGTCCTTCAACCGACTTGGGTGAACTTGCATTAGGTCAAAACATCCGTGTGGCATTTATGCCTTGGAATGGTTATAACTTCGAAGATTCAATGTTAGTGTCTGAGCGTGTGGTACAAGAAGACCGTTTCACGACAATTCACATTCAAGAATTATCTTGTGTGGCGCGTGACACTAAATTAGGTGCGGAAGAGATCACGGCTGATATTCCAAACGTGGGCGAATCAGCGTTAAGCAAACTTGATGAGTCAGGTATCGTTTACGTAGGAGCGGAAGTAAAAGGTGGCGACATTTTAGTGGGTAAAGTCACGCCAAAAGGCGAAACCCAATTAACTCCTGAAGAAAAATTACTCCGAGCGATCTTCGGCGAAAAAGCCTCTGATGTGAAAGATTCTTCACTGCGTGTACCAAACGGTACATCAGGTACGGTTATCGACGTGCAAGTCTTTACTCGTGACGGCGTAGAGAAAGATAAACGTGCGTTAGAAATCGAAGAAATGCAGCTCAAAGAAGCGAAAAAAGACTTAACTGAAGAGTTAGAGATCTTAGAAGCTGGCTTATTTACTCGTGTTCGCAACCTTTTAATCGAAGGTGGTGTGAAAGAAGCGGATTTAGATAAAGTTGCCCGTGAAAAATGGTTAGAGCAAACGTTAGAAGACGAAGCGAAACAAAGCCAATTAGAGCAACTTGCAGAACAACACGAAGAGTTGCGTAAAGAGTTTGAACGTAAACTTGAAATCAAACGCAATAAGATCATTCAAGGTTCAGACCTAGCACCAGGTGTGTTGAAAGTGGTGAAAGTGTACCTAGCGGTGCGCCGCCAAATTCAACCTGGGGATAAAATGGCGGGTCGTCACGGTAATAAAGGGGTTATCTCGAAAATTAACCCAGTTGAAGATATGCCGTACGATGAAAATGGTCAGCCAGTGGAAATCGTATTGAACCCGTTAGGCGTTCCGTCACGTATGAACATCGGTCAGATCTTAGAAACTCACTTAGGTTTAGCTGCGCGTGGTATTGGTGATCAAATCAACGCAATGATCAAACAGCAACAATCGGTGGCGAAATTACGTGAATATATCCAAAAAGCGTATGATTTAGGTCACGGTTCACAATCTGTTGATTTAAGCACCTTCAGCGATGAAGAAGTAATGCGTTTAGCACAAAATTTACGCAAAGGCTTACCGCTTGCCACACCAGTATTTGACGGTGCACACGAAAGCGAGATCAAAGGCTTACTCGAACTTGGCGGCTTACCGACATCAGGGCAAATTACCTTATATGATGGGCGTACGGGTGAGAAATTTGAGCGTCCAGTAACCGTAGGTTATATGTATATGCTCAAATTGAACCACTTAGTTGATGACAAAATGCACGCTCGTTCAACAGGTTCTTATAGTCTTGTTACTCAACAACCGTTGGGTGGTAAAGCGCAGTTCGGTGGTCAGCGTTTCGGTGAGATGGAGGTATGGGCATTAGAAGCATACGGTGCGGCTTATACATTACAAGAAATGCTTACCGTGAAATCGGATGACGTAAACGGTCGTACGAAGATGTATAAAAACATCGTAGATGGTACGCACTATATGGAACCGGGTATTCCAGAGTCATTCAACGTAATCACGAAAGAAATCCGTGCATTAGCGATTGATATGGAGCTTGATGAGGCGTAATAGTTATTAACGGAGAAAGAAAACTCCCCTCTTTAGCAAAGAGGGGCAGAGGGAGATTTGATTACTATGTTAAATTTCCCTGTGAACTCCGTTTTTAGTTCTGCCAAATCTCCCCTAACCCCTCTTTGCTAAAGAGGGGGATAGGAACAAGCGGTTAATTTTGCAGAAAATTTTACAAATCAGACCGCTTGCAATCGCAACCAAATTCGTAGGGTGTGTGTGAACACGCCAAAAACAACCTCAAACAGGGGCAAAAACGTGAAAGACTTAGTTAAGTTTTTAAAAGCACAATCTAAATCAAACGATGATTTTGATGTAATTAAAATTGGTTTAGCATCGCCGGACAAGATCCGTTCTTGGTCTTTCGGTGAGGTTAAAAAACCAGAAACCATCAACTACCGTACATTTAAACCAGAACGTGATGGTCTTTTCTGTGCACGTATCTTCGGGCCAGTAAAAGATTACGAATGTTTATGTGGTAAATATAAACGCTTAAAACACCGTGGTGTCATTTGTGAAAAATGTGGTGTTGAAGTAACCCAAACTAAAGTTCGCCGTGACCGTATGGGACACATCGAACTTGCTTGCCCTGTGGCACATATTTGGTTCTTAAAATCACTGCCGTCCCGTATCGGTTTGATTTTAGATATGCCATTGCGTGATATTGAACGTGTGCTTTATTTTGAATCATATGTTGTAACCGAAGCGGGTATGACAGATTTAGAAAAAGGTCAGTTATTAACCGAAGAGCAGTTCTTAGATGCAGAAGATCGTTGGGGCGATGAGTTTGAAGCGAAAATGGGTGCGGAAGGTATCCAAGCCTTGCTTCGTGATATGGACTTAGAGAAACAATGCGAAATGATGCGTGAAGAGTTACAAGAAACTAACTCTGAAACTAAACGTAAAAAAATCACGAAACGTTTAAAACTGTTAGAGGCATTCCAACAATCTGGCAACAAACCAGAGTGGATGGTAATGACTGTGTTACCAGTGCTTCCACCAGATTTACGTCCATTAGTACCACTTGATGGTGGTCGTTTTGCGACTTCAGATCTGAACGATTTATATCGTCGTGTGATTAACCGTAACAACCGTTTAAAACGCTTATTAGACTTAGTCGCACCTGACATCATCGTACGTAACGAAAAACGTATGTTACAAGAGTCTGTGGATGCGTTATTAGATAACGGTCGCCGTGGTCGTGCGATTACCGGTTCTAACAAACGTCCATTAAAATCACTTGCGGATATGATCAAAGGTAAACAAGGTCGTTTCCGTCAAAACTTATTAGGTAAACGTGTAGACTACTCAGGTCGTTCGGTAATTACCGTAGGTCCATACTTACGTCTTCACCAATGTGGTTTACCGAAAAAAATGGCATTAGAATTATTCCGTCCATTTATTTACTCTAAATTAGAAAGCCGTGGTATTGCTTCAACCATCAAAGCGGCGAAGAAAATGGTAGAGCGTGAAGAGCCAATCGTATGGGATATTCTGGCAGAAGTAATCCGAGAACACCCAATCCTGCTTAACCGTGCACCAACGTTGCACCGTTTGGGTATTCAGGCGTTTGAGCCGATCTTAATCGAAGGTAAAGCAATCCAATTACACCCACTTGTGTGTGCGGCGTTCAATGCGGACTTCGATGGTGACCAAATGGCGGTTCACGTACCATTAACGTTAGAAGCACAATTAGAAGCACGTGCGTTAATGATGTCTACCAACAACGTACTTTCACCAGCAAGTGGTGATCCAATTATCGTTCCATCACAAGACGTTGTTCTCGGTCTTTATTATATGACCCGTGAGAAAGTGAATGCGAAAGGCGAAGGAATGTACTTCCTTGACCCTCGTGAAGCAGAAAAAGCATATCGCACAGGTCAAGCAGAATTGCACGCTCGCGTCAAAGTGCGTATTATCGAATACGAGAAAAACGAAGCAGGTGAACTTGAAGCAACCACATCGTTAGTGGATACCACCATTGGTCGAGCTATCTTATGGATGATTGCACCAAAAGGTATGCCATACAAATTATTTAACCAAACCTTAGGTAAGAAAGCGATTTCAAAATTGATCAACGAATCTTACCGCCGTTTAGGTTTGAAAGAGTCCGTTATTTTAGCTGACCAAGTAATGTACACCGGTTTCGCATACGCTGCTCGTTCTGGAGCCTCTGTGGGTATCAACGATATGGTAATCCCAGAGCAAAAACACGAAATTATCCGTGCAGCAGAAGCTGAAGTCGCTGAAATTCAAGAGCAGTTTAACTCTGGTCTGGTAACGGCAGGCGAACGCTATAACAAAGTGATCGATATTTGGGCGGCAGCGAACGAACGTGTTGCAAAAGCGATGATGGACAACCTTTCTACCGAAGAAGTGATCAACCGTGAAGGTAATCCAGAGAAACAAGCGTCATTCAACAGTATCTTTATGATGGCGGACTCGGGTGCGCGTGGTTCTGCGGCACAGATTCGTCAGTTAGCAGGTATGCGTGGTTTGATGGCACGTCCAGACGGCTCGATCATCGAAACCCCAATTACAGCGAACTTCCGTGAAGGCTTGAACGTTCTTCAGTACTTTATTTCAACCCACGGTGCGCGTAAAGGTCTTGCGGATACGGCGTTAAAAACAGCGAACTCTGGTTACTTGACTCGTCGTTTAGTCGATGTGGCACAAGACTTAGTGATCATCGAAGATGACTGTGGCACGGAAGAAGGTATCGTGATGACTCCACATATTGAAGGTGGGGACGAGAAAGTCCCATTGCGTGAACTTGTATTAGGTCGTGTAGTAGCAGAAGACGTGTTAAAACCAGGTTCAGATGAAGTGTTAATCGCACGTAACACACTGATCGATGAAAAACTTTGTGATGTGATTGACGAAAACTCAGTCGATAGCATTAAAGTACGCTCAGTGGTAACTTGTAACACCGACTTCGGTGTGTGTGCGAAATGTTACGGTCGTGATTTAGCACGTGGTCACTTGATTAACCAAGGTGAAGCAGTCGGCGTTATCGCCGCGCAATCTATCGGTGAACCAGGAACACAGCTCACGATGCGTACGTTCCATATCGGTGGTGCGGCATCTGCAGCAGCGAAAGAATCTAGCGTACAAGTGAAAAACAACGGTACGATTAAATTAACCAATGCGAAATACGTTACCAATAAAGAAGGCAAATTAGTTTTAACTTCTCGTAATACCGAATTAACGGTGATTGACACCTTCGGTCGTACCAAAGAGAACTATAAACTGCCATATGGTGCGGTGCTAAGCAAAAACGATGGTGCTGAAGTGGCCGTGGGCGAAGTGGTTGCGAACTGGGATCCACATACTATGCCAGTTATCGCAGAGGTATCAGGTCGTATCCAATTTAGTGATATCGTGGATGGTTTAACCGTTTCTCGTCAAACTGACGAATTAACCGGTTTATCATCAATCGTGGTGCAAGATGTGGGTGAACGTGCAACTGCAGGTAAAGATTTACGTCCAGCATTACGTTTAGTGGATAGCAAAGGTAACGACATCTTAATCCCAGGTACAGACATTGCTGCACAATACTTCTTACCGGGTAAAGCAATCGTAACATTAGACGACGGTGCGGAAATCGAAGTGGGTGAAGCATTAGCGCGTATTCCACAAGAATCCGTAGGTACTAAGGATATTACGGGTGGTCTTCCACGCGTGGCAGACTTATTCGAAGCTCGTAAACCGAAAGAGCCAGCTATTCTTGCTGAAATTACAGGTATCGTCTCATTTGGTAAAGAAACCAAAGGTAAACGTCGCTTAGTGATTACCCCAGCGGAAGGCGAAGCATACGAAGAAATGATTCCAAAATGGCGTCAGCTCAACGTATTCGAAGGCGAGATGGTTCAACGTGGCGATGTGATTTCTGATGGTGCGGAAACACCACACGACATCTTACGCTTACGTGGCGTTCACGCCGTAACTGAATACATCGTAAACGAAGTGCAAGAAGTTTACCGCTTACAAGGAGTAAAAATTAACGACAAGCACATCGAAGTGATCGTACGTCAAATGTTACGTAAAGCGGTAATTACCAACGCTTACGACTCTGAATTCTTAGAGGGCGAGCAAGTGGAAGTTGCACGCGTGAAAATCGCTAACCGCAAACGTGTTGCTGAAGGCAAACCGGAAGTGGAATTTGAACGTGAATTGCTTGGTATTACCAAAGCATCATTGGCAACTGAGTCATTCATCTCTGCAGCATCGTTCCAAGAAACCACCCGTGTGCTTACCGAAGCAGCCGTAGCAGGTAAACAAGACGAATTACGTGGCTTAAAAGAGAACGTGATTGTTGGTCGTTTAATCCCGGCAGGTACAGGTTTCGCTTACCACAAAGCCCGCGCAGAAAAACGTGCAGCAGGCTTACAAGCGGTGAAATTTGAACCGGAAGTTGCAACTCAAAATGCAAACAGCTTCGTAACCGATGCAGATATCGAAGAAGAGTTCGAATTTGTTGCAGACGACGCAACCCAAAGCCTCGCAGCGTTACTCAACGCTGAAATGGATGCGGAAGAGTAAAAAGGTAAGGTGGGTTTGCTAGTCCACCGTTAGATAGAAAAAAGCCCCTAGAACGGAAGTTTTGGGGGTTTTTAGTATTTATATACATAAAAATTTATTTTTACTTTTGAGAAGTAGATCACGTTTCTTTCTCAATATCCATTATAAAATCAAACCAGTTATTGTTTTCACTTCAAGGAGTCATTATGGAAGATAATGTTACGACCAAAAAACTTATAGTAGGGACGATTTCACTAGCTTGTGCGATAATTTTCTTCGGTGGATTTGCGAAGGATATTGCGGGCGGTATTTTTGATTTTGGTAAATTAACAGGACAATTCCCTGAATGGTTAAAGACCTCTGGCGGAAATAGTGCAAAAGGTGGATTTCTATTTGCTTTGACTTTGATTCCAAGCGTCATGTTAGCTCTGGGATTTGTGGCAATTTTTGAGCATTTTGGTGCGTTAGCCGCGGCCTCAAAATGGATGAGTCCTATCTTAAAACCACTTATGGGTATTCCTGGAAGTTGCTCCATTTCATTGATTGCGAGTACTCAAAGTACTGATGCTGGTAGTTCGACCACCAAGTTTTTACGCAACGAAGGTAAAATTACGTATAAAGAATTGCTAATTTTTGCTGCTTTCCAATTTAGTGCAGGTGCGTTATTAACTAACTTCCTCTCTTCTTTTGCTCCTGTATTGCTGATTGCAGATAAATCAGGTGCAGTTGCTCCAACGTCTATTGCAATGTGTCTTGGTGTCATTTTTGTATTTAAAATCTTTGGTGCAAATTTAATGCGTTTATATGTGAAAAAATTTGTGAAAGAAGAGGATACAGAGTTATGAATTCACAAAATAAACTGATTACGGATATTTTTATTGATGGTGCACGTAAAGGATGGGATATTGCCATTCATAGCACTATTCCGAATGTGCTTATGGCTTTTGTCATTATTTATATTCTTAATGTTTCTGGTTTACTAAAAACGATTGGAGAATGGTTAGGATTTATTATGGCACCGATTGGATTACCTGGCGAAGCTATCGCGGTATTTCTTGCTGCATTTCTTAGTTGGGGTGGTGCTGCCGGTGTGTTAGTTGCATTAGTTCAGGAAGGGGCATTGAATGCACATCATATTGCTATTTTATTGCCTGGTATGGCGTTAGTTGGCTCAACGGTACAGTATATGGGGCGGATACTCGGTGTGTTAGGTGTACCGGGGAAACATTATTTAGTTTTATTTGGCATTTGTATTATCAATGCTTATCTTGCTATGTTTGTTATGCAATTTTTAGTGTAAGGAACAGTTATGGAAATTCAAACATTAGATACGTTTTTATCTGAATTAAAGGAAATTACCGATATTGAAAGCCCTGCAAATTCTCTTGATGGAGTAAATCAGGTGGCCGAATGGTTTATTCAAAAAGCCGATACATTAGGTTTACAGCATAAACGCTTGCCTATGACAAGCGAAAAGGTCGCAGAAGGTTTATTGATTAGTAATGATCTTAATGCAGAGCAGTATGATATTCTTTTTATTGCGCATATGGATACTGTTTTCCCTGTTGGCACTAATAAGGATGTCCCTTTTACGATTAGAGATGGCATTGTGAATGCGCTAGGGGCAATTGATGACAAATCTGGTGCGCTTTTAACATTCTATATTTTGCAAGAATTAGATTTAAGTAAACTAAAAATTGCAGTCTACCTTAACTCACATGAAGAAATCGGATCCTCTTATGCCAAAGAGAGTATTCGGGAATATGCTCGAAAATCAAAATACTGTTTTGTTATGGAGCCGGCTCGTGAAGATGGTTCAATGGTTGCAACTCGTAAAGGGGTAATTACTTATGATATTGAATTTCATGGGGTATCTGCACATGCAGGTAATAATCCGGAGCGAGGGAGATCCGCACTTGTTGAAGCAGCGAATTTTGTCGTCGAGTTTGCTAAACTCAATGACTACCAAGCAGGGCATACATTTAACTGTGTGATGACAAATGGGGGAACAGCACATAATGTTATTGCGGATTATGCCAAACTTACGATAGAAATGCGTTATCGCTTACCGTCATCAACTCAGTATTTTGAAACGCAATTACAACGTGTTTTAGATAATCCACTTGTAGAAGGGGTTAAGGCAACGAAAACATTAGTCAATGATGAAGCACCAATGATTGATGAAATACACTTACCACGAATTAAAGCGATATTTGATGAAGTCGGAAAAGAAATGCAAACAGAGATCAAATGGGTGGATGCCGGTGGATTAAGTGATGGTAATATTGCAGCTTCTGTTGGCTGCCCAACTATTGATGGGCTTGGCCCAACGGGGGGCAATATGCATGTCAAAACCGAATATCTCGTTGTAGATTCTATTGTACCTAAATGTAATTTAGTTTTAAAAGTGATTAAAAAACTGTTTACCCTTTAGTTAAAACCTTTAATTAATAGGCGGCTAGCTTTGTGAAATAGATTGTAAATCTAGCCGCTTATACTATCTTATTAAAAATACCCCAATCACCATCCACTCAAAAAACTACTAAAATGCGCAAATTTCTTTTTTACCAATAAATCTTATGTTGAAAAAGCTGTGTTCTCTTTTTGTCTATTACACCTTATAAATGCGGGTCATATCTTACAGAAAATTTGCAAAATTTGACCACTTATATGTGTCTAACTTACCCAATCCTGCCAATTCAATTCTTCAATTCGCTTAAACTCTTTCACATTATGCGTTACTAAAACTGCATTTATCGCCAAAGCGTGGCAAGCAATCCATAAGTCATTATTTCCAATTGGCGTACCTTGCTGTTTTAAGATATTTGCCCACTTTCCATAAATTTCGGCAATTTTCCCTGTTGGGTAAACTACAGAAATGCGCTGAGAGATGCGTTCAATACGTGCTAATGCTTTAGTTGGGTTTTCACTACCATAAGCACCTTTGAGCAATTCGGCGTAGGTTACAAAACTCATGACCATTTGATCTTGAGGTAAGAGTTTAGCCACACGCTCAGCGACTATAAGCGGTTTATTTTTCATTAAATAAATCAAAATATTGGTGTCGAGCATATAGATCATAACTCTTCTCGCTCCTGGGGTGGAGCAATATCTCGGTTTTCTAATGCTTCAATAAAGCTCTCATCAATATCGTCAAATAATGCAAGAAAGTCTAAATCTGCTTTTGGTTTGAATGGACGCAAAATAATATCGCCATTCTCACCATGTAGAATTTCGACCGTATCAACATTTAAACGGAAATTGGCGGGAATGCGTACTGCTTGGCTGTTTCCACTTTTAAATACTTTTGTCATCATATTACACTCCTGTATATACGATTGATTGTTTGGTAGATACAAAATAACATATTTATTCAAAAAGGCAACTGAATTTTATTTTTCCCTTTGGCTCTAGTAGTAGCAACACAAGCGGTCAAATTTCGCAAAAAAATTACAAAATTCCACCGCTTGCAGATAAAAAAAGTGCTTTCGCACCTTATCTCTATTTTTCTCTTCTTGCCGATTTCGGGCGGAAACTTTCGCAAATTTCGGGATTGGTCTCAATATAAATATCGCTTAACAGCTGCAAGCAATATGGCACGGCGGAGAAAATGCCTCGCACCACGGTTTTGCCGTTTTCATCTTTTACCCCTTCCAGCGTTTCTTTAATCGCTTTGGGCTGACCAGGTAAATTCAAAATTAACGATTCACCACGAATCACACCCACTTGACGAGAGAGAATCGCTGTCGGCACGAAGTGCAGGCTCACTTGGCGCATTTGTTCGCCGAAACCGGGCATTTCACGGTCAGCAACAGCAAGCGTGGCATCTGGGGTAACATCTCGTTTAGCAGGACCAGTGCCACCCGTAGTGAGCACTAAATGACAAGCGTGGTTATCGACCAAATCTTTTAAAGTGCGTTCGATAACCGCTTGTTCATCGGGAATTAGACGAGTTTCCACCTCAAATTTATCTACTAACGCAGATTCCAGCCACGCTTGCAATTCGGGAATGCCCTGGTCTTGATACACGCCTGTAGAAGCACGATCGGAGACCGATACCAAGCCAATTTTCAATACTTCCTCGCTTAAAGCGGTCATTTTTTCTCCTCTTTTTGCAGATCTTTGGAGGGCGTTTTCGCCTCTTTTTCTTTTAGCATCGATAATGCCATATCAATACTTTTCTCCACCGTCACACGGCGAGGTTCATTTTCAGGAATCAACTTCAACATCATTCCCCAAGTGGCAGCTGCCATTTGGTAGTCTTCTTCTTCAAAAGCGCTGAATGCCAACAGGCTCAAGGCATCAAGGTTGGTATGATCTTTGCGAATGATCTCTTTCAGCAATTCTTTGCCTTTGGTTTTATCGTTTTGATCGTTAGAATGCATGAGCAATTGGGCGTAGCTGGATTTGTATTGCAGGTTTTCAGGCTCCAACTGTACGGCTTTGCCATAGCTTTCATAAGCCAATTGTCCGTCATCTTTTGCCATTCCAATTTGCCCTAACATAAACCAGCCCTTGGCGTTGTTTGGATTTTCTTGCAAATCACTACGCAGTGCGATGGCAAATTGGTTGAGTTCCGCTTCGTTCAGTGGATTGGTCTCTTCATTTTGGATACGCTCGTAAAAATGTTCTAGTTTTTTATGGGTCACATTAATTTCAGACGCTTCGTGCCACGAGCCAACGCTCACATAAGCTCCAACACTTATAGCACCAACGGCTAACAGAATCGGAAAAAACCACACTTTTTTCACGCCTGCTTGAGAAGTAAGGATTTGCTCATTGGTTGGGATGTCATCTAATAGACTTTGCTGTAGCTCGAGTTTGGTTTGCTCCATATCTTCAATAATGCCCTCGCTGGCCTCACGTTCCACTTCTTGCAAGCGGTCGAAATAGAAGGTTTTATTGAGGCTATCACGCTCGGTATTGTTCGCATTAGTATTTTTTTTGAATAGCGGATAAAAGCCGATGGCACAAATAATCAGCGTTAAAACCGCAACAGTAATCCAAAAAATCATTGGTTATCCTTATTTAAAATTTGGTTTAAGCGATCTTGGTCGATCTTTGCAGATTTTTGAGCATTTTCGACCGCTTGTGAAGCTGCTTTCTTTCGCCCAAAGATAATACCTAAGCCAAGCAGAATCAAAAGTGCGGGCAATATCCACAGTAAAATCGTTGCAGGCGTTAGCGGAGGATCGTAAGTCACGAAATTGCCGTAACGTTCAATCATATAATCTACCACTTCATTTTTGCTCTTGCCTTGCTTGAGCAATTCTAGCGTTTTGGCACGCATATCGGTGGCGATCGTCGCATTAGAATCGGCAATGTTATTGTTCTGACATTGCGGACAACGCAGTTCGTTAATTAATGCTTGGTAATCCGCCTCCTGTTGTGGCGTGTCGAATTGGTTAAATTCAACAGGGGCGGCGAGGGCGATATTACTAATTAATAGAAAAATTGGGAAAAGTATTTTCATTTTTATCCTTTTGTTGTTATCTGAGTAACATATGGAATAATAAAATTCATAATCGTAACAATCAATTTTATTTTTTCAAAATAGCACCGTCTTCGCAGTAAAAATTAGTATTTTGTGATTCGAAAATTTTATTATTAGGAATTTTTTTATAACTATCATCGCCATTCTGTTTAAACACGGTAGTATCGCTAGATTTCCAATAAGAGCGTCCACAATATGCTTTATAGGTGTTTTTTATAGTAGCATTATCCATACTCACATTTTCATATATTTTCATTGGGTTAGCTTTAATTTCTTGTTCAATAAACTCTTCATCAATAAAATAAATTTTATCATTTTTGTCAGCATAGCCTAGAACTTGCATAATCTTATATGAATAAGTAGTTTTTATTTTTTTATCAGAGAATTCATTATATATCTCACTCACCTGATAAATTAAAGTAGGAATAATGATTATTGAAAACGTGAGTAAAATAAAATTATCTGCTGCAATTTTTCTAAAATAAGTTTTTTGGTTTTTTATACCTTGTACAGCAAGATAATTTGATAAAAAAGTAAAGAAAAGTATTATTATGGCGTAAGAAAAATAGAAAAAATCATCTTGCCCTTTGTTTATGGAAGTTATAATTAAAAAAAGAGTAAAAAGAAATAAAAATAATATAACTAAATGTTTCTATTAGTTTTTGATAATCTATTTTATTATTTTCCTTTTTAAGGGTGTTCCAAACAAAACATAAGGTAATTAAACATGCACATATTATAACACATAGAAGTGTTAAGGTTGCGTATTTAACGTTAAATTCAAAAATATAGAAAATTAGGAAAAAAGTTAAACTAACAAACATAGGAATAGTGTAACCAATTGAAATCATAATTGGTTTTTTACTTATTTCTTTATGTACATTTCGATAAATAATGAGACTAGGCAAAACAATTAATATATAGATAAAGACATTAATTAATAAGTAGATAATTGAAAATCCAAACAAACTTGCATTTGAGAGGCTACTTGGGAAAATGCTTAACGCTTCAATATCTCTTAAATAGCTGTATAAAATAAAGGCTCCAAACATTGTTCCAGAAGAAATAAGTAATGTAAAACCAATACTTATTAAATTGCTGTGTTTCGTATATTCTTCTTCCCGATTTTCTTTTGCGATATTGGCTAATGAATGATCAATATTACCTAAATGCTTGGTGACAGATTCAGGAATTGTTGTGGAATGACGAATTTTAAACAAGCACATATTTATTCCTTACTCTTCAATCCCTCATAAATCGGCTTCAACACCTCATTCCACACTTTATCATTGACATCGCCAGCATGGCGGTAGTGAATAATACCTTTGCCATCGACAATAAAGGTTTCAGGTGCGCCATATACGCCGAGATCTAAACCGAGTGAGCCTTTTGGATCGTAAATAATCGCTTTATACGGGTTGCCGTAGTTGCCTAAAAAACGCATGGCTTTTTGGCGTTCGTCTTTATAGTCAATGCCGACAATCTCTACGCCTTGTTTGGCAAGCAGGGTGAGATATTCGTGCTCGGCATAGCAAGTTGGACACCATGTTGCCCACACATTTAATAAGCGTGGAGTGCCAGTTTTTACTACACTATTGTCGAGCATTTTTTTCTCATCAATCACCGATTCAAGTGAGAATTGCGGAACCTCTTTGCCGACCAAGGCGGATTCGAGTTTTTTGGGGTCGTCACCGTTGGCATTACGAGAAAGTTGCACCATAAAGGTTACGGTTAAGCCAAGAAAGATAACGAGGGGGATCAGTAGTTTTTTATTCATAAACAAGCGGTTAGATTTAGTAAAAGATTTGCAAATTCTACTAAAAATCTGACCGCTTGTCTTTGATCTGCGAGTTACTTACGGAGTTTTACCATCTGAATTTCGTGATTTGCCCCTTTTTCTAAAATCAGGTTGGCGCGTTCACGGTTTGGCAAAATGTTTTTCTTTAAATTTAAACCGTTAATTTCGTCCCAAATTTGGCTGGCAGTGGCAATCGCTTCTTCTTCCGACAGTTTGGAATAATGGTGAAAGTAAGCATTTGGGTCGCTAAAGGCACTTTGGCGGAATTTTAGAAAGCGATCAACGTACCATTGTTTGAGTAAGTCTTCATCAGCATCGACATAAATCGAAAAATCAACAAAATCAGACACAAACACACTATGCGGGCTAGAAGGATAATTCATTCCACTTTGCAGGACGTTCAGGCCTTCAAGGATCACAATTTCAGGCTGATCGACCACATTATATTGGTCGGGAATAATATCGTAAGTTAAATGTGAATAAATTGGTGCTTTCACATTGCGCTTGCCCGATTTTATATCCGAGACAAATTCGATCAGGCGATGAATATCGTAAGATTCAGGAAAGCCTTTGCGTTTCAATAAGTTTTTTTCTTGTAACTTGGCAAGCGGATGTAGAAAGCCGTCGGTGGTGATTAAATCAACTTGGCGAGTTTCAGGGTAGTTAGAAAGCAGAGCCTGCAAAATACGTGCTGAGGTGCTTTTGCCCACCGAAACACTGCCTGCAATGCTGATAATATAAGGAACTTTTGGGGATTCAATGTCTAAGAAACGGTGCAAAACCGCTTGGCGTTTTAGGTTTTCTTCAATGTAGTAGTTGATCAAACGTGCCAGTGGTAAGTAAATGGTTCTAACTTCTTCCAACGAAAGATCTTCATTAAAACCCAATAATGGTTTTAAGTCTTGCTCGGTCAGCTTTAATGGCACAGATTTGCGCAATTCTGCCCATTGTTTGCGATCAAAAGTTAAAAATGGAGTGATTTTTTTGTTTTTTTCAGAGTTCATTGCTGAAATTCCAATTTTTCTAGGCTAAGACTTTACTATTACTAGTAAATGATAAGATGAACTATACATTATAAATTGTCTTTTTTCTGTAATTATCCTTAAAGGGGAATGTAAATTTCACAAAAAAACAACATTTAGTATCCTAAATAGGCAAAAAAATCTATTTTTTAAATTTTTTGAAAAAAAAACTTGCACAGACCTTAAAAATCCCTATAATGTGCCTCACTTGCTTACGACAGCGTAATGCCGACTTAGCTCAGTAGGTAGAGCAACTGACTTGTAATCAGTAGGTCACCAGTTCGATTCCGGTAGTCGGCACCATTACTGCGCAGTTTAAACAAGTATTCAATTATATGGAGGGGTTCCCGAGCGGCCAAAGGGGGCAGACTGTAAATCTGTTGGCTCAGCCTTCGAAGGTTCGAATCCTTCTCCCTCCACCACTTCTTGATTGAATCGCATATGGGACAGACGAATTTAGAACGGCGGGCATCGTATAATGGCTATTACCTTAGCCTTCCAAGCTAATGATGCGGGTTCGATTCCCGCTGCCCGCTCCAAACGCTGATGTAGCTCAGTTGGTAGAGCACACCCTTGGTAAGGGTGAGGTCGGCGGTTCAAATCCGCCCATCAGCACCACTTATCTTTTCTATATTCTCATCTCATATAAATAATGTTAGTTTTTAGTTAGGTTAATGTGGTTATTTTGTACCATTTGTAACCGTGTTTGTTTAAGAGGCTTTTTAAATGTCTAAAGAAAAATTTGAACGTACAAAACCGCACGTTAACGTGGGTACAATCGGCCACGTTGACCATGGTAAAACAACTTTAACAGCAGCGATCACAACTGTATTAGCGAAACACTTCGGTGGTGCAGCTCGTGCAT
>JBHACP010000015.1:0-17047 GCA_041854605.1 Actinobacillus sp.
GGATTCGGCGTATTGTTTTTAATTAAACGATATGCCGCATTGCTGACCATTGCATAGGTAGCGATTTCCGATAAATCACTACAAACCAAGGTGAAATTGTGGTTTTCAGGCAATTTACGGATTGCCACAATTCTGTCCATTGCGTGCTTTTCGCCAATTGCACAGCCTAGTGCATAACCAGAATCGGTTGGATAGATAATCACACCGCCATTTTTGATAATTTCCACCGCTTGATTGATCAAACGAGCTTGTGGATTTTCAGGATGAATATAAAAAAACTGACTCATATTACGCTTCCTTTGTTGGCTGAACAGGCGAAAAATCGGGCTAATTATACGCTGTTTAGTGATTGAATTATAGAAAGATTTCGCTAATTCATTGAAATAGCCATAAAAGTGCTTGACTTAAATCTTTTGCACTAGTTTAATAGTACAAAACTAAAAACAGGAAATCGAAAATGACAGTGCAAGTTCAACAAATACCATTGCCTTATTATGCAGATACCACGGTAGCTTTTTACCACTTATGTCACGACAAACCCCATACCTTGTTGCTTGATTCAGCAGAAATTCAAAGTAAAAACAGCCTGAAAAGTTTGCTGTTTGCTAAATCGGCAATGCATATTTTTTGTGATGGGCAAAGCGTGACTTTTACCGCTTTAACTGAAAACGGCAAAGCGGTGATCCCACTCATTCAAACTGCTCTTGAGCAGCTTCAACCTGCACCGATTTGCAAATTAAATGCAAAATCTGACCGCTTGCAAGCGGAATTTCAGTCGATTCCCAACGAGTTAGATGAAGATTCCAAGCTGAAAACCAGTACGATTTTTGATGGGCTACGAACAGTTCGCCAACTGTTCCAAAACGCCGATTCGCCTGTCTATTTAGGGGGATTGTTTAGCTATGATTTGGTCGCCCATTTTATTCCGATGGAGGGCATTGAGCTACAAGACGATGGCTTGCAATGCCACGATTACAGCTTTTATTTGGCAGAGCAGCTGGTGTTTGTTGATCATCAAAAGCAAGAAGCGGAGCTAAATACTTTTTGCTTTGCACCTGCGGAACAGGCTAATTTAACTAAACAAGCGGTCGAATTTAGTGAAATTCTTGCAAAATACCAGCCGTGTGAATTGCGTTTGCCGATACAAGCGGCTAGCGGCGAAGTGACCGACCATATCAATGATGCAAATTTCAAGGAAATTGTGCGCCAGCTCAAACACCATATCAATATTGGCGACGTATTCCAAATTGTGCCGTCTCGCCGTTTCAGCTTGCCCTGTCCGAATATTTTGGCGGCTTACCGTCAGCTGAAAATCAATAACCCAAGTCCCTATATGTTCTTTATGCAAGGCGAAAATTTCACGCTTTTTGGAGCGTCGCCTGAAAGTGCCTTGAAATATGCAGAATATAACCGCCAACTTGAAATTTACCCGATTGCGGGTTCTCGCCCCCGTGGCTTTGATGAAAACGGCAATATCGATCCTGAATTAGATTCCCGTTTAGAGCTGGAATTGCGTTTGGATCAAAAAGAACTGGCTGAACACTTGATGTTGGTTGATCTTGCTCGGAATGATGTGGCGCGTGTTAGTGAGGCAGGAACTCGCCGAGTGGTGGATTTAATGCAAATCGACCGCTATTCGCAAATTATGCATTTGGTTTCACGGGTGGTGGGAACGCTGCGCTCAGATCTCGACGCTTTGCACGCTTACCAAGCCTGTATGAATATGGGAACGCTGACAGGGGCGCCGAAAATTAAGGCAATGCAATTGATTTATCAAGTGGAAAAACAAAAACGCCATAGTTATGGCGGAGCCGTAGGGTATCTCACCTCCCATGGCGATTTGGATACTTGTATCGTGATTCGTTCCGCCTTTGTGCAAAATGGCACAGCCTATGTGCAAGCAGGCTGTGGCGAAGTATTAGATTCCGATCCGCAATTAGAAGCCGATGAAACTCGCCATAAAGCAAGAGCGGTGTTGAAAGCGATTGCGCAGGTGAATCAGGGGGAGTAAAAAATGGCAAATATTCTTTTCGTCGATAACTTCGACTCATTTACTTATAACTTGGTCGATCAATTTCGTGAGCTTGGTCATAGTGTCACCATTTTCCGCAATGATTACCCTCTGCAAGATTTTTTAGATAAAGCCAAAAGTACGCCAAATTGTTTGGTGGCTCTTTCTCCGGGACCAGGTACGCCAGCGGAAGCAGGCAATTTGCTTGAAATCATTAAGCAGCTTAAAGGCATTGTTCCGATGGTTGGTATTTGCTTAGGACATCAAGCTTTGATTGAAGCCTTTGGGGGAAAGGTGGTGCATACTGGTACCGTATTGCACGGTAAAGTGTCGGAAATTGAACATGATAATCAGGCAATGTTTACGGGCATCAATAATCCAATGCCCGTGGCACGTTATCATTCGTTGATGGGCGATGCATTGCCTGAAGAGTTAGTCGTGAATGCGACTTATGGTGAGATTATTATGGCGGTTCGGCATAAAATCTTGCCGATTTGTGGTTTTCAATTCCACCCAGAATCTATTCTGACTGTGGAAGGAGCGAGGTTATTGAAACAGTCGGTTAAGTGGCTGTTAAATCATTAAAATCAACAAGCGGTTGAATTTGCTAATTTTTTTACAAATTCAACCGCTTGTTCGCTTTTGTTCTAGTCGATACTTTTTTGTACTGTTTCAAATTGGTCGATAAATTTGGTTGTATCGCCTAAATGCCATTCCATTTTACTGAATAAACCTAACGAATTGTCTGTTAAACGTGCAAAAGTAAGTTTTATTTCCCAAGGAGTAAGTTCATTAATTAATGGATGATTGCGTTCAAGGCGATATAAATTTTTCGCAATTCTAGCGGAATTTCCTTCTAATTTATGCGCTGTACCCAGAAATTGCAGGCTTTGCAACGAAGATTGATATTTAGTTGGCGTAAAGATCGTACCAGAAACTTCAGGGTTTTGTGCCATCAACTGAGCGTGTTTGCTTTCATCGCTGGTTAGATAGATAAGGCGATTATTTTCTTGATCAAAAACATAGTAGCACACGAAAGACCAAGTGTGGCTATTTTCGACAGTCGCAAGGGAGCAAAGGTATTTTTTGGTAAGAAAATTAGAAATTCGTTTTTGCATTATAAGTACCCAAATGGCTAAAATTTACAAAACAAACAATAAAATTTACATAAATTTTGTTATTCGATAATTTTTAGCGACATTTTACTTATAATTAAATTATGTGTAAATAATTTTACAAACCTTACTTAAAATAAAACAGATTTTGTCTAATACACAAAATCTGCTTGTTACATTTAAAATTTAGTTACTAAAGCTCAACATCTGATTGCAAGAAACCACCACTTTGGTGCGCCCACAGTTTGGCATATACGCCACCAAAAGCTAGTAGTTCTTCGTGCGAGCCTTGTTCGACAATCTCGCCTTTGTCTAATACGATAAGTCTATCCATCGCCATAATGGTTGATAAACGGTGAGCAATCGCCACTACAGTTTTACCTTCCATCAATTCCGTAAGGTTTTCTTGAATCGCCACTTCCACTTCAGAATCCAACGCACTAGTTGCTTCATCAAGTAACAAAATCGGGGCATCTTTAAGCATTACACGTGCAATGGCAATACGCTGGCGTTGTCCGCCTGAAAGTTTTACCCCACGTTCGCCAACGTGAGCATCAAAACCTGTTCTACCTTTGGCATCTTGCAAATTCGGAATGAAATCACTCGCTGCTGCACGTTCTACCGCTTTCAACATTTCTTCTTCGGTGGCGTTTGGTCGCCCATACATTAAGTTTTCACGCACCGAACGGTGTAGTAACGAAGTATCTTGCGTGACCAAGCCAATTTGCGAACGCAAACTTTCTTGGGTGATCTCACTAACGTTTTGTCCATCAATCGAAATTTTACCGTTTTGAATATCATAAAAACGTAACAGCAAGTTGGTTAGTGTCGATTTTCCTGCGCCACTTCTGCCGACTAAACCGACTTTTTCACCTGCTTTAATGGTTAAATCAAACTCTTTTAATAGCGGCTTTTTCGGATCATAAGCAAAATTTACTTTTTCAAACTTGATTTCGCCCTTGCTCACTTCAAGCGGTTTAGCATTTGGTTTATCTTTCACCGTATGCGGTTTTGAAAGCGTAACCATACCATCTTGCACCGTGCCTAAATTTTCAAATAGGCGAGCAAATTCCCACATAATCCATTGCGATAAGCCTTTGATACGTAAAGCCAAGGCTGTCGAAGTTGCAATTGCCCCTGCAGTTACAATATTCGCCCCCCAAAGCCATAAACCAATACCCGCTGTCGCAAGAATCAGTGCCATACTGTTGAAGTTGGTTAGCGTTTCAATGACGGTGACTAGACGCATTTGGCTATGCACTGTCACCATAAATTCTTCCATCGACTCCTTCGCATAAGCTGATTCTCGATTACCGTGTGAGAACAATTTTACCGTAGTGATATTAGAATAAGCGTCGGTAATTCGCCCTGTCATCAAGCTGCGAGCGTCAGATTGCTGTTGAGCTGCATCGGCAAGTTTTGGCACGAAAATATAAATAATGGAGCCTAGTGAGAAAATCCATAGAATAAATGGCAAAAAGAGCCAGCCATCAAGGCTAATCAAAATCACGCTTGAGGTCGTGAAATAAACTAGCACAAAAATAAGCATATCGGCACAAGTCATAATAACATCGCGCACAGCCAAAGCCGTCTGCATTACTTTCGCAGATACTCGTCCTGCAAATTCATCTTGGTAGAAGGCCATACTTTGCTCAAGCATCAAGCGGTGGAAACTCCACCGCAAACGCATTGGAAAAACGCCTTGCAACGACTGAAAACGAATGCTACCCGCCAAAAAGACAAACAAAATGCCAAGCAAGGCAATGATGAACATTGCGGTAATTTTCCCACCTTTCTCCGCCCATAATTCGGCAGGTGAAAGTTTAGCCACCCAGTCCACCAGCTCGCCCATAAATTGAAAGAGCACGGCCTCAATAATTCCCACTAATGCCACCAAAATAGTGAGCAAAATCAAATAAAAACGCATTCCTTTGGTGGTTTCCCAAATGAAGGGAATAATCCCTGTTTTCGGTGTTTTCGGAGCTTCTTCGGGGTAAGTTTCTATCCGATTTTCAAACCAAGTAAAAATTTTATTTAACATTTATTTTCCTAACATTGAAAATGAACAGGGCAGGAAACCCTGCCCTCACTTCATTATGGATTTAATAATTTTTCATCTAACGCTAAATCTTCATTACGATTTACACCAATGCCTTTTGCCAGCACATTCCGAGCGATTTGGTGAGCCTCTTCCAGCGAATGTTCTTTGTAAGAGCCGCATTGATATTCGTTCAGTTCAGGAATCTTCGAGACATCAGGCACTTTATTGAGTGCATCTTCCATCGCCGCTGTCCATGCTTTCACCACTTCTTGCTCGCTAGGCTTGCCAATTAGCGACATATAAAAGCCTGTACGACAGCCCATTGGCGAAATATCAATAATTTCCACGCTATCTGAATTTAAATGATCGCGCATAAAGCCAGCGAACAGGTGTTCCATTGTGTGAATGCCGCGCACAGGCAAAATATCAATGTTTGGGCGGCAAAAACGCAAGTCAAACACACTAATGGTATCGCCTTTCGGTGTGGTCATCGTTTTCGCCACACGCACGGCAGGAGCGTTCATTTTGGTATGATCCACTTTAAAGCTATCTAATAATGGCATTTTGTTCTCCTCATTGGGAAATAGGATTGTAAAATTGGCGTAATTTTAGCAGAGATAGCAATCAGATTTGTAAAAAATTTTGCAAATTTAACCGCTTGAAGTGGTATTTTATCCAGTTTTTGCTATACTTCACGGCAAATTTTTGCAAGGAAAAAGAAAATGATTGGACGTTTACACGGCAAAATTATCGAAAAGCAACCGCCTGAAATGTTGATTGATGTACAGGGTGTGGGCTATGAAGTGTTATTGCCGATGACAAGTTTTTACAGCTTGCCACAGCTTGGTGAAGAGGCGACAATTTTTACTCATTTGGTGGTGCGAGAAGATGCCCATCTGCTATTTGGCTTCGCCCAAAAACAAGATAGAACGCTTTTCCGTGAGCTGATTAAAACTAATGGTGTAGGTCCAAAATTAGCTTTGGCAATTCTCTCTGCGATGTCGGTTACGCAATTTGCTACCGCTGTTGAACAAGAAGATTTGACAAAACTCACCAAAATTCCTGGTGTGGGAAAAAAAACAGCCGAGCGTTTATTGGTTGAACTCAAAGGCAAATTTAAAGGCATTGTGCAGAGCGATTTCTTTGTGGAACAGCCTGCTGACCAAATTGTGGCAAGCAACAACCATGATCCTACTGATGAAGCCCGTGATGCGTTGATTGCCTTGGGCTATAAACCAGCTGATGCGGAAAAAATGATTAAGAAAATCAATAAAGCAGGAATGACATCAGAACAGCTGATCCGTGAAGCGTTGAAGAGTGCGTTTTAATAGATAACTCTCGCCCCTTGTGGGAGAGAGGGCGAGAAAAAATATGATTGAAGCAGACAGAATAATTAGTGCCACACCTAAGCGTGAGGAAGAAGCGATAGACCGTGCTATTCGTCCGAAAATGCTTGCCGATTATGTGGGGCAACCTTCCGTACGTGAGCAGATGGAAATTTTTATTAAAGCTGCCAAATTGCGTGATGAAGCCCTGGATCATCTCTTGATCTTCGGGCCACCTGGGCTTGGGAAAACGACGCTCGCAAACATTGTGGCAAACGAAATGAGCGTGAATATTCGCACTACTTCAGGACCTGTGCTGGAAAAAGCTGGCGACCTTGCCGCTATGCTAACCAATTTAGAACCCTATGATGTGCTGTTTATTGATGAAATCCACCGCCTTTCGCCAGCAATTGAAGAGGTGCTTTACCCTGCAATGGAAGATTATCAGCTCGATATTATGATTGGCGAAGGTCCTGCGGCTCGTTCAATAAAATTGGATTTACCGCCTTTTACCTTAGTTGGTGCAACCACTCGAGCGGGTTCTCTTACCTCGCCATTGCGTGATCGTTTCGGCATTGTGCAACGCCTTGAGTTCTACTCAGTGGAAGATCTCACCTCGATTGTAAAACGTTCTGCGGATTGCTTAAACCTTAATTTATCGGCTGATGGCGCTTTTGAAATCGCCCGCCGTTCTCGTGGCACACCTCGAATTGCCAACCGCCTGCTTCGCCGAGTGCGGGATTATGCGGATGTGCGTAACAACGGCAACATTACCGCTGAAATCGCCAAACAAGCACTCGTCATGCTTGATGTGGATTCCGAAGGCTTTGACTTTATGGATATTAAGCTGTTAGAAGCCATTGTCGAACGTTTTGATGGAGGTCCTGTGGGGTTGGATAACCTAGCGGCAGCCATTGGTGAAGAACGAGATACCATCGAAGATGTGTTGGAGCCGTATTTAATTCAACAAGGCTTCTTGCAACGCACCCCTCGAGGGCGCATTGCAACTCAACGCACCTATCAGCATTTGGGTAGAATTAAGGCGTAATTTTCGATGCAATTTTTCGACACCCATACTCATTTGGATTATGCAGCACAAGATCTTAATCTCTCTATTCCTGCTTTAGTAAAAAATGCAACAAAGGCGGGGGTGGAGCGGATTTTAATTGTGGCGATAATGGCGGAGAATTTTACCGTTGTAAAACATTGTGCCGAACAATGCCCTGAAAATTTAGTGTATGGCTTAGGGTTACATCCGATGTTTATTCGAGAACATCGGCGAGAGCATTTAGATTTATTGGAAGCCGAGCTTGCAAAAAAATCCGCAAATTTGACCGCTTGCGCAGAAATCGGGCTAGAAAAATCCGTAGAATCTGTTTGTACGCCTGAACTTTGGCGAAAACAATGTGAGTTTTTAGAAGCGCAACTGGCGTTCGCCAAGCGGTTTAATTTGCCTGTAAATTTGCATTCGCGCAAAAGCCACGACCAGCTTTCAGTGTTTCTAAAAAAAGTCCTGCTGCCTCAAACGGGCGTGGTTCACGGCTTTGCAGGCAGTTACGAACAGGCAAAACGCTTTGTCGATCTTGGTTATAAAATTGGCGTGGGCGGAACTATCACTTACGCCCGAGCCAACAAAACCAAAGAAGCAATACGCAAATTGCCGTTAGATTCTTTACTTCTAGAAACCGATTCGCCTGATATGCCTGTATTTGGTTTTCAAGGTGAACCCAATCGCCCCGAACGCTTATTGGTATCGTTCAAAGCTTTATGTGAATTGAGAGAGGAAAGCCCTGAACTAATTGCGGAAGTGATCTGGCAAAATAGTGAAAAGCTATTTGATAAAATAACTTAGAAAGATCAACTACAGTTTACTAATGGCAATCATCTTTATTTAACAAATATTTTAACCCCTCACTAATTAAACCCTGCCACGCTAAATAGCCGTGGGCGGTAGATTGTTCAATATAAGTAACAGGATAGCCTTTCGCCAGTAACACATCTTTCAAGTGGCGGGAGGTTTCTAAAATTTTTGATTTATCACTTTCATAACGCCCTGCACTCATAAAAAAACAAATCGGTAATTTTTCTTTTTGCACAAATTGAGTAGCAATGTAATTACTTTGCTCAGGTTGTGTTCCTTGTGGATGCCACCAAAATGATCCTGACAGAATAAGGGCTTTATTAAAAATGTTGGAATAACTTAGAACCGTATAGGCAGTGGCTAGTCCACCGTAGCTGGAGCCACCAATAACCCGCTCTTTAATATTTAACTGCAAGTTTTTTTCTACAAAAGGCACAAGCCTTTCCGCTAAAACTTTGGTGAATATGGGATTGGCAGTAAGCTCAACGCTTCTTGATTCATTTGATGGATTTTCAATAAACACTGCTATTGTTGGCGGAATAACTTCTTGAGCAATCATATTATCTAAAATAGTTACGGTAGGAACACGTTCCATATATTCAACACCATCAAATAAATAAAGGATGGGATAGAATTGTTTAACATCAAAATTTGCGGGTAAATAAACAAATAATCTGCGTTTATTAGCAAGCGTTTTATCAGCAAAAATCAGTTCCTTCACATTACCTTTAACATTATGTGGATTTTCCGTCAGATATTGTTGTTTAGGTGCATTGGGTAATTTAAGCAAAGAATAATAATTAAATTTATCAGTATTGCTGGTATTTTGTCTCGCCTTTTCAAAATACGGCGTTTTATTCAAAGGATCGGCTTGCACAGTAGCGAGCAGCGCTCGGCGTTGAATATGCTCATCAAGGGGAAGCATTGGCACATCAGGGGCTAAACGGTATTCGACAAGAGTATCATTTGACACAATATAACTTTTATACCATAAATCAGATTGCTCAAACTGTTCCATAAAATCGTGATTTGTGCTAACACCACCCCAAATACGCACATTTTGTTTTGCGCCACGCCATAAAAATGTGATTCGACTTTGTCTCTCATCTAGCTTTTCAATTAAAGGCGTTCCCTCTTGTTCTGCTTTACGCCAAAAGGTATCAATTAGCGCCGTTTTGTGTTTAGGATTTTGTTGAATCTGTTGTTGCAATGTCGCAAGTTGCGCATTTTCTATTGGCATTTTAGCTATCTGCTGATGTGCTGGAAGATGTCTTTCGATCTTCAATTTAAAGTCGTCATTAGAAACCTGTTGCCCGTTGCTGAAAATCGAAAAAATAGCAGTACCAGTTTGTTCTGATTTAAACATAAATTCTTGTTCGCCAAATACATTCTGCACAAGCTGGCGAGAACTTTTATCAGGAAACGTAATGGAAAGAGAGAGGGGCTGTGCAGCTAATTGAATCAATTTGCCTTGGACGAAATCGTTTTGTTTTAATTCAATAGGAATGGTCTGGGAGTAAAGCATTGAATGAGCAAATAGTGTAATGATACAAGCGGTCATTTTTTTCATATTTTTTGCAAAAGGTAAGCTCTCGTTTGAGAGCTATTTAACATTAGAAATGATAATTTAAGGTTGCGCTTAAATAGCGATCTTTGCCGTAGAAGCAATCATTGGCGCAACTCGCGATATATTTTTTATTAGTTAGATTTTGTACATTAAATTGTACATTTAAATTCGGCATAAAATCATAGCTAATCAACATATCATATAAGGTGTATGCAGGTACAGTAAATGTATTCGCATTATCACCAAACGTCGTTCCCATATAACGCACACCAGCACCAACTGTTAGCTTATTAAAGAATTTATATTTTGCCCATAGCGAGGCTTGATGACGAGGTATGCCCCATTGGGTTTTGCCAAGAGTAGAGCCATCTTTGTCTGCCACAATTTTTTTCTTTAAATAAGCATAAGAGGCTGTAATAGAAAATTTGCCGGTAATTTGTTGATTGAGGCTGGCTTCTATACCTTTAGTTTCAATCTTACCAATTTGTTCGTAAGAACGAGTTTGCCATTGATAATTTGCTAACTCTTTTTGGTTGATTTTAAAACCAGAAAGCGTTAAAAGCGTATCTTGAGAAGGTTGATATTTCATACCGACTTCCCATTGATTTGCCGTGGAAGGTTTTAAGAAATGACCTTGCGCATCTTTTTCAGCAGATGGTACAAATGATGTACTATAACTTACGTAAGGTGCCACGCCATTCTCAAAATTATAGATTGCTCCTGCACGCCAAGTAAATTTACCTTCTGTATTGCTCTCACGCTTATTTGTCAAACGATTAAATAAAGTATTTTTTGCTTTATCGTAACGTCCACTTAATAGCACATCCACATTGCTGATTTCCATTTGATCTTGCAGATATACGCCCATTTGTTTTAAATGTTTGAGATCTGTAGATTGGATTGCTGGTGCATTAACAGACACGCCATAAACAGGATGTTGCCAATCAAAATTAGGCGCATCACCTAAATAAACAGTACTATCTTCACGCACCTTTTTATAATCTATACCTGAAAGCAAAGTGTGCGCAATATTGGCGGTATCAAATGTGAATTTAAGTTGATTATCTAAATTGACTTCTTGTGTTTTAATATCCCATTTACGTGCTTTGCGTACTAAATCAGAACCTGAAGCAACATACCAATACACTAAATTCTTAAAGTTTTCTTCTCCTTGATGATAACTTGCATTTTGAGTAAAACTTAAATTAGGCTGGAATTTATGTGAGAAGTTATACCCCAGTTGCATTTGTTCTACTTTCAAAGCGTGATAATTGGGATCACTTAAAAAAATATCATAGGGAAGTTTTTGTCCATTGACTGGTTCAATCACCCCTGCTTGTGGTAAAAAATTACGATCACCTGCTTTAGGTTTGCGGGCGTAGTAGCCATAAATATTCAGCTCTGTATTTTCATTAGGTTTCCATAAAGCGCTAGGTGAAAAAGCCCCACCTTTTTCCTTAACAAATTGAGTGTTCCAATTTGCTCGTTCTAATTGCGCAATAAGGCGAGTAGAAAATGAATTAGAGAGATTGTCTTCAATGTCAATCCCAGCTTGATAGCGATGATGATTGCCCACCACAAATTGTAAGTGATGATGTGGGCTCCCTGTGGCTTTTTTAGTAATAATATCCATCACTCCACCTGGGTTGGCTTGACCATACAAAATGGAATTAGGTCCTTTGATGACATTAATACTGTCTAGGAAAAAAGGATCAATTTCATAAGCCGTTTGATAACGTGAACCATTTAAATAAGTCGGTATAGTGCCACCATCACTTTTGTTGCCAATTCCTCGGATGGAAATTTCAATCAGCGGATTATTACCACGATATCCCCCCACCATACCTGATGTGTAAGCGACCGCATCTGTCACAGAACGTATCGATTGCTCCTTCATTAAATCAGCAGAAACTACATTGATGCTAAAGGGGGTCCTTGCTAATGAAGTGATTGTTTTGGTACCCACCGTAGTATAAACAGGTATATAACCTGTTGTTGCAGCAAGTTTTTCTTTTACCACAATCGTATCCAGTTCTGCTGAATTATTAGATGTATTCGCTGATACATAAGGGACTAAGATAGCTAATGTAATTAGCGATAGGGAATATTTCTTCTGCATAAATACCTCTTTCATTTTTCAAATAAAAATGATTATCGAAAAGTTTATCTTGTTTTTATGCAAAAAACCTTTGTAAAATAAAATTTTTCCTATGAGCAATAAAATTTATATGAAAAAAACACTGACGATTAATGACTTTGGCAAAATGAAAGGATATGCACATCTCTACCATTTTCGTTCAGATTTAATGATGAAATATACGGATGTCAAAATAACTGAGACCGTTGAGCAAGAAAAAGTGGAATTTGAATCAGGATTAAGACTTGTGTTCTTGTTAGAAGGGCGTTCAGAAATTCATTTTAATCATACTATATTTGAATTAGATGCCAACTCAACTCCTCAGGCTGCATTTTTACCGCTCAATAAAGCTGAATGGGGCTCGAAAGTGTTTAGAAAAACACATCAAAAAGAACTAGTAGTATTTATTTACCCAAAATGGATAATGGAAAGCCAGCTTGACCTATCAAATTACCCCCAATTTAAACACCATTTGCAACCGTATCCTATCGTAGTAACTCAAAGTATGCAGAGGCTTATTGATGACATTTTGTCAGAAACTAATCAATTGGAGCTGTCTTATACCCTAGAAAAAGAAAGTAAGTTATTAGCACTGTTGGCAAATTCATTCGCCCAACTGCATCATTCTCCACAACTGAAAAATGAACGTATTCAGCAAGTTACTGAAGCATTAGATAGCGGCAAATTTGATCATTGTCATCTTAAAGAAATTGCTAAATATTTTCATACAAATGTAACCACGTTACAAAATGAATTTCAGCAATACCATAAAATTACTATTTTTGCTTACGTAAGACGTACTAAATTAGAGCAATCCTACAAAGCATTACTACAAGGCTATAGTGTGATGCAGGCTGCTGAATTAGCGGGCTACTCTAATTCAGAAAATTTTTCTACGGCATTCAAAAGACTTTTTGGCATTACGCCTAGACAAATTAAGCGAGATAAAAGTAGAGGTACCATATAATAAATTTGCACTAAAATAACCTAATAATTATTGAGTAACCTTATTTGGTTAGAAAAAGATTTGTAAAATTTCAACAGTTTTTGACCGCTTGCTCCGACTAATAACATTGATGAATGTGCTATTTATTCAATTTCTAACGGCAACTGCCAGTTAATTTCCTCACACCCCTTCTCTCGCAAATATTCGTTTGTTTTAGAAAAATGACGACAACCGAAAAAGCCACGATAAGCCGAAAGCGGTGAAGGGTGGGCGGAGATCAGCACGCAATGTCGATTGCGGTCAATAAATTGTCCTTTTTTCTGGGCGTGGCTACCCCACAATAAGAAGACAAGATTTTCACGGTATTGGTTAAGCTGTGCTATCACTTTATCGGTAAAAGTTTCCCAGCCCAAATTAGCGTGCGAATGCGCTTTGCCCTGTTCCACCGTTAGAACGGTATTGAGCAACAACACGCCTTGCTTCGCCCAATCCACCAAATAGCCGTGCTGTGGTATCTGAAAACCCGCAATATCTTGGCTCAGTTCCTTATACATATTCACCAACGAAGGCGGCGGAACCATTGGTGGCTTAACTGAAAAAGCTAAACCATGCGCTTGTCCTACGCCGTGATAAGGATCTTGTCCTAAAATGACGACTTTAACCTCGCTAAATTCAGTTAAGGCAAAGGCGCTAAATACTTCCTTTTGTGGCGGATAGATAATTTTGCCACTGGCCCGTTCATTTTGAACCTGTTGCAAAATTTGTTGAAAATAAGGTTGTTCTTTTTCAGCCCCAATAGCTTCTTTCCACGTTTTCATACTATTTTATGCTCAAAAATTATTCAATCGATAACATTTTTGTAAAAGATGGTTAAAAATTTTATCGCTTTCTTCCTCAAAATGTGTAGAATACTCTTCAAATAAATTTGAAAGTTTCAAATTTTTCTGTAATTTCAATTTCATCCTCACATTTAGGAGATTTAAAAATGATCAAAGGCGTACAAATCACTGAATCAGCTAACGCTAATTTACTAAACTCTTTCTGGTTATTAGACGAAGAGAAAAACGAGGCTCGTTGCATCGCAGCTAAAGGCGACGTTTACAAAGAAGACCAAGTGGTTGCTATCAACGAATTAGGTCAAATAGCTTACCGTGAAGTGCCAGTAAACGTAGCACCGACTATCAAAGTTGAAGGAGGTCAGCACTTAAACGTAAACGTTTTACGCCGCGAAACTTTAGAAGATGCGGTTAAAAACCCAGAAAAATATCCACAATTAACTATCCGTGTTTCTGGTTACGCAGTGCGTTTCAACTCATTAACACCAGAACAACAACGTGATGTAATCACTCGTACTTTCACTGAAAGTCTATAATAACAGATTTTAAGAAAAGAACGCAAAGAAAGGCTAAACTCTAAAAGGGTTTAGCCTTTTTGCTGTTTGTTGCCTTTGCAAGCGGTCGATTTTGGCTTAAAATGTACGAATCTTTTGTAAAGAATAAAAAGGACACCACAATGGCTTTAAAAGATTTAGATTGGGCAAATTTAGGCTTTTCTTATATTAAAACGGATTATCGTTTCATCGCACACTGGAAAAACGGCAAATGGAACGATGGTGAATTAACCACCGACAACACTCTCCACATTCACGAAGGCTCAACCGCTCTTCACTATGGACAGCAATGCTTTGAAGGCTTAAAAGCTTACCGCTGCAAAGATGGCTCGATCAACTTATTCCGCCCTGAAGAAAATGCTAAACGAATGCAACGTACCGCTAATCGTTTGTTAATGCCACAAGTTTCTACCGAATTATTTGTCCGTGCCTGTATTGAAGTCGTCAAAGCCAACCAAGATTGGCTCGGTCCATACGGCTCTGGCGCAACTCTTTATTTACGTCCATTCCTCATTGGTGTAGGTGAAAACATTGGTGTAAAAGCGGCTCCTGAATATATTTTCTCCGTTTTCTGCTGCCCAGTTGGTGCCTATTTTAAAGGTGGCTTAGCTCCATCTAACTTCATTACCACTGCTTACGACCGTGCTGCACCAATGGGAACAGGCGGTGTGAAAGTCGGTGGTAACTACGCAGCAAGTTTATTACCACACGAATTAGCAGTAGAAGAAGGCAGCGCAACACGTAAATTTGCCGATGCGATTTATCTAGATCCGAAAACTCACACTAAAATTGAGGAAGTAGGGGCGGCAAACTTCTTTGCGATCACCAAAGACAATAAATTTGTAACCCCAATTTCAGAATCTATTTTGCCAAGTATCACTAAATACTCTCTCCTACAAATTGCGAAAGAACGTTTAGGAATGGAAACCATTGAAGGCGATGTCTATATCGATCAACTTGACCAATTCACAGAAGCAGGTGCTTGTGGCACAGCGGCAGTAATCACGCCAGTTGGCGGCATTCAACACCACGACGACTTCCACGTATTCTATTCAGAAACCGAAGTCGGTCCAGTCACTCGTCGTTTATACGATGAATTAACAGGCATCCAATTTGGTGATGTCGAAGCCCCAGAAGGTTGGATTGTAAAAGTTGCTTAATTTAGCGTTGCAAGCAGTCTGATTTTGCAAAATTCGAACGCTTGTTATTGGGAAAAATATGATTTATTCAACATTAACCGAACAAATTTTATTAGGTGAAGGTTATCGTAACGGTTCTCATTCTACCCAACACGAACATTTGGTGGTAATGTTTAAGGATGATGGTGAAACAGGCTATTTTTACGCAATGGATTTACATCAAACCGATAATCCAATTGTCGATAGTTTATTTGTCTATAACATTGCCGATATTGAGCCAAACAGCTTGAAAGAACCGCGCCGCTTGGAAATATGTTGGTCTGAAGATGGTTATCAAGCCTTTCTGCTGCTCAATGGTTATCCGCACGCGGTTTTCGACTATCGCCAATTTGTTGGCTACAACCATACCAAGCATCCGTTACCTGAATTAGGTTCAATGTGGGTGCGAAAAGAAACCACGCCAGAACTTGTTGAAAAATGGTTAAAATAATTTGTGATCTAACTCACACTTCTAAAAGAAATTTGCTACAAAGGAGCAGCAAAGTGCTAGTATGAAATCAACAAAATTTACTTAGTTAATTCATTTAAGAGGGCTAAATTATGTTTCCTGAATATCGAGATCTTATTTCCAAATTAAAAATTGAAGATGCTCATTTTGCTCGTTTATTTGATAAACACAATGAGCTGGATCAACAAATTAAAAATCAAGAAGCAGGAATTGAACTGGCAACCAGTACAGAAATTGAGGTGCTAAAAAAAGAAAAACTGCACATTAAAGATGAGTTGTATGCCATCTTAAAAGAAAAATCCGCATAAACTCTCCTATTTTAAGGGCGAATGAATATTCGCCCTTTTTATGGCATAATGGTCACCCATTTTCACTAAAGGAGCTTAATATGCGTATATTACATACGATGTTGCGCGTGGGAAATCTTGAACGCTCAATTAAATTCTATACCGAAGTATTAGGAATGAAATTACTTCGTACCAGCGAAAATACCGAATATAAATACTCATTAGCCTTCTTAGGCTATGCAGATGAAGACACTAGCGCCGTGATTGAATTAACCTACAACTGGGGCATAGAAAGTTACGAATTAGGTACCGCTTTTGGTCACATCGCCCTTGGTGTGGACGATATTTATGCCACTATTGAATCTATTCGTGCCGCAGGTGGAAAAATCACCCGCGAGCCAGGCCCTGTTTTAGGTGGTAAAACCGTGATTGCCTTCGCAGAAGATCCTGATGGTTATAAAATCGAATTTATTGAAAACAAAAATGCTCAAGCCGCATTAGGTAACTAAAGTATTATCTTGTAGGGACGGGGTTTATACTCGCCCATTTAATCTTAAATTCTATTCGGGC
The DNA here is from genome assembly GCA_041854605.1 of Actinobacillus sp. Classification (GTDB taxonomy): domain Bacteria; phylum Pseudomonadota; class Gammaproteobacteria; order Enterobacterales; family Pasteurellaceae; genus Haemophilus_A. The sequence goes on from JBHACP010000015.1 coordinate 16,898, forward strand.
GGGTATAAAACCCGCCCCTTGTATGTTAAAAATATAGTAAACTAGCAACCCAAAGCATAATGTTATCCACAGCTTGACCGCCCCTAGAGCTAAAACTCGTTCTGTAGCGTAGGCGTGGATAACTTCATCAGCAAAACCGAACAGTTGAAA
>JBHACP010000016.1:0-27295 GCA_041854605.1 Actinobacillus sp.
ATAGCGATAATTTAGATGAGTTACGTTACGGCAAAGTCTGTATTCTTGCTGATGCAGATTCGGATGGTTTACATATCGCCACGCTCTTATGTGGTTTGTTCTTCCGTCATTTCCCTGCGTTGGTACGGAATGGACACGTCTATGTGGCAATGCCACCACTGTACCGAATCGACATCGGTAAAGACGAAGTACATTACGCCTTGGATGAGTCAGAAAAAGAGGCAATTTTGGCTCGTTTAGCCAAGAAAAAAGGCAAGCCAAATGTGCAACGATTCAAAGGGCTGGGCGAGATGAACCCAAGCCAGTTACGCGAAACGACAATGGATCCTGCTACTCGCCGTTTGGTTCAACTAACTTTTGAAGATCCTGAAGCATTGGAGGATAGCGAACAACAAGCCTTTGAGGTGTTGGATATGCTGTTAGCCGAAAAACGTTCAAAAGATCGTCGCGAGTGGTTACAAATTCGTGGTGATGAAGCGGATTTAGACTAATCATTACAAGCGGCCAAATTAGCAAAATTTTTTGCAAATACGACCGCTTGTTTCTTTTTTTGTAAGAAAGGTGTGATCTTATTCACAAATTTATAACATTTCGCTTTTTTTTCTTTGCTTTTTGTGTATAGTGCCATAAGTTCTTTAATTACGCCGTGGGGGACGTATGGACACTAATATCAATGTCAAAAAAGCAAATTTCCGTAATTCGGCAATTTTTATTGTTGATGTGCTACTTTTCTTTTTACTTCTCAATTTTTTACCCTTTGATCCAAAAGCCAATAAAGGCTTGGCGTTGCTTGTTTTTGTGGCGGTGCTTTGGCTAACTGAAGCTTTACACGTAACAGTAACAGCACTATTAGTGCCAATTTTAGCTATTGGTTTAGAGCTGGTGAAATCTAAAGAAGCTTTAGTTGCTTTTGCTGATCCAACGATTTTCCTTTTTTTTGGTGGCTTTGCCTTGGCAACAGCAATGCACATTCAGCAATTAGATCGCTTAATTGCTAATAAAATTATGGCGTTATCTCGTGGTAAATTGTCGGTAGCAGTCATTTATCTCTTTACAGTTACTGCTTTCCTCTCAATGTGGATGAGTAATACCGCAACTGCAGCAATGATGTTGCCGCTGGCGATGGGGATTTTAAGCAAACTCAATAAAAATGAGCACCATAATACTTACGTGTTTGTGTTATTGGGGATTGCTTATAGTGCCAGTATTGGTGGTATGGGAACGCTGGTCGGCAGTCCTCCAAATGCGATAGTGGCTTCGCAACTCCACTTAACCTTTGCAGACTGGATGCAATATGGTTTGCCAATTATGCTGATTTTAATGCCATTGATGATTGGTATTTTGTATGTGGTCTTTAAACCAAAATTTAACTTTAAATTTGAGCAATCTTTTGAACAAATTCCGTTAAATGGCGAGCGTATTTTAACCCTTATCATTTTTGTAATGATAGCATTAGGCTGGGTATTTAGTTCAGACATCAATCCGTGGCTTTCAAGTCTGCTTGGCTTAGAAGGCAAAATTGCTAGCTTTGATAGTATTCTTGCAATGGTGGCGGCAGCATTGCTGTGTATTACTCGTTTAGTGACTTGGCAACAAATTCAAGAAAGTACTGAATGGGGCGTATTGTTCCTCTTTGGTGGTGGTTTAACTTTAAGTAGTGTACTTGGTCAAACAGGCGCCAGCAAAATTATGGCAGATGGCGTAGTAATGCTAATTGAAGGTGGACATTATTATATTATTGGCTTGATTGTGGCGGCATTCATCATTTTCTTAACGGAATTTACCTCAAATACCGCAAGCGCTGCCTTATTGGTACCGATCTTTATCTCGATTGCGCAAGCCTTAAATATGAATGCCTTAGGTTTAGCGTTAATTATCGGATTAGGAGCTTCTTGTGCCTTTATGCTGCCAGTCGCAACACCGCCAAATGCAATAGTATTTGGTACAGGGCAAATCAAACAAAAAGAGATGGTGAAAGCAGGTTTCTGGCTCAATATCATCTGTATATTGGTGATTGGTACTATCGGCTATCTATTTTGGTTCTAATCATTATGGAACGAATTAAATGCGGGCTTTGACTCGCATTTTTTGTATTTGCAAAATTTTCCTAAAATTTAACCGCTTGTAGACTAATTTTTTCTTTTCATATTGTAGCTTTAGCTATATCATAGCCAGTCAATTTTAAATATGTTTGCATTGTGGGCGTTGCCTGCAATTAATTTTCTCAACTCTCTTTTAGGGGAAAACAACAGTAGATGGAAAAGTTAGATAAAAAACCAATCATCGAACTTCGCAATGTGACCAAAAGCTACGGTAGCAAAACGATTCTTAAAGATTTAAACCTCACTATTAATGATGGTGAATTTTTAACTATTTTAGGTCCGTCGGGTTGTGGTAAAACGACGGCATTACGCTTAATTGCAGGCTTTGAAGAATTAACAGAAGGCTCGATCATTTTAGATGGTCAAGATGTATCTAACATTCCTGCGGAACAACGTCCTGTAAACACCGTTTTCCAAAGCTATGCGCTATTTCCGCATATGACTATATTTGAAAACGTGGCATTTGGCTTACGTATGCAAAAAGTGCCGAATGAGCAAATCAAGCCTCGTGTAATGGAAGCGTTACGTATGGTGCGTTTAGAAGACCGTGCCGAACAAAAACCAGCACAGCTTTCTGGTGGTCAGCAACAACGTATTGCAATTGCGCGGGCGGTAGTAAACAAACCAAAAGTATTATTACTAGATGAATCACTGTCTGCTCTCGACTACAAATTACGTAAAGAGATGCAAAATGAGTTGAAAGCTTTACAACGTCAGCTTGGCATTACTTTTATTTTCGTTACCCACGATCAAGAAGAAGCTCTGACGATGTCAGATCGTATTATCGTTATGAATGGCGGTAAGATTGCGCAAGATGGCTCACCTCGTGAGATTTACGAAGAGCCAAGCAACTTATTCGTGGCACGTTTTATTGGTGAAATTAACGTCTTTGATGCCACTGTGATTGAACGTGTTGATGCGAAAAATGTGAAAGCCAATGTAGAAGGACGCATTTGTAACATTAAAGTGGAAGATATGGATGTTACCCCAAATCAAAAACTGAAAGTGTTATTACGCCCTGAAGATATTGTGATCGAAGAGTTAGACGAAAACGAAAGCTCAAAAGCGATTATTGGTCATATTTTAGACCGTAACTACAAAGGAATGACGCTAGAATCCAGTGTGAAACTGGATCATAACGGTATGAACGTGCTGGTAAGTGAATTCTTCAACGAAGATGATCCAAATATTGACCACGAAGTGGGACAAAAAGTGGCATTAACTTGGTATGAAGGTTGGGAGGTTGTACTCAACGATGAAGATTGCTAATAACAAATTCCAAAATGGAACGGTAGCAGTAATCTTCGGCTGGCTATTACTTTTTGTTTTAGTGCCGAATATATTGGTGCTGATTATCAGTTTCTTAACCGAAAACCGCCAAAGTGCTTATTTTGTGGATTTTGCCTTTAGTCTTGAGGCTTATAAGTCATTGTTTAACGACACTTATGCAACAGTATTGTGGAATTCGTTTAAGATGTCGGCGATTGCAACCTTTTTCTGTTTGATTTTAGGTTATCCATTTGCTTTTATTATCGCTAAAATGTCACCGAAATGGCGTCCTGTGATGTTGTTCTTAGTGGTATTGCCATTTTGGACAAACTCCTTGATCCGCATCTACGGAATTAAGATTTTCCTTGGGGTAAAAGGGGCGTTCAACGAAGCGCTAATGGCAATCGGCTTAATTGATCAACCGTTGCGTTTATTAAACTCAGAAATTGCGATCATTATCGGCTTGGTGTATATCTTGTTGCCATTTATGATTTTACCGCTCTACTCATCAATCGAAAAAATTGATGGTCGTTTATTAGAAGCAGCGAAGGATTTAGGAGCAAACGCATTCCAACGCTTTATTCGAGTGACTATTCCTTTAACAATGCCAGGTATTGTATCAGGCTGTTTGTTGGTATTGTTGCCTGCAATGGGAATGTTCTACGTGGCAGATTTATTGGGCGGTGGCAAAACGCCATTGGTCGGTAATATCATTAAAAGCTTATTCTTAAATACTAACCAATTTGCTTTAGGCTCTGCGGTAAGTATCGCTTTAACTATTTTGATGGCGTTAATGCTATATGTGTACTATCGTGCGAATAAATTATTGAATAAAAAGGTGGAGCTTGAATAATGAAAAAGACGCTTAGAAACTTTTTTATGTTCGTGGTGTTTGCTTACCTTTATATTCCAATTATTATTTTGGTGGTAAACTCCTTTAACGCAGACCGCTATGGTTTACAATGGAAAGGCTTTAGCTGGAACTGGTATGAGCGTTTATTTGCGAATGAAACGCTGGTGCAAGCAACAATGAATTCGGTCACGATTGCCTTCTTTGCTGCAACCTTTTCAACCATTTTAGGAGCTTTAACGTCAATTGCCTTATACCGCTACAAATTCCGCGGTAAGCAAATGGTGGGTGGTTTGCTATTTATTGTAATGATGTCGCCTGATATTGTAATGGCAGTTTCAATGCTGGTGTTGTTTATGATGATTGGCATTAAATTAGGCTTTATTTCATTATTGATTGCGCACATCACTTTCTGTTTGCCATATGTGGTGATTACTGTCTCTTCTCGCTTAACTGACTTTGATGGCAAAATGCTGGAAGCAGCGAAAGATTTAGGTGCGAGTGAAGTGACAATTTTACGCAAAATTATTCTGCCATTGGCGCTACCGTCAATCGTTTCGGGTTGGTTATTGAGCTTCACCATTTCGTTAGATGATGTGGTAGTTTCATCATTTGTGACTAGCCCAAGCTACGAAGTGCTACCGCTTAAAATCTTCTCACTGGTGAAGACAGGCGTAACGCCAGAAGTAAATGCTTTAGCAACCCTTATGATTATTTTCTCCCTTACTTTAGTGGTCTTAAGCCAATTAGTGGTAAGGAAAAAAGCCTAAATTTTGACCTGTTAAATAGCCCACAATCTTTGCAATTGTTGGGCTATTTCCATTTTTAAGAATATGACTGAAAAAGATTTTCAACAGCTTGTTGCTGAATTACAAATTGATTTTCGCCCTGCTGAATTTCACGGCTTTTTAAGCGGTTTAATTGCAGGCGGCGTGCAAGATGAATCATGGAAAACGCTTACTTATCAGTTTACCAATGATGGGCATGCCTTTTCACAAGTCTCATTAACTAAATTGGTAGATTTTTACCAAAATTTGGCCGCTTCATACAACGAAGCGAACACACAATTTAACCTGTGGTTGCCAGAAGAGAATGAAGATGGCTTTGCGCTTGCCGATTTAATTTATGAATGGGTTAGCCATTTTATTTTAGGTTTAGGGCTAGCTCAACCAAAACTGAACGAAGAAACTGACGAGGTGAGCGAAGCCTTAAATGATTTGGAAGAAATTTCTCGTCTAGGTTATGATGAGGGCGATGATAATGCTGAATTGCTAGAAGCAGGCGAAGAAGTGGTGGAATACCTGCGAGTGCTGGCGTTGTTCTTACATAGCCATTTTGCGTTAGGTAGTAAAGAAGAAAACCAAAAACAAACAATTCATTAACAATGTTCCCCCTCTTTAATAAAGAGGGGCTAGGGGGAAACTTTACAAGCGGTGAAATTTTGTGATTATTTTGCAAATCTCCCCTAACCTCTCTTTGCCAAAGAGGGGGGATTTTTATAAGGAAAAAACAATGCTCCAACTAAAAAACGATCGTTACCTTAAAGCCCTTTTGCGTGAACCTGTGGATATGACCCCTGTATGGATGATGCGTCAGGCAGGGCGTTATTTGCCAGAATATAAAGCCACCCGTGCCGAAGCGGGTGATTTTATGTCACTTTGCCGTAATGCGGATTTAGCTTGCGAAGTCACGTTACAGCCATTACGTCGTTATGCCTTGGATGCCGCGATTTTATTCTCGGATATTTTAACTATTCCAGATGCAATGGGTTTAGGGTTAAGTTTTGGTGCGGGTGAAGGTCCTAAATTTGCACGTCCAATTGAAAATAAAGCACAAGTTGATAACTTGCCGATTCCTGACCCAGAAGGTGAATTACAATATGTAATGAATGCAGTGCGTACAATTCGCCGTGAATTAAAAGGCGATGTGCCGTTAATTGGTTTCTCGGGAAGCCCTTGGACATTAGCGACTTATATGGTGGAAGGTGGTTCAAGCAAGGCATTTACCAAGATTAAAAAAATGATGTATACCGAGCCACAAATTCTACACGCATTATTAGACAAACTTAGCGATAGTGTAATCCTTTATCTTAACGCTCAAATTAAAGCAGGGGCGCAGGCAGTAATGGTGTTTGATACTTGGGGCGGTATGCTTGCTCACAACGAATATAAAGAATTTTCGTTGCGCTATATGCACAAAATTGTGGATGGCTTAATTCGTGAAAACGAGGGCAGGAAAGTGCCTGTAACACTGTTTACCAAAGGTGGTGGGTTATGGTTGGAAGCGATGGCGGAAACAGGCTGTGATGCGATTGGCTTAGACTGGACGGTGGATATTAAGCAAGCCCGTGAGCGTGTAGGACATAAAGTCGCCTTACAGGGTAATATGGATCCGAGTGTGCTTTATGCTTCGCCTGAGCGTATTCAACAAGAAGTGCAACAAATCTTGGCTGGTTTTGGTAATGGCTCGGGCCACGTGTTCAATCTTGGTCACGGTATTCATTTAGACGTGCCAACCGAAAGCCCAAAAGTATTAGTAGATTCTGTTCACGAGTTTTCAAAACAATACCACAAATAATTATATTGAATCTCCCCCTACTTCCTTTTTATGAAAGAGAGGGGAATTAAAGAGGTAATGATGAGAAACCCAATCCATAAACGTATGGAACGCTTTGAACCTTGGCAACATTTGACTTTTATGGCGTGTTTATGTGAACGTATGTATCCCAATTTTCAACTTTTTTGCAATATGATTGAACAAGATGGGCTAGCTAAGGTCTATCAAAGTGTGCTAAATCTTGTTTGGGAACATTTAACGGTAAAAGGCGCAAAAATCAATTTTGATAATCAGCTCGAAAAATTGGAAACCGTGATTCCAGATGTGAATGATTATGAATTTTTTGGCGTATTACCTGCTCAAGAAGCTTGTGAAGCACTTTCAGAACTGTTGCATAGTATTATTGCTGGTTCTACTTTAGAACAAGCAATTCGGGTTAGCCAAATTTCGTTAGGTACAGTTGCAAGCTACTTAGAAATGCAAGCAGAGCGAGAACTGGATGAGCAAGAGTTAAAAAATGCCGATGAAATTCAGGATGAATTAGATGTGCAATGGCAAATCTATCGCTTGTTAAATGAGTGTGAAGAGCGTGATATTGATCTGATTTTAGCGCTTAAAAATGACATTCGAAGCGCAGGAATAAGCAATCTTGGTCTAAATTTTAGTCAATAGTGTAAAAAATGGTTAAATTTTACGTTTTTTTTTCATTTGCCTATTTGAGAAATGGTTAATTTGAATTAAGCTACGCACTAGTAACCGCAACGGTTTCAGGCAATAGTGCCCTAACTTTATAAGATAACCTTTAGAGGATTTTAACTATGAACAAAAGTGAATTAATCGACGCAATCGCAGCAAAAGCTGAAATGAGCAAAAAAGATGCTAAAGCAGCTTTAGAGGCAACTTTAGCGGCAATCTCTGAGAGCTTAAAAGCTGGTGATACAGTACAATTAATTGGTTTCGGTACTTTTAAAGTAAATAAACGTGCTGCTCGTACAGGTCGTAACCCACGCACAGGCCAAGAAATCAAAATTGCTGCTTCAAAAGTTCCAGCGTTCGTTGCAGGTAAAGCATTGAAAGATTCAGTAAACTAATTATTAGTCGAAACAAAAAGCCCAGATGAAAATCTGGGTTTTTTTGTTGTAAGGTAAATTGAAACGGCTATAGATTAGAATACAAAAGCAAGCGCCTGTTCCACTACCTCAATGCCTGCCCCTTGTTTGGTTGCATTTTCACTCAGATGTCTTCGCCATTGCCTTGCTCCTTTGCAGTTTTGGAATGCACCGAGCATATGACGGGTAATGTGATTCAAATATACACCTTTCGATAATTCGCGTTCAATATAAGGAAACATCGCTTCCACGGCTTCACGAGCGGTTACAAGCGGTCTATTTTCAGCAAAAATTTGCACATCAATTTCACCTAAGAGTGATGGGTTTTGATAAGCCTCACGCCCGACCATTACACCATCGACAAATTGCAAGTGGTGTTTGATTTCTTCAATGGTTTTAATGCCGCCGTTAATTGAAATATTGAGATGGGGAAAATCACGTTTTAACTGATATACCCGTTCGTAATCAAGCGGTGGAATTTCACGATTTTCTTTCGGGCTTAGTCCTGAAAGCCAGGCCTTGCGGGCGTGCACAATAAAATCGTTGCTGTATGGTTGTATTTTCTCAATAAAATCACAGAGGAATTCGTAGCTGTCCAAATTATCAATACCAATTCGATGTTTAACTGTGACAGGAATGTCTACCGCATCTTGCATTGCTTTAATGCAATCAGCCACAAGATCTGCCTTACTCATCAAGCAAGCTCCAAACACTCCATTTTGGACGCGTTCAGAAGGGCAGCCTACATTGAGGTTCACTTCTGCGTAGCCACGCTCAGCGACCAATTTAGCACAACGCGCCAATTGAGTTGGATCGCTTCCACCTAATTGCAGAGCGATAGGGTTTTCCGCAGGATCATATTCAAGCAAGTCATATTTGGCGTGAATAATAGCTGGGGCTGTAATCATTTCAGTATAAAGCAGTGCATTTTTCGTAAATTGGCGATGAAAATAACGGCAATGACGGGTTGTCCAGTCTAACATCGGCGCAACTGAAAAACGCCCTCGGTAAAAATTTTTTTGCATTTAAATCACTTGGTTTTAAATAGGTAGTAATAAGTCACTAAATCATACTATAAAAAGCCTTTCAGAACATTGATTTTCCTTTTTTCTTGAACACTGAGTAAAAGGGCTTAAAACAATATCTAGTGGTTTGGTTGAATCTTAAACACAATATATAGTGAAAAAATGTGAAATTTTTTTTCTTTATAAATCAAGAAACTAACTAAAAAGCGAAGTTGTCAAGACTTGTTATTTAATTTTTTTTGCCTAGAATCCACACCCATAATTTATAAAACGATAGAGAAATAACTATGAAACAACGTAATATTTTTGAAAAACGCTTGAATATCAAGCCTTACGAATATCCCGAATTGCTTGAGTTTAAAGATGCAATTCGACACTCTTATTGGTTGCATACTGAATTTAATTTCACAGGAGACATTCAGGATTATCGCACCACCATTACCGATCACGAACGCCACGTTTTAACCCGTGCAATGTTAGCGATTTCTCAGGTTGAAGTGAATGTAAAACGTTTTTGGGGCGAATTATATCGCTATTTCCCAAAACCAGAAATGGATGATGTGGGCGGTACTTTTGCGGAATCTGAAGTACGCCATAAAGATGCTTATTCCTTCTTGCTTGAAAAATTAGGCTTAAACGATATGTTTGCCCAAATTCAAGATATTGAACCACTAATGAATCGCATTCGTTATATGGAATCTTTTATGAAAGATAAAGATGCAGGTAAAGGCGAATTTGTACTTTCATTAGTACTTTTCTCACTGTTTGTCGAGCATATTTCGTTATTCGGTCAATTCTTGATTATGATGTCTTTCAATAAGCACAAAAACTTGTTTAAAGGTATATCAAACGCTGTAGAAGCCACCTCAAAAGAAGAAGAAATTCACGGTAAATTTGGTATTGCGTTATACGAAATTTTACGTGAGGAACATAGCGAATTGTTTACAAACGAATTTTTCACAGAGCTTAAAACTTTAGCCGATCAAGCCTTTGAAGCTGAAAAAGGGATTCTTGATTGGATCTTTGAAGAAGGGGATTTAAGTTTTGTGAGCAAAGAGACGGTATTGAATTATATCAAGAGCCGTTATAATAATTCATTAACGACGTTAGGTTTAGAACCGCCACATAACATCGATCCTGAATTGTTAAAAACAACTGAGTGGTTTGATATTGAAATCCTTTCAACCAAAGAAACAGATTTCTTTAACAAACGTAGTACCGATTATAGCAAAAAAATGAAGCAGATTACCGCCGATGACTTATTCTAATGTAGACCGCCCAGACTTCCACTGGCTAAATGAAGATAGCCGTTTGTTTTTACAACGTGGCTATTTGTTGGAAGGAACAACTGCCCTTGACCGTATTCGCTACATTGCAGAACACGCAGAGCATCGTTTAGGTATTGAAGGCTTTGCAGATAAGTTCTACCACTATATGGGACGTGGTTATTTCTCACTTTCATCACCTATTTGGTCTAACTTTGGCTTAGATCGTGGTTTGCCGATTTCTTGTTTTGGTAGCTACATTGGTGATTCAATCCAAGAAATTATGGAAACCACCGCTGAGGTTGGAATGATGAGCAAAATCGGTGGCGGTACTTCAGCCTATTTTGGCGATATTCGCCCACGTGGTTCAGTGATTAAAAATAACGGTAAATCAGATGGCTCATTTAATTTCAGTAAATTATTTGATACCGTTATTGATGTGATTTCGCAGGGAACTTCTCGTAAAGGGCAGTTCGCAGGCTATATTGATATTGAACACGGTGATATTGAAGAATGGCTTGATATTCACACTGAAGGTAATCCGATTCAGTTAATGTATTACGGTGTCTGTGTTGGTCACGATTGGCTGGAATCAATGAAAGCAGGCGATCCGTTTAAACGCCAACTTTGGGCTAAATTATTACAACGTAAAACTGAAACAGGTATCCCATATTTATTCTTTAAAGACAATGCGAATGCAGGCCGTCCAGATGTTTATAAAGATAAAAATATGACCGTTCATGCTTCAAATTTATGTACGGAGATTATGTTGCCGTCCAGTTCAGAAGAGAGTTTCGTTTGCTGTTTATCTTCAATGAACTTACTCTATTTTGATGAGTGGAAAGATACCGATGCACCAGAAGTGCTAACCTATTTCTTAGATGTGGTAATGAGCGAATTTATTGAGAAGAGTAAGGAGATCCCTTATCTTCATCGTGCCAATCGCTTCGCACGTCGCCATCGTGCTTTAGGTTTGGGTGTGCTTGGTTGGCATAGTTATTTACAAGCAAATAACATCGCCTTTGATAGCTTCCAAGCAATGCAGAAAAATAACGAAATTTTCCGAACCTTGCAGGAAAAAACATTAAAAGCTTCACAAGAATTAGCGAAACGCTATGGTGAGCCTGAAATTTTAAAAGGTTATGGTCGTCGGAATACAACCTTAATGTCAATTGCACCAACTAAATCAAGTAGCTTTATTTTAGGTAGCGTATCTCCATCTGTTGAGCCGTTTAAATCTAACTACTATGTAAAAGATTTAGCCAAGATCAAAACCGTTTATAAAAACCCATTCTTAGAGAAACTGCTCCAAGAAAAAGGCTTAGATAATGATGAGATTTGGGAATCAATCTTGTACAACGATGGCTCAGTGCAACATTTAGAACAGCTTTCTGAACATGAAAAAGAAGTGTTTAAAACGTTTGCGGAGATCAGCCAGTTAAGCGTAATCCAACAAGCAGCACAACGTCAAAAATACATTGACCAAGGACAAAGTATTAACGTTATGATCCACCCAGCAACGCCAGCCCGTGATCTGAATCAGTTATACTTAACCGCTGAAGAGTTAGGATTAAAGTCGATTTACTACCAAAACTCAATGAGTGCCGCACAAGTGTTTAACCGCAACTTGTTAAACTGCTCAAGTTGTGAAGGGTAATTTTTAATACAGCTTCTTCAAAAAAGTGGGTTATAAATTTTGCACTATAAGACCTTAACCTAAAATCTTACCAACTAATTTGGCTATTATGCTAAAATAAATGCCCGTTTGCGATAAGGCTTACGGGCATTTCACTATTGATTAACGTGTGCTGGTACTGGTTGTGGTACGGCTGGCACGTTTGCGGTCGGTTTCCGTTAATAAACGTTTACGGATACGCACCGATTGTGGTGTTACTTCGACCAATTCATCATCATCAATAAACTCTAACGCTTGCTCTAACGTCATACGCACTGGCGTGGTTAAAACAATTGCATCGTCTTTACCCGAAGCACGCATATTGGTCAGTTTTTTACCTTGTAAACAGTTTACAGTTAAGTCGTTTGAACGACTGTGAATACCGATAATTTGCCCTTCGTACACGTCCACGCCGTGATCAATCATCAATTTACCACGCTCTTGTAAACCGAATAATGCGTAAGCCAACGCTTTACCTGTGGCATTTGAAATTAACACACCGTTTTTACGCTGACCTATTTCGCCCGCTTTCACATCGTCGTAGTGGCTGAAACTTGAATAGAGCAAGCCTGTACCAGAGGTCATTGTCATAAATTCGTTACGGAAACCGATTAAGCCACGGCTTGGGATCACATATTCTAAACGAGTACGACCTTTGCCGTCTGGAATCATATCTTTCACATCCCCCTTACGGATACCCAATGCTTCCATTACTGCACCCTGGTGTTGCTCTTCGATATCGATAGTCACTTGCTCGAATGGCTCCAATTTGCGCCCGCCTTCTTCTTTGTAGATTACTTTAGGACGCGATACCGCCAGCTCGTAACCTTCGCGACGCATATTTTCGATAAGTACCGATAAATGTAGTTCGCCACGACCAGAAACACGAAATTCGTCTGGGTTTGGTGTTTCTTCTACACGTAATGCCACATTATGCACCAATTCTTTATTTAAACGCTCTAAAATTTGGCGAGAGGTGACAAATTTGCCTTCTTGACCACAGAATGGCGAGGTATTCACACAGAAGAACATTGTCACTGTTGGCTCATCTACACTTAGAGCTGGCAAGGCCTCGACATTGTTGATGTCGCAAATGGTATCGGAAATATTGAGCTCGCCCAAGCCAGTGATCGCCACAATATCACCCGCAAAAGCTTCGCTGACCTCATAACGCTGTAAACCTAAGTGACCTAATACTTGTCCCACTTTACCATTACGCGTTTTACCTTCTGCATCAATTACCGTAACAGATTGATTCGGTTTAATTGAGCCGCGTTTAATGCGACCAATCCCAATTACACCAACGTAATTGTTGTAATCTAATTGCGAAATCTGCATTTGGAATGGCGCATCTAATTCCACCGCTGGAGCCTGTACGTGTTTGACGATCGCTTCAAATAATGGCGTCATATCTTCTGCCAGCTCTTCGTGTTCTAAACCTGCCACACCGTTTAAAGCTGAGGCATAAATAATTGGGAAGTCTAACTGTTCGTCGGTTGCACCAAGGTTTACGAACAAATCGAACACTTGATCCACCACCCAATCAGGGCGTGCGCCAGGACGATCGACCTTGTTGATCACCACAATCGGTTTTAAGCCATGCGCAAAGGCTTTTTGGGTCACGAAACGAGTTTGTGGCATCGGACCATCAAAAGCATCTACCACCAATAATACCGAATCCACCATTGAAAGCACTCGCTCAACTTCACCACCGAAGTCGGCGTGTCCTGGAGTATCAACGATATTGATACGATAATCGTTCCAGTTGATGGCAGTATTTTTCGCCAAAATGGTAATGCCACGTTCTTTTTCAAGATCGTTTGAGTCCATCACTCGCTCATCGACATCACCACGGGTTTCGCCAAGCGTGCCCGATTGCTGTAAAAGTTTATCCACCAACGTGGTTTTACCGTGGTCCACGTGGGCAATAATTGCGATATTACGCAATTTTGAAATATCTAAATGTTGCATAAATTTTAAGTAGGAAGGACTTTAGCCCATCAAAAAATGAAAATAAAAATGGTGGGCTAAGCCCACCCTACGTAAAGGCGTGAAATTATACGCTAATTTTGCGAAATTGGCTATGAAACAAGCGGTCGAATTTCTGAAATTTTTTGCAAATTAGCTTTTAGCAGAATAATTCCTTGCCCCAAAGATCGCCGTACCAATGCGCACCATTGTCGAACCACATTCAATCGCCGCTGCCATATCGTCACTCATTCCCATTGACAGCGTATCAATGCCTTCAAATTCAGATTGCAAGCGGTCGAAAAGTTGCTGCATTTTGCAAAACGCCATTTTTTGCTGTTCAGGCTCAATTTCAGGCTTGGGAATAGCCATTAAACCACGTAAATGCAAATTTGGCATTTCGCTCACGGCTTTTGCTAGCGCCATCATTTCCTCAGGCTGAATGCCTGATTTGGAGGACTCATCGCTGATGTTAATTTGAATCAGCACATTCAGCGGCGCCTTATTTACTGGACGTTGCGCATTTAATCGCTCGGCAATTTTCACTCTATCGACGGTTTGAATCCAATCAAAATGCTCCGCTACCAGTTTACTTTTATTTGATTGCAATGGACCAATAAAATGCCATTCTAAATTCGGCTGGTTGGCAAAATAAGCGATTTTCTCCACCCCTTCTTGCACATAATTTTCCCCAAATGCGGTTTGCCCCGCTGCCACTGCTTCTTCAATCGCTTGCACGGGTTTGGTTTTGGATACCGCCAATAAACGAACATTTGAACGGTTAAATTGTTGCGAAATTTGCTGAATTTGTTGCTTGATTTGAGATAAATTTTCGGAAACTGACATTTTTATTCCTCAAAAAGTTATAATGCCGAAATCATAACATATTAAGGGCTAAAGATGGATTTAAGTAAAATCAAATTAGTGATTACCGACGTAGATGGCGTGCTAACCGATGGTGGCTTGTATTACACCGCAGAAGGCGAGGTGATGAAACGTTTTCACGTACACGACGGTTTAGGGGTCAAAATGTTGCAAACCTGTGGCATTCAAGTAGGCGTGATTTCAGGCGGCGATCACCCCTTATTGCGTAAACGCTTGGAAGTGTTGAAAATTAACTTGGCAAAACTGGGCAAAATGGAAAAACGTTCCGCCTGTTTTGAATTGATGAAAGAGGCTGATGTAACGCCTGAACAAACGGCTTTTATCGGTGATGATACATTAGATTTACCTGCCTTTGAGGTCTGCGGATTAGCGATTGCAACCCGCAATGCGCACGATTATGTGAAAGCAAAAGCCGATTGGATCTTAGAAAAAGCGGGCGGTGAAGGCGCTTTTCGGGAAGTGTCGGATAAAATCTTGACAGCTCAAGGGTTTGAGGAAATTTTTTCGACTGCCGACGGCTTTTTAACGGTAGCAGAAAAAATGGCGCAATAACAAACAGAGCGAATCCAATTCGCCCTGTCCTAATACTATTTCGCCAATGCTTGACGTTGCGCTTCAAATAGCTGCTCACAACCTTTATGTGCAAGGTCAATCAGTTGAAGCAACTCCATATGTGTAAATGGCTCACCTTCTGCTGTGCCTTGCACTTCCACCAAACGACCATCATCGACCATCACCACATTCATATCCGTTTCTGCGTTAGAATCTTCCGTATATTCCAAATCACATACCGTATTGCCATTGACAATCCCAACCGAAATAGCCGCCACTAAGCCTTTCATTGGATTTTCTTTGAGTACGCCATCAGCAACGAGTTTGTTCATCGCATCATGTAATGCAACACAAGCTCCAGTAATAGATGCAGTACGAGTGCCGCCATCGGCTTGAATCACATCACAATCCACGGTAATAGTACGCTCACCAAGGGCTTTTAAGTCCACCACCGCACGCAATGAACGAGCAATTAAACGTTGAATTTCCATTGTTCTGCCACCCTGTTTACCTTTGGCTGATTCACGCTGCATACGGCTATGGGTTGAACGTGGTAGCATTCCGTATTCTGCGGTTACCCAGCCTTGTTGCTGGCCTTTTAGGAAGCGCGGTACCGTTTCTTCCACAGAGGCATTACATAGCACCTTGGTTTCGCCAAATTCAATTAACACCGAGCCTTCGGCATAGCGAGTGTAATTGCGAGTAATTTTTACAGGACGAACTTGCTCTAGTTCTCGATTATTTGGGCGCATTGGATTTCCTTTTTAAAATAGTTAAAAATCAATTGCATTTTACAGTACAATACAGCAATTTTCATTAAAAACAGGATTATCGCTATGATTTATAGTATGACTGCTTTTGCCCACCTTGAACTCAAAAAAACTTGGGGCAATGCCGTGTGGGAGATTCGCTCAGTAAACCAGCGTTATTTAGAAACTTATTTCCGCCTGCCTGAACAATTTCGTCACCTTGAAATGGGCTTGCGTGAACGTCTGCGTACAAATCTTACTCGTGGTAAGGTGGAATGTAGTTTACGTGTAGAATTGACCCATGATGCTAACAATGAATTAGCACTCAACAAAGAATATGCAGAAAAAGTCATCGCTACATTAAAAACCTTGCGTGAAATGGCTGGCGAAGGCGGCATCAACTTGATGGATGTGTTACGCTATCCAGGTGTGGTAGATGCTGAACCACAAGATTTTGATCAAATCGGGCAAGATTTATTGGCAAGTTTTGAGCAAATTTTAGCGGATTTCATCGCAATGCGTGGACGTGAAGGCGCAAATGTACAAACCTTAATTCAAAGCCGCTTAGACACCATCGCAGAAATTGCGGTTAAAGTACAAGCGCAAATGCCTGAGATTTTGCAATGGCAAAGAGATCGCTTACAACAACGTTTTGATGAATTAAATTTACAACTTGACCCGCAACGTTTAGAGCAAGAAATGGTATTATTAGCACAACGTGTCGATGTAGCAGAAGAATTAGACCGCTTGCAACTGCACGTGAAAGAAACCAGTTCTATTCTGAAAAAAGGCGGAGCGGTTGGACGTAAACTTGACTTTATGATGCAAGAACTCAACCGTGAATCTAATACTTTAGCTTCAAAATCAATCAATGCCGAGGTAACTAATTCAGCAGTGGAATTAAAAGTGCTTATCGAACAAATGCGTGAACAAATTCAAAATTTAGAATAGGACAATAATATGAAATGTGGATGCCATCAAATCAGTAAAAAAATCCCCTCTCTCTGTGTTGAGCTACCCCAATATCAACTGATTGAAATTGCAGGTAGTGATGCAGAAAAGTATCTACAAGGTCAGCTCACTTGCGATGTAACAAAACTTTCCATGGGTGAGCACACTCTCACAGCGCATTGCGATCCGAAAGGAAAAATGAGTGCTTTAATGCGTTTATATCGTGCTGAAACAGAAAAATTCTTTGCCATTATTCATAAAAATCTATTACCCGAAGCCTTAACGCAATTAAAAAAATATGCCGTATTTTCAAAAGTTACCTTTACTGAATTAGACACGCCTCTATTTGGCTCAACAGCTAACCACGATACTTTAGATGAAAATACAACAGTGTTAGAGCTTCCAACAGCACAAAAACGAGCCATTATTTGGGGAGAAGAGTTACTCATTAATGAAGAATCTTCTTTATGGGATTTAATGGATATTCAAGACGGAATGCCAATTTTATTAAAAGCAAATCAGTTTGAATTAATTCCACAAGCAGTGAACTTACAAGCGGTCGAAAAAGCCATTTCTTTTACCAAAGGCTGTTATATTGGGCAAGAAACCATCGCACGAGCCAAATATCGTGGCGCAAACAAACGTGCAATGTTTATTCTTGCGGGCAAATCTGAAGATGGAATAACCTTACCTGAAATTGCAGGAACTATTGAAATGCAAATAGGGGAAAACTGGCGCATAACAGGAACAGTTTTAAGCGCTATTGCTTACGACAATATCCTTTGGTTACAAGTGGTGATGAACAAAGATGTAGAACTCCATGGTAAATTCCGCGTGAATGGTATTGAACTGAAAATATGCGAGCTCCCTTATTCATTGGTTGAATAATCTGCTCATTTGAAGTCGGGTAATAAATGCCCGACTAGCAAAATACTGGCAAATTTAGACCGCTTGCGCACGACAAAGGAACTGATAAACCAACATTGCACTAATTACACAGGCTGCCATCGCGAATACCATTGGGCGTTCGCTGGTTACCGCAATTTGAGACAACCCTGCGCCGACAAGAGATCCTATCCCAAAACGTACTGTACCTGCCACGCCATTTGCCGTTCCCGCCATTTGTGGGAAATTATCTAAAATAGCAGCTGTCGCATTACTACCAATAGTTGAAAGCATTCCAACAAAAAGTGGGACGCCCAGCGCCATTGCCCAAAAGCCCAATTTTAAAATCCCCACTATGGCTAACCAAATTCCAGCCAAGGTCATCACGATTAAGCCAATTTGCAGCATTCTTTCCGAGCCGACTTTGGTGACTAATCGCCCGTTAATAGCGGTCATTGTTACCATCACCACAACATTCATTCCAAAGAAATAGCCGAAATACTCTTGAGAAATACCATAAATGCCGATATAAACCAGTGAACCTGAGGTTAAAAAGCAAAACATTCCAGCAAAGGTTAAGCCACCAATAAGCACGTAACCTAAAGTAGCTTTATGTGATACAAGTTGAGCATAATTTTTTGCTACCCGACCAAAATTCAGTGGCTGGCGTTTTTCTTTCACTAAGGTTTCTGGAATTTTCCAACCAACTAATACTGCACAACTTAGCCCCATCAGCATTAATAATAAAAAAATGCTGTGCCAATGGAAAAATTTAGCAATATAGCCTCCTAATAGCGGAGCAACCAGCGGAGCTAACATTGAAATAATCATAATGATTGACATCATTTGTGCAAAACGGTTTCGTTCAAACAAATCTCGCACCAATGCTCCAAGGACTACGGCTGGAGCCGCTCCACATAAGCCTTGAATGAGCCGAAGTAGGTAAAAGGTTTCGATATTTTTGACTTGAGTAAGAAAAAATGCGGCAATTGCAGAACCTGTTAAACCCAGCAAAATGATGGGCTTACGCCCAAAGCTATCTGCCATTGGTCCCCAAAACAGTTGCCCTGTGGCAAAGCCTGCGGTAAACACTGCCAAGGTGGTTTGAACTTTTTCTTGCGAAACTGCTAAATCGTGGGCAATATCCAAAAATGAAGGCAAATACATATCAATCGCCATTGGCGGCAGCATTGCCATCATGCCTAAAATAATGAAAAAACACGGATGTGGTTTAGTCTGTGGCATTAAACCCCCCCCATTTCTTCAGCAGTTAGAGGGCGAAATTCACCTTCTGCAAGCGACTCATCTAGTACAACATCCCCAATTCGCCAACGATGTAAGGCTTCTACCTTGTTGCCCAAGGCGGCAAACATTCGTTTGACTTGGTGATAACGCCCTTCGCTAATAGTTAGATTAACATTGTAATTGTCAATAATTTCCATTGTTGCGGGCAAACAAGGCTCTCGTTCACCACGCAATAAAATGCCTTTTGACAACGTTCCTGCATAGAAATCTTCCACAGGATCAGCAAGAGTGACAAGATAGGTTTTCTCACAATGGTATTTGGGCGAAGTAATGCGATGTGACCACTGTCCATCATCAGTTAAAAGCACCAAACCTGTGGTATCTACATCTAAACGCCCTGCAGTATGCAGCTTGGTCATTAGAGGATAATCGAAAAATTGGAAGACTGTTGGATATTCGCCGTCATCGTTTGAGCAAATGTAGCCTTGCGGCTTATAGAGCATAAAATATTGCCCTTCTTCCACCCATTCCAATAATTCCCCCTCGTAGCGAATTTCATCGTTTTCTGAAATTTTAGCTGAGCCACTTTTTTCAATGTTATTGTTTACGGTGACTAAGCCTTGCTTCAAGACTTTCGCTGCTTGTGAACGAGTTAAACCTCTGTTTTCGGCAATAAATTTATCTAATCTCATTTTATACTCCAATTTTATTGGGGAATTATACGCTTATCTTTTGCAAAAAAGGAAAGAAAAACGACCGCTTGTTGAAACAATAAACACCTAAAAAATTAGAGGTTTAATTTGAAGGAAAATACTGATAGCACTATTTAAATAGTGGATAAAATGCTATTTTGTTTACGATAGCAAGACAGGAAAAAGTTATTTAAGCTAGTATAAAGAATTGAGGATAATTGCTATATTCTTTGAATAATTTATGTAATTTGTAGATAATTTTTCTATAAGGGCGACGAACCGCCCCATTATTTCCATTACCAGTTGTAGCCGTAGCCTGCACCAGCATTTGTATAAGCACCATCGTAACCAACACTCACTTTAATAGTATGTTTGGTATTATCTGACAAACGACTATAACCTAAAGCTACAGCTGTTTTATCTGCATAATAACCACCACCTACACCTAAAGTGCTGCCACCAGCTTTAACAGCTTGCGGAATATTAGCATGTGCAATGGCTCCAGCAATACCTTTTTTAAGTTTATTATTACGCTTTTTCATTTCATCGTTTGAAGCCTTAATCGCATTGTTAGTGTAAGATATTGAACCTGCGTTTACATTTTTAATCGCATTGTCAGTATATGTTTTTGCATTTTGAACACCATCTCGCAATTGACTTACGTTTACTGCATCGGTATCTGCTTCACCTGCTTTAAGATTAGTAATCTTACCACCATGCATAGTTAAACTACTTAAGCTACCTGCATTGCCATTGATGTTTTCTACATCTGCGGTTGTCGCAGTTAAATATACTGAATTTGCTTGTGCAGTATTGAGGTAGTCTGCCCCGATCACTTTAGCTTCAACTAAGTTAGTCTCTACTTCATTAACCCAAGGGGATACCGTTCCTTTATCATTAAATTCAGATCGCGCTTGTTCTACTCTAGCAAAGTTCGTAGTAACATCTGAATTAGCCACACGTTGCTGCGCATTTGCCTCTGCTACTGCATTAGCTGTGTAATTTCTGCCAACATTTGTAACTGCAGCATGCGTTAAAGCAGAAGTTGCAACTAATGTTGCAAGTATAATCTTTTTCATTATGTACTCCTGAAAAGTTAAGATAAAAAATATTTTGAAGTCATCCTAAAGACAACTAACAACTCTATCTAAAGTAAGATACTCTAAAATAGCACTTGATCTGGTTATACCTCTTGAGCTTGCCTTGTAAATAAAGTTTCAATTTTGTATTTTTTGAGCACTTATTAACCAATTATAACAGCATGCTTGCCTTAACTTTCTAAGTTTACAATCAAATAAAATGGCGGGATTCGCGGAGGATACTATAGAGAAAAATAAAACTTCAGCTTGTTGTTTGGGGTAATGATGCCACAAAAAACTGCATATTAATCTGTTGGTTTGATAGCATCATAGACAGAAAGGGGAATCTGACAAAAATTTATGTTTGATGATGACGTTTTTCTAAACGAATCCAGTTAATATAGCCATATATTGAATTGCACAGATACATAATATACATCACTAATAGCGGGACACTGGTTTCGCCATTTTGTAGATATATTACTGTCCACAGCGCAATAGTCATTACATTCACAATAATCCACAATGCCCATTGCTCACGGTAACGTAACACCATTAGGATCTGCGCTACAATCGAAATCACTACTGTTGCACCATCCAACACTGCCAAGGCACTGCCAAGATATTTAAGCAACTCAATATAAGCAAAAGTGCCGACCACCGCTGCTACAATGACAATCAACCATTGCTTAAAATTTAAAGCTTTGGCGATCACTTCTTTTGCGCCTGCTGTATTGAGCGTATTTTGGGTAGTCATATTTTTATGCCAAAAATAGAAGCCAATAAACTGTACTGGCACATATACCAATAAGTTTAGCATCATTTCTCCATATAACCTAAAGGTATAAGAAATGTAAGCATAGAGCGAAACAGAAATAAAGCCAAAGAAATAGTTGCTGATTTTGCCCTTACCAACAAACACCACGCAGAGGATCCCTGTGATGGCAGCAATACTCGCCACCCAAGAATCAGGTTGAATCATAAAAATGATGATTTGTATAGCAAGGAAGAGCAAAAGCCAAAAGGCTTCAAATTTTGTCCAGCCTGCAAAAAATTCTTGTTTTAGTCTTTGAGAGAGAGCCATACTGCCTCCAAATGTAATATAAAAGCAGGTGCATTCTACTCTTAGCAGCAACAAATGTAAAATATAAATCACATTACTTATTGACTGAGAAAAAAAAGGGGATTATTTGCATAATCCCTTTTACCCTATATGATTCACTTATAGGTTGTTGATTCTTAAATCAATTAGGACTTTGTCCTGCTCATTGGCATTGACTTTCGCTTGTTCATAAGCACTTTTGGCTGCCACTGTGTCACCTTTTGCCGCCAAAATGTCACCCGTTAGCAACTGCTTACGTAGTTCCCAACCTTTATCTTGAATTTGCCCTAAGGTTGTAAGAGCTTCATCATAATTTTTTAATTGAAAATCTACTGCCGCTAAACGGAAGCGTGTTACTATCTGCAAAGTCGCATCTTGGCTAGATTGCAAGGTCTTATTTAACAAGGTTTTAGCCGTTGCATAGTCACCTTTTTCTGCCGCCTGTTTGGCTAATTCCAACTGCGTGAAAGAGGCATAGTTGGTGCCATTATTGTCAGCTACAAATTTTTCTGCAAGCGGTGTATTTTTAGCAGGATCTTGCAAATAGCTTTCCATTGTGGCTTGGTAACTTGCCGATGTGCTTGCAGCTTTTTCCGCTTGGTGGTTCTGCCAAAATGTCCAGCCAAAACTTGCGGCACAAGCCACACAAATAGCTAAAAGAATTGGGGTACCGTTTTCTTTAAACCAGCTTTTGGCATCTTCAAATTGTTGTTCTTCGGTTTTATTGAGGTATTCGTTGCTCATTTAAATCTCCTAGTAGGATGGGCTTTAGCCCATCCCACTTAAAAACGCATTGATAATTCTGTTATTAAATCTGTTTGATTGATAGTAATTTGCTCTGCGCCACTGCGTAAATCTTTAATCACAATTTTTTGCTCGGCAACTTCGCTTTCACCAATCACCAACGCAATTTGTGCTTCGACTTTGTCGGCACGTTTAAATTGTTTTTGGAATTTTCCGCCTGAACAATGCGTCATTACACGCACATTGGGTAATTCGCTGCGGATTTTTTCAGCGATTTGGAAGGCATTTAAAGTTGTACCTTCACCTGAATAAACAATATACACATCAACTGCTTTAGGCAAATCAATCTCTTGGTTTACTTCTTGCACTAAAAGCACTAAACGCTCTAAGCCCATTGCAAAGCCCACACCTTGGGTGGCGTGCCCGCCCAGTTGTTCGACTAAACCATCATAACGTCCGCCACCGCACACTGTGCCTTGTGCGCCTAACGCTGTTGTTACCCATTCAAAGACGGTTTTGTTGTAGTAATCCAAACCACGCACCAATTTGGGATTCACTTCATATTTCACGCCCATTGCATCTAATAATGCACGAAGTTGCGCAAAGTGTTCACGACTATCATCATCTAAGTAATCTAACAATTTCGGTGCATCATTTAGCACTTCTTGCAAGGCTTGGTTTTTGCTATCTAAAATACGCAGCGGATTTTTTACTAAACGATCTTTTTCTTCCTCGCTCATTAAAGCAATGTGATTTTCAAGAAATTTTACTAATGCAGTGCGGTAATTGGCACGAGCTTCAAGGGATCCAATCGAATTGAGCTGTAACGAAACGTGTTGCGAAATACCGAGTTCTTTCCATAAACGTGCGGTTAAAATGATCAATTCCGCATCAATTTCAGGGTTTGGAATACCGAAAACCTCCACACCTGCTTGATGGAATTGACGGTAACGACCTTTTTGTGGGCGCTCATGGCGAAACATTGGTCCTAAATACCACAAACGCTGTTCGTTATTATAGATCCAGCCTTGTTCGATTGCTGCTCGCACACAACCAGCTGTCCCTTCAGGGCGAAGGGTTAATTGTTCATCGTTATCCCAAAAGGTGTACATTTCTTTGGAAACCACATCGGTCACTTCACCAATTGCTCGGGCAAAAAGCGGTGTACTTTCCACAATTGGCATCCGTACTTCTGAATAGCCATAACTTGCCAACACATTACAAACCTTGCCTTCTACCCATTGCCACAAGGGACTTTCGCTTGGTGAGCAATCGTTCATCCCACGAATTGCCTTAATCACTTTCGCCATAATTTTATCTTGTCCTTTCATCTGGGGACATTTTGCCCTCAATACAAGCGGTAAAAATCCGCTCATTTTTTACAAATAAAAATAGTGGGCTGGAAGCCCACGCTATAATTTTAGTCGATAGGTGTAACCATAATACGCTGAGCTTGTTCTGCTACTCTCGCACGAATTTTCGCTTCTAGCTGATCAATCAACTTCTCATTATCAAAACGCTCTTTTTGACGAACGCCATCTAAATAAAAACCGCTCATTTTATTTGAGCCTGTTACACCTAAATCTGACACTAAAGCTTCACCAGGTCCGTTTACTACGCAACCAATAATGGAGACATCCATTGAAGTGGTGATGTCTTCTAAGCGCTGTTCTAAAGCGTTTACTGTTGCGATCACATCAATTTCTTGGCGTGAGCAAGTTGGGCAAGCAATAAAGTTAATGCCACGTGAACGAATACGTAATGATTTTAAAATATCAAAGCCAACTTTTACTTCTTCTACAGGATCAGCGGCTAATGAAACTCGCAAAGTATCACCAATCCCTTCTGACAATAATAAACCTAACCCAATCGCAGATTTGACTGAACCCGCTCTCGCTCCACCTGCCTCGGTAATCCCTAAGTGGATCGGCTGAATAATTTCTTTTGCAAGTAATCGATAAGATTCGACCGCTAGGAATACATCAGAGGCTTTTACGCTCACTTTGAAACTATCAAAGTTAAAGCGATCTAAAATTTCCACGTGGCGTAACGCACTTTCAAGCAAGGCTTGCGGTGTTGGCTCACCATATTTTTCTTGAATATCTCGTTCAAGTGAGCCTGCATTTACGCCAATTCGGATTGGAATATTTTTATCTTTAGCGCAATCTACCACAGCACGAATACGTTCTTCGTTGCCGATATTCCCTGGATTAATCCGCAAGCAGTCTACACCATATTCTGCCACTTTAAGGGCAATACGGTAGTCAAAGTGAATGTCTGCCACCAATGGCACTTCTACTTGCTGTTTAATCACTTTAAAGGCTTCCGCCGCATCCATTGTTGGTACAGAAACGCGCACAATATCCGCCCCCACTTTTTCAAGGGCTTTGATTTGGGCGACAGTAGTTTCTACATCTGTGGTACGAGTGTTCGTCATTGACTGCACAGAAATGGGAGCGTCCCCCCCAACAGGCACTTTACCCACCCAAATTTTTTTCGATTCACGACGTTTAATCGGAGATTGATGTACTGCTGACATTTTCTGCCCTTACTGTGCTAATGGAAGTTTGATACGTGCTACTCGCCCATCAATTTTTAACGGCACTTCTTTTCCTTTATAGTAAATTTTCACATTTGCTGGTGCACCAATGGTTAAACGGTATTCTTCGCTATTGTTAAAAGTAAGTACTTCACCATTAGTATATAACTTTTCAGCTAGGCTACGTTTACTTTTCGCATCTTTAACCGAAATCCAGCTTTCTTTACCTGAAATTTCAATGCGTAATTCAGTCTCAATCATCGAATCAGATTGTTCAATTTGAGCTGATTCTTCTTGCTCAACTTGTTGTAACGCATTTGCACCCTTCGTTTCAGATTGTTCCTCTATTTCTTCTGACGAAACTACTTCAAAATTGTTAGTCATCGGCTGGATAGGGGTAACCACATTTTTAGGTTCTTCTATCACTGGTGCAGGTTCTTGAGTAACAGGTTGTGATGCAGGTTCTTGAATAACAGGTTGTGGTGCAGGTAATATTACTGGTTCTGGCTTTTTAACTGGTATAGTGGCATTCGTTACAAACTGATCACGGCTTTCTTGCTCTGCTTGATAATCTTGATACCACCAAGCTAAAGTCATTCCTATAGCCCCTAAAAGAATCGCTATGGTCAAATATCTCACCCATGTATTTTGCGATCTTTGTACTGCTTTTTCTGAAGATGTTTTATTAATGACTTCTTTCGGCAAGATAACCTCACCATAATTTACACTTGAAACTAATTCTTCAGGCAAACGTAAAAAACGCACATAATTACGCACATAGCCACGCACAAAAGTCGGAGCGACATTTTGTAAAACAAAAATATCATTTTCGATTGACTCAATATGCGATTTTTTTAAATTGGTTTTCTGCGAAACATCTTCAATCGTTAGATTTAAAGCCTCACGAGCTGCTTTTAGCTGTTGTCCTAAGGATAAGGCATTTTGTGAAGAAAAAGTAGATTCGATCATAACTAAACTCTTAAAAAGAATAAATACAAAATTAGTCAGAAGTTTAAAGAGGTCACACTTATTTTGCAATCTTATCTATAGAAATTTGCAAAAAATTTCGTAACAAGCGGTGTATTTTACGGAATTTTTCACAAAAACTGATATAAGGCAAAAATTTTTGTAAAAAAGAGGCGTAGAATATTTAATATACCATTAAAAAATGATACAAGGTAAAGATATGACTGAAACAAATAAAATTCATTTATTAAAACAAAATTTCGCCTCTGGGCTTGTGGTCTTCTTAGTTGCACTTCCGCTTTGTTTGGGTATTGCTTTAGCCTCGGGAGCACCACCACTATCTGGCGTTATTTCAGGCGTTGTTGGCGGAATCATCATTGGTGCACTCAGTACGTCACATATTAGTGTAGCAGGTCCCGCAGCGGGTTTAGTCGCAATTGTGCTAGCAGCAATTTCTCAACTAGGCTCATTTGAGCTTTTTTTATGCACAGGGGTTGTTGCTGGAGCCATCCAATTTTTTCTAGGTGTATTACGAGCTGGTAGTATCACTAACTATATCCCTGTTGCAGTAATTGAAGGGATGCTGGCGGGAATTGGTATTCTCATTATTTTCAAACAATTGCCTTATGCTTTAGGCACAGAAAAACTCAATTTCGGCGTAAATAATCCTTTTATCAATATTCATTTAGGCTCATTGATTGTCGCATTAATTTCAATGTTCATTATTTTAGGCTGGGATTCTTCACCTAAATTAAAAAGTATCAAAGTGCTACCGTCTGCTTTAATTGCTGTTATTGTAAGTGTGCTGCTAAATGAACTGTTTATTTCATTAGATAGTCATTTAGCCATTTCTGCCGATCAGCTTGTACAACTTCCCGTACCGCATTCTTGGATTGATGTAGAGAAATTAGTCGTTTTTCCTGATTTTGCGGGGTTTGGTACGAGTGTCGTTTGGGTAACAGGGGCAACAATGGCGATTGTTGCCTCAATTGAAACCTTGTTATCTGTTGAAGCTGCCGACCGTTTAGATGTAAAACGCCGTATTACAGATACCAATCAAGAACTACGCGCGCAAGGAGTTGGTAAT
>JBHACP010000017.1:0-13888 GCA_041854605.1 Actinobacillus sp.
ATGGCGTGTATGCGTAAACTGCTCACCATTATGAATACGTTGGTTAAACGCAATGAAAAATGGGACGCTACACGCTATTTATCCACAGAATCTGTGGGTTAAAATTGAATAACTTTTTTGTGTGTGAACACAGTTGCTACCATTTAAAATGACAACAGAAACCGAACAAACAACCAATTATAACTTACTCAAAAACCGCTTCCGTGGCTATTTACCCGTAGTGATAGATGTAGAAACCGCAGGGCTAAATGCGCAAACGGATGCGCTATTAGAAATCGCCGCAATTACGGTAAAAATGGATGAAAACGGCTACTTAGTACCCGACCAAAAATGCCATTTCCACATCAAACCATTTGAAGGGGCGAATATCAACCCTGATTCACTTAAATTTAACGGTATCGACATCGATAACCCATTGCGGGGAGCAGTGGCTGAAAATATTGCTATTCCCGAAATGTTCAAAATGGTGCGCCGTGCAATGAAAGATCAAAGTTGCCAACGTGCCGTGATCGTGGCACACAACGCTATCTTTGACCAAGCCTTTATGCAAGCCGCCGTTAAACGTATTGGCGCAAAGCGTGATCCATTCCATCCGTTTGCAATGTTCGACACCGCCACTCTAGCAGGCTTCGTGTATGGACAAACGGTATTAGTCAAAGCCTGCCAAATGGCGAAAATTCCGTTTGATGGCAAAGAAGCGCATTCCGCCCTCTACGACACCGAAAAGACCACCGAACTCTTCTGCGCAATGGTTAATCGCTTTAAAGACTTAGGCGGTTTCCCGCCACCTGTTTCTGAATAATCCGCATTGAGGTTAAAAATAAAGGGAAGAATTAAAGGTTGATCCCCCCGCATTTATTTGTTAGGGTAAAAAAGAGCTCGAAATTTAAACGAAGTTATCAACATAAATCAGGAGGTGTAAATGACTACGTCAGTAAAACTCTCTGTGAGAAATTTACTTAAAGTTTTCGGCGCCCACCCTAAATCTGCCTTTAAGCTGTTGAGAAAAGGCAAATCCAAAGAAGAAGTCTTTGCCAAAACGGGTTCGACCGTGGCGGTCAATGATGTCTCACTTGAAATTATGACAGGTGAAATTTTCGTCATTATGGGCTTATCAGGCTCAGGAAAATCAACCCTTATCCGATTATTAAACCGCCTAATCGAACCGACCGACGGACAGGTGTTTATCAGCAATGACAATATTGCCCATATGTCGGAAAGCGAGCTGCGCGCCGTACGCCGCAAGCGCATCAGTATGGTATTTCAGTCTTTTGCGCTAATGCCGCATATGACCATTTTGGAAAACGCTGCCTTCGGGCTGGAGCTTTCGGGGGTAGATTCCAAAACACGTCGAAAGATGGCATTGGAAGCACTCAGTCGGGTCGGGCTGGAGGCTTACGCTGATGTTTACCCAGCGGAACTGTCGGGCGGAATGCAGCAGCGTGTGGGGCTGGCGAGAGCACTTGCTAACGACCCCGAAATTTTGCTGATGGACGAAGCCTTTTCGGCGCTCGACCCGCTCATCCGAACGGAAATGCAGGACGAACTCCTGCGACTTCAAGAAAATTCCGACCGAACCATTGTTTTTATTTCCCACGACCTTGATGAAGCCATGCGCATCGGCAACCGTATCGCCATTATGCAAGATGGGCGCGTAATTCAAGTCGGCAGACCCGATGAAATTCTACAAAACCCCGCCAATGACTATATTCGCTCCTTCTTCCAAGGGGTGAATGTATCGAATGTACTTTCTGCCAAAGATATTGCGAGCAAACGCCATTTGCTCAACATTGTGCAGAAAACCGAAGATGAAAAACCGCACGTTGCCTTTAAGCTTTTAGAAGAACACGAACGTGATTTTGCCGTGATACTGGATCGTTACGGCTACTACAAAGGTATGGTGTCGGTGGATTCGCTGCAAGAAGCCAAAAACAACCAATTGTCGCTTTCACAGAGCTTTATCGAAGTGAAAAAACTGCCTCCAGAGCAGCTGATCAGCGATTTGATCAGCGATGTGGCGCAAACCCACGAGCCGTTGCCTGTGGTGGACGAAAGCGGGCACTATTACGGTGTGATTACCAAAGCGAAAGTCTTGCAAACATTGGATAGGGGGACAGAATCATGAGCACAGAAAGTAATGCAATGTTAGATCCGTGGGAAGCAACCATGCAGCCCATTGCAGCAGACAACTACGCTTGGCTACAAGGTTCCGCCGCTCAATCAGCAGGCTTTGATTGGCTTCACCCTTTTAATGATGTATTGCTGCCGTTCGGCGATTGGGTGGAAATGCTGATCAATTGGCTGGTCACGCATTTAAGGACCTTCTTTCAGCTGTTCAGCACGCCGATTGATTATATTTTAACCCTTTTTCAAACCTCGCTGAACGCCTTACCACCAACGGTAATGATCATTTTGCTGACCTTACTGGTGTGGCAGTTTACCCATTTCAGACTGGCACTGGCGAGCTTCTTATCGCTTGTTGTGATTGGGTCGATTGGTGCCTGGAGCGAGATGATGATCACCCTTGCCTTGGTACTGACTTCCGTCTCCTTCTGTTTGGTGCTGGGATTGCCGATGGGCATTTGGATGGCACGTTCCGAGCGGGTTTCTTCTATCGTCAAACCGATTTTGGATGCTATGCAGACCACACCCGCCTTCGTTTATTTGGTGCCAATTGTAATGCTGTTCGGTATAGGCAATGTGCCGGGGGTGGTAGTGACCATTACTTTCGCCCTACCGCCGATTATCCGCTTGACCATTTTGGGTATCCAACAAGTGCCTAAACCGTTGGTAGAAGCGGCGATCGCTTTTGGGGCGAGCAAAAAACAATTACTCTATAAAGTGCAACTGCCGCTTGCTATGCCGTCGATTATGGCGGGAATTAACCAAACCTTGATGTTATCGCTTTCAATGGTGGTCATCGCTTCTATGATTGCCGTCGGTGGCTTGGGGCAAATGGTGTTGCGCGGTATCGGGCGTTTGGATATGGGCGAAGCCGCCACAGGAGGTTTGGGCATTGTGCTGATGGCGATTGTGCTGGATCGTTTAACCCAAAAAATCGGTGAAAATATGAACAGAAACCGTCAAACCCACTGGTATCAACAGGGGATTTTCGGACTCTTTTTCCCGAAAAAGAAAGAAAAAGCACAATAAGGAGGAAATATGGCTTATTTGACAAAACCTGCGCAATGGCTTGGCGTTTCGCTCCTTGTACTCAATGTCGCTTGGGCAAGAGACGAAGCAATTCAGCCGTTGCAAAGCACTATCGTGGAAGAAAAGTTTCAAACGTTGATTGTAAACAAGGCACTGGAAGAGTTGGGTTATAAAGTCAATCCGACCAAAGAAGTTGATTATAACGTGGCGTTCACTTCGATTGCCAACGGCGACGCTACTTTTATGGCGGCGCATTGGTTGCCGTTACAAGCGGACAAATTCGCCAACGCTGGCGGCGAGGCGAAACTGTACCGCCAAGGCACCTTTGTTGATGGCGCAGTGCAGGGCTATATGATTGACAAAAAAACCGCCGATGAATATAACATCACCAACCTAGCACAACTGAAAGATCCGAAATTGGCAAAACTATTCGACATCGACGGCAACGGCAAAGCAGATTTGACGGGCTGTAGCCCAGGTTGGAGCTGCGAACACGCCGTCAATCAGCATATCGACGGCTATGGCTTAACGGAAACGGTGGAGCAAAATCAAGGCAATTATGCGGCGCTGATTGCCAACACCTTGGCGCATTACAGAAGCGGCAAACCTGTGCTTTATTATACTTGGACACCTTATTGGGTCAGCGGCGTATTGCAGCCGGGGAAAGATGTGGTATGGCTACAGTTACCGACTAAGCCGAATGCGGGCAAAACAGTGATACATACCAATTTATCGAACGGCAAAAATTACGGTTTCCCGATGAGCAGTATGCACATTTTAGCGAACAAAACTTTTACCGTCACCCATCCCGATGTAGCGAAACTGTTCGCAATTATGCAGATCCCCGTGGGTGACATCAGCGCACAAAATATGGCAATGCGTAACGGACAAGACTCGCCGAAAGACATCGAACGCCACGCCGATGCTTGGATCAAACATCACCGCGCACAGTTCGACAACTGGCTTGCACAGGCAAGAGCTGCGAAGAAGTAGCAGAGAAGGGGCTGCAAGCGGTCATTTTTGCCCGAAAATTTGCAAATTTTTCTCTCCATAAATCTTCGAATCTCCCCTCCCCCTCGGGCTCAAAGAGGGGAACAGATTGCGAGATTTGCACGTTTTGTGCCTCTAGAAGGCTGAACGTGCTACTCCTTCCACACCACGTGATATTCACGGTTTTCAGCCTCGTGAGAAATCAAAAATTTCGCAAAGACATCGTCCATCTCATCTTGTTCATTCACTAAGCCAACCCACACTTCAGCGAAGGCTTCAGGGTCGATCAAAGTGCCGATTTCCTGGTCCCAATCCTCGGCAGTCTCTACCATTTCCACTGCACCACGCTCTTCAAATTGCAGATTGAACAGTAAAATATCGGCAGGATCGAGATTCTCACCTGCCATTTCTAAAAAAATATCGTAAGCGATGTCGATTGCTTCATCTGGAGTTAATTTGCTCATTTTCTTTTCTCTTAATGTGAAACTTGAATTAAACGACTGGTTACCATACCAGCCGATTTTTCTTTGATGATTTGCCAATTTTCGGGCAATGCTAGCGGTGCATGTGTTTTTTCTGTTTCCACATATAACAGCGCATTCGGCGCAAGCCAGTTATTTTCTGCTAATAATTTTAGCACTTTGGGGACAAAGTCAAAATGAAAAGGCGGATCGATAAACACCACATCAAAGGGTTCTGCCTGATTTTTTTGTGCCAGCCATTGCAAGGAGTCTGTATTGATGATTTGCCCATTTGGGGCTTTAAGTAATGCTAAATTTTGCTTCAATTGATTAGCGGCATGAGCAAATTTTTCCAAAAAAACGACCGCTTGCGCTTGACGAGAAAGCGCCTCAATACCGAGTGAGCCACTGCCCGCAAAGCAATCCAAACAACGACTGCCTGCAATATCATTCATCAGCCAATTAAATAGCGTTTCCTTTACTCTATCAGTAGTTGGGCGTAATCCTTCCGCATTTAACACGGGCAATTTTCGTCCACGCCATCGCCCTGCGATGACACGTACTTCGCCCAATGCTTTGTTTTGTTTGAGATTTCGAGTTTTTTTCATACTAAAAATAGGGATTTTTTGCTAAACTACAGCAGTTTATCTTAATTTTAATGAAAGTTGGAAATTTCCTGCTTTTTAGGTGAGAAATATTATGTCAGAAAAGAAAAAAGGTTTTTGGTCTTGGTTAGGTTTTGGCAAAAAAGAAGAAAATAAGCAGGAAACGCCTGAACAAACTGAACAGCAAGATGATCTGCTTGAAGAAGCCGCTGAAACGTTACACGAAAAAGTGGAACAGCTAGAAGAAGTTGCGGAAAAAATTGAAGATGCCGTGGAAGAAAAACTAGAAGCGGTAGCAGAATTTATTGACGAAAAAGCCGAAGTCATTGAAGAGTTCGTTGAAGAAAAAGCGGAAGACGTTAAAGCATTTTTTGAAGAAACCATTGAGCAAGTTGAAGAATTCATTGATAACGCTGAAGATAAAATTGCGCAAAGCTTCGAGCAAGAAAAAGAAGCCTCTGTTCATATTGTAGACACCATTCAAGAAAAGGAATCAGCAGAACAAGCGGTCGAAATTGTTGAAAAATTTGCAAATCAAGAGGTTGCTTCAGAAAAAAACTTCCATCAGCATTTTGAGGCGCAAATTGAGGAAGTGGTTGAGGCTGAGTTGCACCAAGAAAAATATCAAAAATCAGCCGCAGAGGAAGAATTTGAAGAGTTAGAAGAGCTGATTGAACCTCACGATGAAGCCTCCACAGAAGTTCAACCAGATGAATATCAAGAAAAGCCTAGCGAGGGTGGCTTTTTCAGCCGTTTAATCAAGGGCTTAATTAAAACTAAACAAAGCATTGGCTCAGGTTTTCGTCACTTCTTCCGAGGCAAAAAAATTGATGATGATTTGTTTGAAGAGCTGGAAGAACAGCTTTTAGTTGCCGATCTTGGTATGCCGACAGTGACTAAAATCATCAACAACCTCACGCAACACGCTTCAAAACAGCAGCTTAACGATGCAGAATTATTGTATCAACAATTAAAAGTGGAATTAGGTGAAGTGTTAAAACCTGTGAGCCAACCACTGGAAATTGATAGTTCAAAAAAACCGTACGTGATTTTAATGGTGGGCGTTAATGGCGTGGGCAAAACGACCACTATCGGTAAATTGGCTCGTAAATTCCAAAACGAGGGCAAGTCTGTGATGTTAGCCGCAGGCGATACTTTCCGTGCGGCGGCGGTGGAACAATTACAAGTGTGGGGCGAGCGCAATCATATTCCTGTAGTAGCACAAGCAACTGGTTCAGATTCTGCTTCGGTGATTTTTGATGCGATGCAATCGGCGCACGCCAAAGGCATTGATATTTTAATCGCTGATACCGCAGGGCGTTTGCAAAACAAAAGCCATTTAATGGATGAGCTGAAAAAAATTGTGCGCGTGATGAAAAAATATGACGAAAGCGCACCGCACGAAATTATGCTAACGTTAGACGCTGGCACGGGACAAAATGCGATTAGTCAGGCGAAAATCTTTACCGAAGCAGTAGGTTTAACGGGTATTACGCTAACTAAGTTAGATGGCACGGCAAAAGGCGGAGTGATCTTTGCGATCGCCGATCAGTTCAATATTCCAATTCGCTATATTGGCGTGGGGGAAAAAATTGATGATCTTCGCCCTTTCAATGCGGAAGAATTTATTGAAGCGTTATTTGAACATGAGGAAGACAAATAATGATACGATTTACCAATGTTAGCAAGGCATATAAAGGTGGCAAGCCAGCACTACAAGGCATTACTTTCCATTTGCCTCAAGGCGGAATGGCATATTTAACGGGTCATTCAGGTGCAGGGAAAAGTACATTGCTGAAGCTCATTATGGGCATTGAACGTGCTAATGGTGGCAAAATTGAATTTAATGGACACGATATTACTCGCTTGAGTCAGCACGAACTGCCATTTTTACGTCGTCAAATTGGAATGGTGCATCAAGATTACCGCTTGCTCACCGATCGCACCATTTTGGATAACGTGGCTCTGCCGCTGATTATCCAAGGCTTAAACCAACAAATTGTCGAACGTGAGGCTCGCCTTGCGTTGGAACGCGTGGGCTTGAAAGATAAAGCGAATTATCTGCCACTTCATCTCTCTGGTGGTGAGCAACAACGTGTCGATATTGCCCGTGCGATTGTACATCGCCCAACAGTATTACTTGCCGATGAACCGACGGGAAATTTAGATGAGAAGCTCTCTTTTGAAATTTTCCGCTTATTTGAAGAATTTAATGCTCAAGGCACCACGGTAATTGTTGCGACTCACGATACCAATATTATTACCAAAAGACCAAAACCCTGCTTGGTGTTAGAACAAGGTCATTTGAAGAACTAAAAAGGAACTAATATGACTCGACCATCCAATTCTAATTTAGGGACGCAAACTCGCTATACATTAAGATCTGTGTGGCAAGATTTATTAAAGCGTAAATTCGGCACCTTTTTAACTGTGCTTGTCATTGCAAGCTCTTTGACGATCCCTACCGTAGGTTTTTTGCTGTGGAAAAATACCCATCAAGCGGCTACAGAATTTTATCCAGAACCTGAATTTACCGTTTATCTGAATAAAAATTTATCGGATAACGAAGCCAACATTGTAGTTGAAAAAGTTCGTCAGTTTGAAACCGATAAAATGGAATCACTTAATTTCATCTCACGTCAGCAAAGTCTAGAAGAATTTCGGGCTTGGTCTGGTTTTGGCGAAGCATTAGACATTATTGATGATAATCCGCTGCCTGCGGTGGTCACTATTAAGCCTAAAAAAGAATTTTCAGGCAATAACGTCATGTTAGAATTGCGCAATGGCTTGCAAAATATAAAAGGTGTGCAAGAAGTAAGATTAGATAACGGCTGGATGGAAAAACTCACTGCTTTAACGTGGCTCATTGCCCGTGTGGCGATAGTTTGTGCTGTGTTGATGTTAGTTTCGGTCTTTCTTGTCATTGGTAATGCGGTTAGAACCGATGTAGCAAACAGCCGTGCTTCTATTGAAGTGCAACAATTGCTCGGCGCAACCGATTACTTTATCGCCCGCCCATTTTTATATAAAGGAATGATTTACGGTTTCTTTGGTAGTTTGTTGGCAGCCTTATTTAGCAGCGTGGTGCTAAGCTATCTCACAGGTGTAGTGAAATTTGTGACCGATATGTTTACTGTGAAATTTGAACTTTACGGTTTTGCCTTTAGTGAATTACTCTTCTTTATCGTCGCTTCTATATTCATTGGCTGGCTTTCCGCAAAAATCGCCACCAATCGACATATCGTCAGATTAGGCTCCAAATACTAAAATCCCAAATAGCAAGCGGTCGAAATTAGCAAAAAATTTGCAGATTTCGACCGCTTGTATATTCACAAGGACGCGATACGTCCTGCATTTCTTATTATTTAGTTAATTGAACCAAGATACGGCGGACTGGTTCCGCGGCGCCCCATAATAATTGGTCACCCACGGTGAATGCCGCTAAGTATTCGCCGCCCATCGCTAATTTACGTAAACGACCGACTGGCACGCTCAACGTACCTGTGACTTTCGCAGGGGTTAATTCACGCAAGGTGGCTTCTTTATCGTTTGGAATCACTTTCACCCATTCGTTATGTGCAGCAATGATTTGCTCTATTTCCGCTAATGGAATATCTTTCTTGAGTTTGATCGTAAACGCTTGGCTGTGGCAACGTAATGCACCAATACGCACACATAAACCATCCACTGGAATCGGGTTATCTGATAAGCCAAGGATTTTATTGGTTTCTGCGTAACCTTTCCACTCTTCTTTCGTTTGTCCTGTTTCAGGAAGAAGTTTGTCAATCCAAGGAATCAAGCTGCCACCTAATGCTGCACCAAAGTTATCAATTGGGAAGTCATCCGCACGCATTTTGGCGGTTACTTTGCGCTCAATATCTAAAATAGACGAAGCTGGATCGGCAAGTTCTGCTTTCACTGAATCTTCTAATTGACCCATTTGTGAAAGCAATTCACGCATATTTTTTGCACCTGCACCCGAAGCCGCTTGGTAGGTTGCCACCGAAATCCATTCCACCAAATCTTTCTCAAATAAGCCACCGATTGCCATTAGCATTAGACTCACGGTGCAGTTGCCACCTACGAAGGTTTTAATACCATTTTTCAAGCCTTCAGAAATCACGTGTTGATTTACTGGGTCTAGTACGATAATGGCATCTTTTTCCATACGCAATGCTGATGCCGCATCAATCCAATAACCATTCCAGCCTGTTGCTTTCAATTTTGGATAAACTTCGTTGGTGTAGTCACCACCTTGACAGGTAACAATGATGTCTAATTTAGCAAGGGCCTCGATATCAAAAGCATTTTGTAATGTGCCTGCATCTTTGCCACCGAAAGTTGGGGCTTTTTGACCTGCTTGAGAAGTGGTAAAGAAAATTGGGTTGATATTAGCGAAGTCGTTTTCTTGTACCATACGATCCATAAGAACCGAACCCACCATACCACGCCAACCGATAAAACCTACGTTTTGCATTTGTTTGCTCCTGAATAATAAAAAGTAATGTGTGAAATAAGTTTAATTATTACAAGATTTTCCAGCAAAAAGCAATCGTTTTTCTCAATTTGTAAAATAGTAGCAAAATTTAACCACTTTCTTTAAAATAATCCTGCCATTTAGGCAATTTTAAAAGGAAAATTCTATGCAAATAAAAACAATTTTAGCACTTACAATCAGTGCAGTATTTGGCGCTTCTCTTTCAGCAAAAGCAGCAGAATCAGCTGAAAAGATAGTAGTAAAATTACAACAATTAGATGTTGAAAAAGGCAATAAAGAGGTGGGAACAGTGGAAATCACTGAATCTGCTTACGGATTAGTCTTCACACCAAATTTAACTGGCTTAGCTGCAGGCTTACACGGTTTCCATATTCACCAAAATCCAAGCTGTGAGCCAAAAGAGAAAGATGGCAAACTCATCGCAGGTTTAGCTGCAGGTGGTCACTGGAACCCTACCGAAGCGAAAGGACACGGCTTTCCGTGGTCTGATGAAGCCCATTTAGGCGATTTGCCAGCCTTAACTGTATTACACGACGGCACAGCAACCCAGCCTGTATTAGCTCCTCGTTTGAAAAAATTGGCTGAAGTGAAAGGACGCTCGATAATGATCCACGCAGGCGGCGACAACCATTCAGATCACCCAGCCCCACTGGGCGGTGGTGGCGCGCGTATGGCGTGTGGTGTCATAAACTAATTCAGCAAAAAGGGGCAATTGCCCCTTTATTATTTTATTCGTCCTTGTTCAATTTCAAACAAGCGGTCGTTTTCGCCTTCTTGCCATTGCATCTGATTGAGTTGCTCTTGAGTAATTGCCGTTACAAAGACTTGCGATCCACTCTCTCGTAAACGATGCGCCAATAATTCACGTTTGGTGGGATCCAATTCGGAAGCAAAATCGTCGATTAAAAACAAACATTGTCTTGCTTTTTGCGCCACTAAATATTCACCCTGTGCCAAACGTAAAGCGCACATCAAGAGCTTTAACTGCCCACGAGAAAGCACATCTTCCACAGGTAAACCATTGGCACGAAAGCGGAAGTCTGCCTTTTGCGCCCCCACCATTGTATAGCCAAGATTTTTATCTCGCTCAAAGCCTTGCGCTAAAATTTCGGCATAGTCCGCCCCTTTCTCCCAGCCTTGGTGAAAACTCACGTTAATCTCTAATTCGGGTAAGAAAAACTGGGTTGTCTTCTCAATTTCAGGGCGCAGTGCTTCAGCATATTCCGCTCGCATTTGGCTGACCGCATAGGTGGTTTTCACCAGCTCTAAATCCCACGCTTTAAGTTCATTATAAGAACGAACCTGCTGCAATGCCGCATTGCGCTGCTTGAGTAAACGCTTCAAATTCGCCCATTGGCTGTAAAATTCTTGGTGCTGATGGAATAAGCCCCAATCCAAAAAAGCACGACGAAAACTCGGACCGCCGTTTAATAAGGTTAGCCCCTCTGGAGTAATGACCTGCATTGGCAGAAGGTGTGCAAGATCGGCGATTTTATTGCCATCTTCACCGTTAATTTTAAGCAAGGTATCGCCCGATCGATCTTTTTGAATCCCCACCGACCACGAATGTTTCGCCTCATCAATCTTACCGTGCAGCACAAAATTATCCGCATCATAATGAATAATGCGATTGCTGATGTGGCTTTTGAACGAACGACCGTGTCCGAGGTAAAAAATCGCCTCTAACAGAGACGTTTTGCCACTGCCATTATGCCCTACGATAAAATTAAAGTTCGGACTAAGATCGAGATCAATAGCCGCAAGATTGCGAAAATTATTGATAATTAAACGAGAAAGTGCCATTGGAAATAATGGATTAAAATAAACAACAAGCGGTCAAATTTGCAAAATTTTTTGCAAATTTGACCGCTTACATTAAGGACTAAGCAATTCCTTTATGGCGCAACAACGCATCTAAGGCTGGTTTACGCCCGCGGAAGCGTTCAAATAACACCATCGGTTCTTCAGAACCGCCACGAGTTAGGATATTTGCTAAGAAGGATTCGCCTGTTTGGCGGTTGAAAATCCCTTCTTCTTCAAATTTGCTGTAAGCATCTGCTGACAACACTTCAGCCCAAAGGTAGCTATAATAACCTGCTGCGTACCCCCCCGCGAAAATATGGCTAAAGCTATGGGGAGTGCGCACCCAATCAGGGGTTTTCACCACTGCAACTTCTGCTTTCACTGCTGCCAAGGTATCTAGCACCAAGCCTTCGGCAGGCTTCGCCAAGTGTAAGCGGAAATCGAATAAACCAAATTCCAACTGGCGCAGCACAAACATTGCCGCTTGAAAGTTTTTCGCTTTAAGCAACTGAGCTAATTTCTCTTTAGGCAACGGCTCACCTGTTTCATAATGCCCTGAAATAAATTGCAAGGCTTCTTCTTCCCAACACCAGTTTTCTAAAAATTGGCTTGGCAATTCCACTGCATCCCACGGCACGCCGTTAATGCCTGCCACATCACCGACATCAATTTCAGTCAGCATATGATGAATACCGTGTCCAAATTCATGGAATAGTGTGGTGACTTCATCGTGCGTGAATAGTGCTGGCTTATCGCCAATCGGCTTATTGAAATTACAAGTCAAATAAGCTACTGGTTTTTGCAATGAGCCGTCCGCAAGGCGTTTTTGGTTAATGCAATCATCCATCCAAGCTCCTCCACGCTTGTTCTCTCGGGCATATAAATCAAGATAGAAGGAGCCACGTTCATTACCTTTCTCATCGTAAATTTGGAAGAAGCGAACATCTTCATGCCAAGTATCAATGCCAAATTTTTCTTCAATGCGTAAGCCAAAAAGACGTCTCATTAATTCAAATAAGCCTGAAATAACTCGATCTTCAGGAAAATAAGGGCGAAGTTCTTCATCGTTGATGTCATACAAGGCTTGTTTTTGTTTTTCACTATAAAAAGCAATGTCCCACGGCGCTAATTCTTCTACACCGTAATTTTCTTTAACAAATTTTTTCAATTCACAGATTTCGTTTTTACCTTGTGCTTTTGAACGATTTGCAAGATTTTCCAAAAATTCGACCACTTGTTGTGGGTTCTCTGCCATCTTGGTGGCAAGCGAAAGATGAGCGTAAGTTTCAAAACCAAGCAATTGCGCCAGTTCTAAACGGAGTTTAAGCTTCTCGTCAATATTAGCTGAATTATCCCATTTGCCTGCGTTAGAACCTTGTTCAGAAGCACGTGTAACATACTCTTTATACATTGCCGCGCGTAACTCACGATTCTCACAATAAGTTAATACAGGCAAGTAGCTTGGAAATTCAAGAGTAAAGCGGTATCCCGTTTTGCCTTTACTTTCTGCCGATTGCTTTGCTGATTCAAGTGCAGATTCAGGTAAACCGGTTAATTGGCTTTCGTCAGTAATCACAATATCCCAGCCCATTGTCGCATCAAGCACATTATTACTAAATTGTGAATTAAGCTCTGACAAACGAGTAGAAATCTCACCATAACGTTTTTGCTTGTCCGCAGGCAACGAGATACCCGAAAGTTCAAAATCACGTAAACTATTTTCGATCGCTTTTTGTTGTGCTTTTGAGTAAGTGGCAAATTCAGGCGAATTTTTGAGTTTGACGTAGCCTTGATACAAGCTCTGATGCTGTCCAGCCCAAGTGCTATATTCAGATAGCAAAGGTAAACAAGCCTGATAGGCTTCACGTAATTCAGGTGAATTTTTCACCCCATTTAAATGCCCTACAGGAGACCAAGCGCGGCTAAATTTATCTCCCGCAATAGCTTGTGGTAAATAGAAATTTTCCCAAGTCGGGTTTTCAATTTGTACCACTCTTTCTACGGTTTCACGACATTCTTTGATGACCGCTTCCACTGCTGGTCGAATATGTTCTGGTTTGATTTGTGAAAAGGCTGGTAAGCCTGTGTAATTTAATAATGGGTTAGACATTTTTCCCTCAAAATGAATATGCTTTGGAAATCATAAAAATGGGGAAAGTGTAACAGACAAGCGGTCAAAAATCTTAATTTTTTTGCAAATTCAGTGTCTACTAAGCCTTTATCTGTTAAAACAAAAAAAACCTCACTGCATTACTGCAATGAGGTTCTTTCTTTGCTTAATTCAATCCGGCGATGCCCTACTCTCACATAGCGAATCACTACACTACCATCGGCGTTACGGCATTTTACTTCTGAGTTCGGAATGGATTCAGGTAGAA
>JBHACP010000018.1:0-5951 GCA_041854605.1 Actinobacillus sp.
ACAACCTCCCACCCCTTACAATTTTTAAATTGCGGAAATCTAAGTTTCGGATAGACTATTGCTTGCAAATCATTATGGCTTGGGAATAATTGCTGCATCAAGCCTTTTTTATGCTGTTTTAAGGCGGCAAGTTTTTGTTCCTGTAACTCGATTAACTCATCAAGCGAAGAGAGACAATCGGCGATTTTTTGTTGTTCCTCAATAGATAAAATAGGAACTGGCATTGACATAAAATCATCATTTGTGATGTTCATTCGATCATGTCTGGCTCCACTATTGGAAACTTGATATAAATATTTATGCCAGTAATTTGTTTTGAAATAATATTCATAAAAATCATTTCGAATTTGATGGAATCTGAAGACTGTATATAATGGAGACATTACTCCTTTGGCAATTTTATTTTTAGAAATTGGTCCCGCTGGAGCAGCAGTTGATATTCTAGGGTTATATACATAGTCACCAATTTCAACAATATAATAGCCATTTAAATTGTCTTTATTGGCAATTTCCCTATCAAAATAATCACTCTGATCTACAATGCCATCATTAGCCGAGTTGGTAAAAACACGGGTTATTTCTCCTGTTTTATTTTTAACAATTACACGACTGGCTATTTGATTTAGTGTGCTACTTTGCCACCCCAATGCCGTCTGAAACTCAGGAAAGCGAAGTTTTGGCGTCAGATATTGAGTATTTTGTTTTTTACTCATGGGCTATTCTCTATTTTAATTAAAAGATATTTAAATAACGTGTCATTGCATACATACGACCACGTTTGTTACCTGTTATTTCCTGCAAAATACCACATTTTTCAAATTCTTTTAACAAAGAATTGGCTGTTGAAGCAGAGATATTTAAGCTTTTTTCTACCGCTTGCGGTGTTTGAATAGGCTGAGTATAAAGCAGTTTTAGCAATTGGTTTGCGATTTCTATCCGCTTTCCCATTGTCATGATAATAGGCTGCATTTCTTGCTGAAATAACAAAATTTGTCGAAAAGTTTGACAACCTTTTTTGGCGGTTTCTTCCACACCGTTTAAGAAAAATAAAATCCAATGGGTTAAATCATTACGCAAGCGAACAGCCATCAAAGCATCGTAGTAACTGGCACGGTTACGTTCAAAAAAATCCGAAATATAAAAAGAAGGTTTTTCTAGCACCCCGTGACTAATTAAATACAAAGGTATCAACAAACGACCGATACGCCCATTACCATCCAAAAACGGATGTATGGTTTCAAACTGATAATGGCTGATGGCAATACGGATTAAATGTGGTACAAAAACCTCTTCATTGTGCCAAAACAGTTCTAGGTCACTCATGAGTTCATTGACATTTTCGTGATAAGGCGGAATAAATGCAGCATCCATCAGGCTTGAGCCGCCAATCCAGTTTTGACTGCTACGAAACTCCCCCGGCAACTTTTCCTTTCCTCTTGCTCCGCTAATTAGTGTATGGTGGGTTTCTTTTAATAAACGATTGGATAAAGGGAGCTTTGATAAACCAGCAACAGCTTGGTTCATCGCCCGAATATAGTTTTGCACTTCCCGCCAGTCATCACGCTTTTCAGGCTGGATTTGCTCTTCGGGCATTAGTGCCTCGTCAAGTTGGGTTTGAGTACCTTCAATTTTGCTGGATGTTTGAGCTTCTTTGGCGATGTGCATTTGGATAAACAAATCAATATCAGGCACAATCAAAGAAAAGGCATTTAGCTCCCCCAAAGCTTTGGTGGCTCGCTCTAACATGGTGTTGATTTTTGGTTCTTCCCATATCCACGATGTATTGATGAGCGTCGGCTCAAAACTTTTGTATTGGTAGCGGTTTTGCCATTTTCCTGCTTTAAAGGTTTCGATTTTTTGTGCGGATTTCATAGAATTATCCTAGAAATTTTAAATTTACTTAAAATAGCCCAGTTACTTATTTTTAGCAAGTCCATTTTCTAAAAATAAGTAACTAGGTTATTTTGAAAAATAGACTTTCTTAAAATATTCACTCATACGCCTTCAAGCCTGAAATTTCTTTACCTTTTGCCATATTTTTCAGCAAGGGAACAAGATCTTCCATCAGAGCTAATTCTTTAATGCGGCGTTCTTTCCAGCTTAACTCCAAAGGCTCAAGCAGGTCGGTAAGCTTTTCACCGTCAAAAATCATGCGGTTTAGGATTTCTTCAATAAAGTTTCTCAAAGTATCAGTTGCTATACCGTGTTTTTGTGCAAGCTCAGCCAATTTTTCGTTAATTTTAGTATTTCTAAATGCCTGATAACCTGCTTTAACTTCTTGTTTGTTGAGTGCTTCACCTGCTTTTAGGCTGTCTATATAAGCGATGATATCATCTTTT
The DNA here is from genome assembly GCA_041854605.1 of Actinobacillus sp. Taxonomy (GTDB): domain Bacteria; phylum Pseudomonadota; class Gammaproteobacteria; order Enterobacterales; family Pasteurellaceae; genus Haemophilus_A. The sequence goes on from JBHACP010000018.1 coordinate 2,340, forward strand.
TCATCCATCAAATCGCTACTAGAAGCAATCAAATCTACCAATTGATTACGACTCATTTGCTGTTTTTTTGGCTTGGATGAGTTTTCGGCAATTAGTTTCATGATGTAATCATAATCAATGGTTACAGATGAAAATAACACAAATTCAAAGTCTAATTGCTCAAGTTCTGGCGATAATGGCGTTTTTGTCTGCAACGTTTGCTCTTTGATTTGTTGTGCCATATCCAAATATACGCCCTTAAAGGCACGCTGGGTATCGTTTGGCAAAATATTTTCGATTACCTGTTTTTGCTCTTCGCTTAAATCTGTATATTGTCCCAACTGGGTTTTGTAACGTTGCACTTCTTTAAACAGATTGATAAATCCAGCTTTGGCATTGTCACCTTTTAGGTTATGTGCTTCAGACGGCGTACAAGATAATCCTTGCGATGACATGAAATTTTCCAATTGCGTCATGGCGTCTTGCAGTTTGGTTATGACAGCTTCTGCGGAATCAACAATCCAAATTTCTTTGGCTCGCTCTTGATCTTGACCTGAAAAACGCTTGATGGCTTCATCTACTTGCGACTGTTGTCCACGAAAATCCAAGATATTGCCGTAGGGTTTGGCGGAATTTAATACGCGGTTGGTGCGAGAAAAAGCTTGTATTAATCCGTGATATTTCAGATTTTTGTCTACGTAAAGGGTATTTAAATATTTGCTGTCAAACCCCGTAAGTAACATATCGACAACAATGGTGATGTCGATTTTGTTGCTGTGCGGATAGTCTTTATCAGGGTATTGGTGGTCTTTAATCCGTTTTTGTATATCTTGGTAATATGAATCAAATTCACCGATACTGTAATTGGTGTGGTATTGCACATTGTAGTCATCAATAATGGCTTTTAAGGCAGCTTTTTTGCCGTTGGGGTCTTCTTTATTGTCTTGTTCCTCCTGTGGCAAATCGGCTTGGATTTGGGCAATGTCTTGATTACCTTCAGCAGGAGGAGAAAACACACAGGCAATATTAAGCGGTACAAAATCGGGATTATCTGCCTGCAACTTGGCTTGTGCTTCTTTTAAAATATGATAATAGTCAATCGCATCATTAATCGACGCAGTAGCAAAAATAGCATTGAAACGACGCTCGGAAGTGGCCGCATCGTGTTTGCTTAAAATGGAATCAACAATCGCCTGCTTGGTTATGGGATGATTGGCAGATATAGGCTTATCTCCCTCTGCCTTGTAATAATCAATATGAAATTTCAATACATTGCCATCATCAATAGCATTGGTAATGGTATAAGCATGTAATTGCTGTTCAAAAATATCTTCTGTGGTCTGATAGAACGCATCTGTGCCGTCGATACGCTTGTATGTTGCATTTTCTTCAAAAATCGGCGTACCAGTAAAACCAAATAATTGTGCCTTTGGAAAAAATTTCTTGATTGCCTGATGATTTTCTCCAAATTGGGAGCGATGGCATTCATCAAAAATAAAAACTATACGTTTATCTTTGAGTGTGCTTAACTGCCTATGGTAAGTACTATTTTCTTTAAGTGCTAACCCCAGCTTTTGAATGGTGGTTACGATAACTTTATCGACGTAATCATCTGACAACAGGCGGTTGACTAAAGTGTAAGTATTGGTATTTTCTTCTACAGAACCTTCTTGAAAACGGTTAAATTCTTCGCGTGTTTGACGGTCGAGGTCTTTTCTGTCTACCACAAACAGGCATTTATCAATATCAGGATTGTTTTTGAGCAGTGTGGAGGCTTTAAATGAAGTGAGTGTTTTGCCTGAACCTGTGGTATGCCAAATATAGCCATTACCTCGGTTCTGGTGAATACAATTCACAATCGCTTTAACAGCATAGATCTGATACGGTCTCATCATCAAAAGCTTCTGTTCGCTTGCCACCAATACCATATAATGGCTAATCATCTTGCCTAATGTGCATTTTTCTAAAAATTTATCGGCAAAATCATATAAATAATTAATTTTATTGTTTGCTTCATCGGCAAGGCGATATACTGGCAAAAAGCGTTCGTCTGCCTGAAAAGCGAAATGTCTATTTTGATTGTTAGCAAAGTAATAGGTACTACTCTCATTACTTACAATAAACAACTGCATAAAACACAGTAAACTGTTGCCATAGCCGTTGCCTGTATCATTTTTATAATCAATGATTTGCTCAATGGCTTTTTTAGGTGGAATTTGCAGGGTTTTCAGCTCAATCTGAACAACAGGTATACCGTTAATCAATAAAATCACATCATAGCGATGATGGCTGTTTTCCGTATTGATACGCAACTGACTGATTACTTCGTAATCGTTTTTGCACCAATCTTTGATATTTACCAGCGTATAATTGAGCGGTGTGTCATCTTCGCGGATAAACGTGTTGGTTTCACGCAATCTCTTAGCAGCGGCAAAAACATCTAGTGTGATAATTTCAAGCTTCAAGCGTTCAAATTCGCTATCGGTTAAATGAACACGGTTTAATCGCTCAAATTTTTCGCGAAAATTTTTTTCCAGCGATGTTTTGTCGCGAATATCCGAGCGATAGGTATATTTTAGATCAATAAGTTTTTGAATTAACTTTTGCTCAATATCGTGCTCTGTATAATGCATAGTATTTTTCAAGAAAAAGGGCTTCAAAAAGGCTTATTTTAGCATGAAAATATTATTATGCCTATGAGCTAAAATTTAAAACTTGGACATTGTCATATCCCTCTTGGGACACACCCTAAAATACCGCTTATATTCACGGCTAAACTGATTTGGGCTTTCATAGCCGACTTGATAAGCAATTTGACTAATACTGATATTACCTTGTGCAAGCTGTCTTTTGGCATGATTCAGCCTTAAACGCTTTTGATATTGCAATGGTGATAACTGGGTGATGTCCTTAAAATACTGATAAAAGCCTGACACGCTCATACCGACACTCATCGCAAGGCTTTGCATAGACAACGGTTTATCAAATTGCTGTTCTAAAATGGCGGTTGCTTGAGCGATTTTGGCGGTTGGGCTATTTTGTTCAAATAATGATGACAAATACGCCCCTTGTTTAGATTTGAGCAAATGATAATAAATTTCTTGGATAACTAGCGGTGCCAAAAATTCAATATCATCTGGAAAAATTAAGCAAGTCAATCAAGCGAATTAACCCATTAAATATCGGCTCATCTAACGACCATTTCACTTTTGGTATGGGCTTATTTTGTGGCAATAGGGCTAATTGTCTATTAATATTGGCAAGTTTAAGCAAATCTAATTGTAGTGATAATGCCAAATACGGCTCGTTTTTGGGAACGTCCGTAATTTGTCCAATCAAGGGGACATTGACTGGACAAAACATCATATCATGACAGCCAAAACGATGATTTTCTTGTCCCCAGCGGATTTGCCGTTCACCTTGTAGCACTACGCACAGGCTAGGTTTTTGCATAAAGCCTGTAAATTGTTGTTTGCTATCAGCATGATGTAAATATAGCCCTGTAATGGGTGTTTGCCAAAGTTGATTTTTAGGACAACGGCTAATCACCGCATCAATCACCGTTTGAGTATTTTTCATAATATTCACTTGGATAATTTTTGCTTATTATAATTTTTTTGGAAAAATAGGCAA
>JBHACP010000019.1:0-24658 GCA_041854605.1 Actinobacillus sp.
ACAAACGGGGCGGTGTCTGGGCACCAATGGGCGAAATATAAAACGGGTTTGGTCATCTTGAACTCCATTATTTTTCCACTTTAGCCTTTAAACTGTTCTGCAAAATTTGTTGGAAGCGGTCATATTCACATAATCCTTTACTATCCAATGAACAATCCGTTAATTCTAATCTTGCTCGATAAGGAGGTGTAGATAAATTTAACGGAGTAAGGTTTATTAGTTGTTCTGTTGTTTGATAAACGTACTCTAAGCGAAATTTTCTCTGTCCGCTATTCTTATGTTTCCAAACCTCAAAGAATAATTTTCCACCGATTGGAATATTTTCCAATGAATTTTCCAATTCATAAGGCTTTACATTTAATGCTGCAAGTAAAGCCACTATATTAGAGTCATGTCCCACCAGTAAAATAATTTTATTTTCGCTGTTTAATTGTTGCTGAATAAGTTGTAAAAGTGGCTGAGAAACATTTTGTGCTAGAGCCTGATTTCCTTTAAATAAGGTTCGATAATAAGCATTTTTGATTTCGTTAATCGCTTGCCATTTCTCTTGAGTATTGATATTCCCATGGGCAATATCAGCACTAGGTTTACCAACATAATGAGCAAGAAGTAATGCACCCACAATTTTCTTTGCGGTACTAATTGACCCTGTAATTTTTACCGATTTATTATCTTGGATACTATATTCACCGGATTTTTCGCCTAAATCACACTGATTTTTTTGGAGACAATTCGTTGAATGGCGGTAATCAATCAGTTCACTTAATAAGGCATAATGTGGTTTCAGTTGCTGTTGTAATGCAGTTAAATCAATATTACGCTTAGCTTGTTCAATAAGTATTTCATCTGGTTGATGAGCCACAGCATCAAAAATGGGATCTTTTTCTGTCCCCACTTCGCCTTGATGTTGTAAATTAACAGAACAACCTGAAAACGCTCCAGCAATAATAGCTTGCCCAGTCGCAACAGTACGTTGCACGCTATTAGCATAAGCCCAAATTCCTTTACCCGTTGCACAGCGTTCTGTTGTCAGTAATGCTTGTTGAGCTAGCCATTGTCCAATATATTGCCCAAAGTAAGTTTCTAAAATGGTTCCTTTAGCCGTTAAATAGCCCGAAGGTACATCCCATTTAGCCCAGGAATAAGGAGAATACTTCTCCATTTCTTTAGGATCTTTTTCTACTGGGGAACGCAATCCGTGTCGGCTAAAGATCAACACTTTATCCAGCTCATATTCATCTAATGATAAATCATTTAGCTGTTCGGCTACGACACTATTTGCCAACACAGATGTGCAGAAAATAGCGGTCAAATATGGAAATACTTTTGTAAGATAACGCTTCATCACTAGGCTAGCCTCTTTATATACTATTCAGATTTCGCCGCCAATGCTGTTGGGTTTGGCGTAGGTTCTGCAATTTTAGTCAAACGGTTACGATCTGTATGATGGAACGGTTCAGGATAATTCGGGATAATCATTACTGTATCTTGTTCGTAAGACCAAGTGCCGTCATCATTGATTTTTACCTTAATGGTATAGCTTTCTGTGGTAAAGTTTTGCTCAATAAATGGGTTTGAAATAATACCGTTTGTCAGTGAACCTCTTACTGCCTTTACGGTAAATTCTTTCGCATCAGCCGGTGCATTCCCTGTCGCCATTACCGTTTGCCCGCGCGGAATACTTAAAGTCAGAATAATATTACCGGTTGCAGGCTCCCATAACCAATAACCGACCTGATCGTGAAAAGTTTCCACTTCATTCGGTTGAACAATACGTGTGTGATAACGTAAACCGTAGAATAACTGAGGACCGTTGGTTTGCGCATCAATAGGTTGCAATTCATAACGCTCTAGATAAGGATCTTTTTCCGGTCCTTCCGCTTTTGGATTAATATCCAAGCCTCGCTTCCCTTCCCAAATTCCAGCCATCGCAGCAAGCGGTCCTAAATTTGCTAAGGTATTTACATCAGGCTCTGCTTCGGTATAAATATCCGTCGGATATTGATAATCTTTCATTGTATTATCCTCATTAAGCTAAAGTGCGGTCTGTTTTTTGACAGTTTTGCAGAATTATTTTTTACAACCCGGGAACCCTAACGCTTCACGGCTTGCGTAGTATGCTTCCGCCACACCTTTGGTTAAGGTGCGAATGCGTAAAATATAGCGTTGGCGTTCGGTCACAGAGATTGCTTTGCGAGCGTCAAGTAAGTTAAAGCTGTGTGCGGCTTTTAAGATACGTTCGTAAGCCGGTAATGGTAATGGTTTTTCTAATGCCAATAATTCTTGCGCTTCTTTTTCGTATTGATCGAAGCAGTAGAATAAGAAATCCGTATTCGCATATTCAAAGTTGTAAGTAGATTGCTCCACTTCGTTTTGGTGGAACACATCGCCGTAAGTGGTTTTGCCAAGCGGGCCGTCCGACCAAACAAGATCGTACACGCTGTCCACGCCTTGAATGTACATTGCTAAACGTTCTAAGCCGTAAGTGATTTCGCCTGTTACAGGCTTACATTCTAAACCACCCACTTGTTGGAAGTAGGTAAATTGGGTCACTTCCATCCCGTTTAGCCACACTTCCCAACCTAAACCCCACGCACCTAACGTTGGGTTTTCCCAGTTGTCTTCCACAAAACGAATGTCGTTTTGCGTTGGGTCGAAGCCTAACATTTTCAGGCTGTCTAAATAGAGTTCTTGAATGTTGTCTGGCGAAGGTTTAATTACCACTTGGAATTGATAGTAGTGTTGTAAACGGTTCGGGTTTTCGCCATAGCGGCCGTCAGTCGGACGGCGTGAAGGCTGAACGTAAGCAAACGCCATCGGCTCAGGGCCAAGCGCACGCAAACAAGTCATCGGGTGAGATGTACCTGCCCCCACTTCCATATCAAACGGCTGAACCACAGTGCAACCTTGGTTTGCCCAGTAATCTTGTAGGGCTAAAATCATACCTTGGAAAATTTTCACGTTAAATTTTGTACTCATTCTTCTATTTCTCAGTCAAAAATGGTTAAAAAATGTGGATTATTATAGCTTGTAAGCGGTCGTTTTTTGTGAATTTTTTGCAAATTTTATTTTAAATAAGAATAACTCGCATTTTTGTGGTATAAATAAAGTAATTTTTTGCCGACTCTGTGGCACTGTTTTTTATTTTTTTGGGGGCTTTATGAAATTACGATTACCGTATGCTTGGATATTTTTGGGGCTGCTGTTGCCGTCTGTTCTTTTTGCAAAAAATTTGACAAAAACGACCGCTTACACGCCCGAAACCGTGCCGATGTTTGCTGATAGCACGCTCAGCCAAGAGGTTGGGCATTTGGAAGCTGGCGTGCCTGTGAAACTGTTGCAAACCACCGCAAAAGCGAGCGAATTGGAGCTGGAAATGTGGCGCAAGGCGAAAGGATTCGGGCGGGTGTGGTACAACCAATTCGCCAAACAAATTACCGATGCGGTGTTCAGTAAAGAATTTGTGCAAAATGCCGCCAATTTTGAGATTTTAGAGAGCAAACCCGATCCGCTCACGGGGCTGATGTGGCAGAAAGTGAAAGCCAAAGTTTGGGTGGAAAATACTGAATTTATCGACAGCCTGACTGATTTTTGGGCGGAAACCAAAACCCTTTATCAAACCGAGTGTACCGTCTGCCACAAGTTGCGTGATACCAAAATGCACGATTCGAACCAGTGGATTGCGGTGTTTAACGGTATGGTCGGCAATACCGATTTGGAAAACGCCGAGCAAAAACAGGTGCTGCGCTATTTGCAAATGCACGCCTCGGATGCCGAACCTGCCGAGAAAAAATAAGGAGCTTTTATGTCTATCTCATCTTCTCGTCGTCGTTTTTTAACACAGATGTCGCTACTGGGTGCAAGCCTTTCTATGCCGTCGTTCCTTGTGCCACGTGAGGTGCTCGCCCAAGGGAAAACCCCGCCCGAGGAGTGGAAAATCACGGGCTGTCAGTGGGGTGCGGTACGGGCGAAGGTAGTCAATGGACGACTGGAAGAAATCAAACCCTTTGAGTTTGATAAACACCCAACCGAAATGATCAACGGCATCAAGGGCATTTTGTACGGCGAAGCACGGGTACGCTATCCGATGGTGCGCCTTGATTGGCTAAAAAACCGCCAAAATAGCGACAAAACCCAGCGTGGCGATAACCGCTTTGTGCGAGTGAGCTGGGATGAGGCGTTGGATCTTTTCTACGAAGAGCTAGAGCGAATGCAAAAGGAGTATGGTCCTTGGGCGCTACACACCGCCAACGTTGGCTGGCGTTCGTCAGGACAATTTCACAGTTGTGGTAACCATATGATTCGTGCCATCGCCTTGCACGGAGCCAGTGTAGGCACGGTGGGCGATTACTCCACGGGCGCAGGACAGACAATTCTGCCTTATGTACTGGGCGACACCGAGGTTTACTCGCAAGGTACTTCGTGGGAAATCATTTTAAAAGAGACGGAAAATTTGATTTTTTGGGCGAGTGACCCAGTGAAAAATCTGCAAGTTGGTTGGAACTGCGAAACCCACGAAGCCTACGTCTATTTGGAGCAGCTCAAGCAGAAAGTGGCGGACAAAGCAATTAAGGTGATTTCCATCGACCCCGTGAAAAGCAAAACCCAAAACTTCCTCGGCTGCGAACAGCTTTACGTCAATCCGCAAGCAGATATGCCGTTGATGTTGGCGATTGCCCACACGCTTTACACCGAAAACCTGCACGACAAAAATTTCCTTGAAACTTACACCTTGGGCTTCGATCAGTTCGTGCCGTATCTGCTCGGCAAAACGGAAGACAAGATCGAAAAAACGCCCGAATGGGCAGCACCGATTTGCGGCATTTCCGCCGAAAAAATCCGTGAATTTGCCCGCTTGTTGGCGGGTAAACGCACGCAACTGATTTTCGGTTGGGCGATTCAGCGGCAACAACACGGCGAACAGCCCTATTGGATGGGTGCAGTGCTGGCGGCAATGCTCGGACAAATCGGGCTAGCGGGCGGTGGTATCAGCTACGCCCACCATTACAGCTCCATCGGCGTGCCGAGTTCGGGTGCCTCGATGCCAGGGGCTTTCCCATCTGCTTTGAACGAAAATCAGACACCGAAATACACCAACAAAGATTTCAAAGGCTACAGCGATGCCATTCCAGTGGCGCGCACTACTGATGCTCTGCTGCACGCGGGCGAAACCATTGATTACAACGGCAAAAAAATCACCTACGCCCCATACAAAATGGTGATTTTCTCGGGCTGCAACCAGTGGGGGCGCCAATCGCAGCTCAACAAAATGAAACAAGCCTTCCACCAATTGGAAACTGTAGTTTCGCTCAACTACAGCTGGACGGCAACCTGTCGCTTCTCCGACATTGTGCTGCCTGCCTGCACGCCGTTCGAGCGCAATGACATTGATGCTTACGGCTCCTACAGCAACCGTGGCGTGCTTGCTATGCACAAATTGGTCGAACCACTGTATGAATCCCGTTCCGATTTTGAGATCTTCCGTGACCTCTGCCGTCGCTTCGGCAAAGAGAAAGAATACAGCTTGGAACTCGATGAAATGCAATGGGTTGAGCGACTCTACAAAGATTGCCGCAACGCCAACCGCGGTAAATTTGAGATGCCGAAATTCGATGAGTTTTGGAAAACGGGTTACCACCTCTTCCCCGCAGGCAAACCTTGGGTGCGCCACGCCGACTTCCGTGATGATCCTGAACTGCACGCCCTCGGCACGCCGTCGGGTTTTATCGAAATCTTCAGCCAAAAAATCGCGGGCTACGGCTACAACGACTGCAAAGGACACCCGATGTGGTTCGAAAAAGCCGAACGCTCCCACGGTGGCCCGCTATCGGATAAATTCCCGTTTTGGCTGCAGTCGGTTCACCCCGACAAACGTCTGCACTCCCAGCTTTGCGAAGCCAAGGAACTGCGCGAAACCTACAGCGTGCAAGGGCGTGAGCCGTTTTATATGAATCCGCAGGATGCCGAGAAATTAGGCATTCAAGACGGTGATTTGGTGCGGGTCTATAACGATCGTGGGCAGGTGCTAGTCGGTGCGGTGCTGTCGGACAACTTCCCGACGGGCGTAGTGCGGTTGCAGGAAGGGGCGTGGTTCTCGCCACTGGATGAAACCGTCGGCGCACTCGACACCTACGGCTGCCCGAATAGTCTCACGCTCGACATCGGTGCGTCCCGCCTCTCGCAAGGCACCAGTGTCAGCACCTGCTTGGTGAACGTCGAAAAATGGCAAGGCGACGCACCTGCCCCGAACGGCTTCAGCGGTCCGCAGGAGGTGCCACGCCTATGACGTTCACGGCTGCCGAGCGCATTTTCATCTACCGCTGGCTGGGCAATATGCTCGGACAAGAGCTGTCAAAGGTGCAATTTCACCGCTTACAAGCGGGTGAATTTGATGATTTTTTTGCATTTTTAAGCGAAGCGGGCTTTGCTGCCTCTGTGCAGGTTCTGCAAAGCGAATTACAGCAGCTTGTTCTGAAAGAACACGGGCAGCTTGAGTTGGCGGCAGATTTTGCCCAGTGCTTTTTGCTGGAGGGTGGTATCAGCGCTCTGCCCTATGCCTCTGCCTATTTATCAGAAGCTGAGCTTGCACAAAATTTCGCCCAAATGGATCGGTGGCTAGATCGTTTTGACCTGCAAATCAACCGCCAAGTCAATGAACCGAGCGACCATCTGTGCGTTTATTTGGAAATTTTGCTCAAACTGGTAGAGCAAGAAAGCCTCGCCACTCAACAGCAATTTATTGCGCAGCAACTGTTGAGCTGGCTACCCCAAATGGCGCAAAAAGTTGCGCAGATTCCGCTGGCAAGCAATCTCTATCCAACTTTGCTGCAACTGTTAATTGAAATGTTAAACACCCATCTGATTATTGAGGAGAATATATGAAATTTCGTTTTTTCAAAACCTCTCTGGCAACTGTGATGTTTTTGTTCAGCCTCGGTACTTCGGCTGAAATTCAGACCATCAAAGACGTCCTCGGACGTGAAGTGAAGCTGGACCTGCCTGTCAAACGCCCGCTGCTCGCCTTCTATTATCCTGATTATATCGCCACTACGGGCGTGGAAAACTTTAAAAAGGTGGTAGGCATTTCACGGGAATTTTGGGAGAAATTCAACCCAGGTAGCTGGGCGTTGTTCACAGCGAAAATTCCAACCCTTAAAGAGATTCCCGATGTCGGCAATGTTAATACCAACACTTTTTCGACCGAAAAAGCCCTGTCGCTCAAGCCTGATGTGCTGATTTTAGCCGACTGGCAGTATGAAACCCTCAAAGCCGAACTGCCTCGATTTGAACAGGCTGGCATTCCTGTAGTGGTAGTCGATTTCAACGCCCAAACCGTTGAACGCCATACGCAAAGCATCAAAATTTTCGGGCAGCTGGCAGGCACGACTGAACGGGCGGAGAAGATCGCCAATGAATACACCCAAGGCATTGCCGATATTCAGCGCCGTATTGCCAAAGCGAATCTACCGAAACCGAAAATTTATATCGAATTTGGCAACAAAGGTCCGCAAGAATATAGCTTCACTTTCGGTAAAAATATGTGGGGGGCGATTGCCGATATGGTGGGCGGCGACAACATCAGCGCACCTTTTGTCGAGAATTGGGGTCCTATCAATCCTGAGCAGTTACTCGCTGCCAAGCCTGAGGTGATTCTTATTTCAGGTACAGAATTGGAAAATAAAACTAACCCTGACACAATGTCGATGGGCATTGCCATCACCGAGCAAGATGCACAAAAACGCCTAAAAGCCTTTACCTCTCGCACAGGTTGGGAATCGTTGCCTGCGGTACAAACAGGGCGTGTGTACGGTTTATACCACACCGCTTCTCGCTCGATACTGGATCTTGCTAGCGCACAATTTATGGCAAAAGCACTTTATCCAGCGCTTTTCCAAGACCTCGACCCTGAAAAAACCTACCTCGACTTCCACCGCAATTACCTGCCAATCGAACCGAAAGGCACATTTTTTATTCGCTTGAAATAGCAAAGCGCTAAACAACAAGCGGTCAAATTTGCAAAAAATTTTGCAAATTTGACCGCTTGTATTATTTACGCCGCCCCAAGCTCGCTTGCAATGCTTGCAAGAAACGGGCCTCTGCGCCTGCAGATTGGGTCAGGTAAAGAGCAGGTTCAATCAGTTCTAATTCATTGAGTAAAAATCGCTTGCCAATAATAATGCCATCAACCCTCGCATAACAAGGCATTTCAGGCAAAACCAGCAAAGCTTGTTCTGCTTGCTGAATGATATGAGACGTGACCGCTTGGGGGTAAACCGTTGCGCCAAAAGCTGAATTCGTGCGCCAGTCACTCGTTGCAGGCTGGCGGCGAACAGCGTGGCTAAATTCCCCTGCAAAGAAAATCAGACTAGTTTCGCCCAAGGTAGCAACTTCAGCTATATAAGGCTGCAAAATGGCACCTTGTTGATAAGATTCGCCGGTTACAAGCGGTTGATTTTGCCTGATTTTTTGCACATCTTGCCCACTTTGCCCAACCGCAGGTTTAATAACTATCTCTTGCCACCCTTGCTTTACACCAACTTGCTGAATGCTCCTATCGTCCACCTTTTCAAGATAGACACTTGGAATCACTTCAATGCCTTGCTGAGCCAAATCAAGCAAGTAACTTTTATGCATATTCCATCGCATCAATTCAGGTGAATTAAAAAATAAACTACCTTGAGAGGAGCATTGAGTCAGCCATTGCTGAAATTGTTGAGGAAATTGGGCATAATCCCACGCACACAGCGGTAAAATGTAATCACTTCTCTCCATACTCTGCCAAGGTTGAATTGCTACACTAAACGAATATGAAAGTTGCTCAACCAATGGTTGCAAGTCTTCAGGCAAGGTAGGATAACTTAAGCACGTGGTAAGGATCAGTTTGTTATTCATTCTTTATTTGATGTTATCAAAATATTCAAATAACCGCCCTTTGTTTTCAGTAGCGCGTTTTTCGAGTTTTTGGATCTCTTTTTCCACGGCGGCTTTGTTCGAGGTGTCATTGCCGACTTGAATTAGCCCTGCCATATTCATCGCGCGGTGCGGTGGGCAAATGTAGAAATAAAGCCCCTCGTGGTCGAGAGTCAGGACAAATTTCTCATCTTCTTTTGAAAGAAATTTCGCTGCGCCTTCAGGCAGAGCGCGGCTTTGCACCCAATGTCCTTTAGTGGTTGGTAAAAAAGTAATAGTGTCGCCTTTTTCTGCTTTAATGTAAGCAGGTTCAAACACCATACCTCCATCTTTACCGTTATCTAACATTTTTACGTCGTAATTTTTTGCATAAACTACGCTTGAAAGCATTGTCAAACCAAAAATAAGCGATTTTTTCATCTTTAATTTCCTTTTTTAAGTTTACGCAATGGGCGAATGACAGGTTGCCCCGTGCGGTCATACAGAATTTCGGCTTCAACATTATATAAACGGCTAATCAAATCTGCTTGTAAGATAAATTTGGCTTCACCAAAGGCTTGCACCTTGCCTTCGCCGATTAAAATAAGGTTATCGGAAAATTGTGCCGCCAAACTAAGGTCGTGCAGTACAATCAGAGTAATAAGCTGATTTTGCTTAGTGTATTCTGCCACTTGTTCCAGTAAATTAAGTTGATGGTGCATATCCAGCGCACTGACAGGCTCATCTAACAACAAAATTTCAGGATTGCGTAACAGCACTTGCGCAAACATCACCATTTGCCGCTGTCCACCACTTAAACGCATTACATCGCAGTGTGCTAAATGGGCAATACCCAACTTTTGCATAATGGCAGCCACTCGCTCAAGTAGCTCATCGCTAACGTGCATATTGAGCGCTTCTAACTGCCCGAGCAAAATCACTTCGAGAGCAGTAAGTGAGGCTTCGACCACAGAATCTTGTGGCATATAACCAATACGTTTTCGCCAAGCAAGTAAATGGCGTTTTTGTAATATTTCCTTGCCATAATGAATTTCACCACCAAATGGTACTTCACCAAAAATCGCCTTGATTAAGGAGGACTTTCCTGCACCGTTGGGTCCTAAAATACTATAAATTTTCCCCTTTTCAAAGGTGAGGTTAAAATTTTCAGCGGTAATTTGACTACCCCGCTTAATAGATAAATTTGCAAGTTTTAGCATAAATTCTACCGCTTGGTGAGAACAATCCAGAAGAAAAATGGCACGCCCACAAAAGCGGTAACAATCCCGACAGGAAACAGCGCACCAGGAATAATGACTTTGGATAATACGGATGAAATAGATAAAAATGCTGCTCCGACAAGCATTGAACCTGGCAAGAAAAAGCGTTGATCTTCGCCTAATAACATTCGGGCAACGTGTGGCGCAACCAAGCCGATAAAACCAATAATCCCCACAAAGCTAATAGCAGTTGCGGTCATTATCGCCACAATCACCAACGTTTTTAACCGAAGCCATTGCAAGTTTATACCAAGGCTTAAGGCTCGTTCTTCGCCTAAGCGTAGGGCTGTCAGTTTCCACACATCTTTGGTAAGCAAAACTACACAAATAGTAGTTACCGCAGTTGAAATGAGTAAATTTTCCCACGTGGCTTTGGTTAAGCTACCAAATAGCCAAAAGAGAATTTGTTGCGAGATTTCAGGGGCAGCAATAAATTGAATGAGTGAGAGCAAGGATTGAAATAAGAACAGTAAAGCAATGCCCACCAATACCAACATTGCCGAACTAAAACGGCGCAACGAGGCAAAAACAAACAACACACCTGAAGCGAGCATGGTCATCACAAAAGCACCTGCGGGCACCGCAAAACCTGAAGGTAAACCAAATCCGCCAAAGGCAATGACGGTTGAAGCTCCCAGCCCAGCGGCGGCGGCAAGCCCCAAGGTATAAGGGCTTGCCATTGGGTTATTCAGCAAGGTTTGAATTTCCGCCCCACCGACACCTAATGCCGCCCCGACCACCAATGCCATCAGTGCCATCGGTAGACGTAAGTCATAAACAATGACGTGCGTGGTCGTCTCAACATTGTCTAAACGCAATAACGCTCTGACGACTTCATCAACAGGCAGCATAGAAGGACCTGTCACAATATCAAACACCAAGCCGACCAAACTGATAATCAGAAAAACAATAACGACAAACCAGCGTTTGCGTTCAAGCAAGCGCTGGTTGTTTACAATCTGTTTAACAACCTCTTGATTCACGATTATTTGCCTTTAGGTTCAAGGTAGAACGTACCTTTAGGCACTATAGGTAAATATTTTCGATAGAATTCTACGTAGGTTTTGGTTGGGTCGATATCTTTAAACAATTCAGGGTAAATGGCTTTGGCAACAAATTGAATTGAGGCACCATCAGACACGGTGCGAGAGTTAGCGTGATAAGCACCGTACAAACGGTTATTTTTAATCGCTGGTAATTCTGACCAACCTGCACGTTTTGCAAAGCCCGCTAAACGTTTACGAGCCTCTGCTTCATCAATATTAAAGCCTGCCACCATAGCGCTTTCGTTTTTTTTCAGTTCGGTTTCTCGCCCTGTAATAATTGCTATATCTGGTTTGGCAGCTAAAACAAGCTCAGGATTGACTGGACTATAAAACTCTACGGCTTTTTTAGCTATATTATCACCACCGACCAAGTCAATCATTGCCCCCCACATACTTTTACCAAAGGTAAAGCTGTGTTCTGAAGGCCCTTTATTGCCAAACTCGACATATACCTTTGGTTTCGGTAAGTTCGCTTTTGCTACTCGATCTTGAATCTCTTTCACCAATGCCTTGTATTCGTCATTGATTTCTTTTGCTTTGGCTTCATTGCCTGTCAATTGACCAATGATCTCAGTTGAACGCATATGTTTATCTACAGTTTGCGCTAAATAATCAACCACCACCACAGGAATACCAGCTTCCGCTAATGGTTCAAGGTCTGAATCCAGGGCTTTAAATTGCCAATCCGCCATTAAAACATAATCAGGTTTTAGGGCTATCACTTTCTCAACGGAGAATGTACCAACTTCTACCTCACCTACATCTTCTAACTGCGCTAATTTGGGCACAGCTTTGCTAAATTCTGCCCAGCTCGCTGGTGCCCAATCAGACCACACAGCTTTAGAAAAGCCCACTACATTATTTAATGCATCTTTCCCACCTACTGCCATATAGTCTTGGTAATTAAAGGCTAACACAACACGTTTGGCGGGCAACTCAACGGTTAATTTTCTATCTAAAATATCCGTTACCTCTGTTGGTTTTGCCCAAGTGAAACTACTAGATAATGAGAGTAAAAGTGAAGCCGCAATGGCTTTCAAAGTAAAAGGTGTTTTCATAAAATCCTCATTCTTAATTAAATAATAATTATTCTCAATATAGGGCATATGATATATTTTTGTCAATATGTGATTAAAAATGGTATTTTTTGCTGAGAAAATTTGTTTTAGGGCAAAATATTGAGTGAAATTAGCTAGGAATTTGGGGCATTAGCCTCTAGAATAGGAGTAATCAATCAAAGAGAAGGAGCGAGCGATGAACATTCCATTCTGTTTACCTGAAAACATCACGCCACAAGATTTTTTGCAAAATTATTGGCAAAAACGACCGCTTTTGATCCGTAATGGTTTGCCACAAATCGTGGACTTATTCGAACCAGAGGATATTGTCGATTTAGTGTTAGAAGATAACATCACAGCACGTCTTATTCAATGCCACAACCAAGGCAGTGAAGAAGAAAAATGGTCAGTAAAAAACAGTCCGTTTGAAGAAGGTGATTTGCAAAACCTGGCTCCACAATATTCCATTATGGTGCAAAACCTAGAACAATGGTCGCCTGAATTAGGTTCGCTCTGGCAAGCGTTCGGCTTCATCCCACAATGGCAGCGTGATGACATAATGGTTTCTTGTTCACCCGCGGGCGGAACCGTTGGCAAGCATTACGATGAATATGATGTGTTCCTCGTGCAAGGTTATGGCGAACGCCGTTGGCAAGTAGGCAGATGGTGCGATCCTGCGACAGAATTTAAACCTAATCAACCAATCCGCATTTTCGATGATATGGGCGATTTGGTCATTGATGAAGTAATGCAACCTGGTGATGTGCTCTACGTTCCTTCTCGAATGGCACATTATGGCGTATCGGAAAGCGATAGCTTAACCTTCTCATTTGGTTGCCGTTTCCCAAATGCGGCGGATTTATTGGGCAAATTCACGGAAGCACTTAATCAACATAGTGAGGAAATGCCAACTTCGGAATTTAATATTCCGTTCCGCCTCTCGCCAAACGAGCAACCCAATGCGCTGCTTGATCCGAAAATGGTCGCCACCTTCAAACGCCAGTTGCTCAACTTGCTCCAAGATTCTGAACAGTTTGATGCGATTTTCACCCACGCTGTGGCTTCAGCCGTGAGTTTACGTCGTTACGAACAACTGCACGAAGAAGCCGAAAACTACCCCGACGAAGTGCAAGAAGTGCTGGAAGAAGGCGGCTGGATCCAACAAGATGCGAATGTGAAAATCCTCTACACAGAAAATCCTGATCGCATTTACGTGAATGGCGAATGGATCGATGAGCTCAATGAAGCGGAATCGGCGTTACTCAAACGTATCGCCAATGGCGATTCGGTTTCGTGGAATAAACTCGCTTCCAAAGCGCAAGACCAAGAAGAGTTAGAGCTGTTGTTAGATACACTCTGTGATTGGCTCGACCAAGGTTGGGTCATTTTACACGAAGCGGAATAACTCGTCTTTAAATACAAGCGGTCAAATTTCCAAACTATTTTGCAAAAAATTATCGAAATTTGACCGCTTGTTTTATTAGCCTACGCAACCGTTTTCCTTGCTTGAAAAAAACGCTAAAGTTTTCACTAAAAAAATGCTATCATTTCGACCGTTTTCATTTCCTTTATTTTCCTAATTCGCTAAGAGGACTTCGCAATGTCAAATGCAAATGCTATTGCAAATGTGGCAAAACTGATTCGTGACAACGACATCAAATTCGTATTATTGAGATTTACTGACATCAAAGGCAAAGAACACGGCGTATCATTACCCGTAAGCCTTGTGGCAGACGACCTTGAAGACCTATTTGAAGAAGGTAAAATGTTCGACGGTTCATCTGTGGAAGGCTGGCGCGCGATCAACAAAGCAGATATGTTGTTAATGCCAATTGCTGAAACGGCGGTGGTGGATCCTTTCGCTCAAATTCCGACCCTTTCTATTCGTTGTAGCATTTTTGATCCCAATACAATGCAGTCTTACGATCGCGACCCTCGTTCGATTGCGATTCGTGCCGAAAACTACCTCAAATCAACAGGCATTGCCGACAGCGTAATGTTCGGACCTGAACCAGAATTCTTCCTCTTTGACGATGTGCGTTTTTCAACCAAGCCACAAAATATCTCTTACCATATCGACGATGTGGAAGCGATGTGGAACACCAATCGTAAATATGAAGATGGTAACAATGCTTATCGCCCATTGAAAAAAGGCGGTTACTGTGCGGTTGCACCAATTGATACAGCGCACGATATTCGTAGCGAAATGTGCTTGATTATGGAAGAAATGGGCTTAGTAATCGAAGCGCACCACCACGAAGTGGCAACTGCTGGGCAAAATGAAATTGCCACTAAATTCAATAGCTTAACCTTAAAAGCGGATGAAACCCAAATCTACAAATACGTGGTACACAATGTAGCGGTAGAACACGGTAAAACTGCTTGCTTTATGCCAAAACCGTTTGCAGGCGACAATGGTTCAGGTATGCACTGTAATATGTCGTTAAGTAAAGAGGGCAAAAATGTCTTTATGGGCGACAAATATGCGGGCTTATCTGAAACCGCGCTTTATTACATCGGTGGTATCATCAAGCATGCTAAAGCGTTAAATGCATTCACCAACCCAACTACCAACTCATACAAACGTTTAGTGCCAGGTTTTGAAGCGCCTGTATTACTCGCCTATTCCGCAAGTAACCGTTCGGCATCAATCCGTATTCCTGCGGTTACCAGCCCGAAAGCGACCCGTGTCGAAGCGCGCTTCCCTGACCCAATGGCAAATCCATACCTTTGCTTTGCAGCATTATTAATGGCTGGCTTGGACGGTGTGATCAATAAAATCCACCCAGGCGATGCAATGGACAAAAACCTTTACGACCTTCCACCAGAAGAGTTGAAAGAAATCCCAGCGGTGGCAAGCTCATTAGAAGAAGCGTTAGATTCTTTAGAAAACGACTATACCTTCTTAACCCAAGGTGGCGTATTCAGCAAAGAATTTGTGGAAGCCTTCATTAGCATTAAACGCAAAGAAGTGGAACGCCTAAATATGACTCCACACCCAGTGGAATTTGAGATGTATTATGCTTAATTGCGATTTGCAAAAAACTTGAAAAAACCGACCGCTTGGTCGGTTTTTTTATTGGGCAAAAAACTTCTTTTAGCAATTACCAGGCTATTCTAATTAACAATAATTCTCAATAAAATCAATAGATAACCCTTTTTAAGTACAAAATATCGATTAGATCAAAAAAAGTGAAAGTTCATAATTTATCCGCTTTTTATTCTGATTAAAACAGGCTAATATTTGCCCATTAAAACCTACTAATTTAGTTAGTTATTGCGTTTAATTCTTATTTATTTTGGAGTGATTTATGTATTGCGTGCAATGTGAACAAACAATAGTAACTTCAGTGGGCAATGGTTGTACTTTTGGTCAAGGAATGTGCGGTAAAACAGCAGAAACCTCAGACTTGCAAGATTTATTGATTGCCTGCCTGCATAGCCTTTCTGCGTGGGCATTAAAAGCTCGTGAACACGGCATTATCAACCACGAGGCAGATAACTTCGCTCCGCGTGCCTTTTTTGCCACTTTAACTAACGTAAACTTTGATTCCAATCGTATCGTTGGTTATGCGCAGCAAGCGATTATCTATCGTAATGAATTGATTCAAGAAATTGCCAAAGTGGCGCCGAATCCACAACTCGACCATCCACTTGCCAATATCGAATTGAAAGGGATTTCCATCGACCAACTCGCTGAGCAAGCCAAAGAATTTGCCTTAGATCTTGACCGTACGGAAATCGGTGAAGAGGCTCACGGTGTACGTTTGCTCGCCCTTTATGGCTTAAAAGGTGCGGCGGCTTATTTGGAACACGCTTACGTGTTAGGCAAATACGACAACGACTTATACGTGGAATACCACGGTTTTATGTCTTGGCTCGGTACCAAACCAAGCGACTTAAATGAATTACTGGAAAAATCATTGGCTATCGGCGCAATGAATTTCAAAGTAATGGCAATGTTAGATGCGGGCGAAACGGAAGCCTTTGGTAACCCTGTGCCTGCCACAGTAAACATTCGTCCAATGAAAGGCAAATGTATCCTAATTTCAGGTCACGATTTGAAAGACCTAAAAGAGCTGCTAGAACAAACCGAAGGCAAAGGCATTAACGTGTACACCCACGGCGAAATGTTGCCTGCGCACGGTTATCCTGAATTGAAAAAATACAAACATTTAGTCGGTAACTTCGGTTCAGGTTGGCAAAATCAGCAAAAAGAATTTGCCCGCTTCCCTGGGGCAATTGTGATGACCTCAAACTGCTTAATTGATCCGAATGTAGGCGATTATGCCGATCGAATCTTCACTTGTAACATCGTCGGCTGGCCAGGTGTGGTGCATTTAGAGAAACACGATTTCTCGCCCGTGATTGAAAAGGCTCTTGAATGTGAAGGCTTCCCATACACCGAGTTAGAACACTACATCACTGTCGGTTTTGGGCGTAAAACCTTGGTTGATGCCTCAGATGCGGTCATCGACTTAGTCAAAGCAGGTAAATTAAGCCACGTGTTCGTGATCGGTGGCTGTGATGGCGATAAAGAAGAACGCCACTACTACACCGATTTAGCCTATGCCCTGCCAAAAGACACGGCAGTATTAACTTTAGGCTGCGGTAAATATCGTTTCAACAAGCTCGACTTCGGCACCATTGATGGCGATTTACCGCGCTTGTTAGATGCAGGTCAATGTAATGACACTTATTCTGCCATTATGTTAGCCGTCACCCTTTCACAAAAATTGGGCATCGGTTTGAATGAATTACCACTATCCATTGTACTTTCTTGGTTCGAACAAAAAGCAATTATCGTGTTATTAACGTTACTGGCATTAGGGGTGAAAAATGTCTATTCGGGTCCAAGCAAACCAGCGTTCTTAAACGACAATGTGATGAATTTATTGCACGAGAAATTTGGTTTAAATGGCTTAACCACCCCAGAACAAGATTTTGGGCATATCATCAATAAATAAAAGAAGCGGTCATATTTTGCAAATTTTTTGCAAGTTCTGACCGCTTGTAGAGGCGGGTTCCGTGCCCGCCCGAAAAGAACAAGAAGGAACAAAAAAATGGCAAATACCAACAAAAACCCATTGTGTATCAATGAATTACAAGTACACTCTATTGTAAAAGAAGCCCCTCATGTCACCACATTAAACTTCATTGCTCAAGATTTCTACCCATACCAAGCTGGGCAATATGCGTTAGTGAGCATTAAAAATACGCCGCACATCACTCGTGCCTACTCACTCTCCTCCACCCCTGGAGAAAGCCGTTTTGTCTCAATCACCGTACGTGAAATCGAAAATGGTGTAGGCTCAAGCTGGCTAAATAACGAGGTAAAAGTTGGCGATCAAGTGTGGTTCTCTAACCCAATGGGCGAATTTTCGTGCCAACAAGTAGTCGCAGATAACTACTTATTAGTAGGCGCAGGCAGTGGCATCACGCCAATTATGTCAATGGCTCGCTGGTTATTAGCAAACCGTCCAGAAGCGAATTTAACTGTCATTCACTCAGTACACTCACCAGAAGATGTAATTTTCAAACAAGAATGGGCGGAGCTCAAAGCCAAATATCCAAAACTAAACTTAGTCATTAACGCCTCGGTAGGAGCCACAGTGGGCTTTGCAAGCGGTCGAATTTCCGCAGAAATTATCAAAAACGCAGTGCCAAATATCGCTGATTACACCGTGATGACTTGTGGCCCGCAAGCCTATATGGAAGCTTTGAAAGCGATTATTTTATCGCTTGGTGGTTCGGAAGAACGCTTCTTCACTGAAGCCTTCTTCGATACCGCACTTGCAGGCGAAATCAGCTCAGACAAAAAAACCACCCTGACGATCAACGGTGCCAAACAAATCAAAGCTGAAGTACCAGTTGGGATGACGTTACTTGCTGCCTTAGAAGCGCAGGAACAGCCCGTAGTCACAGGCTGCCGTACAGGCTTATGTGGTTTGTGCAAAACCAAAGTCACAAGCGGCGAAGTAGAAACCGTTCGCACAGGCGACTTAACCGCAGAAGAAATAGCCCAAGGCTATGTGTTGGCGTGTAGTTGCCGTGTGAAAGACAACGTTTCTGTACAACTCTAATCTGTAAGCGTTGGGTTAAGACTAATCCAACGCTTTTTCTGTCCCTTGCTCCCAAATTCCTTTATAATTCTCTTATTTTCAGCCAACAAGCGGTCAAATTTATGCAAAATTTAGCCAACATTTTAACGGGCAAAAGTCGAGCTCATCTCGTGCCTTTACCGAACCCGCTTTCAGATAAACATTTTTTACAAGCAGAAGTAGTCGCCGCTTTTTTAAAGCTACAACAAGCCGCCCGTGAAGCAGGCTTTAACTTACAACCTGCTTCCACTTACCGCGATTTTGAACGCCAAATGCTGATTTGGAATGCCAAATTTAATGGCGAACGCAAGGTTCACGATGACGAAGGCAAAGCCATCAATATGGCGGAGCTTGATGATTGGAAAAAAATCCAAGCTATGTTGCGTTGGTCAGCAATCCCAGGTTCGAGCCGTCACCATTGGGGAACTGAAATCGATATTTTCGATCCTGACCTTGTACCAACAGGACAACATTTACAGCTTGAACCTTGGGAATATCAAACTGGTGGCTACTTTGAACATTTAGCCAATTGGCTACATCAAAATGCCGAACATTTTGGTTTTTATTTTCCGTTTGACGGCGTAACAAACACCCAAGTTGGCTTTGAGCCTTGGCATATTAGCTACCGCCCTATTGCAACAGAATATGAAAAACAGTTCACCAAAGAAATTTTGCAAAAATCTTGGGAAAATGAACCGCTTGCAGGCAAAGCGTGCCTGATGGAGCATTTTGAAGAGCTGAAGGTATGATTCAACTAATCAACGAATCGCAAGATAGCCACAAATTCCAGCAACTTTGCGACAAATGGCAACTTGTGCACAACCCAGAAAGTGTTTTAGCCTTAGTGCTCACCGCTGAACGTTTAGAGCTACGCAAACTAGATGAACCCAAACTTGGCGCCATTACAGTTAATTTTGTTGATGGAACTATGGCACACCGTCGCAAATTTGGGGGCGGACGCGGCGAAGCAGTGGCAAAAGCGGTTGGCATTAAAGGCGATTATTTACCGACCATTATTGATGCCACTGCAGGGCTTGGACGTGATGCCTTTGTGCTTGCCTCAATCGGCTGCAAAGTGCTGTTAGTCGAGCGCAATCCGATTGTAGCTGCTCTCTTAGAAGATGGTTTAGCCCGCGCTTATCAAGATCCTGAAATTGGCGAATTTATGCAAGAACGAATGCTTTTAAGCGAGGTTCGCAACATTTCTCAGCTTGATCCTACTATCAATTATGCTGATGTGGTTTATCTCGACCCGATGTTTCCGCATAAACAAAAAAGCGCCTTAGTAAAAAAGGAGATGCGTGTATTTCAGCATTTAGTTGGAGCCGATTTAGATTCAGATGATTTTTTCTTGCCAGCGAAGCATTTGGCGAGAAAACGAGTGGTGGTAAAACGCCCTGATTATGCGCTATTTCTTGCTGAGCAGAAACCTGACTTCTCGCAAACTACGAAAAACCACCGCTTTGATGTTTATTTGTCGCATTTATCACAAAAATAGCGACTTTTAACAAAAATTTACACAAATTTTGCGATAACAGTCCCCCAAATGATAGGCAAGCGGTTATTTTTTCAGTAGAATTTACAAATTTCTGTATTTATTAACAATAAGGTAATTAAAGACGTGCCTCAAAGAGATTATGCTGTTCGCTCCAAAAGAAAAGGGGGGAAAGTGAATAAAACCAAAGTATTAACGACAATACTGGCTATTTTAGGGATTGCGGTAGTGGCGTTATGGCTATTAAAAGAAAATGCCCCTGCACCCACTATTCCTGAGCAAGTAAAACAGCTTCCTCAAAAACCTAGCACTAATTTACCAAGTAAACCTGAAGAGGTTTATAGCTATATTCGCGATTTAGAAACTCGCGAAGTGATCACCGATCCTAATATCAAAGCACAGGATAAACTCGCTCAACTTTCACAAGAACAGCTCAAACTTGCCGAAGAAAAACGCAAAGAAGAAGAGGCTCGACTACAAGCCATACAACAATCAGAAGTGGCTAACGCTAACACAGCCACTACCGCTACGCCAGCTTCGGCAGAAGAATTAGCCGCAATGAAAGCCCAAGAGCAAAAAAAAGCTGAAGCTGAAGCAAAACGTAAAGCAGAAGAAGCACGTAAAACTGAACAGCAAAAAGTAGAACAGTTAGCTAAAGCGGAAAAGGAGAAAGTAGCCAAAGCAGAGAAAGCCAAAACCACACAAGCAACCAAAGAAGCCGCCAAAAAAGAGCCAGCTAAAGTTACGACGGCTGTTGCAGCAAAATCAACGGAGAAAACCGCAAACCAAAATGGCAAATTTGGTTTACAGTGTGGAGCCTTCAAAAATAAAGCGCAAGCTGAAAATATGCAAGCACGCTTAGCTATGGCAGGTTTTAATGCTCGCATTATCGGTGGCAATGAATGGAATCGTGTGCTTGTTGGTCCTGTTGGCGATCGTGCGGCTGCCTCTAGGGCGCAGTCCAATGCTCGAAGCGTCGCGGAATGTGTGATTATTGGGATGTAATTGTATAAAAAATGGCTAGGTCAAACCTAGCCATTTTTCTTATCTTGCTACTATTTTTTAATTAAAAAGGTGACCGCATCCACATAACGTTTAATAAAATCACTATTCGATTCTGAATCGGCAAAACCTTCTAGATTGATTTGGTATTGCTCATTCACAAAAAAGGCTGGCACACCACGAATTTTAAAATCTTCCGCTAATTGCACTTGTTTATTCACTAAACCATTCACTGCAAAGCTGTTGATACCATTATCAAAATCCTCGGCTTTCACCCCATTTGCCACAAACACCGCTTTGATGTCATCCATTGATTTCAACGCATCTTTTTGTGCATTTTCAAATAAGGCTTTTTTCACTTTATCTTCCACACCCTGCGCCATTGCAAATGCCCAAGCACGAGTGAGGTTTTCAGATTGGTGCCCCAAGAAATTCACATGGTATTGCACCAATTTTGCCCCCTCTGGTAAATTCGCTTTGATTTGGCTAGGAATTTTGTAGATCACTTCAAAATCATAGCAATGTGGGCAATAGAATGAGAAAAACTCCACTACTTCTTTGTGTGCTGAAGGCGCTTGGCGCACAGTGGTATATTCTTTACCTTCCACAGGCTCTGCCGCCAATGCTGCCGTATTTATCGAAAATAATGCAGATAAGGCTAAAACCGTTGCTTTTAATTTCATATTTTTTCCTTGCGTTTTAAAAAATTTGTAGGAGCGAAGTTTATCCTCACCCCCAATATTCAAAGATCACACGGACAGAGGTAAACCCTGTCCCTACGATAGACTAAATTTCATCTAAATAATTCCACGCGCCTTTAATAAAGCGGTTTTAAAATCTTCCTCGTAATCCTTTTTAATACCAGGAATGGGTTCGTGTTTATCAGCATTACGCATTTTGAGTTGATAAATCAGCACCTCATCACGCAATTTTTCATAATTATTTGGCTCCCCTACTTCAACTGAAAGTTGCTGCAAAATATCCATCAAATGTAAATCTGGGTTTTTACGCCAATGCTCGCCAAGTAATTCTAGAAGCTCTTCTAAGCGTTTGCATTTCATTCTTCGTTCCTTAAAAATTCTTGTTGAAAACGGCTTCCGATCATATACTTTTAAGCGTTTTTTTGCAAAAGATTGGAATCAAAATGAACGAAAAAATCACTGCTGTAATTCTTGCAGGCGGCTTAGCACGCCGAATGAATGGCTTAGAAAAAGGCTTACAGAAACTTCAAGGAAAATCACTGATTTCACATATTTTAACCACACTTTCGCCACAAATAACTGCAACAAGCGGTCAAATTTGGCTAAATATTAACAAAAATATTTCAGCTTATCAGGCGGAATTTCCGTATTTACCTTATTACGTCGATGAACTCCCTGAATTTCAAGGTGCATTAAGTGGAATGCTTACCGCTTTAAAACAAATCAACAGCGATTATTTTCTGTTCGTTCCTTGCGATACACCATTCTTGCCGACTAATTTGCTGAACAAATTGTACGTTGCCTTAAAGATCAATCACGTACAAATTGCTTACGCCCACGATGGTGAACGCCCACACCCGACCATTTGCTTGATGCATAAAAGTGTAGCGAACGATCTCGAAAAATACTTAAACAGCGGTGAACGTCGTTTATTTCAATTTTTTCAATCGCAAAAAAGTGTTGCCGTCGATTTCTCCGAAACAGCTGAATCGTTCCGAAATTTCAACTCTTCAGATGACCTCGCAGAATGGGCTTGCTTGCCGACTAAAACAGAACTTAAAATTCTAGCCATCACAGGCTACAGCGGTACAGGCAAAACGACTCTATTGGAAAAATTATTGCCAAAATTGACCGCTTGTAACTTGCGAGTTGGCTTGATCAAGCATTCCCATCACAATATTGACATTGACAAACAAGGCAAAGACAGTCATCGCCTACGTCTTGCAGGAGCTAATCCAACCGCTATCG
Source organism: Actinobacillus sp. (assembly GCA_041854605.1). Lineage (GTDB taxonomy): Bacteria > Pseudomonadota > Gammaproteobacteria > Enterobacterales > Pasteurellaceae > Haemophilus_A. The sequence goes on from JBHACP010000019.1 coordinate 22,821, forward strand.
CCTGCGATGAACGTTGGGCATTGATGACTGAAACTCCACAACAAGCGGTTGATTTTTCTGAAATTCTTGCATATTTTAGAAAAGTAGATTTGGTGCTGGTAGAAGGTTTTAAACACGAGCAGCTGCCCAAAATTCAACTTCACCGTAAAAACCTCGAAAACCCTTTACCAGAAATGGATGAATGGACAATCGCCACCGCCACAGATTACCCCCTAGCGAGAAAAAACCTGCTGGATATTAACGATGCGGAACAGATTGCCCAATTTATTTTGGATTGGTGCCAAAATCCATAGGGCTGATGCCAGCAAAACACTTGCTTTAACGAAGAATCTTATATTTTGTAAAACACAATCAATTACCGTAAATCTTGTTTAATCAGTGAGGGACATTACCGTAAAATTCACACCCCAAATCAACCCTTCTCATAATAAAAAAATGAACTTTTCCTTTAAATCAACGGCTCTTATCCTAAGTGTTTTCCCTGTCGTGGTGTTGGCTGCGCCTGCGGATAATTTTCCTCAATTAAACCAACTTGATGCGGCAGAACAACAACGACAGCAACAATATCAACAAGCGCAAGAGGCGCAGCTTCGTCCTGAAGCGGATGTGCGCTTAGACACCGCTCAAACCAAGCCAATTCGGCTATCCAATCACGAATATCCTTGTTATCCCATCCATCGCATTTCCTTTACTGATTACGGTTCTCCTTCTACTCAAAGTCAATTCCAATGGGCATTTGAACAAGCAGTACGTGATTTAAAATTAACCTTACCCCATTGTTTTGGCGGAGAAGGCTTAGGCATTTTGATGAATCAGGTGCAAAATCGCATTATTGAAAAAGGTTATGTGACCACTCGGGTGGTGATTGAAGAGCAGAATTTACGAGGCGGTACTTTAGGTTTAACCGCCATTGCGGGCAAGGTGCGCAATACGATTATCGTCGATAACGGCAGGGTGCCACGTTTTACTAAGTTGCACGCATTAACGGGGCTCACTTTTGCCAAAGGCGATATTTTAAATGTGCGTGATATTGAGCAATCCCTGGAAAATTTAAAACGCGCACCAACGGTGGACGCCAACATTGAAATTATTCCGAGCGAAGATAAAGAAGCGGAAGTGGGCGACAGTGATTTAAAAATCACTTATGCACAAGCCATTCCATTTCGGTTAAATTTGGGCTTGGATGATGCGGGCTCTAAATCCACGGGTAAACTGCAAGCCTCTGCCACCCTGTCGATTGACAATATTTTTTCAGCCAACGACCTGTTTTACACTTCCTTTACCCACAGCCTCAAGCAAAAAAGCGACGAGCGCGGTAAACGCGCCAGCAAATATTTTTCGCTTTATTATGCGATTCCTTTTGGGTATTGGCAGTTAGCTTATTCGCACAGCCAAAGCCGTTATCACCAAGAAATATTTGGTGCTTTTGATAATAGCTACATTTATTCAGGCGAAAGTGAGAACGATAAATTGATACTTTCTTATTTGCTTTATCGTGATAGTGTGCGTAAAACCACGTTGTCAGGAGGGCTTTGGTCGCGCCAATCGCAAAACTATATTGATAGTGCAGAAATTGAGGTGCAAAAGCGCCGAATGGCGGGCTGGGAAGTGGGTATTGCGCATAAAGAATATTTAGGTAACAGTACGCTAGAGTTGGCCGCCAACTTCAAGCGAGGTACGGGCGCCAGAGGACAATTGGCGGCACCAGAAGAATTATGGAGAGAAGGCACTTCTCGCCCGAAAATTATTACCGCTTCGGTTTCCTATCATAAGCCTTTTATGTGGGGTGAACAGCCGTGGCAATTTAACACGAGTTGGAATGCACAATGGAACAAAAC
>JBHACP010000020.1:0-35348 GCA_041854605.1 Actinobacillus sp.
GACAAACCACAATCGCTGCTTGATTGGGAAGGTTTCCGCACCTACAACTTTGATGTCATTGATGGCGTGGAATACCAATTCGACCTCACCCAACCTGCGCGCTACGACGGCGAATGTAAGCTAATCAACGACAAAGCTAGCCGTGTGGTCAATTTAACCTTCAACGGCAAAGCAGTTGATCCAAAGACGGAATTTTTGATTGCCACCAACAACTATCGTGCTTACGGCGGCAAATTCGTTGGTACAGGTTCGGATCATATCGTCTTCGCTGCTCCTGATGAAAACCGCCAAATTTTAGCAAACTACATCACTCAAGCAAGCAAAGAAAAGGGCGAAGTAAACCCGCAAGCGGATAAAAACTGGCGAATCGCCCCAATTGCAAGCACAGTGAAATTAGATATTCGCTTTGAAACCTCGCCAAGCGAAAAAGCTAGACAATTCATCAAAGCCAATGCGCAATACCCAATGAGCAAAGTCGGCAACGATGAAATAGGGTTTGCAGTGTATCGGGTGGATTTGTCAAAATAAATATTCCTCCTCTTGGAGTCCAGATGGGGTAGGGGATTTATATGACGTTTAAGATCCTAAAATCTCCTTCAGCCCCTCATTTTTAAAGAGGGGGAGTTTTTTTGGGGGAAATGTTAATAATGCAAATCTATTTAGTCGGTGGGGCGGTTAGAGATGCTCTTCTTGGATTACCAGTTAAAGATAAAGATTATTTAGTGGTAGGAAGCACACCTGAAGCCTTGAACTCTCAAGGCTATCAGCAAGTGGGCGCAGACTTTCCTGTTTTCCTGCATCCCGAAACTCAAGAAGAATACGCCCTTGCCCGAACTGAGCGGAAAAATGGTGTGGGCTACAATGGCTTTTTGTGTGATTTCTCGCCTGAAGTAACCCTTGAGCAGGATCTGATTCGCCGAGATTTGACCATTAACGCCCTCGCACAAGACCCAACAAGCGGTCAGATTTTTGATTTTTTTTGTGGACAAGCCGATTTAGAACAGAAAATTCTTCGCCACGTATCGCCCGCTTTTGCCGAAGATCCATTGCGAGTATTGCGGGTAGCGCGCTTTGCTGCTCGTTTTTATTCGCTCGGTTTTACCATTGCGGATGAAACGCTGAATTTAATGCGAAAAATGACTGCTTGTGGCGAGTTAAATCATCTCACAGCAGAGCGTGTTTGGCTGGAAACACAAAAGGCCTTTGCAACCGATTCGCCACACATTTATTTTGCCGTGTTGCGAGAAATTGGGGCATTGGAAGTGCTGTTTCCTGAACTTGAACGGCTGTTTGGTAAGCCACAACCAGCTCAACATCACCCTGAAATTGATTCGGGTATGCATACTTTACTGGTGCTTGAGCAAGCGAAGAAACTTGCAAAAAAATCGGAAAATTCGACCGCTTTACAGTGGGCGGCGTTGTGCCACGATTTAGGTAAAGGCTTAACTCCAGATGATATTTTGCCTCACCATTATGGGCACGAAGTCAAAGGCATTGAACCAACTCGCCAAATGTCTAATCGGCTGAAAGTGCCAACAGATGTGAAAGATTTCGCAATTTTAGTCACGCAATATCACACTCATTGTCACAAAATGGCAGAACTTCGCCCTGAAACAGTATTGAAGTTGTTCAATGCGTTCGATGTGTGGCGTAAGCCGAAACGCTTTATGGATTTTTTGTTAGTTTGCGAAGCTGATAGCAAAGGTAGATTAGGTTTTGAAGAACGCGCCTATCCGCAAGCTGAACTGGCTAAACGATATTTTGAGGTGGCAATGCAAGTGGATGTGCAACAAGTAATTGCGGATGGCTTTGAAAAACAAGCCATTCGAGATGAATTGAATAAACGTCGGGCTTATGCCATTAAAGCCGTGAAGCAAGCTGTTCTAGCATAAAAAAAGCGCTCAGAAAAATCTGAGCGTTTTGGCTTTTATGCGGTATGGTTTTCATAAGCCTGTAAAGTATTTTGCATCAGCATTGCTACCGTCATTGGTCCCACGCCACCTGGAACTGGTGTGATAAAACTCGCTTTTTTCGCTGCCGTTTCATATTCAATATCACCTGTTAATTTACCATCTTCGCCACGGTTGATGCCGACATCAATCACAATTGCACCTTCTTTGATCCATTCACCAGCAATAAATTGGGGTTTGCCCACGGCAACTACTAAAATATCCGCTTGGCGTACGTGATGAGCTAAATCTTTAGTAAATCGATGTGTTATGGTAGTGGTACAGCCTGCAAGTAGAAATTCCATCGCCATTGGGCGCCCCACAATATTTGAAGCCCCCACAATCACCGCGTGCTTGCCGTGTAAATCTTCGCCTGTAGTTTCCAGTAATTTCATAATGCCATAAGGCGTACAAGAGCGAAGTGTTGGAATGCGTTGGCATAAACGTCCGACATTGTAAGGGTGAAAACCGTCCACATCTTTATGTGGCACGATCGCTTCAATCACTTTGGTTGAATCAATATGTTTTGGTAGAGGCAACTGTACTAAAATGCCATCCACTTCATCATCATTATTTAACTGTTCAATTAAGGCTAATAATTCTTCTTCGGTAGTTTCAGTAGCTAAATCATAAGATTTGGACTGAATACCAATTTCTGCACAACTTTTACGTTTGCTACCTATATAAACCTGCGAAGCAGGATCTGCACCAACTAAAATCACCGCAAGTCCTGGTAAACGTTTTCCTTCAGCATGATAGCGAGAAATTTGTTCAGCAATATTGGCTTTAATTTGTTTAGATAAAACCGTACCTGAAATTACTTGTACTGTCATTATTTAATCCTTAGAAGTAGAAACGAAAACGTTTGCTATTTTCGCAAAAAAAGCGGTGCTTGATAAGTAAAAATTTTACAATATGAATAAAGAGTGAACGTTTAAAATGGAGCGATTAAATTTTAATTGACAAGAAATTTAATAATTTTATAATAATGTCCACTTAATCAGTCGGCGAGTAGCGCAGCTTGGTAGCGCAACTGGTTTGGGACCAGTGGGTCGTAGGTTCAAATCCTATCTCGCCGACCATTTCTTTTTATATCAGAATTCATTTCTTAATATCATAAATCCTTGATTATGCGCCCTTAGCTCAGCTGGATAGAGCAACGCCCTTCTAAGGCGTGGGTCAAAGGTTCGAATCCTTTAGGGCGTGCCATCAACTTTTCGTTTTAGCTCAGCAAGTTATCTTTAGGTATAATATTGCTTTTATTAGCATATAAAAACTTAACCTAAATTATAGTGTAAATTTCACCTTATCTGCGTGCCATAATTGCTCAGTTTTGTTTATAATCTAACTACTCCTTGAACTTCATTTGCTTTTATGACTCAAATTTGTGTTATGATTGAATGCTAATTTTTAAGGTATCTAAATTTATGAATGTACGTTTGAATATCGTTTTATTTATCATTGCTGCCATACTAGGAGGGTGGTTTTATTCGCAGCAAGAGCCTGAAAAAAATTCACTTGAAGGGTTAATTAAGAGAGAGGGAGAGGCGGATTATTCGGGAAGAAGAATGAATAGTTCAGTATTTGATTTGAACGGTAAACCACAATATTATGCGGAAGCTAATGAAATTAAACGTTATGAGGACACTGGGCGTACAGAATTTATTAAGCCAATGGTGAACCTTTTTGATGAAAATACAGCACGAGAGGCATGGAAAGCTAGTGCAGATTATGGTGAGGTGACTAAAGAAAAAATCTTAAATCTTCAAGGTAAGGTAATTCTTCAAGCGTTGGATCCTACTTCTCGTTTGCAGAGAGTAGAAACGGACAAACTTACCATAGATTTAAGTACACAAGATATTTGGACCGAGAGTGAGGTAAAATCTCGAGGTCGAGGTTTTACCACGACAGGGGTTGGTTTAAAGGGTAACTTAAAACAACAGGTTGCAAAAATTTTACATAATGTAAAAAGTTATATTGAACCAATTACAACTAAAAAAAATAATAAACGATACACCATTCAAAATAAGGATAAATAATGAAATTTGCAATTAAAACCGCAATTTTAACCGCTTTACTTGGGGTTAGCTTGTCTGCACACGCATTAAAGAATGATACTGATCAACCTATTGATATTGAATCAGGTGGTCAATCTTTAGATATGAATACTAATACCGTTATCTTTACTGATGGCGTAGTTATTACTCAAGGTTCAATTAAAGTGAGGGCAAATAAAGTGACTATTATTCGTCAAGAAGGGAAAAAAGAGGAAATCAAAGCAACAGGTTCACCTGTTACCTTTCAACAAACATTAGATGATGGAAAGCCTGTTAATGGTAAAGGTAACCAAGTTCATTATGATTTAAATAGTGAATTTTTAGTTCTCACTGGTAATGCAGAATTGAAACAACAAGGTAGCTTTATCAAAGCCTCAAAAATTACCTATGATGTGAAAAAACAACAGATGAAAGCAACTAGTGGTGGCAAAACACGAGTAAAAACCGTGTTAATTCCAAAAGAACTTAATAGTAATAAAAAGAAAAAATAGGTAGATTATGGCAACGCTCTATGCAGAACATTTAGCGAAAAGTTATAAAAATCGTCAGGTAGTAAAGGATGTTAGCCTAAATGTGAATACAGGAGAAATTGTTGGATTACTAGGTCCTAATGGAGCAGGTAAAACAACGACTTTCTATATGGTAGTTGGTTTGGTTCGACACGATAATGGAATTATTCGCATTGATAATGAAGATATTAGTGTTCTTCCTATGCACGATAGGGCTAAAAAAGGGGTAGGATACTTACCCCAAGAGGCATCAATTTTTCGTCGTTTAAGTGTATTTGATAATCTGATGTCAGTATTACAGGTTCGTAAAGATCTTAGTGATAAAGAGCGTCGTGCCCGTGCAGAGGAATTGATCGCTGAATTTCATATTGAACATATTCGTGATAGTTTAGGTCAATCATTGTCAGGTGGGGAGCGTCGCCGTGTGGAAATTGCACGAGCATTGGCGGCAAACCCAAAATTTATCTTGCTTGATGAACCTTTTGCAGGAGTCGATCCTATTTCGGTGATAGATATTAAGAATATCATTGTCAATTTAAAAGAACGTGGTTTAGGTGTCTTAATTACCGATCATAACGTGCGAGAAACACTGGATGTGTGTGAACGCGCTTATATCGTAGGAAGCGGTGAAATGATTGCAACAGGTACCCCCGAGGAAGTATTAAATCACCCTAAAGTAAAAGAAGTTTATTTAGGCGAGCAGTTCAAATTATATTAAATGTGAGGCGAATCAATGTGTTCGCCTAAATTTTTATTTAGGTATTTATTATGAGCCTTACTGAATTTCTAACACCATCAATGATTTTTATTGATGTCGTCGTTTCTAGTAAAAAGCGAGCCCTTGAATTAGTTGGGAAAATTATTGCGGAATCGCTCAATCAGATGGGTGAAAATGAAGGGGAACAGTGTGTTTGTCCCGTGGGTTGCTTTGAATGCTTATTCAAGCGAGAAAAATTAGGTTCAACTAGTTTAGGTAATGGAGTGGCATTACCGCATGCTAAATTACCAAATACTATCAAATTAAATATAGATAAGCCTATTGCGGTATTCTTAAAATTGGAAACGCCGATTGATTATGAAGTGACGGATAATAAAGCCGTTGATCTTATTTATGGGATAATGTTTCCTGAACATACTTGCGGGCAATATCAAGATCACTTAAATAAAATTGCCCAAATGCTAAGTGATAAAAATAACTTAAAATTGCTTCGAGTAGCGGAAACAGCGGAAGAAATTTGGCAGGCATTAGAGTATATAGATAAACGAGGTTAATGATATTTTTGAGGTCTTTATGGAATTAATTATTATTAGTGGCCGTTCAGGATCAGGAAAATCTGTTGCGCTACGCGCATTGGAAGATGTTGGTTACTACTGTGTGGACAATATCCCTTTACCACTTATTCCGCAACTTGCTGAATTTTTGGCTAAATCAGATCGTTCAGCCGTCGTCAGCCTTGATATTCGAAATTTGCCAAATAATCCAAATGAACTGGATGAGTTACTTTCTCAACTGTCTTCATATAAAACCAAAGTTATTTTTCTAGATTGCGACCGTAATACATTGATTCGTCGTTATAGTGATTCTCGTCGATTGCATCCACTGTCGAGTAATGATCTTTCCTTAGAAGCTGCAATTAATTTAGAAGATTCATTGCTAGAGCCACTTATTCAGGCATCTAATTATATCATTGATACTACACATCTTTCTTCTCATGAGCTAGCTGAGAATTTACGTTCCTTACTACGAAATAATGTAGAGAAAGAATTAAATATAGTGGTAGAATCTTTCGGCTTTAAATATGGTGTGCCTGCAGATGCCGATTATGTTTTTGATGTACGTTTCTTACCAAACCCGCATTGGAATCCAGAACTTCGTCCAATGACAGGGTTGGAACAGCCTGTGATTGATTTCTTAGAGCGACATACCGAAGTACATCAATTTATTTATCATACCCGTAATTATCTTGAAATGTGGCTTCCAGCCCTAGAAAAAAATAATAGAAGTTATCTGACTATTGCCATTGGTTGTACAGGTGGGAAGCACCGTTCAGTCTTTGTTGCAGAGCAGATTGCGAGATATTTTGCGGATAAAGGAAAAAAGGTACAAGTTCGTCATCGTAGTTTAGAAAATTACTTGAAACGTGTTTAGTTTTGACTAAAGCAGTAGTTTTAATTAAATATTATATACAAAACTTTACAAAACAACCATTTATGTTCTTTGTCTATGACTGTACTGCTTTTGGTAAAGCAAACTCAAAAATAATTTATTTAATTTAAATAGGAAACCTGAAATGACTAAATTTACTAAAATTAGCGCAACGGCATTATTTGCATTATTTTTAACGGCTTGTGATAAGCCTGCAAATAAAACGGAAGCTCCTAAAGCAGAAGCGACACCTGCAACACAGGCAGAGCCAGCAACACAAGCTCCAACTGCGCAATTAACAGAAGCTGAAATTGCTGAAGGTAAGGCTGATTATCAAAAATTATTAGATTGGAATAAAACGCAAGAAAGAACTGCGAATGCGGCTCAAAAAACACTTCAAGAAAAATTAGCAGCAAGCAAGGATGATCCGAAAAAAGTTGAAGCTGCATTAACTGAATTTACTAAAACTGTTACTGACACAATCAATAGTTTAGATGCAGTTGAAGTGAAAAACTCATTAGCACAAGCGTTTAAAGCAAAAACCAAAGAAGTATTAGGTTTATCAAATGTTATAGTTGCTGATTCTGTAAACACAATGGCTAAACCAAGTCCTGAAGCTCAAGAAGCATTAAAAGGCAAGATCCAACAGCTTCAGCAACAAAGTGGCGAATTGTTACAATTACAAACACAGTTAGAACAATTATTTGGTTCTAAATAAATTTTAAACAAAGAGGTAAATGGTTAGAGATTTCTCTAACCATTTTTTTAGAGGATTGATCAATGAATAAATTAACCAATATTAGTACAGCAGCATTATTAGCGATTTTTTTGACCGCTTGTGACAAGCCTGCAGAGAAAGCAACAGCAACCACTCCTGCAGCGCAAGAAACTCAGCAAGCAACTGCTACACAAGTGGAAGCTAAAGTAGAAGATACAGGCGCAGCCGATTATAAAACTTTCCGTGAATGGCAAGAAAAGCAAGAGCGTGCTATTGATGATGCATTGAAAGTTGCAATGGATAAATTAGGTGATAAAGCTAAGGATCAAAAAGTGGTCGAGCAAACCATTAATCAGACGTTAGCCGCACAAATTGGAGCGATCAAAAAAAATGCTGAAACATTGCAGCTTAAAGATCCGCAAGTAAATGCTTTAAAAGTAAAATCATTAGAAGTACTTGAATTAGGCTCTAAAATGATGATGGAAAGCGAAAAAATGGCGAAAAAACCAACTGAAGAAGCACATAAAGCTTTTGGCGAATTACAAGCGCAACTACAAAAATTAGCGAAAGAAGGTCAGGCGATTGAAGCGGAATTAGTTGAAAAATATGAGCCAAAACCAGTCGCTCAGCCTGCACCAGTGCAGGGTGAAACTACACCTAAAGCAACGGAAGAAGCAAAACCTGCCCAATAATTGATAAAAAGAAACCCAGCCATTTGGCTAGGTTTCTTTTTTTGGTGGAATTAACTGATTACTGTTCGTTCCAACGTTTGATTGATTCACGAATCACTTCTTTCGCTTCTTCAATATCGCCCCAATGTTGAACCACAGTTGAACCAGGTTTTTTCAACGCTTTGTAGTTGTTGAAGTGGAATTCAATTTGTTTGATGAGCTGTTGTGGTAAATCTGCTAATGTGTTGTAAGCATTGCCTGAATCACGGTCGTCAGCAGGCACACACACGATTTTATCATCGACTTCGCCATCATCAACAAATTTCATCACACCGATGACTTTCGCCTTTAAAAAAACCCCAGTAGTTAATGGCTCACGAGTGATCAATAGCACATCTAGCTCATCACCATCTTCATCTAAAGTTTGTGGAATGAAGCCGTAGTTAGTTGGTTTAGCGAAAATTTTTGGCTCTACACGATCTAATTTGAATGCACCTAAACGGCGATCCCATTCAATTTTGTGGCAGCTGCCTTCTGAAATTTCGTTTACAACGTTGATGATACCTGCATCAACATCACCTGGAGTTAATATTTGATTAAAATCTGCCATATTTTTATATCCTTTTGTGAGGGTTGAAATCTGTGGAAGTATAACAGTTTTTATTGAAAAATTAAGTGCTTTGCGGCGGATTTACGACAAGCGGTCAAATTTTTCATCAAATTTGCAAAAATTTAGAAAATTTTGACCGCTTGTATTCCCCTTTCAGTTTATTTCCTCGGTAACAAGAAAACCCCGTGTTCGGCAAGTTGAATAAAAGTTTCACTTTGCTTGCTATCAAATTGATCGGGAGCCGCATTGATTAACAACTCTTTGCCTTGCCATATTGCCATCACTTCCCAATGGTTGCCCATATAAACAGCATTTTTGATCTGGCAACGTTGTGCTTCATTGCCTTGATTGACTAAGCGAATGGCTTCAGGGCGAATACCGACCAAGCAATCGCCATCGGCTAAATTAAATTCCGCGACGCGGTTAAAGGTAAAGGAATAATCGCCAATACGTAGTTGATTTTGCTGTAAATTGCCTTCAAAAATGCTCGATTCGCCCATAAAGTTTGCCAAAAAGAGCGAGTTAGGGCGCTGGTAGAGTTCTTTTGCTGGGGCTTTTTGCACAATTTTTCCCTTGTTCATTACAATCACTTCGTCTGAAACGGCAAAGGCTTCCGTTTGGTCATGTGTCACATAAAGGGAAGTAATACCAAGGCGTTGTTGCAATTCACGAATTTTCTCACGCATTGAACGGCGAAGGTTGGCATCAAGGTTACTTAATGGCTCATCGAAAAGCAGCACTTTCGGCTTTAAAATCAAGGCACGAGCTAACGCCACCCGTTGTTGCTGACCACCTGAAATTTGATCAACAAAGCGATCTTCAAAGCCAGCTAAATCTACCAATTCCAAGGCTTCTTTTACACGCTGCTGGCGTTCTTCAGCGTTTACCCCTTGCATTTTTAAGCCATAACCAACGTTATCGCCAATCGACATATGCGGAAACAAGGCATAAGATTGGAATACGATACAAATATCGCGATTTTGAATTGAAGACTTAGTCACATCTTCGCCATCAATAAAAATTTGACCGCTTGTTGGGTTTTCTAAACCAGCGACTAAGCGTAAAATCGTGGTTTTGCCACAACCTGATGGACCAAGCAGCGTTACCATCGTGCCACGTTTAATATTAAGATCTAAATGATCGATCACCACCGATTTACCAAATGATTTAGTGATATTTTTGAGGACTAAAAAATCATTATTATGCATATTATTTCCTTAATTCATTTTTTTCGCTTTAGAACGAGAAATTCGCGTATCGCCAACAATCCAGTCAAAGAATAAAATAATTGCCATCATTACAATGATGAGAATTGAGCCATAAGCAATTGCAATACCATATTCGCCATCTTCAACACGGTTTAAAATATAAGCCGTTGCCACCCGAGTGTCTGCAGTGACGAGGAAGACAATCGCACTGACGGTAGTCATCGCTCGTACGAAACTAGTCACAAGCGCAGAAAGTAGCGCAGGTTTGAGCAATGGGAACACAATAAACCAAATAGTTTTAAATGAGCTACCTTTCAGAGAAAGCGAGGCTTCATCTAAGGATTTATCTAGTTGCCCAAGCCCTGCAATAGCCGCTCGCATCCCAATTGGTAAATCTCGCATAACCATTGAGATAATGATGATGATCCCCGTTCCAGTGATATACATTGGGGCGTTGTTGAAAGCGAGAATATAAGATACTCCCGCAACGGTACCAGGAACAGCAAAGCAGAGCATAGTCAAAAACTCTAAGGTCTTTTTACCTTGGAAATCTTTGCGAACCACAATGTAAGCAATCAGCAAGCCAAATAGTGCTGTGACAGGGGCGGCAATTCCCGCATAAATCATTGTGTTAATCAATGACGGCCAAGCACCATCGTCAAAACCTTGCCCGAAGAGCATTGCGTAGTTGTTGGTGGTTAAGGTGTAATCCACGCCCCAGTTTACCGTAAAGCTACCATAGAAAATACTGCCGTATAGCGCAAGGTTGAAAATAATCCAAAAACCTAATAAGCCAATAATGCTAAATTTTAAGCCAGTTGGCAGTTCTTGCACATCGCCGCGATACGATTTACCCGAAACCGTCACGTAAGAGCGATTACCAATCCAAATATATTGGATCACAAAGATTGCTAAAGAGAACAGGAGCAAGAGCGAACCCAGTGTACTTGCTGAAGCATAATCTAATTGTGAACCTGCGATATAGAAATAAATTTGCGTGGCGATGACGTCGAAGCTACCGCCTAAAACCAATGGATTACTAAAGTCTGCCAAGGATTGAATAAATACCAGCAAGAAGGAGTTGGCTAGCGCAGGACGGAGCAGTGGAAAAATAATGCCGAAGAAGGTTTGATAGCGATTGGCTCTTAAAGTGTAAGAGGCCTCTTCAATGGATGGATGAATAGATTTCAGCGCACCTTCTAAAATCATAAAGGACATCGGCGCAAATGCGAGAATTTGCGCAATGGCAATTCCGCTAAAACCGTAAAGCCAGTTGTGATCTTTAAAACCTAAGTAGGTATCTAAAAATTCGGTCACATAGCCCGAACGCCCTAACATTAAGGTTACCCCTAAACCGACTACAAACGGCGGTGTGACAATCGGCAAAATCGAGAAAATTTTGCCGATAAATGCCGTTTTACGGGCAATTCGGGTGGTGTAAAGCGCAAAGGCTAAACCTAAAGTGGTGGAAACTAAACCGACAAAGCTAGAAACCAGTAAAGAATTGCGTACCACCCGCAAAATGTAACTTTGCCCTAGAATATTTAACACTTGCTCAGGGGCAAAGGTATCGCCATCAAAGAACATTGAGACAAATATTGCCACGGTTGGATAAACGATAAAAAAGAAAATCAGCAAAATAATACAAAGTAGCGAAGCAATAATAAATTTATCGCCTTGCATTATTTTTAATTTTGCCAAGGCAAAAGTTGAGATGGCGGTGAGCGTTGCAATTAAAACGATTACCGAATAGCCCAAGCCCACTTTAAAAACAGTGGCGGAGATAAAGGTAAATAACAGAATAATGGCAACCAAGGCTAATTCTATTTTGGCTTGTTGAGCGGGTTTAAATTTAAACAGCGGCAGAAACCAAAATAGGATTAACGGCAAAAACCAAAAGAGGGTTAAATTTAAGGAAGACCAGCCCATTGCAGCTAAAAACTCATCGGCGGTACTTTCTAGCAAGCCATAATCTAAGGCTTTAGAAGGCAAAACCATAAAGGCAATGAGCGAGAGCAATAGCCAAAAATGGCTTGATTCCAATAGAGATGTTCTTTTATTGAGAGAATCCATATCGCCTCGATAACATAAAGTATTAGAGAATTGAGAAAAAACAAGCGGTCATATTTTTATAAATTTTTACCTAAAAATGACCGCTTGTATAGGGAATGGGCTATTTAGCGAGTTTCACCTCTTCCACCCATTTATTGATTAAGCGTTTGCGTTCATCGGCGGCGCCAAATTTTTCGAAGTCATAATTCACCAATTTTAATTTATTCGGATTAAAGGCTTCAGGCGATTGCTCTGCCGTGGTATTGGTCAAATATTGGTGAGATTGACCTTTTTTCCACGCCAACTCTTGACCTTCTTTAGAAAGAGCAAAGTCCACGAATAATTTAGCATTCTCAAGGTTACGCGCGCCTTTAATGATGCTGACACCGCCTAACTCATAGCCTGTGCCTTCGCAAGGCACGATCAATTCTAACGGTGCACCTTGTTGTTTTTCTAAAGCATAGTCGTGTAAGAAGCCAATACCTACCGCCGATTCGCCACGTGCGGCATTACGTGCGGGAGTGATACCTGATTTAGTATATTGTGAAATGTTCGGATGTAATTTTTTGAAGTAATCAAAGGCTTTGCTTTCATCCCAAAGCTGGACGAAAGTCGCAATCGCTGTGTAGGCTGTGCCAGAGCTTTGTGGATCAGCAATTTGAATCTCGCCTTTTAGTTTTGGATCGGTTAGATCGCTCCAGCATTGTGGCACTTTTTCGATGCCTAATTTTTTCAAACGCTCGGTGTTCACACCAAAGCCCAACACACCCATATAAATGGCGGATGAATAGTTGCCTTTCACTTTACCTGGATCTTGGAATTGCGGCATAATTTGATCAATATTTGGTGAACGGTATTTTTCTAATAAACCGAGCTCACCTGCTTGTGATTGTGGATCAAAAGTTCCACCATACCAAACATCCGCTTGCGGATTGCCTTTTTCCGCTTCAATTTTGGCAAAGGTACTGCCCGAACCATTACGAATTAACGACGTTTTGACATCATATTTTTGTTCAAAAGTTTTGGTCGCCGTTTCACACATTATATTGGTTGCACTACAATACACCACTAAACGACCTTTCGCTTGCGTCGTGGAGGAGAGAAACAAGCCTGATGTACAAAGGGTAGTCAGCGTTAAAGCAATTTTATTGAGTTTCATAGAATACCTCTTATTTTTAGAATAAATGTTATCCGTTTTCAGCGCTTTGCTCTGAAAATTGGCTGCAATGCTACATTATTTAACAGGCTAATTCCGTGAACTACTTCACAAAACCAAAAATTTTTATTTGAGAACTGTACGTTTTTTCGGTTTAATGAGTGCATTCTTTCCTTTCTTCTTTTTCAATATGCAAAATTTTTCACAAAAATCACCGCTTGAGATCGCTCAATGGATGTCGTATTTCGTGCAACAAACCTTACAAAAACAACCCAAATTGCTTGCTCAATGGCAGCAACAGCCACCGACAACTGCAGATTGTGAACATTACGCCGAACGCTTAAAAACCGAACTTGCCAGTGTGCAAGATGAAGAGGAGTTGGCGCGTTGCTTGCGTTTATTTCGTCACCGTGAAATGGCAGCGCTAAGC
Source organism: Actinobacillus sp. (assembly GCA_041854605.1). Lineage (GTDB taxonomy): Bacteria > Pseudomonadota > Gammaproteobacteria > Enterobacterales > Pasteurellaceae > Haemophilus_A. The sequence continues at coordinate 13,507 of JBHACP010000020.1, forward strand.
TATTTGCAATCCAATAAATTAGCTAGCGTTGAGTTTGTATTTGAGCATTTATCCGATCTTGCTGAAGCCTTGATTTTAGGCGCGCGGGATTGGTTGTTTGAAAAGTGCTGTGCTGAATATGGAACGCCGATGAACTCGCTGGGCGAAAAGCAAGAATTGCTGATTTTGGGAATGGGCAAACTCGGTGGACGAGAGCTAAATTTCTCTTCTGACATTGATTTGATTTTTACTTATCCTGATGCTGGTGAAACGGTTGGCGGGCGCAAGCCGATGGAAAATAGCAAGTTTTTCACTCGAATGGGGCAGCGGTTGATTAAAGCGTTAGAGCAAATTACGCTCGATGGTTTTGTGTACCGCACGGATATGCGCTTGCGTCCGTTTGGCGACAGCGGTGCGTTAGTGCTCAGTTTTGCCGCAATGGAAGATTATTATCAAGAGCAAGGGCGTGATTGGGAACGCTATGCGATGATTAAAGCGAAAATTTTGGGCGAGGATTTAACTAATCTCAATCACCGCTATTTAAAATCAATGTTGCATCCTTTTATGTATCGGCGTTACTTGGATTTCAGTGCCATTCAAGCGTTACGTGAAATGAAGCAAAAAATCAGCCGTGAAGTAGTGCGTCGCAATTTAACGGATAACATCAAACTTGGTGCAGGCGGCATTCGCGAGGTGGAATTTATCGTGCAAACCTTCCAAATGGTACGAGGTGGGCGTGATAAAATTCTGCAAGAACGCAGCCTGCTCAAGGTTTTACCACATCTTGCTGAACTCAAATTATTGAGTGAAGAACAGGTTGGCGATTTACGTAATGCCTATCTTTTTTTCCGCCAAGTGGAAAATGTGTTGCAAGCAATTGATGATAAGCAAACGCAGACGTTACCGATAGATGAGGAAGAGCGAGAGCGGTTGGTTTTTGCTTGTCAAAGTTATCAAGTAGGGAGCTACTGCGTGCGTCCGCAATCCCAAAATCAACAAAATTTACAAATGGACGCACGCAAAGTGTCCCTACAATCATTTCAAATTAAAGATTGGAATAGTTTTTTATCTGTTCTCGCTAACCACCAACAAAATGTACGAACAATCTTCAATCAAATCATTGGTGAAGAGGAAGAAGAGGTGTCGCCGATAAGTGAAAAATTGGCGGCATGGAAGGATATTTTGCATTATGAGATCACCTTTGATGATTTTGCGATAATTTTGCACGACTACCCAACAGTGAAAGAAGCAGATTACAGAGAGATGTTCCACCAGCTTTCCAGCACTTTTCAAGATTGGGTTAAACGTCCGATTGGTATGCGTGGACGTAAAGTGTTACGACAGCTGATGCCACGCGTGATGGATGAAATTTGTCAGCAAGCGAGTTATCTCGTATTGCTGCCCCGCATACTGAATATTCTCGACAAAATTACGTTGCGCACCACTTACCTTGAACTTTTGCAAGAAAGGGAAGAAATTCTACCGCTTCTCCTAACTCTGTGTGGACATTCAATTATGATTGCCGAACAAATCGCGCGCTACCCAATGTTGTTGGACGAACTGATTATTCAAAAAAGTCTCACGCAAGTGATTGAACTCGGGCAATATAAAACCGCATTAAATGAATTTTTGATGCGGATTCCCGAAGAGGATGAAGAAGCTTTGATTGATGGGTTTCGCCAGTTCAAGCAGAGCCAAATTTTACGCATCGCCGCTGCCGATATTTTAGGTGTGTTGCCTGTGATGAAAATCAGTGATCACCTTACTTACTTGGCTGAAGCAATTATTGCGGCGGTGGTTAATATGGCGTGGAAATCGCTCATACAGCGTTTTGGCAGCCCTGAACATTTGCAAGCTGGTGAGCAAGATTTTGTGGTGATTGGTTATGGCAAATTAGGTGGCATCGAACTCGGTTACAATTCCGATTTGGATTTGGTTTTCTTACACAATGCGCCCGAAAACAGCGAAACGGTTGGGGGCAAAAAATCCATTTCTAGCCATCAGTTTTATTTGAAATTAGCGCAGAAAATCACCTCAATTTTCAACCTGAACACCAGTGCAGGCGTGTTGTATGAAGTGGATATGCGCTTGCGACCGTCGGGCGAAGCTGGGCTTTTGGTCAGCACATTTTCCGCTTACGATTTCTATCAAAAAAATGAAGCCTGGACGTGGGAATCGCAAGCCTTAGTGCGAGCGCGTTGTGTTTATGGCAGCAAAGAATTAGCAGAGAAATTTGAGCAAATTCGCCAAAGTACGCTTTCCTTGCCACGTGCAAGCGGTCAATTACGCACTGAAATTTGCCAAATGCGGGAAAAAATGTATCAACATTTGGCAAACCCTAATGCGGAAATGTTCCAGCTAAAAACGGATAAAGGTGGCATTACTGATATTGAATTTATTGCGCAATGTTTGGTGCTTGAATACGCTCATCAATATCCGCAAATGGCAGTTTGGTCGGACAATGTGCGTATTTTTGAGGCGGCAGTGGAATGCGGTATTTTATCCCAAGCGGAGGGCGAGGAGCTGAAACGTTGCTACACAGCCATTCGGAATAAAATCCATCACCTGAATTTGTTACGTATTCCTAGCATTGTGCCCGCCACCGAATTTGCAGCGGAAAGAGACTTCGTGCAGAAAATCTGGTTGCAAATTTTTGCGCAAAATTGACCGCTTGTAAAAGTTAAAAATCCCGCTTTTAAGCGGGATTTTTATAAGGGAAAGTTATTTAGTTAGCCCCCATCATAAGCATAAACACCATCATCTGTAATTGTTCTTCAGGCACTTCTTTGCCATTTAAGAATAACTTGCTCCCTTTGATTTCAACATTTATGGTAATGTCTTTATCGGTTACGATCGCTATTTCACTATTTTTAGCTGACGTAATCAAATTGGCAATGGCTTTTTTTGCTTGTTGTTCAGGATTGTCGCCTTGAGCCTCTGGCGCAATGGTCATCCATTGTTTAAGTGATTCTTCCGTAGCCGCTAAATTCAAGGTTAAATTGAGATGCGAAGGTTTGAATATCTTGCCGAGATTTTCTGTAATAGTTTTTGCTTGAGCAAGTTCTGCTACATTGAATTTCTTTAAATCAATAGTGGAAACTAAAAGATTTTTTCCTTTGGCATTTTCAAGTGATAAATCGTTTAATTTAAGGGTTAAACCATTACTAAACATTGCCTCACTCGCCGCTTGAATTTGCTTAATTTCTTCAGGATCTTGAGTATCTAATTTATTAATGAACTGATAAAAATCATTTAGCCCTTTGGCATCAAAATTCATCACAAGATCTAGATTAAGTTTACCCAAATCAGCGGTTTGGTCATTCACAGTCCAGTTAGCTTTGCCACTAAATACTCCATCACCAAAAACACGAGAATTTTTAATTTGGCTATTGCCTTTTGTACTGAGGTCATTGATGTTTATAACGTGCTGCTGTTCTGTCACGAATTTGATATTTTTAATCTTAGCTGAATAAGGACCAATTCCCGTAATATTGGAATAGGTTGCATCTTGTTTAAAGTTTGCATCATATTCAAGTCCAGTGATTTCAATACCGCCTTGTTGTTTGGTTGAAATTAGTTTAAAACTTTCTGCACTGACTTTTTGTTTGCCAAAACCACTAAAATCGCCGGAAAAATGAATAGCCGAAGTTTCTAATTGGGTGTCATTATCGGCAAATTTGATTGGATTGATAGTGCTATCACTTTCAATTTCCCCTGCATAAGTAACATTTATGATGCCATCTACGGCATTGTTACTTGCAAGAGCAGTTTTAATGATTTCATCTTGTGGTGCAATATGGCTTTCTGCACTTAATAAAACAGGTAGGAAATTACCTTTGCTTAAACGATTTAGTGGCAATGGGCCATGGAAAACTTTGTCATTACCTTTAAATAGGTAAGTTTTTTCATCAAGCTCAACTTCAAGATCATAGGTTATATCAGAACTAAAGAAACCTTTATTTAATTCTACATTTTTAATTTGCGCTTTGCTTATGCCATAGTCGGAAAGCTTTTTTAGACTATTATTCGCGTTATTCACGATTTCTGAATACTTTTGCTTAACTTGTGAGCCTGTAAACCAAGCTCCACCTGTTGCAATAATGGTAACGCTAGCAACAACGGCTAGGGCAATTTTTGATTTTTTCATAATGAGACCTCTATGTTGATAATGTTGATAAAAAATGAGCAAAATATAACACAAATAAGAATGACAAGCATCAATATGCTTATTGAATTAGTTGGTTTTTCTTAGCAGATTTTGATACATCGCAAAACCTATCAAAACCAAGCAAAGCGCATATAAAATCCAACGCCCGAAGCGTCCGTAAGGTGTTTGCCCAGTGGTTGGCTGAATTGGCGTGGTGAGCACGCCTTCTTCAAATTGGGGAATTTGTGCGGAAATTTGACCGCTTGCATCTACCACCGCAGTAATACCTGTGTTGGCAGCACGGATCAATGGCTTGCCAAGTTCTAGGGCGCGCATTCTTGCCATTTGGAAATGTTGGTGTGGACCGATAGAAGAGCCAAACCACGCATCATTGGTGATGGTGAGCAAATAATCGGCGTTTTGGGCAAGCTGATTTTGCTGAACTTGATGCCCAAAAATCACTTCATAGCAAATGGCGAGATTAAATTTCTGTCCTTTTGCCAATAATGGTTTCTGCACAAAATCACCTTGCGACAAATTAACAGGCAAGACAAAAACTTCACGCATCCAATCTAGCACTGAACCAAAGGGTACATATTCGCCAAATGGCACTAAATGATGTTTATTGTAGCGGTTAGTTTCTGTGCCTGTGTAAGGTTGCGCTGGATTGCCTAGCAACACAGCGCTATTAAACAGTTCCTGCCGTGGATTTTGATAAAGTGTGCCGATAATAATTTCACTCTGTTTCATTTCCGCAGCCCGTTGAAAATCCATCAATAATGGTTGGATTTGACCTTCCAAGGATGGAATAGCGGATTCAGGTAGCACAATCAAATCGCTCTTACCTAACAATGGTTTGAGCAATTCCGCATAGGTTTGTACCGTGTAGTTGAAATGCTGTGGATCCCATTTCATTTTTTGCTCAATATTGCCCTGTACAAGGCTTACGACAAGCGGTCGTTTTTGCGGATCTTTTTGCACAAAACTTAAGAATTGAGCAGCAAAAGCCAATAGTAAAATAACAGCAATCATCGTAGAGGAGGTATTCTTGCCCACCAATGAAATTTGAGGATTTTTTAGCCATTTAACCAAATAGGCGGAAATTACCATCACAAAAAAGGTTAATCCTTCTACACCTAAAAGTGGCGCTACACCAAAAAATGGCGAATCAATTTGTGCATACCCAAATTGCAACCACGGAAAACCTGTAAATACCACTTCGCGTAAGTATTCAGTAAAGGTAAATAATGCGCTTAACACAAAAGGATTGTGCCAGCGAAAACGGTGTGAAATGTAAGTAAAGAGCAGGTTGTAGATCGCTAAATAACAGGCTAGTAAAAAGACAGCTAAATAGCTCACCATCACAGGCACGCCGCCGAATTGAATCATACTGACGTGGATCCAGTTTATCCCAATGCAGAAATAGCCAATCGACCACGCAAAGGTTGCCCATAAAGCGACATTGCGACGTGTAAGCTGTGCCGACCAAATCAGGCCAGCAGCCGAAAGAAAGGCAATGAACCAATAATCAAAGGGGGAATAAGCTAAGGTACCCAGCGCTCCGAGCGCAAAAGCAATAATACAAGCGGTTAAAATTGAGGGATTTTTTACAAAGTTCATAATGAGAAATGAGTTTGTCGCAACAGTGCTTTTTTGAGAAACCGTGTTGCGACGAAAAGGTTATTCATCCGCAGATTTTTCAGTTTCCTGCTCCATTTTTGCCAGCTGTTCATCTGAAACAGTGACACGGAGTTGCATCAAACGGCGACTATCCGCAGAAGTAACTTTAAAATCAATATCATCCAGCTGGATCTGTTCGCTTCGTTGTGGCAAGTGGCCAAAGGCTTGCATAACCAAACCACCGATGGTATCCACTTCTTCATCGTCAAAATGAGTAGCAAAGTGCGTATTGAATTTTTCAATATCGGTCAAAGCTGAAACGGCATAAGTATGGCGTGAAAGTTGTCGGATTGGCTCGATTTCTTCTTCATCAAATTCATCTTCAATATCGCCGACAATTTGCTCTAAAATATCTTCAATAGTGACCAAACCTGATACTGCACCAAATTCATCAACTACGATCGCCATATGAAAACGTTCAGATCGAAATTCCTTCAGCATTCTGTCCACGCGTTTACTTTCAGGTACAATCACCGCAGGACGCAGAATTGCTTGCATATCAAAGGCTTCCGCATCAGAGCATAGATATTTCAATAAATCTTTTGCCAGCAAAATGCCTTGCACTGTATCTTTGCCATCATCCAAAATAACTGGGAAGCGTGAGTGCGCAGATTCAATAATGGTATCGACGCAGGCTTCGAGAGGTAAGTTTGAATCAATAGAAACTATTTGTGGTCGAGGAATCATAATATCCCGCACGCGTAATTCCGAAATTTCCATCACCCCTTCGATCATCTCTTTGGTGTCAGAATCGATCAGCTCGTTTTCGGCAGAATCTCGAATTACTTCTACTAAATCTTCACGATTTTTGGGTTCAGATTGAAATAAACCACCAAAAAGAGCGTGTAAGAAAGGTTTTTTATCTGATTTTTCGGTTGAGCTTTGGCTCTGATATTCGTCTGTCATAATGATTTCCGTTTAAAAAATTAGCGTGATTTTCCCATAAAATCCGCTTTTTGATAATAAATTTATTTATATTTTTCGTAAAATGGCATAGCATAAGTGCAAATTTTTTGATGTCGAGGATATAAAAATGAAATTAGCAAAAATCTCTTTAACCGCTATCGCCTTAGCCACTTCCACCGTGACAATGGCTGGCACCATTAAAACTCCGTTAAATGTTGAATTATTAGTTTTTGACGGTGCTTATTTGCCAAAGGGAAAAAAGGCTGAGGTTAATGACAACAAAACTCACCAAATGGTGGTCAATATTGGTGATATTATTGATGGTAGCTACTTTTCACTTCCGCCAATGGTACTGACTTTTGAAGGTGTGAATGAAGATATTGAAGTGGTGGTGCCAGAATTTCGTAGTAAGTCAGCGGTAGAAAGGTTTAAGAAAGAACTCAATATTCAGTTAAAAACAGCTTCAGGTAAAGTGATTCCGCATAAACAAGATGTTCTCAAAGGCGAAGGCTTTGCACCAAATGCTCGCACAGAAGATAATTTATCCAAATATAATCTTGGTAATGGAGTGGCAGCGGTTTCAGCCTTTGCCACCAAAGCTTTTGAAGCGAAAGGGCAAGTTGTGGTCGATACCAAAAATGTTAAAGAAGATCAACTGCAAAGTTTATTCTTAAAGGCGGATAAAGCCACCCAACAACGCTTTTTAGAATGGGCAAAGAAAAACGCTAAGTAATTTATCGATTTAGTCTATTTAGGGCGAACCACTGGTTCGCCCTTCGCTTTGAACTATTTTGCAAAAAATCAGTCAATTTCAACCGCTTGTATTAGCGTTTTAGGGAAAACAAAAATGAAATTAAAACCTATTATTACCGCATTAGCGCTTGTGGGACTTGGTGTTGCGGGTTATATGTACTTTGGAAATAAAGATGCAGCGAATCAAGTTCACTATATTACTGAACCAGTCAGTCGCTCGACCATTGATAAAACAGTATTGGCGACGGGTTCGGTGCGTGCCAAACAACGTACCGAAGTAGGCGCGCAGGTATCGGGCAAAATCGTGAAACTTTATGTTACACTTGGGCAATCAGTAAAACAGGGCGATCCGATTGCAGATATTGATTCTGATACACAGGATAATAGTTTAAGCACGGCAGAAGCGGAACTGGCTTCTTATCGAGCGCAACTTGCTTCAGCTAAAGTGGCTTTAGAGGTAGCACAATCCAACTATAATCGCTTAAATAAACTGTATAAGTTGGTAAGTACCTCTCAAGCAGAATTAGAAACGGCAAAAAATACTCTTTCTGCTGCTAAAGCGACAGTAAAACAAATAGAAGCATCGGTAAAACAAGCGCAAATTTCGGTCAATAACGCTCGAACCAATGTGAATTACACGAAAATTGTGTCGCCAATGGATGGGGTGATTGTGTCGATTCCTGTGTCGGTTGGGCAAACCGTGAACTCGGCACAGACTTCGCCAACTATCGTTCACGTAGCAGATCTTTCACAAATGTTGATAAAACTAGAAATTTCTGAAAGTGACATTACACAAGTGCAAGTAGGGCAATCGATGAGCTTCACGACATTAGCTGATGCAAATCATACTTACAAAAGCAAAATTGACACGGTGGATCCTGCCTTAACCACGCTGAGCGATGATAGTTCAACTAATAAATATGTTGAGCAGGCAGCTAATACCAATGCGATTTATTATTATGCCAATTCATTGGTAGATAATGCAGAAAATCGTTTGCGTATTGGGATGACAGTTCAAGGTCAGGTTGAAATTGCCAAACGTGAGAATGTGTTGGTTGTACCAACTTCAGCACTTAAAAGACGTGGTGGCAAAACTTATGTGCAAGTGCTAGAAAATAGACAATCAGTTGAGAAAAAAATCGAAACGGGGTTAGCGGATAGCCAATATACAGAGGTGACGGCTGGTTTAAATGAAGGTGAGCAAGTTATTACTACGCAACGTTCGGGTAATGAGCAAGTGAGCAATCAAATGCCACGAGGTCCGAGGTTCTAACGTGAAAAATAAGCCACTTAATGTTTAAAATAAAGTGGCTTTTGTTTAGTTAAATTTATTTGATCACTTCAAATTCTAATCCTTTAAAGAAATAGTCATTCACCTGAATATCTACTTTATATTTACCAATAGGATCATTGTTATCAAAAGCCCAACAACGGCTTACATATTCACCATTTGTACTATCTAGCAAGGTTGTTAGCAAATGGTTTTTGCCATCAGGTGAAGTAGCTACCTGCGTATCCGGAGCGGCAAAAGACATTTTTTCTGGGGTATGGAATTCTTCTACTACGTGTACTTTAGTGTCAAATCTCATATTTACAGTTGCCCAACAAAGTTTATGCTCTTGGCTAAGGGATAATTGATTACCTGTAATAAATATAGGCACTTGCCCTTTGGCATCTACAATTCGTAATGTGATTGCAGGTTTACCATCAGCGTATTTCTGTGGTGTTTTCATTTTCGTTAGATACCACCATCCAACACATGATAAGGTAAGAGCTAATATAAAAATAAGTAATTTTTTCATCCTAGTTTTCTCCGTGTTTAAATATTTTTTACTTGTTTTATTATTCACATAAGAGCGAAAAAACGCTTTTTAGGTGAACATTGTTTTTCATTTGCTTCTACTGCAGTGGTAGAGATAAGATCTAAAGCTACAGTAAATAACTTTTTCATTGTGTTCTTTCCGTTTTTCTATATTCTTCTCTTAATTGTTGTGCAATCATTTGAATCGCTTGCGCCATTGGGATACCCTGTTTTGCAAGTTCTTGGATTTTTTCCACCGCTTGCTGTTGTTGCTCGTGGGTGAGCGAAAGAAGATCGTTATTCATAAAGCCTCTTATCTAAAAAATTGGGGAAAACTCCACCCAAATTGCTCAAAAAGCGATTGCCATTGTCGATCAAGCGGTCCATTTATCTCTATTTTTTGCAACGTTTTGGGGTGAACAAAACTTAAATAATGGGAATGCAGCATTAGTCGATCTACGCCTGTTTTTTCGCTCAGCGTACGATTTTGGTGCAAATCGCCATATTTAGTATCGCCCATAATTGGGTGAAACAAATGCTTTAAATGCCGCCGAAGTTGATGTTTCCTCCCTGTTTGCGGCGAAAGTTCCACTAACGAATAACGAGCCGTAGCGTGCCTGCCAGCAGGATAATGCATTTCCACCGTTGCCAAACCTTTATAATTGGTAATTGCTAGTTGCGCTTCTTTTGGCTGCGAAAATTTATCGGCAATTTTATCTAAAATCACTTTCAAAGGATAGTCCACTTGAGCTTCACCTTGCAAATAACCTCGCACCACCGCTAAATAACCCTTTTGCATTTGATGCGCAGCAAACAATTCACACATTGTGCGAGCCATTTCACTATTCAAAGCAAACAGCAACACGCCTGAAGTGGGGCGATCAAGTCGATGGATTGGGAAAACGTGCTGATCAATTTGATCTCGAAGGGTTTGCATCACAAACAGGGTTTCTGCCTTATTTAACCACGAGCGATGCACCAACATTCCAGCAGGTTTGTTGATGGCGATAAGATCTTCATCACGGTATAGGATGTCGAGTTCCATTAGTCCTTCAGCAATAGTTCAATCAATAAAACAGGTTGGTGAATCGCTTGCAAATAGCTTTCTTCTTTCAAGGCTTCTTCCAAATAAGGTGTGATCGAAAAATTACGAGGCAGATCTGCATTTGCATCTAATAAGGCGTTCATTCGAGGAATAAAAATCCATTGCAACCATTGCGTTGGCGAAAGGGTTCCAATACAAAACGGTTGAGCATTGGCTAAATCTTCAAGGCTTGGCGCCGTAGCTTCCCAAATGTTATGAGCTTGCATCGTCAGTTGTAAATCGGTTAAATGCTGTCTAATTTTGCTTTTCATTGCTCATTTCTTCTTTCCAATTTGGCTGAATAATATTTAAAGTCCTTTCCATTGTTTCATATACTGCTTGAGCGATAAACTCGGTAATTATTTGATAATTCCCCAAATCACCTTTAGCTAAGGCTCGATAATAAGCTACTCGGTTTTCAGCTTTTAAAATGGTTACTTGAAAGCCTGCTTTCATTAGTTCTAAATTCATCAGCAGTCGCCCTGTACGCCCATTACCATCAATAAATGGATGAATGGCAACAAATTTATTATGTAGTATTGCAATGCGTTCAATAGGCTCTAAACGATCTGAATTTTCACTATTCCAACGAATTAGTTCTTCCATTAACGGATTAACCAAATAAGGTTGGGGTGGTTGATGCTCTGCACCTGAAATCGTCACTGGCATTGTACGATATGAGCCCGCTTCTCGGACATTATCGGTTTTTTGTAGGAGTAAATAATGAAAATTTTTAATGGTTTGCTCAGTTAGTGGAGCATTTTCTTTTACAAGATCAATCAAATAGCCAATCGCTTCTTGATGATTGATGATATCTAAATGATCTTTAAACGGTTTCCCATTGGCGGTAATCCCATTTTCAAGCAAGACACGTGTTTCAAAAATATCAAGACTGTTCCCTTCAATCGCATTGGATTGCTGGTTATATTTCAACATTAAATCTGCTTGAATGCTTTGCATTGTGGCTTGATTTAATGGTCGATATTGATTGAGCAAGGCTCGCATTTGGTGAAGTTTAGAAATCATATAGACAATTTAATGAAAATAGCGATAATTGGGGCAAATTCTAACATTTGAGCAGTGAGATTGCTATGCAAAACCAACCAACTATTCTACAAAAAATTGTGCAAGACAAAGCCCTTTGGCTGGAGCGTAAGCAGGCGGAATTTCCACTTGTACAATTTCAAAGTCACATTGTCAAAAGTGAGCGTGATTTTTATCAAGCCCTGAGCCAAGGCTCACATCAAGTTCCCGCTTATATTTTAGAATGCAAAAAAGCCTCACCTTCAAAAGGTTTGATTCGTGCGGAATTTGATTTAGATGCGATTGCGCAAGTTTATAAAAATTACGCCACAGTGATTTCGGTGCTGACTGATGAGCAATATTTTCAAGGAGATTTTGCCTATATCAACCAAGTGAAAAGCCAAACTAGCCAGCCAATTTTGTGCAAAGATTTTATGATTTCGGCTTATCAGGTTTATTTAGCTCGTTATTACAATGCTGATGCAATTTTGTTAATGTTGTCGGTGGTGAACAATGAAACCTACCGTGAACTAGCGGATTTGGCGCATTCACTTGGAATGGGCGTACTGACCGAAACCAGCAATGAAGCAGAATTTGAACGGGCTTTGGCATTAGGGGCAAAAGTGATTGGTGTGAATAATCGGGATTTGCATACCTTGACGGTTGATATGAATCGCATTGTGCAGCTGGTGGAAAAATACCGAGCGCAAATTTCTTCTGATGTACGGTTGATTTCCGAATCGGGTATTTACGATCATATCCAAGTAAAAGCGATCAAGCCTTATGCACACGGTTTTTTAATTGGTTCAAGTTTGATGGGATCAGCAGATCTGAATAATGCGGTACGAGCGGTAATTTATGGTGAAAATAAAGTCTGTGGCTTAACGCGTGCGTCAGATATCAAAGCCGTCTATGATAAGGGCTTTTTATATGGTGGTTTGATTTTTGCCGAAGGATCACCACGGCAGCTTTCGCTACGCCAAGCGCAAGAATTAGTGGTCAATGCGCCATTACGTTATGTAGGTGTTTTTCAAGATCAAGCGGTCGAATTTGTCGAAAAAATTGCAAAACAGTTAGAGCTGTTTGCCGTGCAGTTGCATGGGGCTGAAAATGAACATTACATCACTGAACTTGCAGAAAAACTGGGCAATAAAACGCAAATTTGGAAGGCAATTTCTATTGATGTGGATGCGAATAAATTTGAGTTTAAGGATAATCCACAACTTGCTTGCTATATTTTAGATAGCCAACACGGTTCGCAACAAGGCGGAACAGGTAAAACCTTTAATTGGGATTTAATCCCAACTGAATTAAAACAAAAAGCAATTTTGGCAGGAGGAATTTCGCCTGATAATCTTGAACAGGCAATTTTGCAAGGTTGTTTAGGTGTGGATTTAAATTCGGGTGTGGAGCAGAGTAAAGGGGTAAAAAGTTCCGAAAAATTGACCGCTTGCGCAGAGATTTTGCTTCGGACTTAGCTTATAAAAAAATAAACCTAACCTAACGGTTCATTTTATATTTGATCGTTAGATTAGGTTTTATTTTTTATTTTGAGTTAATACTTTCAGTAATTTGTGTCGTTGATAAATGCCCTGGTACAACTTTTTTAACGTTTAATTCAGAATCTAAAAAAACATTGGAAGGGTAACCTCTGACTTTGGCTCTTTTCAGCACTTCACCTTGTTCATCTAATAGTACAACGACATTTTTATAGTCCAGTCCTTTATACCATTCAATAAATTTTTCAGTTGATTTTTCCCCTTTTTTATCTGGAGAAACAATAGTAATAACTTCAAAATTTTTATTTTGATCAGCGCTTAAATCATCAATTTCAGCCAAGCCAGCCAAACAAATCGGACACCAAGATGCCCACATTTTTACATAGACATTTTTTCCTTTATACTTTTCTAAAGAAACGATATTGTTATCGAGATCTTTAAATTGAATGTCTGCCAAATTTTTATTTTCTTCAGCAAAAGCATTAAAGCTAAATAGCATGAGAAGTAAGCCCATTATTTTTTTCATCTTATATTTCTCCTATATTACATAAAACTATGTAAGTTATTAGTGATTAACAATAATCCCATTAAAATAATTAGTGTTCCACCAATGATTTTAAATTTATCTAAGTGCTTGTTAAGTGATTTAGCTCTTTTTAATAATTCATCAGAAAAGAATGAAAAGATAATAAAAGGTAGGGCTAAACCTAATACATAAACAAACATCATTGCACCACCGTATAGAGCAGAACCTTCATCGCCTGATAATGCTAGCACTGAAGCTAAAATTGGTCCGATACAAGGCGTCCAGCCAAGACTAAAAGTTAAACCCAATACAAAAGCTTCTACAGAAGCGCTTTTACCATTTGTTTTAATTTCAACTAATTTAGTTTGTTCTAAGAAATTGATTTTTATGATACCAAGTTGATGAATACCAAGAATAATAACAATAATTCCAGCAATAACACGCGTAGTATCATTTAATAATAAATCACCTAAAAAGCCAAAACTAAAACCAAGGCTAACAAATGTGAGTGATAATCCCATAATAAATAGGAGTGTATTTAATACCTTTTTACCACCTTTACTTAATATGCCAAAATAGATGGGCACAATTGGGAAAATGCAAGGAGATAAAAAAGAGGCTAATCCAGCTAAAAATACACTGCTGATGAGTAAATTCTGGTCGAACATTTTATTTTCCTTTGATTAAGTTAATTAAATATCCATAATTTTCTTTTTCCATTTGCTCAAGAGGAATAAATTTAATAGCAGCGCTGTTGATGCAATAACGCAATCCACCTTTATCTTTAGGACCGTCATCAAATACGTGACCTAAATGAGCTTTACCGCTGCGACTTAAGACTTCCGTTCTAATCATATTAAAACTGGTATCTTTTTGATAAGTCACCACATTTTTGTCAATTGGTTTTGTGAAACTTGGCCAACCGCAGCCCGAATCATATTTATCTCTAGAAGAAAATAGCGGCTCCCCTGTGGTAATATCCACATAAAGTCCATCTTTTTTGTTATCCCAATATTCATTACTGAATGAACGTTCGGTATTCTTTTTCTGTGTCACACTGTATTGTAAAGGTGTTAATTTAGCTTTTAATTCTTCATCACTTGGCTTTGGATAATCTTTAGGATCAATAATAATATTATTTGCTTGTTCTAAATCAATGTGACAATAACCGTTTGGATTTTTCTTTAAGTAATCTTGGTGATACTCTTCTGCTAAGATGTAATGTTTAAGTGGTTCAACTTCCACTTGAATTTTGTCTTTATATTTCGTTTGTAGCGCTTCAATTTCTTTTAGAATAATAGCTTTATCTTGCTCATTTTGATAATAAATTCCCGTGCGGTATTGTCTACCACGATCATTTCCCTGTTTATTCAGGCTAGTCGGGTCTATGACTTGAAAATAATATTTAAGTAATTTTTCTAATGAAATTTTATTAGCATCGTAAGTTATATGCACGGTTTCTGCATGATCGGTTTTTCCGATAATATGATAATGCGTTTTATCGGTTTTACCATTGGCATAGCCTGACGTAGCATTTTTTACGCCATAAATACGTTCCATATAGGCTTCAATTCCCCAGAAACAGCCACCAGCTAAATAAATTTCACGAATATTCTCATTTTGAGTTTGTGTCATTTTACTCATTTCCTTACTTGAATTATTAGTATAATTTATTGCTAGAGAATTATTAGATATAGCAGACATAATAAGGGTAAATAATACGGTTTTATGAGATTTCATATATTCTCCTTCGAATTTTCTCTAATTCTGAAATAAGCAGTAGAGGTATTAGTGTGTAAATATACTACTGCTCGATTTATTAGAATTATTTTTTTAGATGGTAAATTACATCTTTTCTTTTTTCATTTTGTCAGATTTCATCATATGATCTTTTTTCATATCATCAGATTTCATCATTCCATCCTTTTTCATACCATCAGATTTCATCATTCCATCCTTTTTCATATCATCAGATTTCATCATTCCATCCTTTTTCATATCATCAGACTTCATCATATGATTTTTTTTCATTTCAGAATGTTTCATATTTTCCATAGTTTGGCAATCTGCGCCCATTTTATTTTTGCAATCATCCATCATTTCTGCATTTGCTGTATTGATTGTAGCAATAGAAAATAAAGAAGTTGTCATTAATACTTTAAGTAAAGTTTTCATAAATTTTTCCTCTTGTAAAAAGATTTGTTAAGGTTAAGATAGGTTAGTTTTTACGAAAAGTTTCCCTTTCACCTTATTAGTCGGTGTAAGAGGGAAATCCTTACAAAAATTTTTCATTTTTTTAGAAAAATATATAACACTATGATTTTAAAAGAAATTAATTCATCTCAAATGGCAGCGATTAGAGAACAAATGCTAAAATTTGCTCATCTTCAGCTACGAGACAGTCAGTTAGCAGAAGATATGGTGCAAGAAGCATTGCTCAACGCACTTAAAAATTTAGATAGTTTTAAACGTAATGCCGCATTTAAAACTTGGGTATTTGCTATTTTGAAAAATAAAATTATTGACTATCTGCGTCAAAAAGATCGTTTAGTTCTTGAAAGTGATTTGCGAGATGATGAAAACGATAGCAATGTATTTTTTGATCAAGATGGGCATTGGCGAGAAGAGTGTTATCCACAAGAATGGCAACAGCCCGAAAATGCCGTTTATTCCGATGAATTTTGGATTATTTTTGAACTGTGTCTCACTAAACTTCCAGCAAAACAAGCGCACGTGTTTATGATGCGAGAGTATTTAGAACTCTCTGCTAATGAAATTTGCCATACAGCAGAAATTAGTCAAGCCAATCTACATACTTTGTTGTATCGTTCACGCTTACAATTGCAACAATGTTTATCCAGTAAATCTATTTTTGGGGGCAAAAAATGAAATGTCAAGAAGTGACGAAATTGGTCTCTGAAGCTCAAGAAAGACCGTTATTGCTTAAAGAAAAAATAGGGGTAAGAATCCATTTATTGTATTGCCCACATTGTCGTAAATTTGAAAAACATTGCCAGCAAATGAGCCAATTAATGAAGAAATTTGCAGACGATCAAAATAATGCTGATTGATGTTTTGTGTAATAAAGTAGAAAAACAAAAACAGCTTGTTATTTTTATGTTAGAATTTCTTTCAATCTAAAAACAGGAGTTCAAAATGGGTACATTTGGTTATGCAATGATGGCCGTTATTGCTTCTTTAGCAATGATCGGCATTTTTTCATACTATATTTTCTAATCTCAAAGGTGCGATTTCGCACCTTTTCTTTTTTAGCTTATTTTTATTTTTCGGATTATGCAAAAACTTACGTTCGCAAAACTTTCCTTTAACGCCAGCAATACACCTGTTTCTGAGCAGTTTGATGACATCTATTTTTCTACCCAAGATGGTTTGGCAGAAAGCCATTACGTTTTTCAAGACGGGAACCAACTTTGGGAAAGATGGCAATCGCACGAAAGAGCAGCGTTTGTGATAGCAGAAACTGGCTTTGGCACAGGCTTGAATTTTTTAGCGGTGGCGGCAAAATTTCAGCAATTCCGTGCCGAATTTCCACAAGCGAAATTACAGCGCTTGTATTTCATTTCGTTTGAAAAATACCCGCTAGATACAGCAGATTTGGCTAAGGTTCACGCCTTTTCCCCACAATTTGCAAATTTTTCACAAAAATTGACCGCTTGTTGGCAGCCACGCCAAACAGGTTGCCAACGTTATCATTTTGAAAATATATATCTTGATGTGTGGTTTGGCGATATTTTGCTGAATTTACCACAATTGGGCGACAGCTATAACGACGCGATCGACGCATGGTTCTTAGATGGCTTTGCGCCCGACAAAAATCCTGAAATGTGGAATGAAACGCTTTATTCACAGATGTTTCGCTTAACGCAAAAAGGAGGTAGTTTTGCTACTTTTACCGCTTCAAGCAATGTGCGCCGAGGCTTACAAGCGGCTGGATTTGCGGTTAAAAAACGCAAAGGCTTTGGCAAAAAACGTGAAATGCTATGGGGAGAGAAGCCAATCAATGCAGAAACTGTGCCGCTTAAATTTCCCTATTATTGGCAGCCATCGGCGGAAAGTTGTGACGATATTGCTATCGTTGGGGGCGGCGTATCGAGTTTTTGTTTAGCGTTGTCATTGCTAGAAAAAGGCAAAAAAGTGACCCTCTATTGTAAAGATGAACGATTAGCGAAGAACGCTTCGGGCAACTTGCAAGGCGCAATTTACCCGCAATTAAGTGATGATGATGAACGCAACGTGCGTTTTTACATCCACGCCTTCGACTACGCTTTGCAACGTTTGAGCCAAATTGAACCGCTTGTTCCTTTTGAAAAAGGACTAACAGGAGTAGCACTGTATGCGTATAACGAGAAAACGGAAAAAAAACTCCATAAAATCAATGAATTAGTGCAAAATAAAAGCCTGTTTAAATTGTGTGATGCTGCTGAATTGAGCGAAAAAATAGGCTTGCCCGTGGTTGAGGGCGGTGCATTTATTCCGCAAGGCGGCTGGCTATCGCCTGTACAGTTAGTAACCAATGGCTTTGCTTATTTACAATCGCTCGGCTTGAAATTGGTACTTAATCATGAAGTGAAAAATCCGCAATTTATTGAGGGTAAATGGCGTTGGCAACTGGGTAAGGACACTTTTGCTCACGAAGTGCTGGTGCTGGCGAATGGGCATACGTTGAATGAATTTAGCCAAGCAGCGGGCATTCCTCTTTATCCAGTGCGAGGTGAAGTCAGTCAAGCGCCGACCAATGAAGATTTAGCAAAATTGCAATGTGTGGTTTGCTACGATGGTTATCTCACACCCAAATCGGCACAAAATAGCCATTGCGTTGGTGCCAGTCATATTCGAGACAATGCGGAAACGCATTTTTCGCTCGCTGAACATCAAGAAAATATTGCAAAATTACAGCAAAATTTGACCGCTTGTAATTGGACGCAAAGTATTGATATTTCAGCGAATTTCGCCAAAGTTGGGATTCGTGCTGCGTTGCGTGATCGCGTGCCAATAGCAGGTTGTATGCCAAATTTCGCCGCGCAAACCGTGCAATATGCTAATGTTTACAATCAACTTCGACGTAAACAAGCGGTCGAAAAAGCGCAAAATTTTCCTCAGCTTTATGTGATGAATGGTTTGGCATCGCGAGGTTTGACGACGGCCCCCTTATTAGGGGAAATGTTAGCAAGCGTGATTTGCCAAGAGCCTTTGCCGTTGAGCGAAGATATTTGGCTAATGTTGGCGCCAAATCGCAATTGGATACGGAAGTTATTAAAAGGCAGTAAAGTCTAGGTTTGTAGGGGCAGATTTTATATCCGCCCTTCGACGTGCTTTATTATTTGGAGCGAAAATAAATTTCACTCCCCATAATTTTCCTTGCCTTATCGAAAAATCTACCTATAATAGCAAGCCTTATCTGTCGCTTAAAGGCAGGTAATTCGATGGGGCGTTATTGGTTCCTCGCAACGGTGTTCAGCTTACTTAGTCAGGTTCGGAAGAAAGCAGCTTGGGTTGAAATTTCTGTGTGCCGAGGGTGGCTGGTAATGCCCCACCCTTTTTCTACGCTTTTCTCGTTCGATCCCATAAATCGGCATACTTCACAAAAGTGGAATGCGCCGACAATACCGCCAATAAAAAGCCCTGTTTACCATCTAAAAAACCTGCTTTCAGCAGATACATTTTCACAAAACAGCCGATGGCGTGGCTCACACCGTCCCAAAGGTTTGCTTTTTTGCCTGCATTGGCTTTTTGAATTGCCCACGCTTGGGCGTAGCTTGCGGATTTCACCAAGTAGTGATGAATATCTTTATAAGTGAAATGCAACAAATCGCCTTTTAATTTCACCACTTTCGCTTCTTTCGGAAAATGTACTTTTTCGTGTACTAGTTCATCACCATAATGGGCAAAGTCGGTACGATACAAACGCACCACATAATCAGGATACCAGCCTGAATGGCGAATCTGTCTGCCGAACACTTCGCTTAACCGCCCGATTTGGTAAACTGCATTTTCTTCATCATTTTTGACCGCTTGTAAAATGCTTTCTTTTAACTTAGGCGTCACTCGCTCATCGGCGTCTAGCCATAACACATAATCACTAGTGACATAATGTTGCGCCAATTGGCGTTGTTTGCCAAAACCTTGCCAGTCGGTATTGGTGTAGAATTTTGCGCTAAAACTTGCAGCGATTTGTTGCGTTTCATCGCTACTTCCGCTATCTAAAATGACGATTTCATCCACCCAATCTTGCACGCATTCAAGGCAAGCCGCAAGATCTTGCGCTTCGTTTTTAACAATCATCGCAACACTCAATGTTGGCATTTTACTTTCCTATTCAATTGGCTAATTTTCGCTATTTTACTTTAAAAAACAGCACATTTGTGCTATTTTTTACGCCGAATTTTCATTCTTATTTTAAGGCAAATTATGTCATTGACTTTAACGACAAAGCAAAAACAATTTTTAAAAAGCCTAGCTCATCATTTAAGCCCCGTAGTAATGTTGGGTGGTAATGGTTTAACCGAAGGGGTGCTAGCGGAAATCGACAACGCATTAGATCATCACGAACTCATCAAAGTAAAAATTGCAGGCACAGATCGCGAGACTAAACAATTGATCATCGAGGCGATCGTGCGCGAAACCAAAGCAGTAAATGTGCAAACGATTGGTCACGTCTTAGTGCTTTATCGCCAAAGTGAAGAGAAAAAAATTACGTTGCCAAAAGCAACCAAATCAATCTAATAAAATGGGCGATTGTGATAACGCAAAGCCCCTTTTTTATGTTTAAGGAACTAAAATGGTAAAGCGACTTTCTTTTTACACCGCACTAATGTTATTGATTCCTTTGTGGGTATGGGCAACGGGTTGGCAATGGACAGGTGATCAACATTTGATCGCAGGGTTTGATACCTTTATGTATTTTCTTACTGAGAGCGGTTCTGCACCTTATGCGCTAATTACTTGTGTACTTTTTATGCTGTGGCTGATTAAACTGGCTAGCCAGCGATATTCTTGGCTATTGATTGGGGCTATTTGTGCTACTTCTGTAATTGGCACACAAGCCATCAAAACTATCGCCAAAGCCACTTTTGCGGAACCTCGCCCTTATGTATCTCAAATGATGGAAACACCAGAAAGAGCTGAACAGTTCTACGAATTATCCCGTGATGAACGTGCGGTATTAGTGGCACAGCATTATCAAAATAATGAATTTCCATTGGTGGCAAAACATCGTGAACACGAAACGGGCTATTCATTTCCATCTGGTCATACAATATTTTCTGTTTCTTGGATGCTGCTTTTTGTGGGATTACTTGCAGGGGGTCGTTCACAAGCGGTCATTTTTGCGCAAATTTTTGTCATTGCTTGGTCTGCATTGATGTTGATTAGTCGTTTACGCTTTGGAATGCATTACCCGATCGATTTATTGGTTAGCACATTGCTGGCTTGGGCATTTCATTGCGTACTTTTTGTATGGATCATTCCTTTGGCAGAGAATTTATCTTTCTTTAAAAAACGAGGTTAATTATGGCAGTTTATTACGGTTTAGATATTGGCGGCACAAAAATCGAACTTGCAGCATTTAATGAACAACTTGAAAAATTGTATAGCGAGCGCGTTCCAACTCCACAAACCAACTATGAAGATTGGCTTTATACGGTTGAAACATTGGTACGCAATGCCGATCAAAAATTTGGCGAAAAAGGCAGTGTTGGTTTGGGGTTACCAGGCTTTGTAAACCGTGAAACAGGTATTGCTGAAATTACTAATATTCGTGTGGCGGATGGCAAAGCCATCTTAAAAGATTTAAGTGAACGTTTAGGGCGTGAAGTGCGTGCAGAAAACGATGCCAACTGCTTTGCCCTTTCAGAAGCGTGGGATCCAAATAATCAGCAATTTTCTACCGTGCTAGGCTTAATTATCGGCACAGGTTTTGGCGGTGGTTTTGTGTTTGATGGCAAAATCCATTCGGGCAGAATCGGTATGGCAGGCGAAGTGGGGCATATGCAGCTCAACTATCATGCATTGAAACTACTTGGCTGGGACAATGCGCCGATCTATGAATGTGGTTGTGGCAATCGAGCTTGTTTAGACACCTATATTTCAGGGCGTGGTTTTGAAATGCTTTACCGTGATTTAGAAGGCGAAGCATTATCCGCCAAAGAGATTATCGAAAAATTCTATGCAAAAGTCCCGAATGTAGTGGCATTTGTCGATAAATATATCGAATTGATGGCAATCTCAATAAGCAATCTTATTACCATATTAGACCCAGATATGATTGTCTTTGGTGGTGGCTTATCGAACTTCGACCATATTTACCAAGCCCTACCTAAAGCTCTTCCACCGCATTTAATGCGTAGTGCAAAAGTGCCTGTGTTCAAAAAAGCGATTCACGGTGACAGCGGTGGCACTCGTGGGGCAGCGGCGTTGTTTTTGGA
>JBHACP010000021.1:0-19590 GCA_041854605.1 Actinobacillus sp.
TCGAATTGTGATAAACCATGGTGGAATGAAGCCCAACCCACTTTCGCACCTGCGTAGAAAGTGTTTTGTTGTGGAGCTGCAGTTGCTGCTGCTGAAACCGCTAATACTGCTAATGCAACTAATGTTTTTTTCATTTTGATGATCCTCTATAATTGTTTCATCGATTAAAAATAAAATAATTTCACTTCCATCTCATTAGAGAAATGATAGCCAATATTTAAGGTATATACCTTATACGTCATATTCTTGTTCTCTAATTATGAGCAAGAATACGCCTATTATCTGAGTTCATTTTCATAAAATCAATGACATTTTTCGAACAATTTGTATAAAAGTGTAAAAAATAGTCAAAAAGCAGACTATCTGCTACAGTCCTTCATAAAATTTTAACATTCACTTTCAATTTTAGAATTTCTTGCTAATATCCATTGCATATTTCTTGTTTATTATAAAAGACGATTATGTTGCCTAGACTATCCAATATCCCACAACAAAACCCTACTGTTCAGCAATTTCTTGTCGAACTTCGCCAACAAAGTTTTACTGGCGATATTGCTGACAGTTACGCCGACCGCCTTTCACTTGCTACCGACAACAGCGTTTACCAACAACTGCCCCAAGCAATTATCTTCCCTAAATCTGTTGCCGATGTGGTAACTCTCACGCAAGTCGCGCAAAAAACAGCTTATCAGCAACTCACTTTTACCCCTCGTGGCGGTGGCACAGGTACGAATGGGCAATCGCTGAATAACAGTATCATCGTCGATCTTTCGCGCCATATGACTGGCATTCTTGAACTCAACGTTGCAGAGCGTTGGGTGCGCGTACAAGCGGGCGTAGTGAAAGATCAGCTCAATCAATACCTCAAACCGCACGGCTTGTTTTTCTCGCCAGAACTCTCTACCAGCAACCGAGCGACTTTAGGCGGAATGATTAACACCGATGCTTCAGGGCAAGGCTCGTTGCAATATGGCAAAACCTCCGACCACATTTTAGCCATCAAAGCCGTGCTGATAAATGGCGAAATCTTAGACACACAAGCGGTCGAATCTTGCAATTTTTTTGCCAATTTAGACCGCTTGCCACTTACCGACAACGGCAAAAAATTGCACCGTGAAATTTTCGAGCGTTGCCAATTGCTACGCCCTACCATTCTACAAGAATTGCCGCAACTGAACCGCTTTATTACAGGTTACGATCTGAAAAATGTGTTCAACGATGATGAAAGCCAATTCAACCTCACTCGCATTCTTACAGGCTCCGAAGGCTCGCTGGCTTTTATTTGCGAAGCGAAGCTCAATTTGCTGCCGATCCCTAAATATCGCACGCTGATCAACATTAAATACAATTCCTTTGATTCCGCCTTGCGTTCTGCACCTTTTATGTTAGAGGCGAAAGCCTTGTCGGTGGAAACCGTCGATTCCAAAGTGCTGAACCTCGCCAAGCAAGACATTATTTGGCACTCGGTGTCCGACTTATTAACCGAAGACGAAGCGCATCCGATTTTAGGCATTAACATCGTCGAGTACGCTTCCAACGATCTCGCCCAACAAGAAGCGCAAGTGGCTGCGCTGCGCAAAGCCTTAGATGAGAAAATTGCTAATGCTGAAGGCGGCATTATTGGCTACCAAACCTGCAATGATTTAGATTCGATCGAAAAAATCTACGCAATGCGCAAAAAAGCCGTGGGCTTGCTCGGTAACGCTAAAGGCTGGGCAAAACCGATCGCTTTCGTGGAAGACACCTGCGTGCCGCCTGAACATTTAGCCGATTACATTGCCGAATTTCGTGCTTTATTAGATAGCTATAACTTGCCATATGGAATGTTTGGTCATGTTGATGCTGGCGTGTTACACGTGCGCCCAGCGCTGGATTTATGTGATACCGAACAAGTCAAAATCTTTAAAGCAATTTCCGACCAAGTGGTCGAACTCACCCAAAAATACGGTGGTTTGATTTGGGGCGAACACGGCAAGGGAATGCGTTCATATTACGGCGAGAAATTCTTCGGCGAAACGCTGTGGAAAGAGTTGCGCTACATCAAAGGCTTGTTCGACCCACAAAACCGCTTGAACCCAGGCAAAATTTGTACGCCACTCGCAAGCAATGCCGAACTCTATGGCATTGATTCGCCAATGCGCGCCGATTTCGACCGTCGCATTCCAATTGCGGTGCGGGAAGAATTTAAAGGCGCAATGAATTGTAACGGCAACGGTTTGTGCTTCAACTTTGACGTACACAGCACAATGTGTCCGTCGATGAAAATCAGCGGTAATCGCTTATGGTCACCCAAAGGGCGGGCCACAATGATTCGTGAATGGTTGCGCTTGTTGGCGGAACAGAATGTTTCACCAGAAGATTTGATCTTCAAAGAGAACAAACAAGCGATCAGATTATCGGATTTTGTCGCAAAAATCCGCAACACGTGGAACAAGCCACGAGAATATGATTTCTCACACGAAGTGAAAGCGGCGATGGACACTTGCTTGGCGTGCAAAGCCTGCGCCAGCCAATGCCCGATTAAAATCGACGTACCAACCTTCCGTACGCAATTTAATGAACTCTACTACAGCCGTTACCTCCGTCCAGCGAAAGATTATGTGGTGTCAAACTTGGAATTTATCACCCCATATATGGCGAAAGCACCGCGCTTCTTTAACTTTTTCAGCAGCAATCAAATTGCGGAAAAAGTCGCCAATAAAACCATTGGAATGACCTATTTGCCTGCGCTGTCTGCGCCGAATTTACAGCAACAATTGGTAGAAATTGGCTATCAAGGTGAAACCTTGGAAAGCCTCGAACACCTTGCAAGCGGTCAAAAACCTGTTGGATTTTGCAAAACCGTGCTCGTGGTGCAGGATCCGTTCACCACTTTCTACGATGCCAAAGTGGTCGCCGATTTTGTCGCTTTGATTCGCAAACTGGGCTTCAAACCCGTACTGTTGCCGTTCAAACCAACGGGTAAAGCACAACACATTAAAGGCTTTCTAAGCAAATTTGCCAAAACGGCAAAAAATCAGGCGGATTTTCTCAATCGAGTAGCAAAACTCGGCTTGCCGATGGTAGCAGTCGATCCTGCTCTAACGCTGCTCTATCGTGATGAATATCGCGATGTATTGAAAGAAAAGCGAGGCGATTTTAAAGTACAATTGGCGCACGAATGGCTGCGCGATCGTATTCAAGCAGGCGAATTAGATGGTTGGAACAAGCCGCAAGCCGAGCTGGCAAGTAAATTTGAAGTAAAATCCAATCGCTTGCCGTGGTATTTATTTGCCCATTGCACGGAAGCCACTGAACTGCCCGCCGCCACTCAGGAATGGCAAATGATCTTTGCTTACTTTGGTGAACGGCTTGAAAATCAAAATGTTGGCTGTTGCGGAATGGCTGGCACCTTTGGGCACGAAACTGCGCACGTGGCAATGAGTAAAGGCATCTACCGACAATCGTGGCAAGCGAAACTTAACGGTAAAGATTTAAGCCGCTGCTTAGCCACAGGCTATTCCTGCCGCTCGCAAGTGAAACGAATGGAACATCAACAAATTAAGCACCCGATTCAGGCATTGCTTGAGGTGATTTGACAAATCTTTCCCAGCCCCTCTTTTGTAAAGAGAGGCTGAGGGAGTTTAAAAACATAAAGGAAAACAAATGACATCAATCTGGAAACAAACCGCTACTCCCGAACAACTCACTGAACTATGTCAAAACTGTGCCGTGGGGCATTTAGGCATTGAATTTACGGCAATTGGCGAGGATTGGATTGAGGCGCAACTAACGGTCAATGAAAAAACGATGCAGCCCTTTGGCGTATTGCACGGCGGCATTTCGGCGGCGCTGGCAGAAACCACAGCCAATGCGGGTTCGCTTTTAACTTGCGAAGAAAATCAATTGGCAGTGGGAATGGAGCTCAATATCAGCCATTTGAAGTCGGTCAAATATGGCAAAAAGGCAATTGCTCGTGCTAATCCGCTCAAAATCGGACGTGAAGTGCAGGTGTGGAATATTGATATTCGTGATGAAGAAGGCAATCTATGCGCCAATGCCCGCCTTTCGACGAAAGTCTTAGATAAACAAACTTAAGAGATTTTTCTAGCGTTCAGAAAGACCTTTTCACCCCCATTTTTCTATTAAAAAAACTAATCCATTCTCATTTAGTCTCTTTCAAATGAGAATGATTTTTATTTGTTGATTTTTTTTAAATTCTCGCTATACTCCTTTGCGTTTTATATACCATTAAAATTAAAAGGAGACAAATATGCGTAAAACATTACTTACCTCTCTCTTGCTTGCTTGTGGCTTATTTTCTGCTGAAGCAATGGCGAAATTCAAAGTCGTCACCACTTTCACTGTAATTCAAGACATCGCCCAAAATGTAGCTGGTGATGCTGCGGATGTGGAATCCATCACCAAAGCTGGAGCGGAAATTCACGATTATCAACCAACCCCGAAAGATATTGTGAAAGCACAACACGCTGATCTAGTGTTATGGAACGGTTTAAATTTAGAGCTTTGGTTTGAAAAATTCTTTCAAAATGTCAAAGACAAGCCTGCCGTGGTGGTAACCGAAGGTATTACACCAATGCCAATTTTGGAAGGTTCTTACAAAGGCTTGCCCAATCCACACGCTTGGATGTCGGTTTCAAATGCATTAATTTATATCGAAAATATTAAAAATGCCTTGATAAAATATGACCCTGCCAATGCGGAAATTTATGCTAAAAATGCTGCCGAATATGCTGCTAAGCTCCAAGCTTTAGACAAACCGTTACGTGAAAAATTAGCTCAAGTGCCCGAATCACAACGTTGGTTAGTCACCAGTGAGGGGGCGTTTAGCTATTTAGCGAAAGACTATGGCTTCCAAGAGGCTTACTTATGGCCTATCAATGCAGAACAACAAGGCACACCACAACAAGTAAAAGCACTTATCGAAAAAGTGAAAGCGAATAACATTCCTGTGTTATTCAGTGAAAGCACTATCTCACCAAAACCTGCCAAACAAGTCGCTAAAGAAAGTGGTGCCAAATATGGTGGTGTGTTATATGTAGATTCACTTTCAACCAAAGATGGTCCTGTTCCAACCTACATCGATTTATTGAATGTAACGATTTCAACTATCGTGAAAGGGTTTGCAAAATAAATGGAAAATCTTACCGCTTGTACTGCAAGTATTGAAGCCAAAGAAGTAACCGTTCGCTATAACAATGGTCACACTGCCATTCACGATGTTTCTTTTCGATTAGAAGGTGGAACCACTTGTGCCTTGGTGGGGGTAAATGGTGGAGGTAAATCAACGTTATTTAAAAGCCTAATGGGGCAGATTAAGCCCCAATTAGGTGAGGTTAAATTGTGCGGATTGCCAATTGAACAAGCGCTGAAACGTAACCTGATCTCTTACGTGCCACAAAGTGAAGAAGTAGATTGGCAGTTCCCGATCTCCGTCTATGATGTGGTTATGCAGGGGCGTTATGGTTATATGAATTTTCTGCGTATCCCGAAAACGTTGGATAAACAGAGAGTGCAAGAAGCAATGGAGCGTGTCGATATTACCCATCTAGCTGATCGTCAAATTGGCGAACTGTCGGGCGGGCAAAAAAAGCGTGTCTTTTTGGCTCGAGCCTTAGCACAACAAAGCAAAGTGATTTTGTTAGATGAGCCTTTCACAGGTGTGGACGTAAAAACTGAAAATGCCATCGTCGAACTCTTGGGACAGTTGCGTGCCGAGGGGCATTTGATTTTAGTGTCCACCCACAATTTAGGCTCCGTGCCCGATTTCTGCGATCAAGTAGTGATGCTCAACCGTACTATTCTTGCCGCAGGTAAAACTGAAACCACCTTCAACCAAGAAAACTTGGAAAGAGTGTTTGGTGGCGTGTTGCGATATATTAAACTTTCGGGTAATGATTTACACGATGATGAAGACGCTCGTTCCGTAACTGTCCTCACCGACGATGAACGCCCAGCCGTGTTCTATGGACAGAGTAAAATAGATCCACCACAGACTTGTTCGACCAAAAAGGAGAACTAACGATGTTAGAAATCCTATTAGAACCCTTTTCCTATGAATACATGCAAAAGGCGATTTTGGTCAGCAGCATTGTTGGAGCAGCTTGTGCCTTTTTGTCTGCCTATTTAATGCTCAAAGGCTGGTCGCTGGTGGGCGACGCGTTATCACATTCGGTCGTCCCTGGGGTAGCAATTGCCTATGCAATTGGCTTGCCTTATGCAGTTGGGGCGTTTTTCTCGGGAATTTTAGCCGCATTGGCGATTTTATGGATTAAGTCAATCACCAAGCTGAAAGAAGATGCTGTGATTGGCTTTATTTTTACCACTTTCTTTGCCTTAGGCTTGCTGATTGTCTCGCTTAATCCGACATCGGTAAATGTGCAAGAAATCATCTTCGGCAACATTTTAGGCATTGCTGATGAAGATATTTGGCAAGTGGTGATTATTGTAGCGGTTTGTTTAACTTTCTTATTGCTATTTTGGAAAGATTTGTTGTTGGTCTTTTTCGACGAAATCCAAGCCAAAGTCGTCGGTTTGTCACCTACTTTCTATAAAGTGCTATTTTTCACGCTCTTGAGTGCTTGTGTCGTTGCTGCTTTGCAAACCGTCGGAGCGATTTTGGTCATTGCGATGGTTGTAACACCAGGGGCAACGGCTTACTTGCTAACAGATAAATTCAGCACACTGGTGAAAATTGCCGTGATGATGGGTATCATCAGCAATGCAGTTGGAGCTTATTTAAGTTATTTCCTAAACGGCGCTACAGGTGGCATTATCGTGAGTTTGCAAACGTTATTGTTCTTGGCAGCCTTCTTGTTCTCCCCCAAATATGGTTTGCTAATGCGAAAAAAGAGCGTACAAGCGGTCATAAAAAGCGAAAATTTTGCACAAGGAGGAAAAAATGCTTAATTGGCTTTTAGAACCATTGCAATATCCTTTTATGCAAAATGCCTTGCTGACGGCCCTCATCGTGGCGGTGGTTTGTGCTATTCTCTCTTGCTATTTGGTGCTTAAAGGCTGGTCACTCATGGGCGATGCGATTTCCCACGCTGTATTACCTGGAGTAGTTATCGCCTTTGTTTTTGGTTTACCCATTACACTTGGCGCCTTTGTTTCAGGTATTTTCTGTGCAATGAGTGTTGGCTATTTAAAAGAAAACAGCCGTATTAAAGAAGATACGGTGATGGGCATTGTTTTTTCAGGCATGTTCGCTTTCGGCTTGGTACTATTTACCAAAGTCGAAACCGACCAACATTTAACCCACATTTTATTTGGTAACCTATTGGGAATAAACCACGCAGAATTGATTGAAACGGCGGTCATTTCGGGGCTAATTTTCTGCACCATTTGGCTCAAACGCAAAGACTTCTTGCTCTATTGTTTCGATCCAAGCCACACCCGAGTAGCAGGACTTTCACCGAAATTATTGCACTATGGATTGTTGATTTTATTAGCGTTAAGCATTGTTATGGCAATGAAAGTTGTCGGTGTGATTTTAGTGGTTGCCATGTTGATTTCCCCTGGGATTACCGCTTATTTGCTCACCTCCCGATTCAATCGAATGATTGCAATTGCGCTATGTAGCTCAATTTTTTCCAGTTTGTTTGGGACTTTTTTGAGTTATCACATTGATGCGGATATTGGACCAACGATTGTGGTAGTACAAGCAATGCTATTCTTTATAGCATTAGTTATACAACGCTTAAAACATTAACAAGCGGTCAAATTTGTTTGATAATTTGCAAAAAATCGTAAGAATCCAACCGCTTGTTAAAAATAAGCGGTTGGATCTCCCCCCAACCTGTTATACAATGCCTTTCTTTTTTACCTATTTCATCATTTTTCAACCCAAGAGAATGTCCAAATGAATTCAAATCGTAGTTTATTGGTAATGGCTTTGTTATTGGTGTCTTTCCTTGTTTACACGCAGTGGCAACAGGATTACAACCCTGAAATTCAGGCAGCCAAACAAGCTCAACTTCAAGCACAACAACAAGCCAGCGATGTACCAGCGTCTAGTTCAACGCAAGCCGTGACCGAATCAAACAGCAAAGGCAAAACTATCACCGTAGAAAGCGATGTCTTACGCTTAACTATTGACACCTTAGGGGGTGATGTGGTGGATTCTGACTTATTGACGCACCACGCAGAATTAAATTCAAATACGCCCTTTGAATTATTACAAGATAATGGCAAAGTGCTTTATGTCGCACAAAGTGGCTTAGTAGGCAAAAATGGTATTGATACCAACGCAGGTCGCGCCCAATACAGCGTTGCCGCAGATAGCTTCAAATTAGCTGATGGTCAAGACGAAATCAGCGTGCCAATGACCTTCGAGAAAGATGACGTAACCTACACCAAAACTTTCGTGTTAAAACGTAGTAGCTACAACGTTGGCGTAAACTACAATGTGAAAAACAACTCAGCAGAAACTATTGAAGTTCAGCCTTATGGCCAGTTAAAACATACTTTAGTAGAAAGTGCAGGCAGCCTCGCAATGCCAACCTACACAGGCGGTGCTTACTCTTCAGCTGAAACGAACTATAAAAAATATAGTTTCGACGATATGGCTAAAAGCAACCTTGATGTAAACACCAAAGCAGGTTGGGTTGCGGTATTGCAGCACTATTTTGTGTCTGCTTGGGTTCCTAACCAAGATGCAGAGAATACGCTTTACTCGCGCACCAACAACGGCGTGGCAACTATCGGCTATCGTGGTGCCTTAACCAATGTTGCGCCAAACAGTGAAGCTACCATTACCAGCCAATTATGGACGGGGCCAAAAGATCAAAAAGAGATGGAAGAAGTGGCGGCTAACCTAGATTTAACCGTAGATTACGGTTGGGCCTGGTTTATCGCTAAACCACTGTTTTGGCTATTAACCACCATTCAAAAAGCAGTTTCAAACTGGGGAATTGCAATTATCTTGGTAACTATCGTGGTGAAAACCTTACTTTACCCACTCACCAAGGCACAATACACTTCAATGGCAAAAATGCGAATGTTACAGCCTCGCATTACTGAACTGCGCGAACGTTTCGGCGAAGATCGCCAACGAATGAGCCAAGAGATGATGAAGCTCTACAAAGAAGAAAAAGTAAACCCAATGGGTGGCTGCTTCCCAATCTTAATTCAAATGCCGATTTTCATCGCCTTATATTGGACTTTTATGGAAGCGGTGGAATTACGCCACGCCCCATTTTTCGCGTGGATTCAAGATTTATCGGCGCAAGATCCATACTACATTATGCCGCTGCTAATGGGTGGCTCAATGTTCTTGTTGCAGAAAATGTCACCAACGCCAGTGGCCGATCCAGTGCAACAGAAAGTGATGACTTTTATGCCTGTTATCTTTACCGTGTTCTTCTTATGGTTCCCTGCTGGCTTAGTGCTTTACTGGCTAACCTCAAACTGTATCACCATCATCCAACAATGGTGGATTTACCGCCAACTGGAGAAAAAAGGCTTACATTCTCGTAAGAAATAATCCCTGAAAACCAAAGCACGTTGAGCAATCAGCGTGCTTTTTTGTTGGGTTGTTTATTGTGATATGATAGTAGTCGATTTGTGGTGAAATTTGCAAAATTTTCGCAAAATTTAACCGCTTGTAGAACAGAATAAGGATCAATATGAAAGAAACCATCGTTGCTCAAGCAACCCCTATTGGACGTGGTGGCGTAGGCATTTTGCGTGTATCTGGACCGCTGGCGACAGAAGTAGCAAAAGCGGTAGTCGGTAAGGAACTTAAACCTCGTTTAGCCAATTATTTACCGTTTATGGACGCAGATGGAACCGTATTAGACCAAGGTATTGCCCTCTTTTTCAAAGCCCCCAATTCCTTTACGGGTGAAGATGTGTTGGAACTGCAAGGACACGGCGGTCAGGTAATTTTAGACATCTTGCTCAAGCGCATTCTAGAAGTCAGAGGCGTACGCATTGCTCGTGCGGGCGAATTTTCAGAACAGGCTTTTTTAAACGATAAACTCGACCTTACCCAAGCCGAAGCGATCGCCGATTTAATTGACGCCACCAGCGAACAAGCAGCTCGTTCCGCCTTAAAATCCTTACAAGGTGAATTTTCTAACAAGATCAATCAGCTGGTCGATCAAGTCATTTACTTGCGCACTTACGTGGAAGCCGCCATTGACTTCCCCGATGAAGAGATCGATTTCCTCGCCGACGGCAAAATTGAAGGGCATTTAAACGACATCATTCGCCAGCTCGACAACGTCCGTAAAGAAGCTAAACAAGGCTCAATTTTGCGTGAAGGAATGAAAGTGGTGATTGCTGGTCGTCCCAATGCAGGTAAATCAAGTCTGATGAACGCTCTAGCGGGGCGTGAAGCGGCGATTGTCACCGACATCGCAGGTACTACTCGTGATGTGTTACGTGAGCATATTCACATTGACGGAATGCCGCTGCATATTATCGACACCGCAGGCTTGCGTGATGCCAGTGATGAAGTAGAGCGCATTGGTATTCAACGTGCGTGGGACGAAATTGCATCAGCCGATCAGGTGTTATTGATGATTGATTCCACCGAGCAAAAAGCCGACGATTTCAAAACCGAATGGGCAGATTTTTTGGCGAAATTACCTGCCAATATGCCGATTACCGTCATTCGCAATAAAGTAGATTTATCGGGCGAATTAGAAGGCTTGGAAAAACTAGACGGCTTCACCATTATCCGCCTTTCCGCCCAAACCAAAGTGGGCGTGGATTTACTGCGTGAACATTTAAAAAAATCAATGGGCTACCAAAGCTCCAGTGAAGGTGGTTTCTTGGCGCGTCGCCGTCATTTGACAGCGTTAGAAAATGCCGCCGAACATTTAGAACGTGGACACGTGCAGCTCACGCAATTTTTTGCTGGCGAACTGCTCGCTGAAGAGTTACGAATGGTACAAGAGGCTCTAGGTGAAATCACAGGGCAATTTACCTCGGACGACTTGCTAGGCAATATTTTCAGCTCGTTCTGTATTGGAAAATAACGGCAAGCGGTCGCATTTTACAAATTTTTTGCGAATTTCGACCGCTTGCACCGAGAAAAACCATGACCACTCCTTCTCAATCATACCAAGGTCTAGGCTGGATTGCTGCTATTGCATTTTTTATGCAAGCGTTGGATTCGACCATTTTGAACACTGCGCTGCCTGCTATTTCGGCGGATCTGAATGAATCCCCCCTCGAAATGCAGATGGCGATCATCAGCTATACGCTCACGGTGGCAGCCCTAATTCCATTGAGTGGTTGGTTGGCGGACAAATTTGGCACCCTCAAAATCTTTCGTCTTGCGGTGATTCTCTTTGTTTGCGGTTCGATTGCCTGCGCGCTGTCTCATTCGCTCAATTCCCTCATTATGTCTCGTATCTTGCAAGGAATGGGCGGGGCCTTGATGATGCCTGTCGCTCGTTTAGCCATTCTGCGTGCCGTGCCAAAGGCGGAGCTGGTTTCGGTATGGAACCGAATGGCAACAGCTGGTTTAGTCGGACCTGTACTAGGTCCTGTAGTCGGTGGCTGGATGGTCACCCACGCATCGTGGCATTGGATTTTTTTGATCAACATTCCAATTGGTTTGCTTGGCGTGCTGATTGCTGGCAGATATATGCCTAATCTTGCTCGTGAAGCAATGCGTTTTGATGGCTTGGGATTCCTACTCTTTGCCAGTAGCTTAGTCAGTTTTACCCTTGGGCTTGAGTGGATTGCCGAAGATTTACAAAAAATCGGGCAAAGCTTACCGCTTGTCATCTTAAGTTTTACCTTGATGGGCATCTATATTTGGCACGCTAAACATACCGAAAAAGCAATTCTACCCTTGAGTTTATTCCGTGTCCGCACCTTTCGTTTAGGAATGCTTGCTAATCTGTTCGTTCGCCTTTGCAATGCGAGTGTACCCTTTCTGATGCCATTGATGTTGCAAGTTGCCTACCAATTCCCTGCTGACGTGGCGGGCTGGACGGTTGCTCCGATGGCGTTAGGCTCAATTCTAACCAAACCTTATATTCAAAAAGTGCTTCGTCGTTTCGGCTATAAACGCACCTTGCTCTTCGCCTCACTCGCCCTGATGGCAAATATTGCTAGTCTTAGCTTGTTAGATGGCAATAGCCCGCAATGGCTAATTATTGGAAATATGTTGATTTGTGGGATCTGTAATTCCTTTATGTTTACCTGCATTCAAACCCTTACTGTCAGTGATTTAGAAGATGAACAAGCCAGTGCGGGCTCAACCCTTTTAAGCGTAATGCAACAGGTGGGTATTGCCTTTGGCATTGCTGTTGCTTCCGTCATTTTGGCAAATTATCACAGCCATTATGCGTTGCCTGAAGCCTTCCGTTATACCTTCTTGAGTGTGGCAGCTTTTGGCATTATTCTATTTGTGATTTTATTGCGCCTGCAAGCAAGTGATGGCGAAATGATGAGTAAAAAGAGATAACAGCTATGCTCAACCAGTTAAAACAACAGTTACAGAAACATTTCCCGAAGCAGACCAATTTTCTCATCGCCTTAAGCGGCGGTGTGGATTCGGTGGTGTTGCTGCATCTTTTTGCCCAGCTCAATTTGAAGGTGCGAGCGGTACATATTCACCATGGTTTGAGCCCGAATGCGGACAGTTGGGCAGCCTTTTGTGCAACCCTTTGCAAGCGGTTAAATATGCCCTTTATTTTGCAAAAAGTAAGCGTAACAGGTGAAAATGGCATTGAGGCTTCGGCGCGAGCTGCGCGTTATCAAGCGATTCGTTCGGTACGCTTTGAAAATGAGATTGTCGTCACCGCCCATCATCAAGACGATCAGGTCGAAACTTTTTTCCTTGCCCTCAAACGAGGAAGTGGTGCCAAAGGATTAAGCGCAATGCAAGCGGTCAGTTTTTCGCAAAAATTTCCCATTTTTCGACCGCTTCTTACGGTAAACAAAGCAGAAATTCTTGCTTATGCACAAAATCAAAAGCTGAATTGGGTAGAAGATGAAAGCAATCAATCAAATGATTATGAGCGCAATTTTCTACGCAATGAAATCTTGCCCGCTCTGAATGGGCAATGGGCGCATTTTAATGCGATGGTGGCACGTGCTGCGGATCACTTAAATGCGCAACAAAAATTGTTAGATGAATTGCTGGAGGAAACGCTTGCTGCTCGAACGGATAATTTAGTCAAAACGCTAAATATTACTGATTTTCCGCTATTTTCTATTGCTAAACAGCAAGCCTTGCTGCGCTTATGGTTATCAAAATGCGGGAAACCAATGCCAACTTCGGCGCAACTGGCGCAAATTATCGACAGGGTGATTACAGCCAAAGCGGATAAAAATCCGCAAATCAAACTGGGCGACAAATGGCTACGTCGCTACCAGCAAAAACTCTATTTAACCGAAACCTTGGCAGAGGTGAGTAATTTTTGCGCAGAATTGCAGCCCAATCACAGCGTGCAACTGCCCGATAATTTAGGCGAAATTGAACGCACTTGCGATAGCATTATTTGCAAATTTCCGCATAAAATCGACCGCTTGATATTGCCTGAAGAATGCCGAAATGCGCCACTCACGCTCAAACTTGCCCATTCAGGCAAGGTAAAATGTTGGGGCAAGTCGCAGCATGAAGAGATGAAAAAGCTATACCAACAAGCCAATATTCCTGTGTGGATGAGAAACCGAACACCGCTGATTTTCCAACAAGAGACATTACTGTTCTTAATTGATGGCTAATCCGCTCATGCTATATTAGAATTTACACTTTCACTTTGAGCAGAATTGTTGAGATAAGGAATTAAATGAATCAGTTAGACCTCGCCGATATTGAATGGCAGCCGACCGCTTCGATCGAAAATTTACTTAAACGCGCCAAAATCCTGCAGGAGATCCGTCAATTTTTCGCCGACCGTGGCGTGTTAGAAGTGGAAACCCCTGTGTTAAGCGAATTTTCCGTCACCGACGTACATCTTTCGACCTTCAATACTCAATTTCTCGCACCTTTTACCAGCGAAGCCAAAACTCTGCACTTGATGACTAGCCCTGAATATCATATGAAACGCTTGCTAGCGGCTGGTTCATCAGCAATTTATCAGTTGTGCAAAGTATTCCGCAATGAGGAAGCGGGTAAACGGCACAATCCCGAATTTACGATGTTGGAATGGTATCGCCCGAATTTCGATATGCATCGCCTGATCAACGAAGTGGACGATTTACTGCAACAGATTTTGGATTGCGAACCTGCGGAATCTTTCAGTTACCAGTTTATATTCCAAACTTACGTAGGATTGGATCCACTTTCTGCCACTAAAGCGCAGCTGGTAGAAAAAGCACGTAAGCACGGGCTACAATGTGAAGACGATGAGAATCGAGATACTTTGCTACAATTCCTATTTAGCGAAGTGGTGGAGCCCCAAATTGGCTTAGGGCGCCCAATTGCAGTGTACCATTTCCCGTCCACCCAAGCCGCTTTGGCGCAAGTGAGCACAGAAGATCACCGCGTTGCTGAACGTTTTGAGTTTTATTATCAAGGTTTGGAACTGGCTAATGGCTTCCACGAATTAAGCGATGCTAAAGAACAAATTCGCCGTTTTAATGCCGATAATATCCAACGTGAAAAAATGGGCTTGCCAGCACAGCGGCTTGATACACGCTTTTTGGCGGCATTGAATGCAGGTGTGCCGAATTGTTCAGGCGTGGCGTTGGGTGTCGATCGTTTGATTATGTTAGCGCTCGGCGTGGAAAATATTCAGGAAGTCATTTCCTTTGGGATTGAGGTTGCCTAACAAGCGGTCATTTTTATGCTAAAATTTACCAAATTTATGTAGGGTGGGCATTCTTGCCCACTATTAAATTTTATACCAATGCTTTTGGTGGGCAAGAATGCCCATCCTACAAATTTTATTTCAGAAAACAAAATGCTAAACCAAGTTTCCAACAGCCTGCTTACTCCAAGTGGACTTGAACTTTCGCACTTATCACAAGTGCTGAATCAATTTACCGATCGCCATATTGATTATGCCGATCTCTATTTTCAACTTAGCCAAGACGAAAGCTGGTCATTAGAAGATTCGATCATCAAAGAAGGCGGTTTTTATATCGACCGTGGCTTTGGCGTACGTGCCGTTTCAGGCGAAAAAACGGGCTTTGCCTATGCCGACCAAATCACCTTACCCCAACTGGAACAATGTGTCGCCGCTGCCCGTTCAATTACCAATGAAAGCGGTTCACTTTTAGTAAAAAATTTCCAAAAAACGAC
Organism: Actinobacillus sp.; assembly: GCA_041854605.1. Classification (GTDB taxonomy): domain Bacteria; phylum Pseudomonadota; class Gammaproteobacteria; order Enterobacterales; family Pasteurellaceae; genus Haemophilus_A. The sequence continues at coordinate 15,218 of JBHACP010000021.1, forward strand.
CGCTTGTCCACGCTATGCAGCACTCAATCCGCTCGATTCTTTGAGCCGTGAACAGAAAGTGGAGCTGCTGCACTTAGTTGATAAAACCGCGCGCAAGGAAGATCCTCGAGTAATCCAAGTCAATGCAAATGTTTCTGCTGTTTATGAAGAGATGCTAGTTGCTGCCACCGATGGCACTTTGGCAGCGGATATTCGCCCTTTGGTGCGAGTGTCGGTTTCGGTGTTGGTGGAACAGAATGGCAAACGTGAACGTGGTTCAGCAGGCGAAGGCGGTCGCTACGGTTTGACCTATTTTTTAGAGCCCAAAGTGGTGAACGGTGAGATGGTTGGCTACAACCGAGCCGAATGGCTGGCGAAAGAAGCCGTTAGAATGGCGTTAGTCAATTTAGAGGCAACACCTGCGCCTGCTGGTTCAATGCCGATTGTACTTGGCGCAGGCTGGCCTGGCATTTTGTTACACGAGGCAGTCGGTCACGGCTTAGAAGGCGACTTCAACCGCAAAGAGTCTTCGCTCTTCACAGGCAAAATTGGCGAATTAGTCACATCAGAGCTTTGTACTATCGTCGATGATGGCACCATTGCCGATAAACGCGGTTCCATAACGGTGGACGACGAAGGCGTGCCATCGCAACGCAATGTGTTGATTGAAAACGGTATTCTCAAAGGCTATATGCAAGATAAACTCAATGCTCGCCTGATGGGGGTGGAGCCAACAGGCAACGGCAGACGTGAATCATACGCCCATTTGCCAATGCCTCGTATGACCAATACCTATTTAACCGAAGGTAAGCACGAGTTCGACGAAATGATTGCTTCAGTGGACTACGGTATTTACGCTCCGCATTTCAGCGGCGGACAGGTAGATATTACCAATGGTAAATTCGTGTTCTCCACCGCTGAAGCCTACTTGATTGAAAAAGGTAAAATTACCAAACCCGTGACGGGCGCAACGATTATCGGTTCAGGTATTGAAGCAATGCAGCAAGTTTCGATGGTAGGTAAAACAATGGAACTCGATCCAGGTATTGGTACTTGCGGCAAAGAAGGGCAATCCGTTCCCGTCGGCGTAGGACAGCCGTGCGTGAAGTTGGATAAGATAACTGTGGGGGGGAGAGGGTAGCATTCTCCTCTCCCTGATTTTACTTCTAAACGAAGTAAAACCTTTCCCTCTCCCATAAGGGGAGAGGGGGGGGATAAAAAAGGAATAAAAATGGCTTGGGTACAAATTCGTTTGAACAGCACAGATAAACAGGCTGAAGCAATCAGCAATTTTTTAGAAGAAATTGGAGCGGTGTCGGTAACATTTATGGACAGCCAAGACACGCCGATTTTTGAGCCGCTGCCTGGGGAAACTCGTTTGTGGGGTAATACCGATGTAGTGGGTTTATTCGATGCGGAAACTGATATGCAAGTAATCAAAGAAGAGCTGATTGCAAGCGGTCTAGTCGCAGCGGATTTTACCCATAAAATCGAACAAATTGAAGATAAAGATTGGGAACGTGAGTGGATGGATAACTTCCACCCAATGCAGTTTGGCAAACGCTTATGGATTTGTCCAAGCTGGCGTGAAGTGCCGGCTCCCAATGCGGTCAATGTGATGTTAGATCCAGGTCTGGCATTCGGGACTGGCACACACCCAACTACAGCACTGTGCTTGCAATGGTTAGACAGCTTAGAGCTGGAAGGCAAAACTGTGATCGACTTCGGTTGTGGTTCAGGAATTTTAGCGATTGCAGCTCTCAAGCTTGGGGCAAAACGGGCGATCGGGATAGACATTGACCCGCAAGCAATTTTAGCCTCAACCAATAATGCGGTAGCGAACGGTGTAGCAGATAGATTAGAATTGTTCTTGGCCAAAGATCAACCGAAAGATTTAGTCGCTGATGTGGTGGTGGCAAATATTTTAGCAGGTCCACTAAAAGAGTTAGCACCGAACATTATTACGCTCGTGAAACCACAAGGCGATTTAGGATTATCAGGTATTCTTGCCACTCAAGCAGAGTCAGTTTGTGAGGCTTATGCAGCCGATTTCAATCTTGATCCTGTGGAAGAGAAAGAAGAATGGTGCCGAATTACGGGTGTGAAAAAATGACATATGCGACGAATGTAATTTGCTCCTAAAAATCCGACTGCTTGTTGTCTTACAAGCGGTCGGGTTTACTCAAAAATTTGCAGATTTAGGCTTTGATGTTTTTTTCTTCATGTTTAGATAAAATTAAATAGCCAATTGCAGAGAAAGCGGAAAGCGCGGCAATCACGACATACGACCAAAACCAACCGAAGTTGTCTGCCATAATCGGCATAATCCAGTTTGCCCCCATATTGCCGATAAGATAAGCGGTTACCCCCACGAAACCAATTGCTGTGCCCGCTACGTTGAGCGGCACGAAGTTGATGGTGAGAATGTTTACAATCAGCTGTGGACCGTAAATTAACGCGCCTAAAATACCGCAAATCACCAACAATAATGGATAATTGGGTGCACCTGTGGCGGTGACGTATTCATAAGCGAACACAATGGCGACCATAATAAATAAGCCAATCGCCCCCATTTTTGCCATTTTGTTTGGATATTTCGCTGCTAGCCACGCAAACACTAATGAACCAGGAATCGCCACCCATTCAAGAATAGAAATTGCCATTTGTGATTCAGCATCGCCCATTTGAGCGACCTCGTGCAGATAAATCGGCATCCAGTCTTCAATGCCGAAGCGGACGAAATAAAGCGCCACATTCACCGCTGCCACAAGTAATAACATCGGGTTCATAAACACATATTTCAGGATGAGTTGCCAATAGCTCAAATTGTGTTTTTCTTCTTCCGAGGCAACATTAGATTCCCCTGCCTCGCCATACATTGTACGTAAGGAATCTAGTCCTTCATCTTCAGGCGAATCGCCACCATATTTCCAACAGAACAACACAAAGGCAAGCACCAACACCGCAGGCACTACAAAGGCAAATAACACATTACCCGATGATGGCACAATAAAGCCCATGGTCGTCATTCCCGCTATCATCATCGGCAATAAGGCGGACCCCATATTTTGTGAAATGTTCCAGCCTGCAATTGCTGCCCCTCGGGTTCTGTTTGGGTAATAATTGGCAATCATATTTTGTGAGGCAGGCGCTAATGCGCCTTGCACTACACCACAAAGCACTAATAAAATCGCCAAAGCAAAAATCGAAGTATGATAAAAACCAATAATCAAGCAAATGATGGCACTGGCAGCGAGCGAAACAGAGAAGAGCTTGCGTAAATCGACACGGTCACCCAATGCGCCCATATAAAATTTCGCCAAACCGTAAGAAATGGTTAAACAAGATAGCAACATCGCAATATCTGCCTTCTCCCAACCATTGGTAACCATAATGGATTTTGACATCAATTTGAAATTATTGCGTACTAAATAGGCACAAACGTAGCCTAAAAATGCCACAATAAAGACCATTTTTTGCCGTTTTAAAAAGGTAGCAAATTTTTCGGGTTCACGTTTTGCATAATCGACTGACATACCAGCCTCCTGTTCAAGAAAATATTGGCGGTATGTTAAAAGGTTTAATAATGAAAACAAGAGATCTCGATCACACTTTTGAAAAAATGATGGGGGTGCTCTATTTGCAAAATTTTTTGCAAATCCGACCGCTTTCCTTTAGAATTGCAACAATTTTGGGGCTGATTCTGGATTCGACGGGATGAGCAAAGTCCAAGGTGCACGTCGAGGTGCGGTAGGCCTCGTAAACAAACCGCAAAAAAATAGTCGCAAACGACGAACAATACGCTTTAGCAGCTTAATAACCTGCCTTTAGCCTTCACGCCTCAGCTTCCGCTCGTAAGACGAGGGTAACGTGGAGTCAAACCCAAACGAGATCGTGTTGAAGCCGCCGCTTTAGGATCGAAGCACTAAATTGAATAAAGCTAGCTTTTAGATGGCGTGTCTGTCCGCAGTCTGATGGCGAAATTAAAGACTGACTAAACGTGTAGTGCTGAAGATGGAGTCATTTCGGACGCGGGTTCAATTCCCGCCAGCTCCACCAAAACACAGTTCGATAGAGTTCTATCAAATACAAAAAAGCCTTGAAAATAAACGTTTTCAAGGCTTTTTTGTTCCTATATAGTCCAATGTAAAACAATCGCATCCAACAAATTAAGTACCTAACTGGTATAATGGCATTATCGTTAGGTACTTAAGTGTAAATGCTAAGTATCTAGCCTCTCGTAAATACTTGTAATTGCGCCCCCGCCCAGCCTTGTACCACTCTCACCCAGCACGAGCTGTGTTCGTTATATTGCCCTTCTCGGTCCCACGGAAATTGCAGTTTCACTCTGCCCCATTCGTCACAATAGATTTCTTCACCTTGCGGGCCTACCA
>JBHACP010000022.1:0-97935 GCA_041854605.1 Actinobacillus sp.
AGAAACACTAATTGGTCAAAACCAAACTGATGAATTACTTGAGAAAATCGTTGCACAACACCAAAACTTGGCAAAAAGCAGCGAAATTGTCATTGTAGAAGGTTTAATCCCTACTCGTAAAAACTCATACGCTAACAGCATTAACTACGATATTGCGCAAGCACTCGATGCTGAAATTGTATTAGTTGCCGCACCTGGCTCTGATAAACCAATTCAATTAAAAGAGCGCGTTGAAGCCGCTGCTTCTGAATTTGGTGGTCGCCAAAATCCTAATCTTTTAGGGGTAATCATCAACAAATTCAATGCACCAGTCGATGAGTCTGGTCGTACTCGACCTGATTTAACTGAAATCTTTGATTCATTCCAACACAGCACGCAAAATGTGGCGGAAGTCGAAGCGTTATTTGCGAAAAGCCCAATTAAATTATTGGCTTGTGTAGAGTGGAAAGCCGATTTAATTGCAACTCGTGCCATTGATCTTGCAAAACATTTACGTGCTTCTATCATCAATGAAGGTGAAATCAATACTCGTCGAATTCGTGGGGTCACATTCTGTGCGCGTAGTCTGCCACATATGGTTGATCATTTTAAAGCGGGTTCATTACTCGTTACTTCAGCAGATCGCCCAGAAGTATTAGTGGCGGCATCACTTGCAGTGATGAATGGGATTGAGATTGGCGCAGTTCTATTAACAGGTGGCTACAAAATTGAAAGCCCAATTGCCAAACTTTGCCAACAAGCGTTTGAAACTGGCGTGCCAGTATTTCGTGTAGAAGGCAATACGTGGCAAACAGCATTAAATCTGCAAAGTTTCAGCTTAGAAGTACCCGCAGATGATAAAGAACGTATCAATGAAATCAAAGAATATGTCGCTAGTGCGTTAAATACTGGCTTTGTTGAAGAAGTTTCTAAAGGTGCAACCCGCGCACGTCGTTTATCTCCTGCCGCATTCCGTTATCAATTAACTGAATTTGCACGTTCTGCGAAAAAACGCATTGTTCTACCTGAAGGTGATGAACCTCGTACAGTCAAAGCAGCTGCATTATGTGCCGAGCGTGGTATTGCAGAGTGTGTACTTTTAGCTAATCCAACAGATGTACAACGTGTTGCCGAAGCACAAGGTGTGACTTTAGGCAAAGGTATCACCATCATCAACCCTGCGGATGTGCGTGAAAATTATGTAGCTCGTTTAGTTGAATTACGCAAAGCGAAAGGAATGACCGAAGAATCTGCCCGTGAACAGTTAGAAGACACCGTGGTGCTTGGAACCATGATGTTAGAAGCAAACGAAGTCGATGGTTTAGTTTCTGGTGCGGTTCACACTACAGCAAATACGATCCGCCCACCGATGCAAATTATTAAAACAGCACCAGGTAGCTCGATTGTTTCTTCAATCTTCTTTATGTTATTACCAGACCAAGTGCTTGTGTATGGTGACTGTGCGGTAAATCCAGATCCAAATGCAGAACAGTTAGCTGAAATTGCAATTCAATCAGCGGATTCAGCAAAAGCCTTCGGGATTGATCCGCGTGTTGCAATGATCTCTTATTCAACGGGTACATCAGGTTCTGGTGCAGATGTTGAGAAAGTGAAAGAAGCAACACGTATTGCTCAAGAAAAACGTCCTGATTTAATCATCGATGGTCCATTACAATACGATGCGGCGATAATGGAAGATGTGGCTCGCTCTAAAGCACCAAACTCACCAGTAGCAGGTAAAGCAACGGTATTTGTATTCCCTGACTTGAATACAGGTAACACCACCTACAAAGCAGTGCAACGTTCTGCGGACTTAGTTTCAATCGGTCCAATGTTACAAGGTATGCGCAAACCTGTGAACGACTTATCTCGTGGTGCATTAGTAGACGACATCGTTTATACCATCGCATTAACCGCGATTCAAGCGACCCAATCTTAGTTCTTCTTTTATACAAATGCCCTCTGAATGAGGGCATTTTTTGTTTCTCCTGCATATACTTCTTTCTGTCTATTGCGTAATCCTCCGTATCTCTTTAAAATACAGACTATTTTCATAGACTCCGAGCTTATCCGCCTAAGTCACAAGCGGTCAGAATTGCAAAATTTTTTGCAAATTCAACCGCTTGTTATAAGGTTGTTAAGCCAAACACTCTCAAAAGGTGTTTCAGGGATCGCATAGAAATGTGCCGTCCTCTCGTATTTAGAAAGGTGTCCAATGCAATCACTTATCCCTATTAAGAACGTAGGCGATGAGGCAGTTTCAACTTTAATTGACCGTTTCCGGCGGCAATATACCTACTTGAGGCTGTCCATTACCGACGTTTGCAATTTCAAATGTAATTATTGTTTGCCCGATGGTTATCAGCCTCCTGCGAACAGACCTTCGTTTCTCACGCTTTCAGAAATTCAGCGTATTGCCACTGCTTTTGCTAATCTTGGCACAGAAAAAATCCGTCTAACGGGTGGTGAACCAACTCTACGCAAAGACTTTTTAGAAATTGCTCATACCCTTTCCCAAACCGCAGGTATTCGCAAACTGGCTTTGACTACGAATGGGTATCGTATGGAGCGCGATGTCGCTGCGTGGAGAGAAGCTGGTATTACCGATATTAACGTCAGCGTTGATAGTCTTGATCCTCGCCAATTCCAACTGATTACGGGTGAAAACAAGCTACAAACTATCCTAAAGGGCATTGATAAAGCCTTTGAGGTCGGTTACCCAAAAATCAAAGTCAATGCGGTGTTGATGAAACAATATACCGCTCCTGAGCTAGATAAATTCCTTAAATGGATCAAAGATAAACCCATTCAAATGCGTTTTATTGAGCTAATGGAAACAGGTGAAATGGATAATTTTTTCCAAGCTCAACACCTTTCGGGGCACGCCGTTATGCAACGTTTACTCAATGAAGGCTGGCAATTACAGCAACGAGCAATGAGCGACGGACCCGCCAAAGTGTTAAGTCACCCTGATTATCAAGGTGAAGTTGGTTTAATTATGCCGTATGAAAAGAATTTCTGTGCGAGTTGCAATCGTTTGCGTGTGTCGGCAACAGGAAAACTCCATCTTTGCTTATTTGGTGAAGAAGGAGTAAATATCCGAGATTTATTGATAGACGATAACCAGCAAGTGCAATTAGAGGCGAGATTAAAAGCCGCCCTGCAAAGCAAGCGTGAACACCATTATTTGCATATTGGGGATAGTGGAATTAGAAATAATTTAGCTTCAATTGGAGGGTAACTCTTTGTTACTTTTCTTTGCGTTGCCAAAGAAAAGTAACCAAAAGAAAAGCAACCCTACTTCGTCGCTTTTCCTCACTCGGGCGACTCAGAAGGGAACCTGATTAGTCCTCTGCAAGCGGTTATATTTTCATAAAATTTTACAAAATCAAAATGACAGAATTTACACATATCAATAAAAACGGCGAAGCCAATATGGTCGATGTTTCAATGAAAGATGAAACTGTTCGTATTGCCCGTGCTGAAGCCTATATCACAATGAAGCCTGAAACCTTGCAAATGATTGTTTCAGGCAATCACCACAAAGGCGATGTCTTTGCAATCGCACGCATTGCTGGCATTCAAGCAGCAAAACGCACGTGGGAACTGATTCCGCTTTGCCACCCGCTGTTGCTCTCCAAAGTGGAAGTACAGCTAGAAGCCTTGCTTGAAACCAATCAGGTTCGTATTGAATCCCTTTGTAAACTTACAGGTAAAACGGGAGTGGAAATGGAAGCCTTAACGGCGGCAAGTATGGCTGCTCTGACAATTTACGATATGTGTAAAGCGGTGCAAAAAGATATGATTATTGAAAATGTCCGCCTATTACATAAGAGTGGCGGCAAATCAGGAGAATTTAACGTTGATTAAGGTACTGTTTTTCGCTCAAACTCGAGAACTAGTGGGTGTTGAAAGTTTGGAGATAGAAACTGCTTTCCCAACTGCTGAAGCCTTACGTGAACATTTGAGCCAACAAGGTAAGAAATGGCAATTAGCACTTGAGAAAGGCAAACTTTTAGTCGCTATTAACCAAACACTTTCACCATTAGAAGATCCAATAAAAGATGGCGATGAAGTGGCTTTCTTCCCGCCTGTAACAGGGGGCTAAATGCAGGTCACTTTGATTGAGGTGCAAGAAGCCGAATTTGACCAAAATGCGATTTATCACTGGTTAAGTGAACAAAATAGCGTAGGAGCAACCACGCTGTTTATTGGCAAAGTGCGTGAAATGAATTTAGGTGACAGTGTCTCGGGTTTATACCTTGAACACTACCCTGCAATGACCAAAAAAGCTCTGCAAGAAATTGTGGATGAAGCCCGTTCTCGCTGGGATTTACAGCGTGTTGCCGTAATTCATCGTATCGGTCAGCTTTATACTGGTGATGAAATTGTCTTGGTGGGAGTTAGCTCTGTACACCGAGGCGATGCTTATCACGCTAACGAATTTATTATGGATTATTTAAAAACCAAAGCACCATTTTGGAAACGTGAAACCACAACTGACGGTGAACGCTGGATTGAAGGGCGCGAGAGCGATCAGCAAGAAGCAACAAAATGGAAGTAAAAAGAAGACGTTCAACCTCCTATTCTGCTATTAAAATTTTTTCCAAATGGGCTTACACTCTTGTGGTAATATCAGCTCTCGCCCCAATTCAATCCAACCTGTTGAGTAATGGAAATCGGAACCGCCTGAAGCTAATAAATCAAACTCTTTTGCCCAACGGGCGATTTGCTGGCGTTGTTCGGGCGTTTGTCCACAGCTTACAACTTCAATGCCATCACCGCCTGTCTGCTTGAAATCGGTTATCAAACGGCGTAACCAACGCCCTGTCATATTGTAACGCAAAGGATGCGCAATCGAAATCAAACCACCTGCTTGATGAGTAGTGTGAATCGCTTCTTCAAGGCTGCACCAAGTCGATTTCACATAGGCAGATTTGCCTGTGCCTAAATATTTTTTAAACGCCTGATCGATACTTTTTACATAGCCATTTTCACATAGAAAACGTCCATAATGCGCCCGTGTCACTTCCCCGCTCGCCAAGGCTTTTGCACCTACATAAGCATCCGTAATGCCTAATTTTGCAAGTTTTTCACCAATTTCGACCGCTCGCAATTCACGCAATTCGGCTTGTCGGTTAAGTAAAGCCAGCAGTTGTTCGTTATTTTCATCCACATTTAACGCCGCCAAATGAATGGTTTTTTCTGCCCAAAGAATTGAAATTTCTACCCCTGCAACAAATTGAATGGCTTGGTTTTGACAGGCTTGACGTGCTTCTTTAATACCTGAAACAGTGTCGTGATCGGTTAAAGCTAATAACTCTACTTCTTGCTCAATAGCACGATTGATCAATTCCGTTGGGCTTAAAGTTCCGTCCGAAGCGGTACTATGTGTGTGTAAATCAAATTTCATTATTTTTCTATCCATAGAATAAAATCGGCGACCGTATGGAAAGAGCCAAAAATTAAAACTATATCGTCTGAACCTGCTATTGTAAAGGCGGCTAAACTTGCCTGTGCAACATTGTCATAACTGCAAACGGTCGAAGTTGATAAACATTTTACCAATTTTTCTGCCACTACCTCACCACGCAGCCCTCGCCAACAATCTAAACCTGCACAATGCCATTCATCAATTAAACCAGCCAAAGGTTCCACAATGCCTGAAAGTTCTTTATCTTCTAAGCAACTGAAAACTGCAAAAATTTTGTTTCTTTTCACCGCTTGTAAGCGTTCGGCAAGATAACGAGCAGCGTGCGGGTTATGCCCTACATCAATAATCACATTCGCAAGCGGTCGATTTCCGCTAAATTTTTCCCAATCCTTATCGGCTAGTGTTTGAAATCGCCCTGTCATTTGCGCCTCTACGAGCGTTTCACGAATAATTTGTTCATTGATTTCAAACGGCAAATTAGTCAAAACCGCTATTGCCGTGCCCGCATTAGGAATAGGGATAAGCGGTATTGGTAAATCTTTAAAACTTACCTTAGCCGATTGCCACGCCAACTTGTCGTTTTCAATCTTGTATTGCCATTCACTATTGCGTTTAAAAGCGTGACATTGCAACCTATTTATTACTTCTAGAATCGAACTTGGACAATCAGGTTCACCAATCACTACGGGAATTTGTGGGCGAAAAATCCCTGCTTTTTCTCGCCCAATAGCTTCTCGGTTATCGCCTAAAAAAGCGACGTGATCAATATCAATGGAAGTAATTACGGCAAAATCAGGATCAACGATATTGGTTGCATCCAACCGCCCGCCAAGGCCAACTTCAAGAATGGCTACATCTACTTGGTTTTCTTTAAAAAGTTTCAACGCTGAAAGCGTACTAAACTCAAAATAGGTCAAAGAAGCGTTTTTTTTTTCGTTAATTTCTGCAAAAGAATGGACGTGAATTTCATCATCCAACAATTCGCCGTTGATACGCACTCGTTCGTTGTAACGAATTAAATGCGGTGAGCTATAAACGCCAACTTTTAAACCCGCTTTCAGCAAGGCTACTTCTAAAAAACGACAAGTTGAACCTTTGCCATTTGTACCTGCCACAGTAATTACGTAAGGAGCGGGCTTGAGTAGATTGAGATTAGTCGCAACGGCTTTAATACGCTCTAACCCCATATCAATGGGTTTGAAGTGGCTTTTTTCAAGGTAGTTGAGCCAACTATTTAGGCTGTCCGATAAGGTTGTGGGTAAAAAATTATTGCTCATATTAAATTACCTGTTACTTTCTTTGCTTCGCCAAAGAAGGCTATTTTAGTAGATAGAAAAAATCCCTGCAAAAACAGGGATTTAGCAAGCTTATTGATTACGCTTCTTCAACAATCAATTCACCTGTTTTAAATGGCGTGGGTTGGTTGGTCAATTTAGCGCATAGACGTGCCAGTGAATCACGCATTTCTTTACGATGAACAATCATATCAATCGCCCCGTGTTCCAATAAGAACTCAGCACGTTGGAAGCCTTCAGGCAATTTTTCACGCACGGTTTGCTCAATCACTCGAGGTCCCGCAAAGCCGATTAACGCTTTCGGTTCAGCAATATTGATGTCGCCAAGCATTGCTAAACTAGCTGAAACACCGCCAAGCGTTGGATCGGTTAGCACCGAAATAAACGGTACGCCCTGCTCTTTCATTTTCGCTAAAACCGCACTGGTTTTTGCCATTTGCATTAGAGAAAATAAAGCCTCCTGCATACGAGCACCACCAGAAGCGGAAAAACAGATAAATGGAATACGTTCTGCTAAGGCTTTTTCTGCAGCATGCACAAATTTTGCGCCTACCACAGAACCCATTGAACCGCCCATAAATTCAAAATTAAAAGAAGCGGTCACCACAGGCATCCCGTGTAATGTGCCAGCAATCACGATGAAGGAATCCTTCTCACCCGTATCTTTTTGCGCAGCAGTTAAGCGATCTTTATATTTTTTCAGATCCTTAAATTTAAGTACATCTTGTGGTTCTAATTTAGCAGCTAACTCCTGCGTTGAACCTTCGTCTAGTAAATCCATTAAACGAGTACGTGCACTAATCCGCATATGGTGATCACATTTAGGGCAAACGTGCATATTGCGTTTTAGTTCTTCACTATATAAGACTTGTTCACAGCTTGTACATTTTGTCCAAACGCCTTCAGGTACTTTCGATTTACCTACGGCATTTGATGATTCTCTACCTAAAATTCTGTCTAACCAGCTCATTTTGTTACCTTTTGTAAATTGCTGAAAATAAAAATCAGCTTATTAAAACATACTTTTATGCTTTTGGGTATGTTTTAAAGATTATTTTTTGTGCTTCTACGTTGGAACGTAAGTCCGATAAATAAAAGATGACCAACGTAATTAAAATTTGAATTAAACGTTTTTTCGTTAGTTTTTCGTGTGCCATTTATTTCTCCTCCAATTTCAGTGTAGTATAAGCAAATTTTTGGGAAAATTTAACCGCTTGCTGAATTTTGGAGAAAACAAATGAAACCTACAATTGATCAATTTTTGGAAATTGTTGCCCAATTGCGTAATCCTAAAGGTGGCTGCCCTTGGGATTTAGCGCAAAACTTTGATACAATGATCTCGCATTTATTGGAAGAAACTTATGAGGTAGTCGAAGCGATTCACAATAATGATCGTATCTCGCTACGGGAAGAGCTTGGTGATTTGTTATTACAAGTTGTTTTTTTGAGCCAATTAGCGAAAGAAGAGGGAACTTTTGATTTTTATGATGTACTAAGCGATGTACAAGCCAAATTGATTTATCGTCATCCTCATGTATTTGGAGATAAAAAGGCGACTAATAGTGAGGAGGCCTTAGCTAATTGGGAGGCTCAAAAAGCAGCAGATGAAAAACATCAGCAACATGAATCTATTTTGGACGATTTGCCTTATGCGCTTCCAGCACTAACACGGGCGAATAAAATTCAAAAACGCTGTGCTAAAGTGGGATTTGATTGGGATAATCCTCGAGATGTGCTAGCCAAAGTAGAAGAGGAATTACAAGAAGTTAAAGATGAAATTGCACAATATCCTGCTCGTTCAGCCGAATTAGAAGAAGAACTAGGGGATTTATTTTTTGCCACAGTAAATCTTTGCAGACACTATAAAATAGACGCTGAAACAAGTTTACGTAATGCTAATGTAAAATTTGAAAACCGATTTAAAAAAGTTGAAAAAAAGGCTAGAGTTGAAGGAAAAAAGATTCAAGATTATTCACTTTTTGAATTAGATCTGATTTGGAATCAAATAAAGTTGTTAGAATAGACTTGATAATTTTTGTAAAAGTTGTAAATTACACTTATTTTTGTCGAGCATTGTGAATTTGCAGCCATAAACATAAAAGGAAATTACCTATGCAAAAAATCTTACTTGTTGATGATGATGTAGAATTAACAGAATTACTTGCAGAATTACTATCACTTGAGGGATTTGATATTCATGTGGTTCATAACGGTAAAGCTGCTCTTGATGAGCTAGAGATTCAATCTTATGACCTCATTCTATTAGACATTATGATGCCTATTCTAAATGGCATTGAAACATTAAAACAGTTACGTCAGAAATTCACTACACCTGTTTTAATGTTGAGTGCTAGAGATGACGATATAGATCGTGTATTAGGTTTAGAACTTGGTGCAGATGATTATCTGGCTAAACCATTTAACGATCGTGAACTCGTGGCTCGCATCAAAGCTATTCTACGTCGTAGTATATCGACTAATTCAACCTCTGATATTGCTTCTCTCTCTGCAAATCAAACAGTTTCAGAAGGTGATGGTAAATTATTATCTTTTGGTGGTGTTGAGTTGCACTCAGGGCGACAACAAGCGATATTTGAAGGCAAAGAACTAGATCTTACAGGTACCGAATTTGCATTATTACAAATGTTAATGCGCAATCCTGGTCAAATTCTTTCTAGAGAATTGCTTAGCCTTGAAATTCTAGGAAAACGCTTGACACCTTACGATCGCGCAATTGATATGCACATTTCAAATCTTCGCAAAAAATTACCAGAACGTAATGACGACCTACCTTGGTTCAAAACGCTACGTGGGCGTGGTTATTTGCTTGTGACTGAAAAATAAACATTATTTATCTAAATCCCCCTTCGTTGGGGGATTTTATATTTCCAGAAAAAAAATGAACAAATTATTTCGTAAGATTCTTTCAATTCCACATTATCTTGTCTCTCAGTTATTTATTTATTTTAGCTTTGTTTTTATTTTGATTGTATGTTCTACTTTAATGATAAGAAGCCTAGACACTCGTCAAATTATGCCCCTGTTTGATAGTGACATATCATTCCTAACCCAAGAAGGAATTAAATTACAAAAAAACTATAATTTAGATGAAATTTTTGAACGTGACCTTGCAGTTCAAACACCTGAAGGTATGGATCTCATACTAGTCGAGAAAAATAGTGATATTGTCAGTGGGATGACCAAATCTAATATCAAGCAATTCCTCTCATTTTTATATCAATCAGAGGGTTTTTCTCGCCCAATGACGAGAAGTTTTGATGGAATGCGCATCAATGGACCAATTCCTATTGTTACAGAAAAGCGCGAATATAATGCTTATTTCCTTTATCCTGTAATAACTCAATCAAAATGGTTTAATGAGTTACTTGATGATCCATTTATATTAATGCAAGTTTTAGTTATTTTTGGATTACCTACAATTCTCTTCTTGTCTTGGTACATTACTCGCCCAGTAAAAGAATTACGCTTAACCGCCAATGCTGTGGCACGGGGTTCACTTATCCCTAATGAACGAATCGAAAATCAAGGCATCCAAGAGTTTCGTGAAGTAGGTAAAAGCCTGAATCAAATGATTAGATCATTGCAAAATTCAACTCTTCGCCAGCAGCGACTATTATCTGATATTTCTCATGAACTCAAAACACCACTAGCCCGTTTACAGCTTGCAACAGCTATTTTGAAAAAGAAAGTGGGAGAAAATAAAGAAACAGAACGAATTGAATGTGAAATTGAAAAAATGAATTTAATGGTGCTAGATTTACTGGCTATTTCTCGCCAGCAAATCGATCAGCACTTAGATCATGTCATTTTTCCTATCAACGAAATTTGGCAAAATGTGTTATCTGATACCGCATTTGAGGCAGAACAAAAGAGAATTACACTAACTATTGAATTTAGAATTGCTCGTCCTGAAAACTATTATATGAACGGGAATCCAGCAACACTTGCTTCTGCGTTAGAGAATATCATCCGAAATGCACAAAAATACGCACAAAGTAAAATTAAAGTTGCAGCCCATATTGAACACGAGGACGAAAAAGGCTGGCTGATAATGTCAGTTGATGACGATGGACACGGCGTGCCTGAATCTGAATTAGATAAAATTTTCAGACCTTTTTACCGTGTAGATGAAGCTCGAACCAGACAAACAGGGGGAACTGGACTCGGTTTATCTATTGTTGAAAATGCTATTATACAACATAAAGGCATTGTTACCGCATTGCGAAGCAATATGGGTGGTTTACGCATAGAGTTCAAGCTACCTTTATGGAATAACTAAATTCACTCATACATTCAAGCGGTCATATTTGTTTGGAGATTTGCAAATTTTTAGACAAATATGATCGCTTGTAATCATATAAAATTTAGCTATTTTACTCAATTACTTTTTAGAGAAGAAAAATGAAATTAATTGAAATTGAGAAGTTAAATAAATATTTTGGTGAGGGTGAAAATCAAGCCCACGTGCTTAAAAATATTGATTTAACTATTGAACAAGGCGACTTTGTCGCCATTATCGGAGCTTCAGGTTCAGGGAAATCAACCCTAATGAATATTATTGGTTGCTTGGATACGGCTAGTTCAGGAGTATGCCGTATTGATGGTAAAGAGACCTTAGCAATGACATCAGATGAACTCTCTGATCTCCGCCAACGTAAATTTGGCTTTATTTTCCAACGCTATAATCTGCTCTCTGCACTAAATGCCAATGAAAATGTCGCATTGCCCGCCATTTATGCAGGAATGGATAGCTATTCTCGCCGTGAACGTGCCAATCAGTTATTGGATAAATTAGGTTTAGCAGATAAAACCCAAAATCGCCCCAATCAACTTTCTGGCGGTCAGCAACAACGTGTCAGTATTGCTCGTGCCTTAATGAATGGCGGTGAAATTATTCTTGCTGACGAGCCAACTGGTGCTTTAGATTCTAAAAGTGGCGAAACCGTGTTGCAAATCTTGCAAAGTCTGCATAATGAAGGACATACCATCATTATGGTGACACACGATCCGAAAATTGCCGCTACCGCAAGCCGCATAGTGGAAATTAAAGATGGTCGTATTATTCGAGATGAACGCCAACAACCCTATTCAGAAGAGCTAAAATTGGTTAAACGTGAGCATAAAGCCCCTCGCTTTCTCGATCAATTGATGGAATCCTTCCAAATGGCAACCAGTGCCATTCTAGCGCATAAAATGCGTGCCTTACTGACGATGTTAGGGATTGTTATCGGAATTACTTCCGTTATTTCTGTGGTGGCATTAGGGCAAGGTTCACAAGAACAAATTCTCTCGAATATCAATAGCCTTGGTACTAACACAATGACCGTTATGAACGGGACAGGTTTCGGGGATAGGCTAGCTAATCTCACTAAGAATTTGACGATCAGCGATGCGACGATGCTAGCAAAACAAAACTTTGTTGATAACACTACTCCGTCAAGTAATTTAAATGCCACCTTGATTTATGGCAATAAAAACGTGACAGGTTCACTTAATGGTGTAGGTGAAGAATATCTAAATGTACGAGGAATGCGTATGATTTCAGGCAGATTCTTTACTAAACAAGAAGTGGATGAAAGGGCGCAAGTTGTAGTAATTGATGCCAATACGCAGAAAGATTTAGGTTTAACTAGCCCTGTTGAAGGTAAAATCATCTTAGCTAATAAAATTCCGTTAGAAATCATTGGGTTGGCAGAAGAATCCAACAATATGAACCAAACGAGTTTAAAACTCTGGTCGCCTTATACTACGTTAATGCAACGCATTTCGGGGGAAAAACATATTGATTCACTTACAGTGAAAGTCAAAGATAATATTGAAAGCCAAACGGCAGAAAAGAGCGTAACAGAACTTTTAACCGCCAAACACGGCAAAAAAGATTTCTTTATTATGAACTCAGATACGATCAAACAAACCATTACCAGCACGACTAATACGATGAAGTTGTTAATTTCTTCGATTGCAATGATTTCACTAATTGTAGGTGGAATTGGCGTGATGAATATTATGTTAGTATCAGTAACTGAACGTACCAAAGAAATTGGCGTACGTATGGCAATTGGCGCAAAACAGCACAATATCCTACAACAATTCTTAATTGAAGCCATTCTTATTTGCTTATTAGGTGGGGTGATTGGGATTTTATTGGCAGTGATTATTATTTTCTTATTTAATACCTTTGGAACCAATTTTAAAATGGTATTATCGCCTGAATCCGTTGTGCTTGCTGTATTCTGTTCTACCCTCATCGGTGTAGTATTTGGTTATATGCCAGCAAAAAATGCCTCAAAACTCAATCCAATTACTGCTCTAGCACAGGAATAAAACTCTAATCAATAGGGCGGGTATAAAACCCGCCCTATTTTTATATTCCCCATTTCTTTAATGAAATCAGCCCCTCTGATTTTTTAAGCACAATACCATTTTTATCAATCAAAAAAGTGGTCGGCGCCCCCACCACTTGATAGCGTTCTGCCGTCATTTTTAGTTGATCTTTTACCACCGGCATAGTGATTTGGTGTTTTTCCACCGCTGCCCTGGTATCATATTTTTCACTATCAATATTTACCGCTAGCAGTTGAATATCCAAGTTACGTGACTGAATTTCTTGGGCTAGTGTTTTTAATTCTTTAACACAAACTCCGCAAGTTTCCGACCAAAAACTCATCAGCAAAGGCTTTCCTTTGAAGGACTCTAGTGATTGCTGATTTCCTTGTAAATCATATACCGCAATGTCAGGGGCTGGTTGTCCAATTTCAGCCGTTTGTTCATTACAGGCGGTCAAATTTAAGCAAAAAATTGCAAAACATAAGGTGCTAAACTTTTTCATAGGCTTTCTCATTTTTCTCTTCTTTGAGGAATTTACCGTGTTGCAAGAAAATAATACGATCCGCTAGGTTACCTAAATCAGGATTGTGTGTAACCATCACGATCGTTCTACCTTGTTGATTTAATTGCAATAATAAGTCTAATACGAGTTTTTCATTTTGCTCATCTAAATTACCCGTTGGTTCATCTGCAAAAATAACTGGCGGCTGATTAACCAAGGCTCGAGCGATACAAACACGTTGTTGTTCGCCTCCTGAAAGCTGGCTTGGGCGATGATCAACACGATGTGAAAGCCCTACTTGCGCCAACACTTCACGAGCGGCTTGTTCATCTATCACACTATGATAGTGCTGTGCCAACATCACATTTTCTAATGCCGTCAAATAAGGGATCAGGTGAAATTGCTGAAAGACTAAACCAATTTTTTCAGCCCGAAAGCGTTGGCGACCAACTTCATCGAGCTGTGCCATATCCACTCCGTCTAGCAAAACTTTGCCTTCGCTCGCTGTATCGAGCGAGGTTAAAATATTCATTAGCGTGGTTTTCCCTGACCCCGATGCTCCCATTATGGCAACAAATTCACCTTGCTGGATTTGAATGTTGATATTATCCAATGCCGTCACTTGATCAAAACGTTTAAAGATGTTTTGGGTTTCGATAACATATTTCATTTTATTCGCCTTTTAAAACTTGGGTAATCTGAATTGCCAATGCTCGTTTGGTTGGCACAATCACGGCAATAATTGCCACGAGCAATGATAAAATCACAGTCAAAGGAATCACCTGCCAACGCATATCAATTGAGGCTTTGAATACCGCCAGACCGAGAAATTGTGCCAAACCATAGCCAATGCCCAAACCCGCTAAAATTGCTAATACCGCAATTATTAAGGTTTCTGTGCTAATTTGCTTCACAATATCCGAGGGTTTAGCCCCCAATGCTTTTTGTAAGGCAAACTCTTTGGCTCGCTCGCCAACAATCGCAATTAGCGTGGTGTTCACGCAAAGGGTAGCAAGCACTAAAATTACCACCGAAATCAGTCCCATCAAGCCTTTGATTTTATCCAGAATTTGCCCTTCACTTGCCGAAACCTTACGAATTGGACGGCTATCTAATTCAGGAAAAGCTTGTTGTAACTTCTGCGCAAACTGCTCCACCTGCCCTTGTTCATTATTCACTGATAAGAGCGCATTATTAGCTAAGCCTTCTTTTTCTAACCACTGCTGTGCAAATTCTAGGCTGACAATCAACATATTGTCTGTTGCATCGCCCGCTTCGACGATAGCCTTAATGCGCAAGCGGTGAGATTCCAATGAATTTTTGCGAAGCGTGATGTTGTCACCAATTTTAAGATTTAATCGCTCGGCTAAACGCTTACCAATCATTGCATTGCGATCATCAAAATTCACCCCAATCGGTGTGCCTGTAATCTGCCAATAAGGGGCGAGCGTTTTCATATCTGCAAACCACACGCCCATCAATACCACTTTTTCTAGTTCACTACGCGCTACACCATAAAGATAGGGGCTAGTAGCGTTGATTAAGCCTTTAGGTGCGTGATGTAGAATACCCTTGATGCGGCGTTCTTCAATTAAACTATTGTTATTGGAACCAATATAAAAATTCGCCCCAAATGTACGCAATTCTTGGCTCATTTTCGTGTTGATGTCAAAATAGACCGCCGACATTGCCGTCACAATACTTGCTCCAACAACCAGTGCGCCGAAGATAATAAACACACGTTGCATACGTAGGCGTAAAGCTCGAAAAATCAAACGCCAGAACATTGATTTATCGACCATACAACACCTCAACAGGATAAAGTTTCGCGATACGATGGACGGGTAACCAAGTACCGATGGTGGCAATCAACATAGCTAATACTAATACGCTCGGCACGACAATCCACGCAAAACTTAAGGGTACATCAAACAAAGCAATACCAATCACTTGAGCCAACCCCCAACCCGCCAAGCAACCTAGACAACCACCGATTAAGCCACTCAAAATGGCTTCACAATAAAACAGCAAGGTAATTTGGCACTGTTCTGCACCCAAGGCTTTCATTAAACCAATTTCTTTACTGCGATCAATAATGGTTGAACTCATCAAGGATGCGATCCCCATTGTAGCTGCCATCAATGCGGCGATGGTTACCACGCCCAATAAGAGTTGAATTTTTTCAATCACCACGCCTTCCGAAGCTGCAACTTGCCAAATTGGGCGAACCGCTACGCCTGAAATAGCTTCTTCCAGCTGGTGCGCAATCGACGAAACATAGGCTGTGCAATACCACAAATCATACTCTTCCGCTGTTAAGGCTTCCGAATTGACATGTGCCTTACGCGAGAGCGCATTTTCAGGCACTGTAAGTGCAGAAACTCGCACCGATTGCACTTTACCTTCCAATTCAGTTAGCTTTTGCAGCACACTCAACGGCATTATGATTTGATTTTCCTCACTCCCTCCTGTGGTTAAAATCCCCTTCACTTCAACCGTGACGTTGTGCTGCTTGTAACGCAAAATCAAGCGATCTTTTAAGGCAATGTGCTGTGATTTTGCTAATTGATTCCCTACTAGAACGGGAATGACTTCGCCAAATTGATCGTTGTAATCATCTACCCATTCGCCCGTAACTTGCCAATAAGGGCTGATGATTTTTTGCCCTGTATGGAAATCTTCTTCATCAGGCACGACAATGTGGTGATCGAAAAACGTACCTAAAGCGGTTGCATTTCTAATCTCATCTTTACGAAGGAATGGGGATAATTCCACTTCTGCCACTAACTGTGGAGCAAAGCCAATAATATTATTGCGCCAGAAGATGTCTTTGATATTGGGCAGTTCCTTTTCATCAAGAAAATCTTGTGTGTCTAATGATTGGTTTGCCACTTCAGGCAAGGCGACAGAACTGGCAGGCTCAATCAGAATATTCGCCCCATAAGATTTCAACTCTTTCGCCATTTTATCACCAATATCGATCGATACTGCAAGCAATGCCGAAACAAGGCTTGCCGCTAAGAAAATGGTGATGACCGCTAAAATCTTGCGTTTTAGCCCATATTTCCACGATTGGAATAACATTCTCGCCAACATTTGCTATTCCTCTTTGTAATTAGTGCTAAACAGTGGCAAGCCCGCTTCTAGGCTTTCACGGCTAATGATCACTTCATTGTTCGTCTGTTGCCAATTTTCAATCGGCACAGGATTACACCCGCCCGCTTTGCCGATAGACGGCGTAAACATATAAACGCCACAGCCAATGCAAACCACTTGGTTGCCTTGCATTACGTAACCTTGGTCGCCACAAAGCAAACAGGCATCAAATACTACGCCTAAGCTAAATTTGTCGGCGAGGCGATTGATGATGAAAAAACGCACCGATTTACCACTTTCGCTATGCCAAATAAAGCGGTGTAACTTGTTGTCTTTAAAAGGGGCTATCGGTAGATGAACTTTGCCGTCAGCAGATAATTTAACTTCTGCCGCAGCAGATAATTTTGGCGGTTGGGAAGCTACTCTGTCCCAATAAAGTTGGCTGCTAAGAATCATAAAGCTCACTAATCCACCCCATAATAAAATACGGCGTGCGGTACGAAGCTGGGCGATTTTCTTGCGTTTTTCAGTTGGTTCTATTTCATTATTCACCGCTTGTTTGCAAGGTAAATAAACTTTGGTAAAAAACAAGTAAAAAATGACCGCTTGTAAGACGCCAAATAATAGATAGTTGCTGTACTGGGTGACAAGGGTTGATTTTGCCACAAAGCTTACAATAATTTTTTCCACTCCAATGACTTGCAATTTCATCATTGAAAGCACTAAGTCCCCCGCTAACGGGATAATGATGATTAAGAAAACAAATCCAAATAAGCGAGTTTTGAGTGTGTTGAAATCTGCTTGTTTAAATAAAATAAACAGCAAACAAGCAGTAAATAATACGACGAAAAGCCCAATAACAATGGCGGTAATATTTAAAAGCAGCTCAGTATTAACCACATCGGTCTGAGTAATTGCGGTTAAGTTAGGATCTTTGCCCCACTGAATCCCTGCAATCACAAACAGCAGGAATTGCCAAAGCAGCTGCAATTTGGAAAAACCGAATAATTGGCACGCTAACACCGCAAGCAATATACCTAACATCACATTCGTGCGGAAAAAGATGATGGTTTGCGTATTCGGTAAAAGTTGAACCACGGCAACGCCTGTCGCTAACCCTAGAAGGGAAAGCCAAAGAATCGCTTTGAATTTTACTTTTTCAGAATTTGACCATAAGCAGGTAGTGAGTAATCCGAAAGGTAAAATTGCTTGGAGAAGGAAGGTGAAGAAGTAGGTCATTGGATTTACCTGAATGATTCACGCCCCTTATTTGAAAAAGATGGGCTGGGGAAGATTTTGCGATACCAAAAAGATCAACAGAAAGAAAAAAATCTTTTAAATCTTCCCTAACCCCTATTTACAAAAGAGGGGGATCAATTAGATTATTTCAACCCCGTAAATTTAAATTCATAATTTACATCAAATGGCTTCCACCAGCGTCCAACGCCTGTGTCTGCGTCGGTGTGGCGATACATACCCGCTTTTGAAGGCGGTTCAATGTGATAGGTCAATTTATAGTTACCCACGCCGTGTAATTTCACATTTGCCCCGTAATGTGGACCATCCGCTGCCACCATTGGCATAAATGTACCTGTTGATTTTTCCCCCGTATCTGTATTAACCAAGGTGTAATTGATGGTTAAATGTGGGATCCATTCACCTTCACCAAAACCGTTTTTATTGCCTTTGGTTGCGTGAATATCCGCCTCTAGGTGAATATCAGATTTAGCAGCTGATAACCCTACACCGCGAGGCTCCATATCAATCGGTTTTAAATAAACCGCAGCAATTTCCATTTCATTCATCTTTACTGCTTCACCGATTGGGTATTCAGTAAAGGCAAAGGCTGAAGTACTGACTAAACCAGTCAATAAAGCGGTGGCTAATAATGTTTTTTTCATAACAAATCTCCCGAGAGTTACTTAAATAATTTATTCACTTTTGCAAGATTTTCGCGTAATTTAACCGCTTGTTCTTGCATTTTATTCAATTCTTCTGCGGTTGCTTTTTCCGTTCGCATTAAGCCAAAAAACTGATTGAAGCTATCATCAATCGCTTTTTTAAGCGCAGGATCTTTTTGATTTAATTGTTCACTCAAGCCGCTTTCATCAAATTGCTCGAAATAAGCCATTTTGAGGGTAAATAAGGCTTTCGGTGTTTCCTCTTGTTGCTTGAGCATTATCGCTTCGTCTACGCCTTTCAGCATAGAAACGATTAAATTTTGCCAGTCTTTTGCAGATTTTTGCACAACGCCTTTTTTAGCCTCCTTCGCAATTTGGGTATCGCGCGTGGCAGGTAATTGTGGTAATTGCTCTTCAATAGTTTGCAACAAATTAGTAGCTTGATACCCCAACGCAACCAGTTGATCTTTCTGTTCACTCAATTTAATCAGATCATAGAATTGTTGATTGATATTTGCTGCCATTTGCGCTGAACGGTGATTACGTATCGCCATTTCCATTTCGGAATTTTTAAAGCCATTGTATTGTGCTTGTTGGAAAGACTTCTTGGCATTAGCAAAATCATCTGCTTGATATTGCTCTAAGGCTTTCGCTAATAGATCATCAATAGTTTTGAATTGGTTTTTCCAGTAAGGCAAGATTTCTTGATTGTCAAAAGCGGCGTGCTGCCCTTCTGCGCTGAGCTGGTGGCCTGCTTCTAATGCAGGCAATACTCCGGTAAGTTCATTTTTTAAACTATTTACTGCTGTTTGAATATCAGCAAACGGCTTATTTTCTCCCATCATTTTACGAATTTCCCAAAAGGTTGATTCCATTTGGAAACTTTTACGGGCGGAATGATTAATACGTATTGGACCTTCGAGATTTTCGAATATCTCAAAATAGGCTTTTTGAATGGTTTTTCTCGCCCCTTCTACATCATTTTGTTGAAATTGTTTCAAACTGGTATCTAGACGAGATTGGACTTCTTGGATATTTTCTTTTACCCCTGCAAAGACGGTATTAGAAAAACATAAGGTGAATATCAAAAGTTTGCGCATAGGATCTCACTTTTGTAGAGATGAAATTCATTCTTATTTAAATATACGCAAAAAAATTTTTTGAATCAAGGGCTATTAAGAATAATTATCAATAATTTGACCTTTGCTAAGTTTAGGGAGGATATACCTCCCCCCCCTACAGATATGTTTATTGCTTATGGGGCAATTTCTGCCAAGTGACTTCATTGCGCAAATAAACAGGTTCGATTTCCATTGCTGATTGCGTATTACCTTGTGCAATTTCCACTTCAGCCAATGACAGCATATATTTTGCTGAAGGCAGTTTAATTTCACTGACTACAAGCGGTAGATTTTCGCTATTTTTTTGCAAATCGAATTGTGGGTAGGCCGTCCAACCTGTGCCAACAACCGTGACATTGTCTCTATTTTTAAGCAAAAATTGTGCGATCGCTTTTTCTGGTGCACAAACTTGTTCCGCTACAATAGTTTGCCAACCATTATCAGTGCGTTGTAATTGGCTGAAATAGACTTCATTCATTCGAGCATCAATTAACGCGATCACATTAGTTGCACCCAGTTCTTGATAAGCCTGCTCAGCCATTATAGTTAGGTTAGAAATGGCGACTACAGGCAAATTAGCCCCCATTGCTAAGCCTTGAGCCGCTCCAACGCCTACCCTAACGCCCGTAAAACTGCCAGGTCCTCGACCAAAGGCAAGAAAATCTGCCTCTTGGATTGTTATACCTGCATTTTTTAAAAGCTCATCTACCATCGGCAATATACGTTGTGTATGCGTACGAGGACTAAGTTCATCTAAAAAAGTAATTTGCCCCTTATGCAATAAAGCCACCGAACAGGCTTCAGTGGCTGTATCAAGGGCGAGAATGGTTTTGTTATTCATAATGTCCCAACTTTCTCCCCTCTCTTTAATAAAGTAGGGGGAGAGAAAGATTTATCATTGGCGATTTTTACGACGAGTTTCTACCGCTTCAGCTAGCGCAAATAAGGCTTTTTCGCTATCTTCCCAGCCGATACACGCATCGGTAATACTTTGTCCGTAAACTAAATCCGCTAATGTTTGACCCGATTTCAAATCTTGACGACCTTCCACTAAATGGCTTTCAATCATCACCCCTGAAATGAGATCTGAACCGCCTGCAATTTGTTTACAAACATCTTCGCAAACCTCCATTTGGCGTTTGAATTGTTTTTGACTATTAGCGTGACTGAAATCAACCATCACATGCGGGCGACGCCCTGATTTTTCGATACTTTCACAGACTTTCGCCACCGATTCTGCATCATAGTTAGTGCCTTTGTCGCCACCACGTAAAATAATGTGACAATCAGGGTTACCAGCAGTTGTTACGATCGCTGAATGCCCGAATTTAGTCACCGACAAGAAATGATGTGGCGCTTCCGCCGAAGAAATCGCATCTAAGGCAATTTTCACCCCACCGTTTGTGCCGTTCTTAAAGCCAACAGCACAAGATAAACCTGAAGCTAATTCACGGTGAACCTGCGATTCTGTAGTACGAGCACCAATTGCGCCCCAGCTCATAAAATCTGCCATATATTGGGGCGTGATCATATCTAAAAATTCACCTGCCGCGGGTACGGTTAAGTCATTGATATCTGACAACACTTTACGCCCAATGCGCAAACCATCGTTTAATGAATAAGTTTCATCTAAATGTGGATCGTTAATTAACCCTTTCCAACCCACAGTAGTACGTGGTTTTTCAAAATAAACCCGCATGACCACTTCTAGGTTTTGACTAATTTTGGGATTAGCACGCATTGCTTTAATTTTTTGAGCATACTCTAAAGCAGCTTTAGGGTCGTGGATTGAGCAAGGACCAATCACCACTAATAAACGGTCATCTGCGCCGTGAATGATTTTATGAATGGCAATACGCGCCTTTTCAACGGTTTCCGCCGCCACATCGCTGGCAGGAAAACGTTCTAATAATGCCACAGGTGGTAAAAGTTCTTCAATTTTCGTGATACGAAGATCATCATTTTTATAAGACATTGTGTATTCTCTCTTTGGATTGGTATTTTCTACAATTATATTTTCACTATTGCTAATTAGCGAGTAAAGGTATTGCAAACACTTGGATTCCCTGCTTCTAAGCCTTTACGGAACCAAGCTAAACGCTGAGCCGAAGTGCCGTGGGTAAAACTATCAGGCACGGCATAACCTTGCGTTTGTTTTTGTAGACGGTCATCCCCTACGGCTTGTGAGGCAACAAAGGCTTCTTCAATATCTCGTGCATCTAGCGCCCCTTCTTTATTGAATTGATGTCCCCATACGCCCGCAAAACAGTCGGCTTGTAGCTCAACTGCTATCGAAATTTTATTGGCTTCGGTTCTAGAACGAGCTTGTTGCTGCGCACGTTGCGTTTTTTGTGTAATACCTAATTGATTTTGCACATGGTGCCCAATTTCATGGGCTATCACATAAGCAAAAGCAAAATCTCCCGAGGCTTTTAGTTGTTTACGCATATCATCGTAGAAAGACAAATCTAAATAAACTTTTTGGTCGGCAGGGCAATAAAAGGGACCCATCGCAGATTGCCCCGTGCCGCAAGCGGTTTGCGTTCCATCACGGTATAGCACTAATTTAGGTTCTCTATAAGTTAAACCATTTTGCTTGAAGTAAGCTCCCCACGTATCTTCGGTAGCGGCAAGCACTTTATCGGCAATATTATAAAGTTGTTGCTCTTCTTCGGCTGAAAGACGAGTTGATGATTGTTGATAACTAACAGATGAGGTGTCGCCATAGCCCATCACCCCTGTTAAATCTACCCCATAATATGCACCAACCAAAACTACCAATAAACCAAGAATACCGCCTTTTCTGCCACCAGTAACACGACGACCATAAGTATAGTCTGACTGACCACGGCGATCCTCAATATTATCGCTACTTCTGCGATTATCTAAACGCATTGGAAATCCTTGAAATAATTAAAATAAATCACCTGCAATTCTATACGAATTACACTTATTCGACTATCCCTAATTCGCATAATAGCAACAAAAACGGCGGATTACCCGCCTTTCTCTTACGCCCTTACTGACAATTTTTCAAATTCATCGAAATAGGTCGGAAAGGTTTTTGCCGTACATTTCGGATCTAAAATCGTCACAGGTGTATTCGATAACGCAATCAGCGAAAAACACATCGCCATACGGTGATCGTTATAGGTGGCAATTTCAGCATGCTGGAATTTATCCAATGCAAGCGGTTGAATTTTGATAAAATCTTGCCCTTCTTCCACCTCTGCGCCTACTTTACGAAGTTCTGTTGCCATTGCTGTTAAGCGATCAGTTTCTTTCACTCGCCAGTTGTAAATATTGCGAATTACCGTTTCGCCTTTAGCAAATAACGCCGTGGTAGCGATGGTCATTGCGGCATCTGGAATATGGTTCATATCCATATCAATCCCGTGCAATGGTGCGGCTTCAGCTTGAATAAAGTCTTCTCCCCAAGTAATTTTTGCCCCCATTGCTTCTAGCACATCGGCAAACAAGCGGTCGCCTTGGATCGAATTTTTACCAATCCCCGTCACTTTTACCTTGCCTTTCAACGCCCCCGCCGCCAAGAAGTAAGAAGCCGACGACGCATCGCCTTCCACCAAATATTTTTCAGGGGAAATATAGTTTTGGTTGCCTTTTACCACGAAGGTTTGGTAGTTACGATTTTCCACCGTCACACCAAAATCTTTCATCATTGCCAAGGTGATGTCGATATACGGTTTTGATACGAGATCGCCTAGGATCTCAATTTCCATATCACCAGAAGCCAAAGGTGCTGACATCAATAAAGCCGTTAGAAACTGGCTCGAAATTGAGCCATCAATTTGCACTTTACCGCCTTTTAAGCCTGTGTTGCAAATGGCAACAGGTGGATAGCCTTCATTTTCCAAATATTCCACGCTGGCACCCGCTTGGCGTAGCGCATCAACTAAGTGCTTGATCGGGCGCTCTTTCATACGAGGTTCACCGGTTAAAACCACCTCCGCTTCACTCTTCCCTTTCAAACAAAGTGCAGCGGTCAAAGGACGCATTGCCGTGCCTGCGTTACCTAAAAAAAGCGACAATCCATTCTGCCATTGAAATGCTCCGCCTACGCCTTCTACAGTACAAACCGTTTTATCTTCTGAAAGCGCATAATTCACGCCCAAGGCTTTTAAAGCATTGAGCATATGACGAATATCATCGCTATCTAATAAATTCGTTACACGTGTCGTACCTTTGGCTAACGCCGCCAACAATAATGCACGGTTCGAAAGGCTTTTTGAACCAGGTAAATTGATCGTGCCTTCTACACGACTAATTGGGGTTAGTGTAATTTTTTCCATTTTATTCTCTACGCTAAAACTTTAATCAACGCCTTAAAGAATCTGTCATTCTCTGCTGGTAATCCGATACTGACACGCAGGTGATTTGGCATTCCGTAGCCTGCGATTGGGCGAACAATCACGCCTTCACGCAATAAGGCGTCGTAAATTGGTGCTGCTGGGCGTTTGAAATCAATAGTAATAAAATTCCCTTTCGATGGGATATATTCCAAGCCTTGCGCTTGGCAGAAGGCTTCATAACGAGCCATTTCCAAGCGGTTGTTTTCTGCCACTTTTTTGACAAAGGCATCATCGTTCATCACTGCAATCGCTGAAGCCAATGCAAGGCTATTGCAGTTAAACGGCTGGCGAACTCGATTTAGTAAATCGGCAATTTCAGGATTTGACACCGCATAACCAATGCGTAAGCCTGCTAAACCATAGGCTTTTGACAGCGAACGAGAAACGATTAAATTTGGATATTTTGCCGCTAAAGCGAAGGAATCTAAACGTTCGTGTTCGGCGGTAAATTCGGTATAGGCTTCATCTAATACCACAATCACTGTTTCAGGCACTTTGGCTAAAAAGGCATCCATTTCCGCCTCGGTCAAGAAATTCCCCGTTGGGTTATTCGGATTGGCAATATAAATTAGTTTGGTTTTTTCGTTGATTGCCGTTAGGAAAGCATTTAAATCGTGTCCCCAATTTTTAGCTGGAATTTCACGGGCTACGGCGTTAATTGCTTTGGTCACCAGCGGATAAACGATAAACGCATACTGCGAATAAATGATTTCATCCTGTTCCGAAGCAAAGGTATGCGCAAACAGTTCGAGCAAATCGTTTGAGCCGTTGCCTAAGGTAATTTGATTCGGCTGCACGCCAAATTTCTTCGCAATGGTCGCTTTCAGTTCAAAACCGTTCGCATCGGGGTAACGAGTTAATTCATTGAGTTGATTGATAATTGCTTGTTTGGCACTGTCAGGAAAGCCAAACGGATTTTCATTGGAGGCGAGTTTGATGATGTTGCTAATACCCAGCTCTCGCTCTAATTCTTCAATTGGCTTGCCTGCTTGGTAAGGCGAAAGGGATTTTACCCCTTCATTGGCACGTTCAATATATTTCATATTCATTCCTTAAAATAACAAGCGGTCTGATTTTGCAATTTTTTTACAAAATTTAACCGCTTGTATGCACATAATTAAGCGTTTTCTTGTGCAAATTTATCCATAAACGCAATTAACGCTTCTACCCCTTCAACAGGCATTGCGTTGTAGATGGAAGCACGCATACCACCGAGTACTTTATGTCCTTTTAAGGCTTGTAAACCAGCGGCTGTGGCTTCTGCCACAAATTTGGCATTGAGTTCATCGTTGTCGGTGGTGAAGGTTACGTTCATAACCGAACGGTTAGCTTCCGCAATGTAATTTTTGTAAAAACGGCTGTTATTTAAATAGTTGTACAGCAATTCCGCTTTTTTCGCATTGCGCGCTTTAACGGTGGCTAGTCCGCCCTCTTTAAGCAGATGTTTAAAGACTAATGAGCATAAATACCACGCAAAGGTTGGGGGGGTATTGATCATTGAATCGGCTTTTGCTTGAGTTTCGTAATTCCAAATCGAAGGCGTCTCTTTGCGTGCTTTACCGATGAGATCTTCACGCACAATCACGATCGTGATCCCTGCTGGGCCTAAATTTTTCTGCGCCCCCGCATAAATTACCCCGAATTTGCTGATGTCGATGTCAGTTGAAATAATATCAGACGACATATCCGCCACTAATACCGCATTACCTACATTTGGCACTTCTTTGATCTGCACGCCTGAAATGGTTTCGTTGGTACAGTAATGTACATAATCGTATTGCTCTGCAATATCGGAAAAATCAGTGCGATTAACAGAAATCACGCCATTGTCATCGGTTTCGATAATGTTGATTTCATCCAATTCGCAGAAATTACGCGCTTCTTTTGCCGCCGTTGCTGACCAATGACCACTATTTAAATAAAGTGCTTTACCTTTTGTGCCAATTAAATTCATTGGAATAGCAGCAAATTGCCCTCTTGCACCACCTTGTAAAAACAACACTTTATAGTTACTTGGAATGTTATACAGCTCGCGGAAATCTTTGTCCGCTTGCGCAATTAACTCCATAAAGTATTTGCCACGGTGGCTCACTTCCATCACCGAAGTGCCTTGATTTTGCCAGTTAAGCAGCTCTGCTTGCGCTTGTTCTAATACCGCTTTTGGCATCATCGCTGGGCCTGCACTAAAATTATAAATTGGGGTCATTCTGTTTGCCTCTTTGAATTGAAATAAAAAAGTAGGGCTAGCTTACTCCCCTACTCATAAAAATACAACCACAATCATTAACGAAAACGATTGCGGTTGCAAGAGGCAAGCGGTCTAATTCGTAAAATTTTTTGCAAATTAGCCCTTTTTTTTAATCAAAATTAAGGTTGCGATTTAATTCGCTGATCGAGTATCACATTTAAAGTGCGTTGTTTTTGTTGTAATGCGAACTCAAGATCCGATTGCACTAATAAGATATAAAGTAAATCCAAAACAAACAATTGAGCCATTTTTGTGCCTAATGAATCGCCTTGTACGAGTCCTTGGCGGTTACCATTGATCAGCACGTGATCGGCTAAATCGGTAATTGGCGAGCGCAAATTATGCGTTAAGGCAACCGTTACCGCACCATTTGCTTTAGATAAACGCAAGGCTTTGTTTGTTTCTTCAGAATAACCAGAGTGGCTGATACCAATAACTAAATCACTTGGCTTGAGCAAACTTGACTGCATATACATAAAATGATTATTGGTCATCGCATCTACTTGAAAACCAATTCTCATCAGTTTGAATTTGAAATCTTCCGCTGTTAGCCCTGATGAACCGACTCCAAAAATAAAAATCCGTTTGGCTTTTTTAATTTCACGTACTACCTGTTCCAACTCATCAAAATTCAGTAGATTCAACGTTTCATCAATTACATTAACCAAGCTTTCTTTTACCTTGTCTGCCACTTCTTTGGCATTATTTTGCTCAAGCAGATCTTCATCCACTAAGACTCGTTTATCCTTTTCTTGAGTAGCCAATTCAATAGCAAGATCTAATTTAAAATCGGTATAACCTCGATAGCCCAAAGTACGACAGAAACGAATAAAAGTCGCCTCGCCAACATCAAGCTGAGTTGCCACTTCAGAAAGCGAACATTGGTTTAGTAGTTCTGGTTGAGAAAGGATTGCACTAGCGATCTTTTTCTCAGTTTTAGTCAAACTGGTTTGTAATGCACCAATAGTATCTAGAATTTTTCCTCTCGCAGACATACAACCTCCTTCTCCTATAAATAACCTACTGGCACTTTCACAACTAGTTTTTTCAATATTTTGTTTTTGCCATTTACACAATTTCCAGGTTTATGAGGTTCGTAAGGGAGGAAAATAGCAAATTGATTAGGTTTTAAAACTAATTCATTTTTATCTTCAATTGCTGCGGTTAATTGGTAGTCATCTTCATCACGGTATTCATCGAATTTACTCAAATCAGGCTGTTGCAAACCATATTCGATCATTTCTTCGCCTGAAATCAGCAGCTGAATATCAATAAATTTGCGGTGCATTTCAGCTTGTTTATCTTCGGCGGCGGACGTTTCAAACTCCATTACATTCATTCGCACGCCTTCTTCTAGATCTTGCCAACCAAGTGGCAGATTGGGCAAGTCTAAAGCGGTCAATTTTTCACATAATTTTGCAAATATGGACGGAAGGGATTTCGCATAATCATCTCTCGATAAGTCACCTAATAACATAAGTTCTCCTTTTTCATCAGCTTTACGGAGCTAAAATACTCCAATATGCTATCAATTGAAGCATAACTTCATATGATCTAGCGTAGAATTTTTAGCAAAAAATGACAAGCACCAAAATGCAAAAATGAGAAGTAGATCAAATTTTTTTATAAAAAAAAAAGCAAGCCGAGTAGCTTGCTTTAAAAATTAATTGAAAACTTTAATTCACTTGTAGTATGAGATCAACTTCCGAAAGGTATCTCTGCTCTTCCTCTAAATCCGCTTTAACTAACGGATTTTTTGCTAAAAAATGTGTTGGGAATCTCAATTGCCATTGTGTTGCTTCAATCAATAATTCCACACTTTTTGCTTTCACTGTTGCTTGTCTTGAGCGGTTGAGCAAGACAGCCAAGCGGAACAAACGCAAAAGCGTGACAATGTCTCTATATTGATAGCGATGTGTGCTTCGAATATCAGTTCTCTTGAAGTTTTTTAGATGAAAACGCATTAAAGTAGCTAATAAATGCTGCTGTTCCGAATCAAATCCTGCTAAATTACTGTTATCAATAATGTAAGCAGAATGCTTATGCGAGGCATTATGGTTAATGACTAATCCCACTTCGTGCAACAAACTCGCCCAACGTAAAATTTCACGTAATTCGCTAACTTGACGACGATTTTTCCATGTTTTTACCTGCTCAAATAATTGTAGTGCCGTTTGCTCTACTTGATGGGCTTGTAATTGATCAATATTAAATTGTGCAGCTAAAGATTCTGCGGTGCGCTGTCTGATGTCGCAAACCTGAAAAGATTTCTCTAAGCCATACATCACCCCTTCACGCAAAGCTCCATCTGAATATCGCATACTGTCTATTTTAAAGGTCTGAAATAAAGCCAATAAAATCGCCAGCCCTGGCACCAATACATCAGCACGTTCTTCAATTAAGCCTTTGAGCTGAATCTTATTGAGCATATCGAAACGCAAACATTCTGCCACCACAAATTGCAAACGTTTTTCGGTAATTAAGCCATCTCGGTAGCCATTCGCCATTAACACTTTTGACACAGTTTTAATGGTGCCAGAAGAACCTAGCACGTGTTGCCAACCTAAATCACAGTAATCTTTTTCAAGATCTTCAATCTTCTCCATTGCTAGTTGATGTGCTGCGGCAAAGCGATCTTTAGTTAATTTGCCATTCGGGAAAAAACGTTTAGCAAAACTGACACAACCCATATGACGACTTTCTGCACGAATTGGCATAAAATCATCACCAATGGTCATTTCTGTGGAACCTCCACCAATATCGACTATCAATTTTCGCCCTTTTTCTGGTTGGGTATGGCTCACACCTGCGTAGATCAGTTTAGCTTCATCTTGCCCTGAAATAATCTGAATTGGATAAGGAAATACCTGTTTAGCTTGTTCTAAGAACTGGTTATTATTCAATGCTCGGCGCAGGGTATAAGTGCCAACAACTTTCACATTTTCAGGGGCAAAACCTTGCAAGCGGTTGGCAAATAATGCCAAGCAATTTACACCTCGTTCAATCGCTTCTTGGTTTAATATACGGTTTTCATCTAACCCATCAGCTAAACGTACACGACGCTTGATCCGTGATAGCACTTGAATGGAGCCATTTACAATACGAGCAACGATCATATGAAAACTATTTGATCCAAGATCAATGGCGGCAAATTCACGAATATGAGGACTATCTGGAAGCATTTTGGATAACCTTATCGTTGTATAAAACATAAAATGTTATTGAGTTTACCACTTTTAGGCTAATTCTAGACAAAAATGTCTGCTTTTTTTGCTATTTTTCGCCTTTATTTGATGTTTTACCCCTTCTATGTGTAAAACACTTTGACGAAATGGCAGAAAAGATCTACGATTCACAGAGTTAATTTTTACTTTAGCTATGAGGAAATGTCCATGGTCGATGCTAGCAAACAATCATTCCAAGACACTCTTAAGTATGTACACTTATATCGTCTTAAAAATAAATTGCATCGTGAAACTGCTGATAACAATAGCAAAATTCGCGATAATCAAAAACGTATATTGCTACTTGAGAACTTAGATCAGTACATTACTGATGATATGAGCGTAGAAGAAATTCGTGCCATCATTACCAATATGCGTGATGACTATGAAACTCGCATAGATGATTATATGATCCGTAATGCGGAACTGTCCAAACAACGTCGTGAAATTCGCCAAAAAATGGCAACACACAAACAAGCTCCTAAAATTGCTAAAAGCGAATAATACTTAAATTTACAAGCGGTGAAATTTACAAAATTTTTTGCAAATTTCACCGCTTTATTTATGAATTGTCCAATCCCCCCCCCTCTCAATTCCGTATTCCACAATTTATTCTTGACACTTTTTGAAAAAAGCGTATTTTAACCTTGTTTTCGCAAACTACTGCAAAACAGAGAGGCGCAACACTCAGGCAATCTAATTTGAGGCAACTAGGGCTGATTGAGAATTAGACGATGGGAGTGATTGCCGAGGTGTGAATTCACTAGACTGGAATGAACATCGGCTAAGCAGGTTGAATCCTATTAGCTGTCATTTGGATTTAAAGACCAAATGGAGTGCTCTGATTGAATGGTGCAAACCAACTAATCTACTCAATTTCCTTTCCGAATATCCACAAACCCCACAATTCTTTTTTATTTTTAGGAATTTTTTATTATGTCTAAACTTTCTGTGGCTAAATTTGGTGGTACGAGCGTTGCAAATTTTGATGCAATGACTTTATGTGCAAATATCGTAACAACTGATTCCAATACTCGTGTGGTTGTGTTATCTGCTTCTGCTGGCGTAACTAATCATTTGGTCGAATTAGCCAATGGCTGTGAAAAAGCTCGTCGTGATGAAGTGATTGCAGCTGTTCGTACCATTCAGTACAACATTATTGATAAATTGCAAAATCAAGCTAGCGTTCGTGCGGAAATTGATGGTATTTTAGAACACATTGAATATTTATCAGAAGCAGCGAGCCTTGCAACTTCAACAGCTTTGGCTGATGAGCTAATCTGTCAAGGTGAAATGATGTCCACCAAAATCTTCACTCAATTATGTATAGAACGTAGTTATCCTGCCGTTTGGGTAGATGTGCGTGACATTGTCGCTACTGATAGTAACTTTGGTAAAGCTGCCCCAAATGATGAGAAAACTGAGGCTCAATCTGATGCTATATTACGCCCATTAATTGAATCAGGTAAAGTTGTGATTACCCAAGGCTTTATTGGACGTGATGATGAGGGAAAAACGACTACTTTAGGTCGTGGAGGTTCAGATTATTCCGCAGCACTGTTAGCCGAAGTTTTAGATGCAGATGATGTGTTAATTTGGACGGATGTTCCAGGTATCTACACCACAGATCCTCGTGTAGCACCAAATGCCAAACGTATCGATACGATGGCATTTAACGAAGCAGCAGAAATGGCAACTTTCGGTGCCAAAGTATTACATCCAGCAACTTTATTGCCAGCCGTACGCAGCAATATTCCAGTCTTCGTAGGTTCAAGTAAAGCACCTGAACAAGGTGGGACTTGGGTAACTCGTGATCCACAACCGCGCCCAACATTTCGCGCTATCGCGTTACGTCGTAATCAGACATTGCTCACGCTTTCAAGCCTTTCAATGTTGCACGCCAAGGGATTCTTAGCCAATGTATTTGCCATTTTAGCGAAACACAATATTTCGGTAGATGTGATCACTACTTCAGAAGTCAGTGTTGCTCTCACTCTAGATAAAACAGGTTCTGCCTCAACGGGTGCTGATATGCTCTCTAAAGAGTTATTAGATGAGCTAAATGATTACTGCCACGTGCAAGTAGAAAATGAGTTAGCCTTAGTTGCTATTATTGGTAATAACTTACACACTCAATCAGGCGTGGCAAAACAGTTATTCCATCAATTAGAAAACTTCAACATCCGCTTAATTAGCTATGGTGCAAGCACAAATAATGTATGTACTCTAGTGAAAAATGCAGAAGCTGATGAAGTTGTTCGTGCCTTACATGCAGGTTTATTTGAATAAACAAAAATGATAGCAAGAGAGCAAACCTAATATCAGGTTTGCCCTCTTTTTCATTTCAATCAAATTTATTTACAGTAGCAATTCTCTACCTTGCAACCATTGGCTAGAGTCACTTGTTTATTGTGAAATTGTTGTAATGTGCAACGATGCCCCACGCTAATGATAATACTTTTCGGCAATAGTTTTCGAATCGCTTGATATAACACCGCTTCAGTTGGTTCGTCTAAGGCAGAAGTGGTTTCATCTAAAAAAATAATTTCTGGCTTGCTCAGGACAATACGCACAAAAGCGACACGCTGCAATTCCCCTGGGGAAAGGGTGGCTTGCCAATCGGCATCGTAATCCAAATCTTTGGCATATTTTTGCAAGCAGCAAAGTTGCATCGCTGCAATAATTTGCTCATCATTTGCCTGCAAATGCGGATAGCAAATTGCCTCCCGCAGCGTACCTTGTGGCATATAGGGGCGTTGTGGTAAAAACAATGGACTTTCTACACAAGCTCGCTCTGCCGTACCAAATGTTTCAAAAGGATAAATGCCCGCCAAGGCTTTCAGTAAGGTCGTTTTACCCGTGCCTGAAGCTCCTTGAATCAGCAAGGCATCGCCCGCTTGCAATTCAATATTGATATTTTCAAACAAAATTTGACCGCTTACATCTTTCACCCCAAAGTCGCGCAGATAGAATCCACGCGAACAAGGATAGGGTTGTTTAACTGGCACAGAATCCAAATTATCTAAAGTGGTGAAAAAGCCGTAAAGACGATTTAGACGAGCTTGATAAAGGGTGAACTCTTCGTAAAACAGACGGAAGAACGATAAAGCTCGCATTAAACGATTAAAGGATTGCACCGTTTGGTGCATATCACCAAGCGTAGCTTGCCCTGCGAAAAAACGGGGAGCTTGCAACATTAGCGGCAAAATCATCGCCACTTGTGTTACCCCTGTATTAAAGCCATCTAAACCCAACATTTTGCGCACGATTTTCCAGCGATTTTGAATCACAAAATCGAATTTAGCGTGCAAATTGGCGCGTTCCTTTTCTTCGCCCGAATAGAAAGCAATACTTTCAGCATTATCGCGCACTCTAATCAACGAATAACGATAATCCCCTTGCAGCTTTTCTTTATTAAAATTCAAGTTAATCAATGGTTTACCGATACAAACAGAGGTTACCGACGCAAGAACAATAAAGATATAAATGAAGAACACCACTCCCTTCGGAATTTCAAAGCCCAACAAAGTGAGCAATCCTGAAAGCCCCCACAGAATAATAGTAAATTCAATGGTAGCAACAATTGAATTGAGCACCCCGCGCACCATTTCCATCGTGCCTGAAATAAAGGCGGTTGCATCTTGCTCAATACGCTGATCGATATTATCGGGTAGCTCTTTTTGATATTGCAGCAAGTAGTAGTTTTTATTATCCAACCAGCGATTCAGCATTTCAGCATTGAGTTTTTCAAGCCATTTAATCTCAAAGGTTTGGGTCAGAAAATAGTTAATGATCGAGTGGGTAATTTTAACCAATACCAATAAAGCGTTAATCCCAGCAAAGAACCAGAAAGCATCAACAGCTTTGTCTTGCAAGGATTTATATAAGCCATTGTAGAAGAAAGTGTTGAGCACACTAATGCGAACTTCCATTAGGATCAAAACAATCAGTAAGATCCCAAGCAGTATCGTTTTACCCTTGTGACTTTTTTTCCACACTGGTTCGCTAATGTGCCAGAATTTCTGTCCGAAATCGGTACGTTTCAGCCATAGAGCGGAAAATATAAGCCCCATTATGACCCACATTAAGGCTGTTAAGAGCCAATAAAAACTGTTATTTAATTCGGTTTGCCAGTTCATTGTAAAAGATAAATTAAAATGCAAAAGGCACAAGCCAAAGCCTGTGCCATTGCAAGCGGTCGAATTTGCTCAATATTTTGCAAATAATTTACGAAATATGACCGCTTGTGATGAAATTAAAACGAATATTCAACATTCACCCAATAAGTCCGTGGCAGACCAACCACTGCAAAGCTGCGATCATATTGTCCACGCTGCACTTGCCAATAGTGTTTGTTGAACAAGTTTTCAACACCAGCACGGAAAGTCAGATTCTGCTTACCCACCACTTTCAAGACATATTTTGCGCCTAAATCCACCGTGGTATAAGATGGCAATTTATAACGTGCCGCCGTATCTTGATATGAACTGCCATAGTGTTGCAATGCCGCATTTAAGGTTACATTTTGAATCGGATCCCATTCAACGGCTGCTTTAGCAATCCAGCGAGGACTTGTTACTTGAACGCCATCCACAATAGTGCCTGCATAAGTTGGGTAGTCAAACACTTTCGCTTGATTATAAGTCACACCGACAGACGGGCGCAATTTGTTGTTTAGCAAGCTGGCGTAGGTGTTAAATTCAACACCACGATTACGTTCTTTACCTCGTTCTTTGCCTGTTGCGCGTACAATGCCAGGACGGCGAATTTCATATGCGCTAACAATAGTGGTGAACAAATCTGCCCAGTTTTTACGCATCCCCACTTCAACTTGTTTGCTGACACGTGGACTATTCATTTCGCCCGTATCAGGATCCGCATTCCCTGGTTCTAAATCTTCAAGGTAGTTACCATAGAAAGTTAAATCAGGGTTTGGCGAATATGCCAATGCAAACATTGGGCTGAAGCGGTCTGCTTTGAGTTTTGTACCATCTGTGCGATTTAATTGTTTAATCCATTGGAAACGTCCACCAGCAGTAAATCGTAAGCGATTTTCAAAGAAACCGAGTGTGTCCGCAAAGGCTAAACTTTTCGCTGTCAGTTTGCTGTCAGTGCCCTGTGTATTCGCTGAAAGATCAAAATTATTTAAACTGGAGAAGGTTGGGCTATCAATGGAACTGCCTGTGATGGAGCCATTTGTACGACTGCTTTGGTTGTGATCGCGTTGGCGCATAACGTGATCATAGGCAAGATTCCAATTATGTGAAATAAGGCCTGTTTCGTGTGAACCTTCAAGTTTTAAATTCCCACTCGTTGTGCGTGAGCGAAAATCAATACCTCGAATGCCCGAAACATTAAAATTGCCGTTTTGGCGTAATGTGGTAATTTGCCCGAATGCGCCAGAATATTTTGATTCCATATGACCCAAACCACCTGAAACCATCATATTGTAAGGTAAGTCATATTCAAACGTCCCCATAATGGTTTCATCTTCGGTGGTTTGACCAATCCAATGTGGGTTTAAATTCGTTTTGCCATTTGGTGCGGAAGGAATCGTATATGCCCAGTTTTGCATATCTTGCACACGCGCTCGACCACCATCAGTGTCACGTTTGCTATACATATAATCCAAACCAGCTCGGAGTTTTTCGCCACGATAATCAGCACCAATCGCCAGCTCTTTATTCATTTCATCGTAATCGTTACGTGCCGTATCGCCATCACGATATTTACCGCTTACACGCACGCCCCACTCTTTATTACCCCCAAAGCGACGACCAAAATCGAAGGTTTCTTGTAAACGATTATTGCTAAACCAGCCAAAACCAATTTTGTTAATGTCTTCATCAGTGGCACGCTTAGTTTCAACATTCATCGAAGCCCCCGCAGAACCTTCAGGATCCATACCCGTAGTAGCCGTCGATGCCCCTTTAATTAACTGTGCCGAAGCCACGGCTGAAGTTGGTGAATTGTAGGTTGAATACAGCCCCGCTAAGCCGTTCACGCTCACTTGACGCATATCTAACTGGAGGTTGCGCACATACACCCCCGACAGCGTGTTGGTTTCACCACCAAAATTCATCACCGAGGCGTCCGTTTTTGCAATAGCATCTACCACGTTACGTGGTGCTTTATCTGTAAAGGCTTTTTCATCGTAATTGACCACCGCTATTGGCGAGGTAAAAGCTATCTGGCGACCAAGCAAACTTAAATTCACCACTTCTTTTTGCTTATCCCCCGCAGCTTTTGCCTTTTCGAGCTGTGCAACCACCTCAATTTGCTCTAATTCCGCTGAAGTTTGCGCAAAAGCTGGCACAGCAAAAAGTGCAGTATAAAGAATGTTATGCTTAAATTTCATAAATTTTCCCGTTGTGTTTACAATTAAAAAATGTCATCTAATGACCAACTTATCCATAAATGATGTGGATGATACACGAACCCTAGATAAAAATCATTATCAACAAACCTAAATATTTGTAATTAGCTCAAAATATAAGCGGTCAGATTCTGCAAAAAATTTGCAAATTCTGACCGCTTGTTAAAGCAAGACAATTTAGTTTCTTGATTTCCACACCAATGGATCAACACCACGGTGAATCAAATCCTGATGTTCTTCAATTTTAAATACAGGCTCCTGCCCTGCTTTTACTTGACGTAAATAATCTTTCAAAATACGCCACACAACGGGAGCTAAAATCAAAATTGCAATCAAATTGATAATTGCCATTGATGCCATTACCGTATCGGCAAATGCCCACACAATACCACCATCACGTACCGCTCCGAAGTAAACAAAGAATAAAACCACAGCACGGAAACCCCACACAAAAGCAGGTTTATTTCTCAAATAACGGATATTGGTTTCTGCATAAGCATAGTTACCGATAATTGAGGTATAGCAGAATAGCACCAAAATGAAGGCTAAGAAGTGTAAGCCAAATTCGCCTAAGTGATATTGCAAGGCTGTTTGGGTTAGCACCACGCCTTTTAAGGCATCACTTCCGTAATTGTCTGAAGTTAAAATAATCACAGCGGTGCAAGTACAAACTACCATGGTATCCACAAACACACCTAGCATTTGGATTAAGCCTTGGCTGGCTGGGTGTTTTGCATCTGATGTAGCAGCTGAATTTGGTGCAGAACCCATACCTGCTTCGTTTGAGAATAGCCCCCGTTTGATCCCCATTAACATCGTTTTAGACACTAATATACCAAACATTCCCCCCGCTGTCGCAGAAAAATCAAAGGCACTATCAATAATTTTGCCTAAAATTTCAGGTACACGCTCAATATTCATACCTAAAATAATCACGGCAATAATTAAATAAAACAATGCCATCATTGGTACAACTTTTGCTGATACTTGACCAATACGCTTTACCCCACCTGAAATGATCGTAGCAGTTACAATCACTAATACAACGCCGATATAAACAGGATCCCATTCCCACGCTTTCGCTGTCGCCGCCACAATTGAATTGGCTTGTACGGCATTGAAAGCGAAACCGAAAGTAAAGATGAGCGTGAAGGCAAACATCATTGCTAAAGGACGAGATTTTAAACCACGGGTAATATAGTAGGCAGGACCACCGCGAAACATTCCGTTTGGATCACGGGTTTTATACAACTGTGCCAGCGAAGATTCCGCAAAGGCAGAACTCATTCCGATAAATGCGGTAACCCACATCCAAAATACCGCTCCAGGTCCGCCCAATGCGATTGCGGTTGCTACCCCACCGATGTTACCCACACCTACACGGCTAGCTAAACCTGTCGTAAAGGCTTGAAACGGCGTTAAAGAATCCCCTTCTGAAGCACGCCCGCCCCACATTTCGCGTAAACTTTGAGGCAGTAAGCGGAGCTGAACTAGCCCCGTTGTAACCGTAAAAAAGATCCCAACACCTAATAATAACAGTACAGTAATATCCCAAATCGGACCGTCAATAGTGTTTACGATCCACGTTAAAACCGATTCAAATCCTGATACGATAAAACCCATAATACCTCTCTATAAATAAATTAAAAAAACGGAAACGTTTGCATTGTAACGATTTTTTGATATTTTAAAAGTTTTTTATGGTTCGGATTAAAAAAAGTATTACTGGGAAACTCTCCTCTTTACTAAAAAGGAGGGGGGATATTAAAAATAACCTTTATACCACGAGATAAATTTAGACCTTGCCACCTCAATGTGGTAATTACCGGCATAAAATTTCACACGTATCATTCCCTCTTTAGCGGTATTGAGCAATGGAATTTGATGTCGCTCTAACCGCTCAATCACTGATTTAGTCGGCATTTTCCACGGATTCCATCTGCCCACGGAAACAATGGCTAAATAGGGCTGTGTTTGGGCTAATAAGGTTTCGCTAGTGCTGGTTTGGCTACCGTGGTGGGCGATTTGCAAAAAATCCACCGGTCCCGCTTCGTTTGCCCAAATTCGTTCTTGTTCTACTCCTGTATCGCCCGTCAAAATCCATTGCAAGCGGTCAAATTTGACTAAAATTATGCAAGAATCCCGATTCTCTGCACGTTCTACGCGATGTTCAGGGTAAATTGCTTTTAGATGGAAATCACCAAATTGCCAAACTTTTCCCTTTATACAGGCTTCAGGTGTTTTATCTAAGTACATTTTGTGTGAACTGGAAAGCAATCTTGCCCTAGGAAATTTTTGCAGCAGACTCGTCACACCACCTGAATGATCATTGTCATCGTGGCTCAAAAAAATCGCCTCCAGCTCAATACCATTACGAATTAGATAGGGCAAAATTTCAAGCTCTGCCATTGAGCTTTTATTGTTCCCCTCCCCCCAGCCCACACCTGTATCGTAAAAAATGGCGCGTTTTTGACCGCTTGTATCACGATAAACTAACGCCTGTGCTAAGCCTTGCCCTACATCAAAAGTAACCCATTCGGCTTTGGCTTCCCCTAATTTGGGAAGATGAAAACTAATGTTAAACAGCATAATCAAACCTAACCCTTTCCATAAAAAAGATGGTGCTTTGCGTTCATTTCTCCAATAAATAAGTAATAAGATCAATAAATTAGCAGTTAAAATTTGCCACTGTTGCCACTGATTTAATTGCCACCAATAATGAGACATCGGCTCAATGAGCCACAAACTAAGTTGAGCCAGCCAATCTGCCAATAGCCACGTTTGCAGTAAGTTATCGGTAAGCAAACTAAATAGAATGAGCGGCACAAGCAAAAAACTGTATAACGGCACAATGAGCAAATTCGCTATAAAACTGAACGGCGAGCTGCCTTCAAAAAAGAAAAATTGAACAGGCGCGAAAACCAGCAAGATCCCCAGTTGCAAATGTAACAACGACCACAGTGGTTTGAATTTTTCCGTTCTACCCAACCAATGAAATTTCGCTAGCGGAAAATAGTGATACCATAAAATCAAACTGGCTACCGCCAAAATGGAAAGCCAAAAGCTGTCGGAAAGCACCGCCACTGGATCTAAAACCAACAAGATTGTCACAATCCGCCACCAAAGCTGGCTTGCAGTGTAATGTCGCCTTGCTAACTGACAAGCCAGCAACACGCTAATCGCCAATAACGCACGCAAAGTAGGTAAAGCAAAACCCGCAAGGTAGCTATATGCGAAAGCAACCGCAAAACCTATGATTCTTGGAAAAATATAGCAAAATCCGACCGCTTGCAACTTACCTATTTTTAGCAGTAACCACTGCCCAACTTTGGCAAACCAAAAGCCGAACCACATTGCAAGCGCAATATGTAGCCCTGAAATCGCAATCAAATGAGCCGTTGCCGTTTGCTGAAAAATTTGCCACTGCTCCGCTTTCAGCCACGCCCGCTCACCAAAAGCAAGAGCCAATAATAAGCCTTGGGTTGGTAATTCAACCGTCTGTTCAAATACTCTGTTAAGCCATTGCGAACGAATAGGAAAATCCTCTTGCGCTAATAGTTCTGCCTTTCTCACCGTAGCAATTGCCTCAATATGATTAGCAAAATACCAGCGTTGGCGATCAAAATTACCGATATTGCTCCGCCCTGAAATGGAGCGAAAGTTAAGTTCGGCTTGGTAACGCTGATTGAGCAACAATGGCGTTGCTGTTTGCCAAGTGAGGTAAATGGCTTTATTATTTCCTAGTTTAGCAATCGCAGCTTGATACTCTTGCTGTTTTAAAATCTTAATAATTTCAATCTGTTGCCTGCTTTTGTAAGCGGTCTGATTTTCTGCATTTTTTGCAATTGAGAGGATTTGAAGGTAATTCACACTAAGTAACAAACCGAAAACCAGCAGCCAAAGATTGCGTTTCAAGATCCCCAAAATGGTAAAAATTAAGCAAAAAATGACCGCTTGCAGTAACCATTGCTTGGGCAACCACAAAATTGGTAGAAAGCTTAAAGAGAGGAAAATAAAAAATCGGTCTAGTTGCATAACGATACCTCGTTATGCACTATGCCGATTTTAGAAAAGATTTTCAGAAAATTTTTTGAATTTTTCGACAGAGATCGCAAAAATAATTTGAGGTGAACAAAATGTTCATCCCAAAAGATTATTTGTTGATATTTTGAATCTCTAAACTTGCCGTTTGTGAGGCCAATTTCGCTTTAGCTTTGTCATTGCGAGCATTGGCAATGGCATCCAAATAGGCTTTGTCTATATTGCCCGTAATATATTCACCTGTAAATACCGAAGCATCGAAATTTTGAATGGTAGGGTTTTCCACTTGTACAGACTTAAATAGCGATTTCAAATCTTGGAAAATCAGCTTATCGACCCCAATCATTTCGGCAACTTGTTCGACTGTGCGATTATAAGCGACTAATTCTTCGCAAGTTGGCATATCAATACCGTAAACATTCGGATAACGGATTTCGGGGGCGGCTGAAGCGAAGTAAACTTTTTTCGCCCCCGCAGCACGTGCCATTTCGACAATCTGTTCCGAA
The DNA here is from genome assembly GCA_041854605.1 of Actinobacillus sp. GTDB lineage: Bacteria > Pseudomonadota > Gammaproteobacteria > Enterobacterales > Pasteurellaceae > Haemophilus_A. The sequence goes on from JBHACP010000022.1 coordinate 40,442, forward strand.
GTTGTACCTCGAACAATGGAATCATCTACTAACAGCACGTTTTTATCTTTAAACTCCGCTGAAATCGCATTCAATTTGCGACGCACAGAACTTTTGCGCTGCGCTTGCCCTGGCATAATAAAGGTTCGAGCTACATAGCGATTTTTCACAAAACCTTGGCGATAAGGTTTATCTAAGGTTTGTGCAATGCGTAAGGCAATATCGTTTGAGGTTTCAGGAATCGGGATCACCACGTCGATCTCATCCACGAGATTGCCCCATTCCACTTTGATTTTCTCGCCTAGAAATTCTCCCATTCTCACTCTTGCGCCGTAAACGGAAACACCATCAATCATCGAATCAGGGCGAGCAAAGTAAACATATTCAAAGATACACGGATTTAGCACAGGGTCTTGGGCGCAAATGGCAGAATGTAATTCACCCTCAAAAGTCACATAGACTGCTTCCCCTGGGTTTACATCACGCACAAATTCAAAGCCAACGATGTCTAGTGCAACACTTTCAGAAGCGAACATATATTCGGTTTTTCCTGCAACTTCACGTTTGCCCAATACAAGCGGTCGGATTCCGAACGGATCACGAAATGCCACCATTCCGTGCCCAATAATCATTGCAATACAGGCATAAGCTCCTTTGATGACTTCATTGGTTTTACGTATAGTGGCAAAGATATTTTCTGGGGTTAAATGAGAAGTGGGGTTTTGATCTAGGTAATGCGCAAAGATATTTAATAATGCTTCTGAATCGGAATTAGTATTGACATGGCGGCGAGCTTCGTTATAAAGGCGTTCTTTCAATTCTGCACTATTGGTTAAGTTGCCGTTATGTACCAAAGTTAAACCAAAAGGTGAGTTTACGTAGAAAGGTTGCGCCTCGGAAACGCTGGAAGAACCTGCAGTTGGATAGCGAACGTGTCCTACGCCTGCATTGCCCTGCAAGCGCAGCATATGTTCTTGGCGGAAAACATCGCTGACTAAACCGTTCGCTTTACGCAAACGGAAGCGATTTTCTGCATCTATTGTGACGATACCAGCGGCATCTTGCCCTCGATGTTGAAGTAGAGTTAAACCATCATAAATTGCCTGATTTACAGGCGAATTGCCGATAATACCGACGATACCGCACATATAAAAAACCTCTATTTTGTAGTGTTTAAGAAACTGGAATTAGCTTGCATTTGTTCAAAGAACCACTTCACAATAAAATCAAAATGCGGAATCAACTGCGACTCTTTCCATAATTCATTCTGACTTGCTGTGGTAAAGGTATCTAAGAAGAATAAAATAGCAGCTACGATTAAAATGCCACGTAATACACCAAATGCACCGCCTAAAATTCGGTCTGTAGTAGAAAGGATGCCTGTTGTGTTAATAATTTTACCGAGTAACGCATTGATGACTCCACAGACAATAAGTGATACAACAAATAAGATACCTGCTGATACACCATTACGTAAAAATTCAGAATTTTGCAAATAAACTGAGTTTATTTGTATTAAATATCCACTTAAATACGGATAGAAAGTGCTGGCAATCCAAAAAGAAATGACCCAACCAGCTAAAGATAATGCTTCATCGACGAAACCACGCCATAAGCTAATAAGAATAGAAAAAGCGATTAATCCGATAATAATAATATCAGCCATATAAACCTCAAAGACAAAACTGCCGTATATTCTACAAAAAAAGAAAACGTTTGCGTAGCACAAAATAAGAAAAGTGCTAAATTCTACCAAAAAAACAGCAGAACACCAAAATAGCTTAAGGAGAAATAATTTACTTGCTATAATATATTCTCATTTCGCTTTGCAAGCGGTCATTTTTTTCAGAATTTTTTTACGGAGGTTTTATGGTTGCCATTCGCTACTCACACGAGCTTAGCCCTGCCACATTTGAATTGGCAAGTTGGAGTAAATCTCTTGCAATGTCTCCCTTCACCTTTGAAAAAATCCAAACCGCTTATCAATATGCTCAAGAAAAGCTAGATGTCGAGCAATACGAGCTAATGTGGGACGGTATTGAAATGGTTGAGATCCTGCACGGCTTGAATATGGATGAGGATTCTTTGATAGCGGCAATGCTCTTTCCTTTCGTAAAAAAAGGGATTATCGATCTGGTACAAGTGAAAGAAGATTTTAGTAATCAAATCAAAAATCTTGTCAAAGGTGTGTTGGAAATGGACAACATTCGCCAACTTTCTGTCCATTCCGCCTCTGATCTACAAATCGACAATATCCGCCGAATGTTGCTGGCAATGGTTGATGATTTCCGCTGTGTCATCATCAAACTTGCCGAGCGTATCGCCTACTTGCGTGGAAAATATCGCCATAGCGAAGAAGATCTTGTGCTTGCTGCTAAAGAGTGTTCGCAAATTTATGCACCTTTAGCCAATCGTTTAGGTATTGGACAACTCAAATGGGAGCTGGAAGACTACTGTTTCCGAGCGTTACACCCACAGCAATATCGCCAAATTGCTAAATATGATCTCGCCGAACGACGTCTCGACCGAGAAAAATATATTGCAGATTTTATTACAAATTTGACCGCTTACTTAAGCGAAGAAATTACTGATTTCGAGATTTATGGTCGCCCCAAGCATATTTACAGCATTTGGAAAAAAATGCAGAAGAAACAACTCCGCTTTGATCAGCTTTTCGATATTCGCGCCACCCGCGTGTTAGTTAATAGTTTGGAAGATTGCTACAAGGCGTTAAGCATTATTCATACCAAGTACAAACACCTGCCCGAACATTTCGATGACTATATTGCACAACCTAAACCAAACGGCTATCAATCGATTCATACCGTTGTGCTAGGCGAGGGCGATAAACCGATAGAAGTACAGATTCGTACCAAACAAATGCATCAAGATGCAGAACTTGGTGTGGCAGCTCACTGGAAATATAAAGAAGGCGCCACCGCTGGGCGTTCTGGCTATGAAGAAAAAATCGTTTGGTTACGCAAACTGCTTGCGTGGCAAAATGATATTGCTGATTCTAGCGATATGGTGGCGGAAATGCGTTCGCAAGTGTTTGATGACCGTGTTTATGTCTTTACCCCAAAAGGTGAAGTGGTGGATCTGCCTACTAATGCCACGCCGTTGGATTTCGCTTATGCGATTCACAGCGAAATTGGACATCGTTGCATTGGTGCCAAAGTAGCGGGAAAAATGGTGCCATTTACCTACCACCTACAAATGGGAGATCAGGTTGAGATCTTGACCCAAAAAGAGCCAAACCCAAGTCGGGATTGGCTCAATCCGAATACAGGCTTCGTCAATACCAGCAAAGCCCGTTCCAAAATTGTGGCTTGGTTTAAGAAACTCGATCGGGAAAAAAATATTCCGCTTGGACGCGAAGCCCTAGAAGCGGAAATGGCAAAATTTGGCTTTACCCAAAAGCAAATTGAGCAATATGCCCTGCCTCGCTATAACCTAAAACAGCTGGAGGATTTATACGCAGGGATTGGTGGCGGTGACATCAAGTTAAATCAACTTAGCCATTATTTGCAAAGTAAGCTAATCAAGCCAACGGCTGAACAGGAAGATGAAGCCGTTCTCAAGCAGCTCAATAAAAACAGCACGCCCAAAGCGAAAAATGGTCAAGTGGTTATTGAAGGGGTTGGCAACCTAATGCATACCATTGCTCGCTGCTGCCAGCCTATTCACGGCGATCCGATTGTCGGCTATATCACGCAAGGTCGGGGAATTTCGATCCATAAAGCCGATTGTGAACAACTCCATGAGCTACAAAGCAGCAACCCTGACCGCGTCGTAAAAGCACAATGGGGCGATTCACAATCCATTGGTCATCTGATGATTCGCGTGATCGCCGCTGATCGCAACGGCTTGTTACGTGATGTTTCCAGCGTTATGGCAAATGAAAAAGTTAATGTTCTCGGCGTATCTAGCCGTACTGATGCTAAACGTTCTCTCGCCACCATTGATATGGAAATCGAGATCAATAGCGTGGATATGCTGAATAAAATTCTCGTTAGATTGAATCAATTAGATGATGTGATTGAAGCTAAGCGAGCTGGATAATTATTCAAGCGGTCGAATTTGGCAAATTTTTTGCAGATTTAGACCGCTTGTTTTTAAGGAGTAAAAGATACTTATGGCAAAAGCCCCAAAAACCGCCTATGTGTGTAATGACTGTGGTGCGGAATATGCAAAATGGCTTGGGCAATGTAAAGAATGCCTAGCGTGGAATACGATTAGCGAAGTGCGTTTGATTTCTGCCAAAGAAACTAAAAAAAATGACCGCTTTTCAGGTTATGCAGGGGAAACCTCGGGTAAGGTACAAGCCCTCTCGGAGATTAGTTTGCAAGAAGTACCGCGCTTTAGCTCAGGCTTTAATGAATTAGATCGGGTGCTAGGCGGTGGCGTTGTACCTGGATCTGCGATTCTGATTGGCGGACACCCTGGGGCGGGCAAATCAACTCTACTTTTACAGGTAATGTGTGGATTAGCCGAAAAAATGCCCACGCTTTATGTAACGGGGGAAGAATCGTTGCAACAAGTGGCTATGCGGGCAAATCGTTTAGGCTTGCCCACCAATAAACTCAACATGCTGTCAGAAACTTCGGTGGAACATATCTGCAATATCGCCGATCAAGAAAAACCTCAAATTATGGTGATTGACTCCATTCAAGTTATGCACTTAGCAGATATTCAATCTTCGCCTGGTTCGGTTGCTCAAGTGCGAGAATGCGCTTCCTTTTTAACCCGTTACGCTAAAACTCGCCAAGTGGCGATTATTATGGTGGGCCACGTGACCAAAGACGGCACATTGGCAGGTCCGAAAGTATTGGAACACGCTATTGATGCTTCCTTATTGCTTGAAGGTGAATCGGATTCACGCTTCCGCACGCTGCGTTCGCAAAAAAATCGTTTTGGTGCGGTGAATGAGTTAGGCGTTTTTGCGATGACAGAACAGGGATTGCGAGAAGTCAAAAATCCTTCTGCTATTTTTCTCAGTCGTTCAGATGAATTGGTTTCGGGCAGTTCGGTGATGGTGTTGTGGGAAGGAACTCGCCCGCTATTAGTTGAAATCCAAGCTTTGGTCGATCATTCCATGCTGGCCAACCCACGTCGTGTAGCGGTAGGCTTAGATCATAACCGTTTATCGCTTTTGCTAGCGGTACTTCATCGTCACGGTGGATTACAAATGTCGGATCAAGATGTATTTGTGAATGTAGTGGGAGGCGTGAAAGTTACCGAAACCAGTGCCGATCTTGCCTTAATTTTGGCTTTGATTTCTAGCTTCCGAAATTGCCCATTACCACAAGACTTGGTGATTTTTGGTGAGGTTGGCTTAGCGGGAGAAATTCGCCCTGTGCCAAGTGGACAAGAGCGAATTAGCGAAGCGGCTAAACACGGTTTCAAACGCGCAATTGTGCCATTCGGCAATATGCCGAAAAAAGTGATTAAAGATATGCAGGTGTTTGGTGTGAAAAAACTTGCCGATGCGCTAGATATTCTTAACGATTTATAGAGCTATACAACAAAGGGCGATTCATCTTGAATCGCCCTTATTTTCTTACTAAAATTATTTACCTTCTTTTTGATCTTCTGCTTGACTCACTGCCGCGGTAAATAAAACGTCGGTCGATGAGTTTAGTGCGGTTTCCGCTGAATCTTGAATTACCCCAATGATGAAACCAACACCAATAACTTGAGCCGCAATATCATTTGGAATATTAAATAAGCTACAGGCTAGTGGAATCAATAATAACGAGCCACCCGCTACACCCGAAGCACCACAAGCACAAATTGATGCCACGACACTTAATAGCAATGCCGTCGCAAAATCAGGGGTAATACCTTGCGTATAAGCCGCTGCGAGAGCTAATACTGTTACCGTAATTGCAGCACCTGCCATATTGATAGTAGCACCTAGTGGAATGGATAAAGAATAAATCTCTTCACGTAAGCCTAATTTCTTAGCCAGACTCATATTAACAGGAATATTTGCCGCAGAACTACGGGTGAAGAAGGCAGTGACACCACTTTCACGCAAACAGGCAAAGGTAAGCGGATATGGATTGCGACGAATTTTCCAGTATACAATCAATGGATTTAGCACAAATGCAACGATCGCCATTGAACCTAGCAATACACCCAATAAACGAGCATAGCCAACAAAAGCATCTAAACCTGATGTTGCAACGGTGTCAGCCACTAAACCAAAAATACCGATTGGGGCAAAAGCAATCACCACTCTCACCACTGCTGAAACCGCATCAGCTGCATCGGCCAAGAAAGTTTTGGTGCTTGGTGCAGCGTGACGTAAAGCCACGCCTAAACCAATTGCCCACGCCAGAATGCCGATAAAGTTAGCATTACTTAAAGCTTGAAGAGGATTATCTACAAGGTTAAAAGCCACCGTTTTTAAAATCTCACCTATACCGTCTGGTGGAGCCAAATTGTCAGGGCTGGTGACTAATTCCAATGTGGTTGGAAATAAGAAACTAAGCACTACCGCTGTTAATGCGGCAACAAAGGTACCTAAGGCATAAAGCACTAAGATAGGTTTGATTTTACTGTCTGAGCCAACCTCTTTATTCGCAATCGTTGCCATGACCAATACAAAGATAAGAATGGGAGCAATGGCACGCAATGATTTCACAAAAAATTGACCTAGCACGCCCACACTTTTTGCCCATTCAGGATTGACATTAGCGAGGATAACCCCAAGCACTAAACCAACAGCGATGCGCAATACAAGATTGCCACCTAATAATTTTGAAGAGAGTGAATGACTCATACTAACCTTCCGTAAGATTTGATTAAGATAGTCTGTAACTGCCTATCCGCCTAAAATTTTTAATGAGTTTAGAGATTAGCCGAAAACAGCTATTAAGGGAATAGGCAAACGATTAAATCATTAAAAAAGTTCACGCTTTCACCCTATTTTTTTAATTTTAGTGCAGAAATTTTTTATTGCTCCAATAACTCCGCAAAGAAACCCTGTTTTTCCAATTCTTTAAATTTGCCTTTTTGCACAATTTGTCCTTGTTTCATTACCCAAATTTCATCGGCATTTTGCAGATCTTCTACACGATGGGTAATCATCAACGTGGCTTTTTCACAGCTAAGATGTTGTAAAGCATTTAATACTTGTTGTTCTGATTGCATATCAAGGCTTGCCGTTGGCTCATCTAGCAATAACAGTTCATACTCTCGCAACAAGGCACGAGCAATTGCAATCCGCTGCGCTTGTCCACCTGAAATGCCGGCATTGCTGTCTTGCACTTGATGCGCTAGACCTAAGCGTTCTACAAACTCATCTACCTTTGAAAGTTTTAAGACTTGCTGAATTTGTTCCTCACTGGCGTTTGAATTACCGAGTAAAATATTCTCTTTTAAACTACCACGAATGAGTTGCGGATTCTGCCCCACCCACGCTAATTTAGCTCGCCATTGAGTTAAATTCAGTTCTCGTAACTCTACGCCATTAATTTGTAGTGAACCTTGATATGGCAAGAAACCGATCAACAAATTCATCAATGAACTTTTGCCTGCGCCGCTCTGCCCAACCAACGCAATCTGCTGCTTCGGCTGAATATCAAAATTGAGTGGTTCGGTTAGTGCTTTGCCCACTGGCGAGAGAATCACGCAATCTTTCGCTTGGATAACAAGCGGTTGATTTAGGTAATTTTTTTGCAAAATTTGACCGCTTGTCGTTTGTACCTCTTCGTTTAAAAAGGCTTCAATACTGTCCGCCGCACCAATTGCCGCCGCTTTATCGTGATAATAAACGCCCAGCTCACGTAGAGGCTGATAAAATTCAGGAGCGAGCATTAAACAGAAAAAGCCAACATATAGCGTTACACCTGTTCCGTAATAACCGAAATCTAGCTCCCCCAAGAAAACAAATCCGAAATAGACCGCCATCACTGCAATAGAAATTGCAGTAAAAAATTCCAATACGGCTGAAGATAAAAATGCCATTTTTAGCACGTCCATCGTGCTTAAACGAAATTCTTCGGTGGTTTGGTAAATTTGTTTGGTTTGTTTTTCCGCTTGCCCAAATAAACGAATCGTTTCTAAGCCTTTGAGCTTATCTAAAAATTGCCCGCTCATTCGAGAAAGCACACCAATATTGCGCTGATTCGCTTCTACTGCCTTTATACCTGCCAATGCCATAAATAACGGTAGAAGTGGCAATGTGGCAAATAAAATCACCCCAGCTGCCCAGTTAATCGGAAAAACAAAGCAGAAAATAACTAATGGCACAATTAGCGATAAAAATTGTTGTGGTAAATACCGTGCGTAGAAATTATGCAAATTCTCGACTTGTTCTAACATTAAAGTTGCCCAAGAACCTGCTGGCTTTTGCTGAATCTGCATTGCACCAACATCGGTGAGTTTTTGAATAATTTGCTCACGCAAATGTGTACGTAAAATCTGTCCTGCTTTAAAGCCTATGCGTTCACGCAATATTGCCAATATTGTACGCCCTGCAAAACAGGCAAATAGCCAACCAATATCGGCTAAAAAGCTGGTTGGGCCTTGTTGCTCTATAATCATTTTGTGCAACATTGATGCCAATAACCACATTTGTCCAATCATTAACACTGCACTGAATGTGCCGAACAGCACATTTAAGTACATCTGCCGTTTAATCATTTTTTGCTGGCTACGTAACCATTTTTGTAGTTGCTTTTGTCTTTCTTTTTTCATTATTGTTACTTGATTTAAAATAAATTTAGGGACGCTAACATAACGTCCCCATAATCATTCCTTATAAAAACTAAGGAATGCTAAAACTCAAAGCGGTATAAAAGATCTACGGCTTGATTTACACTCGAAACTAGTTGTAAATAAAGCCTTGGTGCAAGATTATAACGCAAAGTAAGTTCAGTAAGCGGCGCAAAAATCCCTACGCCATATTTCACTCTGAATTTAGGTGTTAAACTGGCACTGGCCTCTACTTTAGTATTGTCACCAATCCCTGCTGTCGTCACACTTAAGTCATTCAAACCGAAGGTGCTACCAATCTTACCTACAGTTTTTGAGCTTTTTGACAGGCTCATACTCAACAACATCGCCGCTATTGAATTACTCGAACCTGCATCACCGCTGTTTTCTAACGATCGTCCTGTCAAAATATAAGATAAGGCTTCATTTTGTGACATTGAAGGCTCACCAAACACTTTCACTTCTGGGCTATCTGCCAAGCCAATGACTTTTACTCCAGCTGTAACGGAGGCATCTTCCATCGCTTCAGGGTTACGAATAGCTTCTATATTTAAATTTGGCTGGCTAGGCAACCCTGCAAAACTAATCACCCCTTTACGAATAATCAAATCTTGCCCAAAGGAAGCAAATCGTCCCCTCGCATTCACTTGTCCATACAGGCCTAAGCCCTGTTTACCTTGGCGAACTGCAATATTTCCCCTTAAGTCCGCTTTTAAACCATAGGCATTGATTTTCACATCATTACCAATATTGATTTTAATATCAGATTTTATTGCCATACTATCCGAGTTATTTTTAGACACATTGAGTGAAACTTTTGGGCGATTAGCCTTTACGCCCTCCATAATTACTTCATCACCACTCACACTTACGGCAGTTTCTGGCAATTCTTCCACTTCAATTCTTGCCCAAGGAATATCAATAGTTCCACCTAAAGTTAATGTTTTAGGTGTTGCGGTTGCCTCAATATTAGGGCTAAATTCCACTTTAGCTATATTCGGAATATTCAATCGGAAACGATTTGCCTGCGCACTCACATGCGTTTTCCAAGCCTCTAAGTTTCGCCAATCAGCATCTCCTGCAAGGTGTAATTCACTTTCCGTTGTTTGGATACGTCCTGATAGGGTTGAAGTTGCGCCATGGAAATTCATTGCTAGATTGCCACCCGTTACATCAAATGGCATCGTTACCGACTTCGCTCTTAAATTAGTCACATTTAATGCGCCATTCAAAAGAGGGGTAGTTGCAGTTCCATCTATCGTTAGACGAGCATTGATATTGCCGTCCACTGTTTCACCACCTGTAAGCAACGGTTTAATCAATTTAAGTGTAATTTGATCGATATGAATACTGCCCGATAAGGCTCGCTTGCCTGAAATATCATTCATCGCTAAATCGGTTGTCAAACGACCATTATTCTCAATCTTCAGATCAGTTTTGAGTTTAAGATTGTTATCCGCTAAATTAGCTTTCACTTTCAATGGCTTAAGGGTGATTGGGAACGACTTCCCACCGTCCATTTTTTGCACAAACGTTAATGCGTTAGAATCCACTTCCACATTGACTTCTGGCTGTTTATTCTTAAACCAAGCGGCATCACCTTTAGCATTTAACACGCCTGAAAGCTGACTGTTTTTATCCAACAATTCCTTAATTGCAGCAAGATCAAAACCTTTAATCTCAAACGGCACTTTACCTTCTTTCCCTGCATTGAAGGCTTGTGGGAAACAGAGATTCAACTTCGGATTATTCCAGCAATGCGCTGAAATATTGGCGTTAATTTGCTTGTGAGCATATTTCACGCTAACAGGCTGATTGGTTTTGAAAGAACCAAAATCAGTCGTCTCAATCGCCACATTGCTTAGCTGCCCTTGCCACACTTGTTGCAAGCGGTCGAATTTTCCAGAAATTTGCAAATTCGCCCCAACAGGGTTGCCTTTTGAAGTCAGTTTTAAAGTATGATTGGCCTCCCCACCATTAGCGACTAAATTGGCGTTATCGACTTTAATTTCACCATAAGCAAATTTTTGCACGCCAACTTCGATATTACCTTGAATGCTTTTCTCGGTAGTCACTTTGCCTTTAGCGGTCAAATGCTGCAAATTCAGCTCGTCATAGCTCACATTATTTGCGGTTAGATCTAGATCCAAATTTGGCTCGGCAATTTTGCCTAACACTTTCACATTACCATTAATGCCTGCTTTGAATTTAGGAACCAAACCTTGTAAATTAGGCGCTTTTATATCCGCTAAAAAATTGGATTTATCACCTAAAATACCTTGCATTGCAATGCGATTTTCACCATAAATAAGCGTTGCGTTAGATACATCAAGTAAAGTTTTGGCGCTCGATTTTAAGTCCCCATGGAGCTGTAAATTCTTCTCCAATAGGTTGCCTTTGATGTTTATTTTAGAAACATCCACCGCCCAATCAGCCCCTTCTTTACCTCGTCCTGCGTAACCTTTGGAATTTAGACCACCATTTAACACCGCCGCCCATTCAGGGGCTAATGCTTTTGTATTCACATTATTTAAAAATATTTTAGCATCCCATTCTACCCCTTCAGTCCAATCCACTATGCCGACTAGCTGGGCTTTTCCGCCTAAAGCATTGAGAGTCAAATCTTGCAGATTAAAATTTGTGATCGTACCTTTGCCTTTTAGGGCAAGTTTTCCTTCAGGCAAATTCATCCCCTTACTATTTGTGCTGGCTACTAACTGATAATCAAAGGGATCGCCTTTTAGAGCAATATCTATTTTTTCCAGTTTTAATGGCTCTTCGCCTTTTTTCGGAGCGAATGGATAAATCACTCGATCGCTTTTTAGACTTAAATTAAATGGATTCTTTTCATCTGCTAAAGCCACTTCTCCCATTAAAGTCGCTTTTGCATCACCTGTGGTTTTCACATTCAGCAATGTCTTTTCATATAATGCACCTGACAGTTTGAGTTCAAGCCCATTTATCGGTAATTGAAGATCCGCACCTTTGGGCTTATTTAGCACAATATTGAGATCAACAGGATAATTGTCGTTTAACTGAAGTTTACCCAAACCTGAAACATTAACCCTATCACTCGTAACCTCTAATGTTTTAAGGAGAACTTCTTGATCATTGCTCTCTGCTTGTAAATTCGCTTTATATAAATCCAGTAACACGATGGGAGCAATCACATTGCCCTTTTCATCTCTCGCCTTTTGCGCAATATGCACGTTCTCAATATTAAGTTGTTCGATCGAAAAATCTAAAGGCAGTTTAAATGGCTTAGCTTGGCTTAGTAGCGGTTTCGCCAGCTGTGCTTTAATCGGTTCCCAATCAATTTTATTGGAAGCAAGTTCGCCTTTATCATCTTTACCTTGAATTTGTCTAAAACGCTTAACAATACGATCACCTGCTTTATCTACAGCATCTTTGACGATAATATTCACCACCTCTTGCGCTTCTTCTAGCTCAACTTCATTTTTTGCTAATTTTTCCGCAGAAATAACTGCTTGTTGCGCACCTTCATCCAAAGGTAGCGCAAGTAGCAACTTCACGCCTTTTAGTTCGCTAGGTAATAAAGTGACCTTTCTACCTTCCGCGGATATCGCTGTTTGTAAATGAGCCAACCCAATTTCCATATCATCCACATTCACTTGAATATTATCCAATTGAACATTTTTGACCATAATCCCAATCGGAAAATTTAGCTCAGTGAAAGGTTCTCGCACTTCATCTTCTTTGGATGGCGGAAGTTTAGTCGTATCGACAGCCACCTTCACATCGCTTAAAGCAACATTTTGAACACAGGTTTTTCGATAGAGCAAACAGCTAAATCCTAGGTGTAGATTCGCTTGACCGACTTCGACATCAACACCATCCATTATATATTGGGTATTGCGTAATGCTAAACCATCTTGGAGAGAACCTTCTACGCTGCCAACGGAAAGCTGATCAAGGAATTTATCTGCTAATTCAATGGTTGTACGCTGCCCATAGCCTGTCGTTAAAAAGAGCATTGGACTCAAAATTAAAATAAGCAGAACCAATAAAATCCGATAACACCAGCGTGATTTTTCTGGTTTAACGGCTGATTCTGCTATTTCGGGATTTTCAATTTGTGCTACGTTTTGTTGCTTCATTTCGCTCATTCTATAGCTCCGAACCTAATCCGATATAGAACTGTAAACCTGATTCATTATTGGGCGCCTTAATAGGTGTAGCAATGTCAAACTTAACTGCTCCAACAGGCGAAGCCCAGCGAACACCAAAACCTGCACCAGAATGCAATTCACCAGATTTAAATTTATCTGCTGCTAAGCCTGTGTCATAAAAAACTGCTGCCCAGATGTTAGGATAAACTTGGTATTGATATTCCGCTGTGCCTGTTGCTAAGCGAGAACCACCAAGCAATTTGCCATTAAGGGGATCTTTTGGGGAGATTTTTTTATAGCCAAAGCCTCGCACACTCATATCACCACCCGCAAAATAACGCAAGGCGGGAGGAATACGGCGGAAATCATTGTTTCGAGTATGAATATAGCCCACTTCGCCACGTAAGAAGAAACGATGATTATCGGCAAAGGTACGAATCCACGAACTAGTGGCTTTCACTCGATAAAAATTCACTTCTGAAGCTAATGCTTTCGTTCCCCAATCCACCGTCAGTTTTTGGCTATCTCCCCATAATGGGAAACGGTTGCCATCTGAACGTGTGCGATTCAGCGAGGCAGTTGGATAGATCAGTAACGTTTTATGGGTATCATTCGCCTGCGTAAAGGAATCATAACGAGCCTTTATCCCCGCAGAAAATGACCAACCTGTTTCGTGTGTCCAAAAACGCTGAAAGCCCAAGGTAGCTGCGGTTGATTTAGTGTCATTTTGATCTTCTCGCTCAATACCACCCGATATTTGATAGTAGTAATGGAGTGGATCTTCTTTGATCGGAATATTATAACCAAATTCAAAAGTTTGCTCTGGTTTTGATATAAATGTGCGTGTTTCTAAGCTATGACCTCGGCTATTTATCCAAGGCTTTTTCCAATTAAATTGCAAGCGTGGACCAACATTGGTTTCAAAACCAATCCCTACTTCCATACTATTTTTCTTTTTAGGTAGCACTTGAACTTCAAGATCCACCGTTTTATTGACTTCATCTAATTTAGGTTCAACCATTACCGATGAGAACCAGTTAGAAGAGGAATAATCAGCAGTTGTCGTTGAAATTTCATTGGATGAATAAGGTTCACCCGACTTGATTTTCAGGATATTACGCATATAATCTTCTCGAATTTGGCTACCTGAAAAACTAATGTCACCATAATGATAACGCTCACCACTATCATAACCTAATCGCCAATCGGCAGAGTGCTCATTGGGGTAAATTTCAAGTCGATGATAAAGCCAATTTCCATCAAAGTAGCCTCGCTTAAATGCTAAGCCTTCTAGACTACTTTTGAAACTATCATAGGTTGAGTGAGAAAGCACTTCGCCTTTTTTCGGCACAGTTTTAAGCAGTTGGGTAAATTCCTCATCACCTTTAGCTTCCCCTTCAAGCAAAATCTCTGTTTCATCAATTTTTACTTTTTGATCATCTAATGTGACATTCAGCGTTAATAACGGCTTCTCTCCCGCATGTGGTGTTTGAGTGAAATGATATTTCGTATTGTAATATCCTTTCGCTCGCAAGCCTTTATCTACTGCATTTTGCACTAGATATTGATGACGCTCTGAACCATCGGCATATTCATTATCAATCTGCTTTAAGTAGATCTGCACATTTTCCCAAGCTTCCTGCTCTTTATTTTCAATACCCTTCACTTCTAGATCAACTAACGCCTCAGCATCTGGTTCTTGCTCTTCAGCTTGCTCATTTGCAAAATTTTCATCATTTTTAACCGCTTGTTCTTCGCCGTAAGCCATAGAAGAAAGCGCCAATAAACAACTTAGCGTTAAAAAATGGGGCTTAAAGTTCACTTAAATATCCTAGAATCAATGTAGAGATGCATTTGCATCCGAAAAATCAATCTAAAACAGACTCGCATAGCCTGTTCTTCTACTATTTCACCACACTCAGTGGATTGACTGGATTACCTTTACGTGTAATACCAAAATAGAGTGCAGAACGTCTTTGACCACCTGAATTACCAACAGTTGCAATGGTCTGCCCTGCTAATACCCTCGCCCCTTTACGGACACTCAAATTTTGATTATAGCCGTAAATCGACATATCGCCATTACCATGATCGATGGCAATCATATTGCCGTAGCCATTTAACCAGTCAGAAATCACCACTCTACCGCTTGCAATGGCTTTCACAGCTGTTCCTGCTGGTGTCGCAATCACAATACCAGTCCAATTTCCACCGAAATTTTGTACTACTGAACCTGATACTGGCATTGCATACTTACCACTTTTTAAGCCTGAACCAGCTCGCACCTGCTGTTTTTCTGCTTCCGTCGCTTTACGATTTTCTTCTTTATTTTTCTTCTCTTCTAATTTCGCAATTTCTTGTTTTTCTTGCTGAATAGCTTCTTTTGCGGCATTAGCTAATTTTTGTTGCAATGCTTCGGCATTTGCTTTTAAATCATCTAAACGACTTTCATCTTTTGCTAATGCTTTATCCAACGAACGTAAGGTACTCTCTCGCTCGCTTTGTACTTTTTTCAGTTCATTTTCTTGTTTCTTCTGTTCATTTAATTGAGTTTGTTGCCCTTTACGTTGCCCTTGTAATTCATCACGGCGCACTTTTAATTCTTGTTGAGTGCGACGCAAATCGTGGATCGCATCAATACGAACTTGATTGATATGCTCATAATAAGCGGTCATTCTTCCCGAATTTTTTGCACTTTCAGACATTAAGCGTTCTAGTACGGAAGGATTGATCCCAGAACGATAAGCTGAATCCAGTTGCTCTTTTAACCTTTCTTTTTGTTCTTTTTCTTGCCGTTCTAGACGCTTAATTTCCTGCTCGGTACGTTTAATTGCCGCTCGAGTATCTGCCAATGAAGTTTCTGTATTTTTTAATTTACTAATGACAGCCCCCATCTCAACTTCTTGATTCTTTAGGGTGTTTTGCAATGCGTTACGCTTTTGACGGTTCTCTTCAACCTTACTTTGCTGCTGCCTGATTTTTTGCTGAATATCAGAAAGCTGATTGGCTTGGACTGGTGAAATAATACTCAGCCCAAATAAAGAAAGGGAGCAGATCAGTGATGGAATGACTTTCACAAAAATACCTTATAACTCAAATCAACAAAATTCAGTTATTTTAGTCAAATTCAGAAAGAAAATCAGTAAATTAAAGGTAAATAATCAGAAAAAAGCCTTTAGCTCAGTTTGAACTAAAGGCTTTAGATTTAAGAACGTTTCATTACTTCAAAAAATTCTTCATTAGTTTTTGCCACGCCTAATTTATCAATTAACCACTCAATAGCAGCAACTTCATCCATTGGATTTAATACTTTACGTAACATCCACGCATTACGGTGCTCTTCTGGCGACATCAATAGATCATCTTTACGTGTACCAGAACGATTAAACTCAATCGCAGGGAAAATACGACGTTCCGCAATTTTACGCGAAAGATGTAATTCCATATTACCTGTCCCTTTAAACTCCTCGAAAATCACTTCGTCCATTTTGGAACCTGTATCCACAAGTGCTGTAGCGATAATGGTTAAACTACCGCCCTCTTCTACATTACGTGCTGCACCGAAGAAACGTTTTGGACGATGTAATGCATTTGCATCCACACCACCTGATAAAATCTTACCTGAAACAGGCGTTACAGTGTTGTAAGCACGTGCAAGACGTGTAATGGAATCCAATAAGATCACTACATCTTTTTTATGCTCAACTGAACGTTTCGCTTTTTCAATTACCATTTCGGCCACTTGCACATGACGTGATGCTGGCTCATCGAAGGTAGAAGCAATCACTTCGCCACGCACGGTACGTTGCATTTCAGTTACTTCTTCTGGACGTTCGTCAATCAATAACACGATTAGCTCAACATCAGGATAGTTAGCAGTAATGCTTTGGGCGATATTTTGCAGTAAAACCGTTTTACCTGCTTTTGGCGGAGCAACGATCAAACCACGCTGTCCTTTACCGATTGGCGCAGCTAAATCTAGGATACGAGCAGTTAAATCTTCGGTCGAACCATTACCACGTTCCATACGTAAGCGTGAATTAGCGTGCAATGGGGTTAGGTTTTCAAATAAGATCTTAGAACGAGAAACTTCTGGTTTATCATCATTAACCATATCCACTTTAAGCAGCGCAAAATAGCGTTCTCCTTCTTTCGGTGGACGAATTTTACCCTCTACTTTATCCCCTGTTTGTAGGTTAAAGCGACGGATTTGGCTTGGCGAAACATAAATATCATCAGGACCAGCAAGATATGAACTATCTGCCGCACGCAAGAAACCGAAGCCATCTGGCAAAATTTCAAGCACACCACCACCAAAAATATCTTCACCACTTTTAGCGTGTTGTTTTAAGATCGCAAAAACAATGTCTTGCTTACGCAAACGAGCTAGGTTTTCTAAACCCATTTGCTCCTCACCAATTTCAACTAATTCTGAAACGGGTGTGTTTTTTAATTGAGTAAGATGCATAGGAATACAATAATTTGATAATGAATTTAAGACAAAAAAGATTGGAAAATCTAAGAGTTGATACAGGCAAGCCCTAAAAATTGGCTGGAAGAATACGCTAAATAAGCACAGGAAGCAAACACTTTTAAATTTTCCAACTTTTTTACACTGAATGTTATGACGATTTAATAAAAAGAAATCTGCACGCCTGAACGTGCAGATTTTACTAATCAGTGATTAGATTTTTTGCATTGCCGCCACTTCTGCTGCGAAGTCTGCCTCAACTTTCTCAATACCTTCACCTACTTCTAAACGAACGAAGTTAGTTACTTTAGTACCTACTGATTTTAAATAGTCGCCTACTGATTGAGAAGGATCCATCACGAATGCTTGACCAGTTAATGAAACTTCACCAGTGAATTTTTTCATACGACCTTCAACCATTTTTTCAGCGATTTCTTTTGGTTTACCAGAGTTCACCGCAATTTCGATTTGGATTTCGCGCTCTTTTGCTACCACTTCCGCAGAAACATCTTCTGGGTTTACGAATTCTGGTTTAGATGCTGCAACGTGCATTGCTACTTTTTTAAGTTCTTCTTCAGAACCTTCACCAGCTACTAATACACCGATTTTCGCACCATGTAAGTATTGAGCAATTACATTGCCATCTAAGTATTGAACACGGCGAATGTTCATATTTTCACCAATTTTAGCCACTAATGCGACACGTTGTTCTTCAAACTGTGCTGCTAATGCTTCAATTGTGATGCCTTTGTTTGCTGCTGCGAAATCTGCCACCTCGTTTGCTAAACCTAAGAAGCCTGCATCTTTTGCAACAAAGTCAGTTTGACAGTTCATTTCAACTAATACGCCAAAACCGCTAGCGATACGAGCAAGGATTACACCTTCAGCTGCAATATTACCTGCTTTTTTCGCAGCTTTTGCTTGACCAGATTTACGCATATTGTCAATTGCTAATTCAATGTCACCGTTCGCTTCTTGTAATGCTTTTTTGCATTCCATCATACCTGCACCAGTGCGCTCACGAAGTTCTTTTACTAATGATGCTGTGATTTCAGCCATTTTAATATCCTCAGAAATGAATGTAGATGGGAAAAAGCAGGAGCATTCACTCCTGCCTTAATTTGATTGTTTGCGATTATTCTGCTACTGCCTCTGGTGCTAACTTAGCTTCAACGTTTGCACCTTTACCCTCTTTAATTGCAGCTACTGCTGAATCTAAATAAAGTTGGATCGCACGAGTTGCATCATCATTACCAGGGATGATGTAATTTACGCCATCTGGAGTAGAGTTAGTATCAACGATAGCAAATACAGGAATACCTAAGTTGTTTGCTTCTTTAATTGCGATATGCTCGTGATCTGCACCGATAACAAAAATTGCATCTGGTAAGCCATTCATATCTTTGATGCCACCTAAACTTGACTCTAATTTTTCTAACTCACGAGTACGCATTAACGCTTCTTTTTTAGTGATTTTGTCAAAAGTGCCATCTTGAGTTTGAGTTTCTAAGTCTTTCAAGCGTTTGATCGACTGACGTACTGTTTTCCAGTTAGTCAGCATACCACCTAACCAACGGTGATTTACGTAGAATTGTTGGCAATTTACTGCTGCAGCTTTCACTGCCTCTGACGCTGCACGTTTCGTACCAACGAACAACACTTTACCATTGTTGCTTGAAATGCGGGTTAATTCCGCTAAAGCTTCATTAAATAAAGGTAAAGTTTTTTCTAAGTTGATAACGTGAACACCATTACGCGCACCGAAAATGAATGGTTTCATTTTTGGATTCCAGTAACGAGTTTGGTGACCATAGTGAACGCCTGCGTTAAGCATATCGCGCATAGAAACTTGTGCCATAAGAATTGTCCTTTAAAGTTGTTTGTCTTATCACTTATGAACGATAAGACGGGGTTTAGCCTCCACATATCCTAGAAAATCAATAACTTACGTTACACCCCAATTGCTAGCTTATGATATGTGTGTGTTTTAGTGTTAAAAATAAGAAATACTTGCCTTATAAAAAAGCGGGCGAATTATGCCAAAAAATCGACAATTTGCCAAATACTTTTTATTAAATTATGGTTTAGGAATCACTATCGCTGGATCTAACGGTACATCAATCTCATCAATCTTTGCTTTTAAACCATAGTCATCAGGATCTGCAAAATTCCCAAATAAATCGACCGCTTGATTAAGCAACGGATTTTCAATTCCTATCCAATTTGCGATGCCATCAGTAAAATTCAAACCAGATTTAAATACTTTATAGACTTTACGCTCCGTATCATCAAAAGAAATCTTAAACAGCGGAATTTCATAATGTAGCTTGCTTTTACCCGCACTATTATGAATTGCAATATAGTTATCTTTCAAATCATGCGATAAACCGTGATCAGAAAAATAAACCATTGAGAAAGTACGATTCTGTTTTGCACTATTTTTCATTAATGTTTCATAAACTCGCTTTAACATTTCATCAGTTTTCTTAATAGTTGAAATATAACAATTCACATCGTGATATTTTTTCGCTAATTTGTCTTCATCGAATATCTTCGGATAATCCGTTAGACGATCGCAAGCGATTGGATGTGAACCATACAGATGTAATACAATAAAACGTTTACCTGTTGCAGGTTGCTCAACCACTTGATTAAACTTTGGTAATAACTCAAAATCGCTAATATTTTGATTAAATGAATCACCTGATTTCATAAAAATCTTCACATCACTCTTATTCGCCAATGAAGATACTGGTGTATCAAATTGTCCTAAATAGCCTTGATTTGAAATCCAATAAGTCAGCACGCCTGCTGATTTGATTAAATCAATCAGCGACAACTCATAATTACCTTCCCAAGTTTTAGTATTCGGTTTTGTTAGCATCAACTTGAGCGAGGCGATTGTATTCGTTCCGCCCGCAGTAAAACCATCAATCAAGGTGCCTTTAGCTGAGCTCATAAATGGTGTATTTTCTACAGGGTACCCATAAGCGTGATGATAATCTTTTCTCGCACTTTCACCGATAATCAATACGTAATCATCATACTTTGAATTAAGTGAAAGAGTGGAATTGCCCCATTTAGACCCAATCGCCAAATTATTTAACACTTCCAACTCACGTTTAACCTTCATACTTTCAGCAAAAAATTCATTAAAGAATTTAAATGGAGCCTGAGAAAATAAGCTAATAACCATTGCTGAAATCACAAAAGTTTTATTTGCAAGCGGTCGAAAATTCGCTTTTTTTGCAAATTTTCGATGAAAAACGACCGCTAGTAAGATTCCTATTGCAATCACCATATTCAATGGTTCAAGCTGTTGCAAAAACTCTTTTCCTTCCATTAAATCAGTGGCAAAAATTGAAGCAATATAGGAATAAGTGGGTTTACCAAATGCTAAGCCAACAGGCGTGTAAAGTGTATAACCTATTGTTATTGGCAATAACAATAATCTATAACTCCATTTTGAGCTTGCTAAGGTGACAATTAGAATTACCCCAAGACTCACCTCTAAAATCGTTGGTTGCTCAAAAAAGCCTGACCCTTTGAGCATAAAAAAGCTGGCAAATGTAGCTAATACAATAGCTAAAACCCCCCAACTAATTTTTTTATTTTGCATTACTAAACTTTCTCTATTTATAGTTATCAAAGATTCGGCTATAATACAGCAATTTTGTGTTTTTCGTAACATTCCAAATAAGAGGCAGCAAATGAGCAATCCAATCTATAAACGCATTTTATTGAAATTAAGCGGTGAAGCCTTGCAAGGTGAAGAAGGCTTCGGTATCGATCCGTCAATATTGGATCGTATGGCATTAGAAATCAAAGAGCTACTCGAAATGGGTGTTGAAGTGGGGGTAGTTATCGGCGGTGGTAATTTATTCCGTGGCGCAAAACTTGCTAAAGCGGGGATGAACCGTGTTGTTGGTGACCATATGGGAATGCTTGCGACTGTGATGAATGGCTTAGCAATGCGTGATGCTTTACATCGTGCGGATGTTAATGCGAAATTGATGTCTGCATTCCAATTAAACGGTATTTGTGATACTTACAACTGGTCTGAAGCAATTAAAATGTTACGTGAAAAACGTGCTGTCATCTTCTCTGCTGGTACTGGTAGTCCGTTCTTCACTACCGATTCGGCTGCTTGTTTACGTGGTATCGAAATTGAAGCCGATGTAGTATTAAAAGCAACTAAAGTAGATGGTGTCTTCGATAAAGACCCTGCAAAATATGCAGATGCAGAACAATACTCTAACTTAACCTATGCTGAAGTAATAGACAAAGAACTTCAAGTAATGGACTTAGCCGCATTTACCCTTGCTCGTGACCACGGGATGCCAATCCGTGTATTCAATATGGGCAAACCTGGTGCCTTGAAAAAAGTGGTACTAGGTACAGACGAAGGCACAATTATTTCTTAACTCAAAAATAAGATTAGTTTAAAAAGGAAAAACAATGATCAATGAAATCAAAAAAGATACGCAAGAGCGTATGGAAAAGAGCCTTGAAGCATTAAAAGGTCATATTGCTAAAATCCGTACAGGTCGTGCGCAACCCTCACTTTTAGATGGTATTCAAGTGGAATATTACGGTTCTGCCACGCCATTACGCCAAGTAGCCAACGTAGTCGCAGAAGACGCTCGTACTTTAGCAGTAAATGTATTTGATAAATCGTTAATTCAAGCGGTGGAAAAAGCGATTTTAACTTCTGATTTAGGCTTAAACCCATCATCAGCAGGCACAACCATTCGTGTGCCACTTCCGCCATTAACGGAAGAACGTCGCCGTGATTTGATTAAAATCGTAAAAGGCGAAGGCGAACAAGGTAAAATTTCCATCCGTAACGTGCGCCGTGATGCGAACGATCAAATTAAAGCATTGCTAAAAGATAAAGAGATCAGTGAAGACGAAGAACGTAAAGCACAAGATGAAATCCAAAAAATCACTGATGGTTTTGTGAAAAAAGTGGATGAAGTGTTAGCTGCAAAAGAAAAAGAGCTTTTAGATTTCTAAACAAATCTTATGCAAGGGCGAACCGATGTGTTCGCCCAATTTCTATTTTAAATTCGGAATAATAAAGTGAAATTTGCAAAATTTTTTTTATTTTCAACCGCTTCTTTTTTAGCAGTAGCAACAAATGCCAGCGTTTGGGAACAAATTAAAACACCAGTACAAGGGCAATCTCAACCTATCGGAGGATATAGCAATGGCTGTATCATTGGCGCAAAACCGCTTGACTTGGAGGGTGACGGCTACCAAGTCATTCGTTCGGCAAGAAACCGTTATTACGGACATCCTGAATTATTGGATTACCTGAAAAAACTTGGTAAAAAAGCCAAAACCTCTGGTTTGCCACCAATTTTAATTGGCGATATGGGAATGCCTGCAGGTGGGCGTTTTAGTTCAGGTCACGCTAGTCACCAGACAGGCTTGGATGCGGATATTTGGCTACGTTTTGGACCGATGGATGCAGAAACAGCTCGCAACCCAGCAGGCTTGGCTACGCTGATGGTCAATCACACTACACAACGAGTTGATGAAAGTGTGTGGACAGACAAACAAGCAACGCTAATCAAATTAGCCGCTCAAGATTCCCGTGTAAATCGTATTTTTTTAAATCCTGCGATTAAAGTGAAACTTTGCCAAACTGCTGGAACAGATCGTGCTTGGCTACAAAAAATCCGCCCTTGGTATGGGCACGATTCACACTTACACGTGCGCTTAAGTTGCCCTGCTGATGCAGTAAATTGTGAAAATCAAGCTCCACTTCCCGCTGGCGACGGCTGTGGTACTGAACTTTACTCTTGGTTTGAACCCAAACCACCTTCAAGCGCTCCAAAAGTAAAAGCGATTCCAATTGCACCTGCACAATGTCAGATGATTTTATCTAGCCAAGGTTTGCAATGAAAACCCTTTATAATAACCATTTTATATAGGATGGTAAGTTTATAATATTTTATATTGAGCCTGTTATTTGCAGGCTCAATTTTTTTAAACCTAATTTCATTTCTTTATACTTTTACCACACAACTTAAACGCAAACGATTTCTATTTGCTTTAGATCAAAAAAAACTAAAAAATTAAACTTATTATTTGATTTTCAATCCCTCACAACACAAAATGCTCCCAAATTTCTATAAGTATAAGCAGATTTCTTTAACTGAAGCGCCTCATATAGCTTATTTGAATATCTATTACTAAGGGAGCATTATGGAAAACTATAAATTCCATAAAACGTTACTATTTCTTCTTATTAGCTGTGTTGTAGCGTCTGATGTCTATGCTGAAGAAAATGAAGAACCCAGTAATGAAATTACACGAAATCCACATAGCCAAATCGGTCTAACCAAGCAAATTTCTGCACTATATTCTGGCAAAGGTGTCAAGATTGGTGTTTTAGACTCTGGTTACATGGTTGAACATCCACTAGTAAATCAAGAAAAATTGCTTTCACTTAGCTTTGAAACCACTGATACCAAAGGAGCTAGAAAAGTTTTTGATCCAACCCATTATGATACAGAAAAAGAAAAAGATGAGAACGGTGAAGAGAAGCTCGTCTATTCTATGCATGGCGGTCAAGTTGCTGGTATTATTGGGGCGAAATCTCTAAGTTCACATAATTACAAAGGTGGTGTCGCACAAAATTCCAATGTTTATATTACTACTTTTGAACCTAAAGAAAGCAGTTCTGATGATGACTCAGAGGCTGATAATAAAAACGCAGATTTATTACTTGGAACAGGCAGCGATGTAAAAAATCATCAACGCGCAGTTGCAACTGCCTTTAATAAACTTACTAACCAAAAAGTTTTTGCAATCAATAACAGTTGGAATGAAGATTCTTCGGGCGATCATGCACAACTAATAGATAATAAATATAAAATGGCAGTTACCAAGGCAAGAGATAATCTACTCTTAAATGCGATTAAAGGTGCAATTAAAAAAGAGACATTGTTCGTATTTGCTGCTGGCAACGAAAGTAAAAAGCAACCTGGTGTTATGGCAGCGTTACCCCGTTATTTACCTGAGCTAGAAAAACATTATCTATCAGTTGTCGCCGTAGATGACGGAAAAAACTTAGCTAAATATTCCAATCATTGCGGAATTAGCAAAAATTGGTGTGTCGCCGCACCAGGTAATTTAACGGTCTTAGCAACAGAAGGTGCAGAACAGAATAAGAAAATACCAAACTTGCAAAATGAATTTGGAACCTCATTTGCAGCCCCAACCATTACAGGTGCTTTAGCTGTATTAAAAGAGCGCTTTAATTATTTTACACCAACTCAAGTTAGGGATACTTTATTAACTACTGCAACAGATTTAGGTCGTAAAGGAGTGGATGAAATCTTCGGCTGGGGGCTAGTTAATATATCCAAGGCAATGAATGGTCCATCACAACTATTAGGGGATGAAATTTATACTCTATCACGAAATGATAAATGGATAAATAACTTGAGCGGAGAACATAATTTAACCAAAAGAGGAAAAGCTGAATTAACTTTAGCAGGAGAAAACAATCGCCTAAAAGCAATCAATATAGACGAAGGAACTTTAACCCTAAGTGGAAAAACGTCTGTTGATAGAATTAACAATCTAAGTAATCTTTCTATTAGTGCATTAACTGTAAATCAATCTTTCAAGGCATCTAACAATAGCCATCTTAAAATATTAACACCAAAGGCATTTGCCGCTCAAGGAAAAGGAACTTTAGTTGAATTAAACGGAACTTTGTCCATTGAGGAATCATTAAAACAAAATGCTAAAGCAGGGGATACGCTTGCTGACATACTGATCATAAAAGACGGAGCAAACTACAGCGGAGGTTTTGAACAGCTAACACCTAGTAATACCCTAAATGCCAAGGGACTGCGTCAAGATATATACTTCAAAGAAGATCGTGTGGAACTGAAAGCTAATTTGAATACAGCATTTTCCGCTCCACATACCAGTGAAAACGGAAAAAATGGCTTGCAGATTTTAAATTCATTACGCAATAGTAAAATAGCATTAAAAAAAGGGTTCTACAATAATTGGTTGCAAAAAGCCATAGAATATAATGATTTACAGAATCTGCATTATTATGTCACTAATAATATTTATGCCGATAGTATTGAATTTTTACGTAACCAAGCTGCGCTGCGTTCACAGCATGTAGCTGACCGTTTGTCTGATGAGCAAAATAATGACATTGGAGCTATGAAAGTTTGGCTGGAGGGCGAAGGACAAAAATATCAGTCCAATAAAAAAGAGCATGATAAAAAGTTGGATGTAAAGACCCGTTACTCAGGTTTCGGTATCGCATATAAACCGAACGAAAAAGTAATTTTGAACGGGAATTTAGTTCATATTAACTCAGATATAGCAAAAACCCAAGCCACAGCAACAATTAAACAAGTAGAAACCAGTGCAGGCTTACGTTATATGCCAACAGCAAGTAGCTGGTTTACCGATGTTATCAGTAAAGTTGCACGAATCGACTATAAGCAAACTCGTTCGTTTAATAGTGTAAAACTGGGAGCTGGTAATAACAAAGGTTGGCTCTTTAGTGGAGAGTTACGTAGTGGATATAACTTTAAGTTCAATAACTGGGATATTGAACCCACTATAGGACTACAGGCGTTACACCTGTCTATGGACACATTGAAAGAAAATGGCGAATTACCAACGATAACCAATACTTTCAAGAAAAAATATGCTAATGCTTCTGCTGGTTTGCACCTAAAAAAATATTTCAAAACAGGTGATTGGCAAATCACTCCAAATTTAACACTAAATTATATACAACGTTTAAATTCTAAACGAGACAATGTCAACAGTACATTGAATGGAATTAAAATAAACAATGAACCCACTACATCTAGTAAGTATTCAGCTGAAATTAGTTTAGGGATTAGTCTTGAGAAAAATAATTGGATCTTTTCTTCTATCTTCAAACAATATCAATTTAAAAACAGTAAAGCCACAAACTGGCAAGCAAAAATTGGTTTTACTTTTTAACCTCACTAAAAGGAGACAACTATGAAACATAACAAATGCAAATTATTTAAATATTACTTAATTAGCTTTCCTTTTATTACTTTTGCAAGTAATGTTAATGGAGCCGAAATTGGATTGGGAGGAACCCATGAGAGTAGTATTTACTATTCTAAACATAAAGCAGCAACAAACCCCTTTTTAGCACTTGATCTTTCTTTAGGTAATTTTTATATGAGAGGGGCGGCAGGAATTAGCGAAATAGGATATGAACAATCTTTCACTGATAATTTCAGCGTATCACTGTTTGTTAACCCATTTGATGGTTTTTCAATTAAAGGAAAAGACTTGTTACCTGGATATCAAAGTATTCAAACTCGTAAAACTCAATTTGCCTTTGGTTGGGGATTAAATTATAATTTAGGAGGTTTATTCAGCTTAAATGATACTTTTATATCCATGGAAGGAAAAAGCGGAAAACGTGGTGCGAGTAGTAATGTCAGCTTACTTAAATCGTTTAATATGACGAAAAATTGGAAAGTTTCACCATATATTGGCTCAAGTTATTATTCATCTAAATATACAGATTATTACTTTGGTATTAAACAATCCGAATTAGGTAATAAAATTACATCCGTATATAAACCTAAAGCAGCTTATGCAACACATATAGGTATTAATACTGATTATGCTTTCACCAACAATCTTGGTATGGGTTTATCTGTCGGTTGGAATAAATATTCTAAAGAAATTAAGCAATCTCCTATCATAAAACGAGACTCTCAATTTACTTCATCTCTTAGCCTTTATTATAAGTTCTAAAATAGAATATTCTAGGGAGAATACTCATTCTTTATCTTTATAAAGTCAATTGATTCTCCCTGTTTTTTTATAATACTATTTAGTTACTTGTTCAAAAGCTACATTGGTTATTTTGTCATTTTATAAAAGATAATAAGGTGGTTATTTTGAAAATTAAAAAATATGTTAAATATACCCTATTTACTTTCCTTTTAGGCATATTATATTTATATTTTGGGAGTGAAAAAGAAAATTATCAAGAGATTATTTTCCACGTCGAACGAGGAAATATTCAAAAAACAGTTATTGCTAGCGGCACATTGCAAGCGGCTGAACAAGTGGATATTGGTGCACAAGTATCTGGGCAGATTAAGCATATTTTAGTACAAGAAGGACAGAAAGTTAAAAAAGGTGAGCTATTAGCTGTAATTGATCCACGTCTGGCTGAAACGGAATTAAAACTAGCAAAAGCTGAACTAGCAAATGCTTCTGCTAATTTGGATACAAAAAAGATTAATCTTAAGCAACTGCAATCAGATTGGGAACGTCATCAACGTTTGATTCGAACCAATGCGACAAGCCAAAAGGAAACTGAAGAAGCAAAAAGTAGATTAGATACTGCTAAAGCAGAACTTCAAATTGCGCAAAATAATCTAGATATTGCTAAAATCAGAGTGGAAAAAGCTGAAACCGAACTAGGATATACAGAAATCCGTTCTCCACTTGATGCAACAGTAATTTCAGTGTTTGCGCAAAACGGACAAACTTTAGCTACCACCCAACAAGTACCAGTGCTGATGAAATTAGCTAATATTGATACAATGAAAGTCAATACCAAAATTTCGGAAGCAGATGTAATTCATATACAAGCTGGTGCTCCAACTTCCTTTACGCTATTGGGAGAGAGTGATTCCCAATTTCACGGGCAACTTGATATGGTAAAACTGGCTCCCGTTCATATTACAGACACTACAGAAAATACAAACAATGCAATTTATTATTATGCTACTTTCAAAGTGCCTAATCCTGATCATAGACTGCGTATTTCTATGACTGCCGCTGTAACGATTATGTTAGATAAACGTGAAAATGTGTTGAATATTCCTTTATCAGCCCTAGGGGAAATGATTGTGCCGGAGCAATATTATGTCACGGTCTTGCGTAAACATGGCCAAAAAGAGCAAGTTGTAGTGAGAACAGGACTGAAAGACGGAGCGAAAGTAGAAATTATCGAAGGGTTAGTAGAAGGCGATAAAGTCCTACTGCCCGTTAGTACAACTCCTGCATCTAACGATGCCGAAATTTATAGCATAGGATTATAATGAAACAACCATTAATTGAATTAAAAAATATTGAGCGTCGTTATCGCAATGGCAATACCGAAACAACAGTATTGAAATCAGTTAATTTAAAAGTATATGCGGGCGAAATGATTGCTATTGTCGGAGCTTCTGGCTCTGGCAAATCCACTTTAATGAATATCTTAGGTGCATTGGATATAGCAGATTGTGGTGAATATTGGTTTCGAGGGCGAAATATCGCCTCTTTGAGCAATGATGAGTTAGCAGAGTTACGTTGTAGTCATTTCGGTTTTGTTTTTCAGCGTTATCACTTGTTGCCACATCTAAGCGCAATCGGAAATGTAGAAGTTCCTGCTATTTATTCGGCAACAGATAAATATAGAAGAACTGAACGAGCGAAGGAGCTGCTATGTCGATTAGGGTTGGAAAAACAACTGGAAAATAAACCTTCTCAACTTTCTGGCGGGCAGCAGCAACGAGTTAGTATTGCTCGAGCATTGATGAATGGAGGAGAGATAATCTTAGCTGATGAGCCTACGGGAGCATTAGATAGCCAAAGCAGCCAAGAAGTATTGAATGTGTTGAAAGAATTAAATGCGCAAGGACACACAATTATCCTAATTACTCATGATATGAATATTGCGCAAAATGCTAACAGAATTATCAAAATCAAAGATGGCGAAATTATTGCAGATAATAGTTCATACTGCAAGAATAGCCTCTCCCCCTCAACAAAGCAGGAAAGGCAAAGTCTAAACTGCTTGATGTCGCTACGAGGCTATAAAGAATCTTTTGTGATGGCATTCAGTATGATGCGTGCTCATAAAATTAGGACGTTTTTGACTATGTTAGGTATAATTATTGGCATTGCTGCTGTCGTATGTGTAGTAGCATTAGGAGAAGGAACCAAACATAAAGTCTTGAATGAATTTAGCTCTTTAGGTAGCAACACAATAGATATTTTTCCTGGTAAAAATTGGGGAGATACCGAAGCATATAAAATTCAAACGTTAAATAGCAATGACGTAAATTTATTACGCCAACAACCCTATGTGAAAGGTGCGACTCCGAACTTATCGTTAGAATTGCCAATCCGTTTCTTAAATAAAACTGCCAATGCAACGATAAATGGCGTTAGCCAAGATTTCTTTATGTTAAAAAACTACAAATTACTGAGTGGCAGGTTTTTTAACCAACAAGATGTAGATACTTATCAAGCTGTTGGCATAATCGATAAAAAATCACGAGATGTAATCTTCGGCACAAAAATTGCAGAAAACAATATAGTTTTTATCGGTGATGTACCTATTTCGATTATCGGTGTTGTTGAGTCCTCCTCCCAAACAACTGAAGGGCAACGAACTACTATTTGGTTGCCGTACAACACTATGGCTGCCCGCTTACGTAATCAATCTTATTTTCAACAAATTACAGTGCAGTTACGAGAAAATTTTGAACCAGCAGCAGCCGATAAGGCAATTGTGGATTTATTGGCAGCAAAGCATGGCAGAAAGGATTTTTTTACTTTCAGTAGTAGCAAGTTCTTACAATCCTTAAATCGCACTACACAAGCCCTAACTTTAATGATTTCATCTATCGCTTTTATTTCGCTGGTAGTTGGAGGTATAGGAGTTATGAATATTATGTTAGTTTCAGTGATTGAACGAACCAAAGAAATCGGTATCCGCATCGCAGTAGGCGCCAAAGAAAAAGATATACTACATCAGTTTCTAATTGAATCGGCGACAGTTAGTCTGATCGGTGGCATTATTGGTATATTGTTATCATTGTTGTTTGGCTTAGTTTTTTCTTTATTAACAGATAGTATCAAAATGCAATTCACCTTTTCCTCTTTCTTTATTGCATTTTTATGTTCATCTTTGATCGGCATTATCTTTGGCTATTTTCCTGCCCGAAATGCAGCTCGTTTAAAACCAGTAGAGGCATTATCAAGGGAATAAAACTATAACCGCTCTAGAAATTAGCACTCCCCAAACTGTATATAGCTAATGCAGGAAGTAAAATCAAGAGCGGTTAGTTTTTAAATTATTTACAAATTAGAGTTTATCCACCAGCTCCACCGCATAGCCGATATAAGTGGCAGGTGTCATCGTTTGCAAGCGCGCTTTTTCGCTAGCAGGAATAGCTAAATCTTCAATAAACTCACGCATGGCCGCTTCGTCCACTCGTTTGCCGCGCGTCAATTCTTTGAGTTTTTCGTAGGGCTTTTCGATGCCATAGCGACGCATTACAGTTTGGATTGGCTCAGCTAGCACTTCCCAGTTTTGGTTGAGTTCATCACGCAAGTGCTGTTCGTTCACTTCTAATTTGCTCACCCCTTTTAAAGTTGCCGCATAAGCGATTAAGCTGTAGCCCAACCCTACGCCTAAATTACGCAATACCGTTGAATCAGTTAAGTCACGTTGCCAACGAGAAATAGGTAATTTTTGCCCTAAATGCGTCATCACCGCATTGGCTAAGCCCAAATTCCCCTCTGAGTTTTCAAAGTCAATTGGATTGACTTTATGTGGCATTGTTGAAGAACCAATTTCACCTGCAATCGTACGTTGCTTAAAGTGATTTAACGCTATGTAACCCCACATATCACGGTCAAAATCAATCACAATGGTGTTAAAACGTGCTACGCAATCGAAAAATTCTGCGATGTAATCGTGTGGTTCAATTTGAGTGGTAAACGGATTCCAAGTAACTCCCAAGGATTCTTCAATAAACTCTTGGCTGAATTTATGCCAATCAACATCAGGATAAGCGGATAAGTGTGCATTATAGTTACCTACTGCGCCATTAATTTTAGCCAAAATCTCTAAGTTTTCGAGCTGCTTGTATTGACGTTGTAAACGGTACGCCACATTCGCCATTTCTTTACCAATGGTTGTCGGGCTAGCTGGCTGGCCGTGGGTGCGGGAAAGCAATGGTATATTTTGGTAACGTTTAGCTAAATCTTTCACCGCTTCAATCACTTTTTTCCATTCTGGCAATAGCACTTCATTGCGTGCCGTTTTCAGCATTAAAGCGTGTGAAGTGTTGTTAATATCTTCGGAAGTACAAGCAAAGTGAATAAATTCATTGATCGCTTGTAATTCAGGTAGAGCTTCACATTTTTCTTTTAAGAAATACTCTACCGCTTTCACATCGTGGTTCGTAGTGCGTTCAATGGTTTTGATACGATTGGCATCTTCAATGGAAAAATTTGCCACAATTTGGTTTAAGTAATCGTTTGCTTTTTCGGATAAAACAGGAACTTCTTGAATTTGTGCCTGAGAAGCTAATTTTTGTAACCAACGAACCTCAACGGTAACTCGGAATTTTAATAAGCCAAATTCGCTAAAAATTGGGCGTAACGCAGCCGCTTTTTCTTGATAACGGCCATCGATTGGGGATAACGCAGTTAAAGCTGAAAGTTCCATCATAATTCTCCAAAAAGTGAAATGAAAATAAACGGCAGAAATATACCACTTCTCGACCGCAATTTCATTATTTATTGAAAATTTGACCGCTTGTAACCTTTGCAAATTTCGCTTTTTTGTGGTTTTTCTGCTATAATTCCGCCAATTTTTTTGGCTTTGAGCTAGTTAGTATTTCAACATAGGAACAACGAATGTCTGGACAAAATCAACCAAGTTATGATTCATCGAGTATTAAAGTCTTACGTGGCTTAGATGCGGTACGCAAACGCCCTGGGATGTATATTGGCGATACCGATGACGGCACAGGTTTACACCATATGGTGTTTGAGGTGGTGGATAATGCTATCGACGAAGCATTGGCAGGCTACTGTAAAGATATTATCGTCACCATTCATTCAGATAATTCCGTTTCTGTGCAAGATGATGGGCGTGGTATTCCAGTGGGTATTCACCCAGAGGAAGGGGTTTCAGCCGCAGAAGTTATTATGACCGTGCTGCACGCAGGCGGTAAATTCGATGATAACTCCTATAAAGTGTCAGGTGGTTTGCACGGTGTAGGTGTGTCGGTCGTCAATGCCCTTTCATCCAAATTACAGCTGACCATTCGTCGTGAAGGGCACGTGCACGAACAATTTTATAGCCTAGGCGAACCTGATGCTCCACTTTCTATTATTGGTGATACGGACAGATCGGGAACGATGGTTCGTTTCTGGCCGAGCCTTGATATTTTCAAAAATAAAACTGAATTTGAATACAGAATTCTTTCTAAACGCTTGCGTGAACTTTCATTTTTGAACTCGGGCGTTTCAATCAAATTGATTGATGAGCGTGATGGCAAAGAAGAACATTTCAAATATGAAGGCGGCATCAAAGCCTACGTGGAATACTTAAACGAAGGTAAAACCCATATTCACAATACGCCATTCTATCTTTCTACCGAAAAAGATGGCATTGGTGTAGAAATTTCATTGCAATGGAACGACTCTTATAATGAGAACGTTTACTGTTTTACCAATAATATTCCGCAGCGCGATGGTGGTACGCACTTAGCGGGCTTCCGCGGTGCTTTAACTCGTGCTTTAAAAAACTATATGGATAATAGCAGCGTGCTAAAAAAAGCCGATGCCAATATTGATGCTTCAGGCGATGACGCACGAGAAGGCTTAGTTGCGGTGATTTCAGTTAAAGTGCCCGATCCAAAATTCTCCTCACAAACCAAAGACAAATTAGTCTCTTCGGAAGTGCGTGGTGCGGTAGAAAGCTCAATGAATGAAGCCTTAACCGATTACTTAGCGGAAAACCCAGACGATGCGAAAAACATTGTCACCAAAATTATTGATGCTGCTCGTGCGCGCGAAGCTGCACGTAAAGCACGTGAAATGACTCGTCGTAAAGGGGCATTAGATTTAGGCGGTTTACCTGGCAAACTTGCCGATTGCCAAGAAAAAGATCCTGCATTATCTGAACTCTACTTAGTGGAGGGTGACTCTGCGGGCGGTTCGGCAAAACAGGGGCGTGATCGTAAAAACCAAGCGATTCTGCCGTTAAAAGGTAAAATTTTAAATGTCGAAAAAGCGCGTTTCGATAAAATGCTGTCTTCACAAGAAGTGGCAACGTTGATTACCGCTCTTGGTACGGGTATCGGTCGTGACGACTACAACCTCGAAAAGCTCCGCTATCACAAAATCATTATTATGACTGATGCGGACGTCGATGGTGCGCATATTCGTACGCTGCTATTGACATTTTTCTATCGCCAAATGCCAGAACTGATTGAAAATGGCTATATTTATATTGCCCAACCGCCACTGTACAAAGTGAAAAAAGGTAAACAAGAGCGTTATATTCAAGATAATGACGAAATGGCGCAATATGAGATCGATATTGCCCTCGAAGGTGCGGGGTTATTTGTTGGCGAAGGCGCACCTGCCTTAAGTGGCGTGGCGCTGGAAAACTTGATTACTCAATACAATGATGTGCAAAAATTGTTTGATCGTTTAAGCCGTCGCTATCCAGAGGCATTATTAAATGAAATGATCTACAGCCCTGCTCTTTCTGCCGAATTGGTAAAAAATGAAACAAATGTGACCGCTTGGAACGAAGCCTTCGTGGCGAAGTTGATGGCACAAGAAACGAGCGGCAGCTTCTATCGTGGCAAGGTATTCTTCAACGCAGAACGCCAAGTATATGAACCTGAAATCATCGTCACTACCCACGGTATGGATACCAGTTACCGCATTGATTTCAATTTCATTACCAGTAACGAATACGGCAAAATCATCGCCTTAGGTAACGAATTGAACGATTTACTCTCGCCGTCAGCCTATGTAATGCGTGGCGAACGTCGTCAAGAAGTGAGTTCATTCGCTGAAGCGTTAGATTGGTTGGTGAAAGAATCGCGTAAAGGCTTGACTATTCAACGCTATAAAGGATTAGGTGAGATGAATCCAGAGCAACTATGGGAAACCACAATGGATCCTGTGGCGCGCAAAATGTTGCAAGTAAACATCACTGATGCCATTGCCGCAGATAAACTCTTCAGTACCTTGATGGGTGATGAAGTAGAGCCACGCCGTGATTTCATTGAAAGCAATGCATTGTATGCGCAATTAGATGTTTAGTTTAAGCAAAATCTGCACCTTCCAAGGTGCAGATTTTTTACGTCTTTATTTTCCCTAAAAATCAAAGGAATAAAATGGCAACCTACATTGTTGGCGATCTGCACGGCTGCTTTACAGAATTTCAATTACTACTCAAACAAGTGCAATACGATCCGAAGCAAGACGAACTGTTCTTAACGGGTGATTTGGTTGCCCGTGGTGAAAATTCGTTAGAATGTTTACGCTTTGTGAAAGATCCGAAAAACCATGCTCAAACGGTGCTAGGTAACCACGATCTACATCTGCTCTCCACCCTCTTGGGCATTAAACGAGTCAAACCGAACGATAAGGTAGATAGCATTTTTGCCGCAGAAGATCGGGAAGATTTGCAAAATTGGTTGAGAAATCAACCGCTTGTTATTCAACATCCTAAGCACAAGTTTCTCCTCACCCACGCAGGCATCAGCCCAGAGTGGGATTTGGCGACAACCTTAAGCTGTGCCAGAGAAGCAGAAAATGTACTAAAAAGCGATGATTATGGACGTTATCTTGCGCAAATGTATGAAAACTATCCTGAACGTTGGAATGAATATTTGCAAGGCATTGAGCGTTGGCGATATATTGTAAACG
This sequence comes from Actinobacillus sp., assembly GCA_041854605.1. Classification (GTDB taxonomy): domain Bacteria; phylum Pseudomonadota; class Gammaproteobacteria; order Enterobacterales; family Pasteurellaceae; genus Haemophilus_A. The sequence goes on from JBHACP010000022.1 coordinate 75,482, forward strand.
TCTTCACCCGAATGCGTTTTTGCTATACCGACAAGCGGTTAGATTTCGCTTGTAAATTACCAATTGAAGAAGCGCCTGATGAATTAGTACCATGGTTTGAGTTAGATAACCCGTTATACGAAATGCCGATTATCTTTGGGCATTGGGCAAGTTTAATGGGCAAATCTAGCAGAGCCAATATCTATGCCCTTGATACAGGCTGCGCTTGGGGAAATTATCTCACTCTACTCCGTTGGGAAGATAAACAAATATTTACCCAAGAACGTTTAAAATAACAGCAAACAGAGGCGCCGTTTTGTAAAATACTTGCTTACTTGCATTTTTTTCTTTACAATCCCACTCGTTTTTCAATTCTTAAATGCGACTATAGCTCAGTTGGTTAGAGCACCACCTTGACATGGTGGGGGTCACTGGTTCGAGTCCAGCTAGTCGCACCATCTTTCTTTCCTTGCTCATTTCCGTTAAAATAGCCCCCAAATTTATCAAGAAAATAGGGACTTTTATGACTCAATTAAGCGTTGTAATTTTAGCGGCGGGCAAAGGCACTCGTATGTATTCAGATTTGCCGAAGGTATTGCACCCTGTGGCGGGTAAACCGATGGTAAAACACGTTATCGACACAGCAAAACAACTAAATGCTCGTCAAATTAACTTAATTTATGGTCATGGTGCCGACCTTCTCAAAGAACGTTTATCCACTGAACCTGTAAATTGGGTCTTGCAAGCAGAGCAACTGGGTACAGGACACGCAATGCAACAAGCTGCCCCATTTTTTGCGGACGATGAAAATATCGTGATGCTTTATGGGGATGCCCCATTGATCCAAAAAGAAACCTTGGAGAAACTGATTGCAGCTAAACCTGCAAATGGCATAGCACTTTTAACAGTTGAGCTTGAAAACCCTACGGGTTATGGTCGTATCATTCGTGAAAACGGTTCAGTGGTGGCGATTGTAGAACAAAAAGATGCGAACCCTGAGCAGTTAGCGGTGAAAGAAGTAAACACTGGAGTAATGGTCGCAAGCGGTGCAAGTTTCAAAAAATGGCTTGGTAACTTAAACAATAATAACGCCCAAGGCGAATATTACATCACTGACGTGATTGCAATGGCAAACCAAGATGGTTTTAAAGTACAAGCGGTACAAGCTTCTGAATTTATGGAAGTGGAAGGTGCCAACAACCGTTTACAACTCGCAGCCTTAGAACGTTTCTATCAGAAAAAACAAGCCGAAAAATTATTACTTGCTGGTGTAACGATTATCGACCCGGAACGCTTTGACTTACGTGGTACAGTTGAACACGGCAAAGATGTCTCTATTGATGTGAATGTGATTTTAGAAGGCACCATCAAACTGGGTAACAACGTAAAAATCGGTGCAGGTGCTGTATTGAAAAATGTGACCTTAGGCGATAATGTTGAAATCAAACCATACAGCGTATTAGAAGATAGCGTGGTTGGTGTGGGTGCCGATGTTGGTCCATTTGCACGCTTACGCCCTGGCGTAACCTTAGCGGAAAAAGCGCACGTAGGTAACTTCGTTGAAATCAAAAATGCCCAAATCGGCAAAGGCTCAAAAGTTGGACACTTAACCTATATTGGCGATAGTGAAGTGGGTGAACACGTGAACATTGGTGCAGGGACTATCACTTGTAACTATGATGGCGCCAACAAGCACAAAACCATTATTGGTAACCACGTATTTGTTGGTTCTGACAGCCAATTAGTCGCTCCTGTAACCATCGCCGATTGGGCAACCATCGGTGCTGGTGCAACCATTACGAGAGATGTGGCAGAAAATGAACTGGTGATTACCCGTGTTCCACAACGGCACATTGTAGGCTGGCAACGTCCTGTTAAGAAAAAATAATAGCCAATATTAAGCAAAATATAATGAAAACCCACATTACTCAAAATGTGGGTTTTCTATTTTTTAAACAATTAGCAAACGTTTTCGTGGTTTTATTTTACAAGCATAGAAATCACCTGTATAATTCGCCCGCAATAATTTCCATCTTCAATTTTATTTTTCATTAAGGAACTATTGCAATGGCACTTCGCATCAAATCTGAAGCCTTAACGTTTGACGACGTTTTACTTGTCCCTGCACATTCTACTGTGCTTCCAAATACAGCAGATCTTTCCACCCAATTAACCAAAGAAATTCGCTTGAATATTCCTATGCTTTCAGCAGCAATGGACACCGTCACTGAAGCAAAATTAGCGATTTCTCTAGCCCAAGAAGGTGGCATTGGATTCATTCACAAAAATATGTCAATCGAGCGCCAAGCCGATCGTGTACGTCGAGTAAAAAAATTCGAAAGCGGCATCGTTTCTGAACCCGTCACTGTTTCGCCTGATTTAACCCTTGCGGAATTAAAAGCCTTAGTCGAAAAAAATGGTTTCGCAGGTTACCCTGTGGTGGATAATGAAAATAATTTAGTCGGTATTATCACAGGGCGTGACACTCGTTTCGTAAAAGATTTAAGCAAAACTGTGGCACAAGTAATGACCAAAAAAGAACGCTTGGTTACCGTAACTGAAAATGCAACTCGTGAAGAAATTTTAGATTTAATGCACGAACACCGTGTAGAAAAAGTACTAATGGTAGATGATTCCTTCAAACTGAAAGGTATGATCACCGTTAAAGATTTCCAAAAAGCCGAACAAAAGCCGAATGCTTGCAAAGATGAATTTGGTCGTTTGCGGGTAGGTGCAGCCGTGGGTGCGGGAGCAGGTAATGAAGAACGCATTGAAGCTTTAGTCAAAGCAGGCGTAGACGTGCTCTTGATTGACTCCTCCCACGGGCATTCCGAAGGCGTCCTACAACGTGTACGTGAAACCCGTGCCAAATACCCGAACCTACCAATCATTGCTGGCAACATCGCCACTGCTGAAGGTGCAATTGCCTTGGCTGATGCAGGCGCAAGTGCGGTAAAAGTCGGTATTGGACCTGGCTCAATCTGTACTACTCGTATCGTAACAGGCGTCGGTGTACCACAAATCAGCGCTATCGCAGAAGCGGCGGCAGCATTAGAAGGTCGTGGCATTCCCGTGATCGCCGACGGAGGTATTCGCTATTCTGGCGACATTTCCAAAGCCATTGCAGCTGGTGCTTCTTGCGTAATGGTTGGTTCAATGTTCGCTGGAACGGAAGAAGCCCCAGGTGAAATCGAGCTTTACCAAGGTCGAGCCTTTAAATCCTACCGGGGTATGGGCTCATTAGGCGCAATGTCTAAAGGTTCATCAGACCGTTATTTCCAATCGGACAACGCTGCTGATAAACTCGTGCCAGAAGGCATTGAAGGGCGCATTCCATACAAAGGCTACCTCAAAGAGATCATTCACCAGCAAATGGGTGGTTTGCGCTCTTGTATGGGATTAACGGGTTCGGCAACCATCGAAGATCTCCGCACCAAAGCGCAGTTCGTACGCATTAGTGGCGCAGGTATCAAAGAATCGCACGTACACGATGTGACCATTACCAAAGAAGCACCGAATTATCGCTTGGGGTAATTTAGTGACAAGCGGTCGATTTTTGCAAATTTTTTGCCAAATTTGACCGCTTGTAATTTCTCAAAAATAAGGAATACCAATGCTACAAGCCATCATTTTTGATATGGACGGGGTGATTGTCGATACCGAATACCTTGAGTTTTCTATGCAAAAGCAATTTATTGAAAACATCAAGGAACACAACCGCCCGATTACCCTCGAACAACAATCGGAAGTGGTGGGCAAATCTTTGAAAGAAATTCCTATGGTCATCAAAAAATTGACCGAATCGAGCTTACCCATTGAAGAGATTCAAGTACGTTATCAGCAATTTTTCCAAGATTTGTTTAGCTCGATGAATTACCTGACCATTTTTAGAACAGATATTAAAAAAATTATCCAATTTGCCAAACAGAATCAGCTAAAATTAGCCGTTGCTTCGTCCTCCGCCAAAGCGCATATTGACAACATTTTGACCGCTTGTGGCATTAGAGAAGCGTTCGATTTTATCATCAGCGGCGACCAGTTTGAGCACAGCAAGCCCGACCCGACAATTTATCGCTACACCTGCGAAAAATTGGATATAGCTCCTGAAAATGCGGTAGCGATCGAAGATTCCTACTATGGAATGCTTTCTGCCCAAACTGCTGGGCTAACCGTTATCGGCTATGAAGAAAAACGAATGCTGATTGACCAATCGCTAGCAGATTATATGGGAAAAGATATGAATGAGATTTTGAAAATTATTGAACAAATTTATACAGCTTCAACATAAATAGCCTATGGCTGATTATTACATAACAATCAATTTTCTGTTTAATTTACTAAGAGGATACCTAAAATGAAAACTAAACTAGCTTTAATTTCAATCGTTACACTAATTTTAACAGCTTGTTCTAACAGCAATATTAAATATAAACAACCAAATGAATTAAGAAAAATTAAACACGTCTGTATTATTCAAAATCCAAAAAGTAAAGTTGCAAACTATGAAAGCTATTTACAAACTGCTTTAACTAAGCACAACATTACTAGCGAGATAGTTGAGCGTTCAGATAAAAAACGTTTATATGAAGAAAAATGCACTTATAACTTACGCTACAATATTTACCAAATAGAATCTGCCAATCAAATTGATCACGCTAAATTCTTAATTCGTACCCCAAAAACAGAAATCAGTACCATGACGTATACACGTAAGTTCGATCAACCTAATATATTTAGAAACCTACAAATTCAAGCTGATTATTTGATTGCTCGTTTATTAAACAAATAATTAGGGCTGTCCTAAATAATGACTAAAAAACTCGACTGTTAGTGATTGTCATATTTGAGGTTATTTATGAAGATCGAACTTTTTGAACAAAAAGAAGTGCGTTCCGTTTGGGACGAAGAGCAAGAAAAATGGTATTTTTCGATTATTGATGTAATCGAAATTTTGACGGAGCAGCCTAATTATCAAGGGGCTAGAAACTATTGGAAAGTTCTAAAAAACCGTTTATTAAAAGAAGGAAATGAAACGGTTACAAATTGTAACCAGTTGAAAATGAGAGCGGAAGACGGCAAGCTACGACTAACTGACGTAGCCGATGTACCGCAACTACTGCGCTTAATTCAATCCATTCCGTCCCCGAAAGCCGAGCCATTTAAACTTTGGTTGGCACAGGTGGGAAGTGATCGTTTAGATGAATTGCAAGATCCAGAACTCACTATCAATCGAGCAATGCAGGACTATTTGCGATTAGGCTATTCGGAAAATTGGATTAACCAACGTTTAAAAAGCATTGAAATCCGTAAAGAACTGACAGACGAATGGAAACGTGTCGGCGTGAAAGAAGGGCAACAATTTGCCGTTTTAACCGATATTATCACCAAAGCGTGGAGCGGAAAAACCACAAAAGAATACAAGCAGTTCAAAGGGTTAAAAAAGGAAAACTTACGCGATAATATGACGAACACCGAGTTGATTTTGAATATGCTTGCGGAAGCCTCGGCGAAAGATATTTCCCAAGCTGTTAATCCTAAAACCTTTGAGGAAAATCAAAAAGTCGCCGAACAAGGTGGCAATGTTGCTAAAGTGGCTTTACAAGAGTTAGAGAGCAAAACAGGTAAAAAAGTCGTGAGCGATTTATCGGCGAAGAAAATGATTGCGGAAAGTAAGAAGAAGTTGAAATAACGATATTTTCCCCGCACGGCAAGCCGTACGGGGTTACACAGAGTTCAGCTCCGCTGGGGCTGGGAGTTACAAATGAACAAAGAGTTACGGAGTAGCTCAACTATGCGTAACCTAGGGCGTAAGCCCTAGGGTATTTTCTCACCGCTTGTCTCCACTATAAATGACTAAGGAGTAAAAAATGAAAGGTCAATGCTTATGCGGTTCAGTGACAATCACTGTGCCTGAAAACAAAAACGTTCATGCCTGCCATTGCGGGACTTGTGTCCGTTGGAACGGCAGTCCGTTATTTTCTTTAAGTTATCAACAAAAATTAGATATTTCAGGTGAAGATTTCATCCAATGTTATCAATCTTCCGAATGGGCGGAACGTGCTTTTTGTAAGAAATGCGGCACGCATTTATATTATCATTTATTAGGTACGGATAATTATGAACTCTCCGCCGGTTTATTTAGTGCGGAAAACGAATTTACCTTAGAGCAGGAAATTTATATTGATCGGAAACCGTCTTTTTACTATTTAGGCAATGCTGTTCCTAAATTAACGGAGAAAGAATTTTTAGCAACATTAGGCTTAGAATAAGCAATCAACTTTAAGCAAATTCTTACAAAAACAGAGAAACACAATGAACAACATCCACAACCACAAAATCTTAATCCTTGACTTTGGTTCTCAATATACCCAACTGATCGCGCGTCGTGTGCGTGAGATTGGGGTTTACTGTGAACTTTGGGCTTGGGACGTGACGGAAGCACAGATCCGTGAATTTAACCCAACGGGGATTATTCTTTCGGGCGGTCCTGAAAGTACCACCGAAGAAAACAGCCCGCGTGCGCCTGAATATGTGTTTAACGCCGGTGTGCCGGTGCTGGGTATTTGCTACGGCATGCAAACCATGGCGATGCAGCTTGGCGGACTAACCGAACCGTCCAGCCACCGTGAGTTCGGTTATGCTTCCGTCGATTTGCAAGTGCAGGATGCGTTATTTGCAAAATTGAACGATGATCCGACCGCTTGCAGCCCGAAACTCGACGTATGGATGAGCCACGGCGATAAAGTCACTCGTTTACCGAACGACTTCCAGACCACCGCCGTGACATCAACCTGCCCGATTGCGGCGATGTCCGACGAACGCCGTCGTTTCTACGGTGTGCAATTCCACCCGGAAGTGACCCACACCAAAAGCGGTTTAGAGCTATTAAAAAACTTTGTGATCGGCATTTGCGGCTGCGCGACCAACTGGACACCGGAGAACATCATTGAAGATGCCGTTGCCCGCATTAAAGAGCAAGTCGGCGATGACGAAGTGATTTTAGGCTTATCAGGCGGCGTGGACTCCTCTGTCACCGCTCTACTGTTACACCGTGCTATCGGCAAAAACTTGCACTGCGTCTTCGTGGATAACGGCTTATTACGCCTTAACGAAGGCGATCAAGTCATGGAGATGTTCGGCGATAAATTCGGTTTGAACATCATTCGAGTGAACGCGGAAGATCGCTTCTTAGACGCACTCAAAGGCATTGATGAACCTGAAGCGAAACGCAAAACCATCGGCAAAGTGTTCGTCGATGTGTTTGATGATGAATCGAAAAAACTGACTTCGGTGAAATGGCTGGCGCAAGGCACGATTTATCCGGATGTGATCGAATCAGCGGCGAGCAAAACGGGTAAAGCGCACGTCATCAAATCTCACCACAATGTCGGCGGCTTACCGGATTATATGAAACTCGGCTTGGTTGAACCGTTGCGTGAATTATTTAAAGACGAAGTACGTAAAATCGGCTTAGCATTAGGCTTACCGGCGGAAATGCTCAACCGCCACCCGTTCCCGGGACCGGGCTTGGGCGTACGTGTATTGGGTGAAATCAAAAAAGAATACTGCGATCTATTACGCAAAGCGGACGCCATTTTTATAGAGGAACTCTATAAATCCGGCTGGTATTACAAAGTCAGCCAAGCCTTCACGGTATTCCTACCGGTGAAATCCGTCGGCGTAATGGGCGACGGACGCAAATACGACTGGGTTGTCAGCCTGCGCACCGTCGAAACCATCGACTTTATGACCGCCCATTGGGCGCACCTGCCGTACGATTTACTCGGTAAAATCTCCAACCGCATTATCAATGAAGTAGACGGCATTTCCCGCGTGGTGTATGACGTGAGTGGCAAACCGCCGGCGACGATTGAGTGGGAGTAGAATTAGCCACATTTAATCTTAATAATGGCGTACGTCTTTGATGTGCGCTTTTATTTATAGATTACAAATACTAACCTAGAAATATATTAGAGAAGTTATTATGTGCTTATATACAGAACGACATAAACAAAGAGTTGAAGCTAAAAAATCAGACAATATAACTATAAATGCTTATTCATTATTATTAGAATGCTGTCTTAAATATAAAGATAACTTAACGCATGAATTTCCTATAAAAGAACACCATGATTTTACAGGTAAAGATTATATTTCATTTAATGAAGAGTATTTTATAGAAAAAATCAGATCTAGAATTCCGTTTATTCATATAGATGAGAAAAATGAAATTTCTGTACCTGATTGTATTTCTGATGATAACCAATATGCAATATTAGATCTAATTGAATTTTTTGCAAAAAAAATGAGAGATATATCTAAACAGTGGAATAATCTTCAATATAGAGATTATGAAATTATAAGTGTTTTTGACACTTCAGATATATTTTATAAATTTCAAAATGAAATTAATGAAATATTTCGTGATGAAAATTTACTATTCATATTAACAAACAAAAAAATAGTTAAGCGAGATCTCGAGCATTCTGTTCTTAGCACATCAATAGAAGAAGATATACAAAAAATTCAAGAGCAAGGTATCAAACAATTATTAAATGATGCGATTACTTTTATTAGAAAACCAAATATATCAGAACGTCAGAGTGGATTAGAAAAGATATGGGATGCTTTTGAGCGTATAAAAACTTACCATCGAGAATTAGACAAAAAATCTTCCGTACAAAAAATAATCAAGGATATATCTCGTGGTGATAAAGCATTAGAAAAATTACTTGAGGATGAATTTAAAGAATTAACAAATATAGGGAATGAATACCGTATACGTCATCACGAAACAAATAAAAAAGAAATTCAACCTCATTTTATTGATTATTTATTTAATAGATGTTTATCGTTAATAAGCATAACTATTAAACATTTAGATTAATATTTATTAGCACTAAGGACAACTTAAAATGAAAAAATTATTTTTATTATTTCTTACATTACCGGCTTTTTCTTATGCCCATGATGCTTATGTCAAAACAGATACCACTTTCGAATACTTATCTCCGTCTAAGAAGGCAAAAATCACAAACACACTAAGGATAGGGCAAAAAGTAGAAGTCTTTGAAGAAAAGAACGGTTTTGCCAGAGTTTCGAAGTTTTATAATGGATATTCGGAAGGAGTTTCAGGTGAAGTGGCTCGTTGGGTTCCTATTAGCGACTTATCATTAAAAAATGAAAAGCCAGATGTAAAAACAAATACAGAATTAGAAAAAGTCATTGCCAGCTCAGATGATTTTCATCTTTATAAAGATAAATTTGTCGCACATTCACAAAAATTAATTAATCAAGGTAAATGCAGTATAGCTGATTTTAAAGAGATGGGCGGATGGTTAAAATCAACCACTGGTGGGCAATATAGTTATTTTACTTACTGTGGCGGTTTCACTTTACAGCATAAAGTCTATATAGATATTTCTGAAAAACCATGAGTAACCTTAAAGGCGAACCTAACCAATCCGCCTTTATTCTAAAATCGACACATCATATCAATACAAGCGGTCAAACTTGCCCAAAATTTTACAAATCCCCCTCTCGGTCACTTCGCAACTGCCCTCCCAGTAAACGGAGGGGTGAAGGAATGGTGTCACAGATAAGACAAAACCTCTGTTTTAACCAGTCCCAAAAACAAGCACTACCAATAAAAACAGCCCCTTAAAAGTTGATTAGATGGTTCAACTTTAAGGGGCTGTGCCTATTTTCCTTAGATAATTCCTACTTTCTCAATAAACTCAATTGTTTATTCCAATATTTTTTACTTAACCTAAATAATAGATAATGAATGAAGCAGTTACACTCCAGCCCATTACCATAGAACCCCATAAACCCATTAGTTCACCTCAATAACAAATTACAGTTACCTTCATCAACAAACTGGTACGACAACAATCAATTTATTGACATCCTATTTTTCATTTTACGTAAACTTAATTACATATAATTTACAATAAAAAGAATGATATTACATTTCTTCAAGTAATGCAAATTTAAGTTATATTAAATGACATAATTTACAAATATAGTAAATAACATTTAATTTTTCACATTGCCCCTAAAGGAAAGCGGTCTAATTTAGCTAAAAATTTGCAAATTTTTTAGCAAAAACGACCGCTTGCCAAGTCAAACATTGAACAAACTCTCGGTTTTTCCCGCAATTTCCTTTCCGAAAACATTTTCTTTTAGGCTATAATTCAGCAAATTTTTACTTTTAGGATTTTTTATGAAACCCGAAAACAAAGCTAATTTTGCTCGCATTATTCGAGCTGCAGGTTATTCAATGCAAGGCTTAAAAGCCGCCTATAAGTATGAAGCGGCATTCCGTCAGGAAGTTTGGTTTGCTATTGTGTTACTTCCCTTGGCTTTTCTGTTAGGTGATGGGGCAATTGAAAAAGTGCTTTTAAGCGGTTCGGTTTTGCTGATTCTCGTCACCGAACTCTTAAACAGTGCGGTGGAATCGGTTGTTGATCGCATCGGTTCGGAATACCACGAACTTTCAGGGCGAGCGAAAGACATTGGCTCGGCGGCTGTCTTTATGGCAATGGTTTTAATGGGCTTGACTTGGTTCCTGATTCTTTTCTTTTAATTCTGTATTTAAGGCAAATTATGAAATTTCAAAAAACTCTTCTATCTATGGCTTTGCTTGCAGCAGCAACAGCAAATGCTTATGAAAAAGGTAAAACCTATCATTTTACTGTGTTACACACTAATGATATTCACGGACATTTTTGGAGTAATGACAAAGGTGAATATGGTTTAGCTCCGCAAAAAACGCTTATTGACAATATTCGTAAAGAAGTGTCCGTAAAGCAAGGTTCTGTGATCGTGCTAAACGCAGGTGACATCAACACGGGCGTGCCAGAATCAGATATGCAAAATGCTCGCCCTGATATTGAAGGCTTAAACGCCATCGGCTATGAAGCAATGGTATTAGGGAATCACGAATTTGATTCACCATTACAAATTCTAACTTTGCAAGAAAAATGGGCAAAATTTCCGTTTATTTCTGCTAATGTGCAAAATAAACGCACAAATAAACCGCTTGTAAAGCCTTATGTTGTATTAAATAAAAATGGCTTAAAAGTAGCGGTTGTCGGTTTAACTACCGAAGATACTGCCAAGTTAGGTAATCCAGATGTCACCGAAAATGTGATTTTCAGCAACCCAATTAAAACTGCTGGTGAAGTATTAAAAACGCTTGAAAAGAAAGAAAAAGCAGACGTTAAAATTGCTTTAACCCATATGGGCTGGTATTTGGACGGCAAACACGGAACTAATGCGCCAGGTGATGTCACGATGGCTCGCACCTTACCTGCTGGCGCATTTGATATGATTATCGGTGGTCATACGCACGATACCGTTTGTTTCGATGAAAAAGGCAATTTCATTGAAAAATACAAACCAACAATGGCGTGCAAACCCGATTACCAAAACGGTACTTGGATTATGCAAGCAGGTGAATGGGGAAAATATGTAGGGCGTGCCGATTTTGAATTTAAAGATGGCAAAACCAAGCTGGTTAAATATGAGTTGATTCCCATTAACTTGAAAGAAACCATCAAAAAAGAAGATGGCAGCAAAGAATATAAACTTTATGCTAACGAAATCAAAGCCGATGAAGCCTTATACACAGAGCTCAAAAAGTACCAAGACGAAGGGGATAAAACCCTTAGCGTAAAAGTAGGTAAAACCAAAGGCGAATTTAACGGTAAACGTGAATCGGTGCGCTTTGTACAAACCAATTTAGGCCGCTTAATTGCCGAAGCACAACGTAACCGAGTAAAAGCTGACATCGGTATTATGAATAGCGGTGGCATTCGAGCATCTTTACCTGAAGGCGATGTAACCTACAAAAATATCTTAACGGTACAACCATTCGGAAATATGATTTCAACCGTTGAGCTAAAAGGGCAAGAATTGATTGATTTCTTGACCGTAGTCGCTTTAAAAGAAGTTGATACAGGTGGCTATCCGCAATTTGCCAATATTTCGATGGTGGTAGACAGAAACGCAAAAGCGATTTCTGAGATTAAAGTCGGTGGCAAACCGTTTGATATGAACCAAACGTACAAGATTTCCATCCCTGACTACCTAACCGCTGGTGGTGATGGTTATCCTGTAATGAAAAAACATCCAACCTACGTAAACACAGGTTTTATTGATGCCGAAATGTTGAAAAAATTCTTTGAAGATAAAAAAGAAATCAATGCGGCGGATTATGATCCAAAAGAGGATGTAATTTTCAAATAAAATGTGTGCTGAAATCCCTGCTTTTACAGGGATTTTTTGTGCTTACATTTTCATCATACATAAAAAAGCCCATTTAAAACCATTCTTTTGAACGTTTTTAAATGGGCTTTCGCCTCGGTTAAAACCAGCTTTGCGGTGTTTCTCTTGTCGTTGGTAACTTCCTTTGCCTTTTCGGTTTCGCTCAACACGTGAACGGAAAAGCGGATCGGTTACCAATGCTTTAATTGCATTCTCTTTAATCTCACCACGCTGATGTGCGTAGCTATGCTGTTTTTTTGCCATAAGTGCATTCCTCTTTATTAAAAATCACTGGTTATTTTCCCAAATTCTTACTTGAATGTATATAAGATTTTTGCAAAGTTAGGTATAATCGTTTCCATTCACGCCATACAAGCGGTTAAAATTTTATAAAAATTTGCAAAGGAGCTTAATATGAAAAAAGAAGAAGTCGGACACAATTTTTTAGCTCGCCTTGGTAAAACCCGCTTGCGCCCAGGTGGCAAAATCGCTACCGATTGGCTGATTGCCAATGGCGATTTTAGCGCAGAAAAAAATGTGCTTGAAGTCGCTTGCAATATGTGTACTACCGCTATTCAACTTGCCAAGGATTACGGTTGTCACATTATCGGTATCGATCTTGATGAAGAAGCTCTTGAAAAAGCACGCACCAATATCAAAGAAAATGGCGTAGAAGAATTAGTGCAAGTGCAACGTGCCAATGCGACTAAATTGCCTTTTGAAGATAATTCTTTTGATATTGTGCTCAACGAAGCAATGCTGACCATGCTGCCCGTTGAAGCGAAAGAAAAAGCGATTCGTGAATATTTACGTGTGCTAAAACCCAATGGGTTTCTTTTAACCCACGATGTTATGCTCAACACCGATGATCGTGAACAAATTCTTGCCAATCTGCGTGAAGCCATCAATATCACGGTAACGCCTTTGTTAAAAGAAGAATGGAAAGATCTCTTCCATCGTTGCGGTTTCCGCAACGTAGATGCTTATTCAGGCGAAATGACACTACTCTCACCAAAAGGTTTGATTCATGATGAGGGAGTATTAGGTGCAATGAAAATTGTCGGTAACGCACTAAAACCTGAAAATCGTGAAACCTTCACTAAAATGTTTAAAACCTTCAATGACCCAGAAAACAAATTGGGCTTTATTGCGGTTTGTAGCCAAAAATAATTGCTATGCTAGAAATCATCCAATCGTGGTATAAGAAAAAATTTGACGATCCCCAAACTGTTGCGCTTTTAGGCATTTTGCTCATCGGTTTTGGGATCATCTACTTCCTTAGCGATCTCATTATGCCTTTGTTGATCGCTATTGTGGTTGCTTATTTGCTTGAGGCTCCAATCCGTTTTCTCACCAACCAATTCCGCTTTCCCCGAACCCTAAGCGTTATTTTAGTGTTAGGCGGTGCCATTTCCTTACTGGCTTTTCTTTTTGTGGTAATGTTGCCAAGCCTTTGGAATCAAGCGGTCAATTTTATTCGCGATTTACCCAATATGTTTAACTTGCTCAACCAATGGCTTGATGCACTGCCTGAACATTACCCTGAACTGATTGATTATGCGATGCTGGATTCTTTGATGAACTCACTGAAATCGAAAATTTTAGGTTATGGCGAATCACTGCTAGCATTATCCGTCAATTCCATAATCAGCTTAGTAGGCTTGGGCATTTACGCTTTTCTTGTGCCATTGATGGTATTCTTTCTATTAAAAGATAAACCGCTTTTTGTGCGCTCATTTGTTAAAATGATGCCGAAAAATCGCCGTTTAGCTACTCGTGTATGGATTGAGATGCAAGAGCAAATTGCTAACTATATTCGAGGCAAATTCCTAGAAATCCTCATTGTTGGGATCATCACTTATCTCATTCTTATATTTTTTGATTTACGCTATCCGCTACTTCTTTCCGTTGCTGTTGGGTTATCAGTCTTAGTGCCGTATATCGGTGCTGTTATTGTGACAATTCCTGTAGCGCTAATTGCACTCTTTCAATTCGGTTTATCGCCTGAATTTTACTATTTGCTACTTGCCTTTGTGATTAGCCAATTGCTAGACGGCAATCTTCTCGTGCCGTTTTTATTTTCAGAAGCAGTCAATCTTCACCCATTAACAATTATTGTCTCAGTCTTGATTTTCGGTGGGCTTTGGGGCTTTTGGGGAGTATTCTTCGCTATTCCGCTTGCAACATTAGTAAAAGCGGTACTCAATGCCTTGCCTTCTGAAGAGGAATAACAAATATAGTTTGAACATCTAGGCTATTCTTATTCCAAAGAAATGAACAGCATAGCTTAGGCAATAATACAAGCGGTCGAATTTGGTAAATTTTTTGCCAAATCCAACCGCTTGTTGTTCTACTGCTCTCTTAATTTCTCAATCTCTTTAGTAAATTCTTCAATATCACTAAAACTTAAATAAACCGACGCAAAGCGAATATACGCTACTTTATCCAGTTTTTTGAGCGCATCCATCGCCAAACTTCCCACAAACTTGCTGGGAACTTCCCGCTCCCCTGTTGCTTGTAATTGCCGAATGATATAGCTAATCTCTTTTTCCACATCATCTGCGCTTACAGGGCGTTTTTCTAACGCACGGCGCAAGCTCATACGCAATTTATTAGGATCAAAAGATTCCCGATTGCCATTACTCTTCACCACATCAGGCACAATCAATTCTGCTGATTCAAAGGTGGTAAAACGCTCTTTACATTTTACACATTCACGACGACGACGGATTTGATCACCTTCGGCGGCTAATCGTGAATCAATTACTTTTGTATCATCCGCAGCACAAAATGGACAACGCATTTTCCCTCTTATTGATTTTCCGTACAGTAACTGTCATTCTCCGCTTTTTATCAAACAAAATCAAACTTTTATCTATCAATAATGCAAAAAAGCGAGCTTATTGCTCGCTTTTTTAACAAAGTCATAAATTATGCTTCAATACCTTCAAATAACACAGTACTCAAATAACGCTCTGAAGCGGAAGGAAGAATCGCTACAATCAATTTATCCGCAAATTCAGGCGATTTTGCAATGCGATCTGCCGCTGCCACTGCTGCACCCGAAGAAATACCGACTAAAATACCTTCTTCTGCCATTACACGACGAGCGGTTGCAATCGCTTCTTCGCTTGAAACTTGTTCAACACGGTCAAGTAGCGATAAATCTAAGTTTTTCGGAATAAAACCTGCACCAATCCCTTGGATTTTGTGAGAACCTGGTTTCACTTCTTCACCATTTAAGGTTTGCGTAATGACAGGGGATTCTTTCGGTTCAACCGCCACTGAAATAATCGCTTTGCCTTTATCTTGCTTGATGAAACGAGAAATACCTGTAATAGTACCACCCGTTCCCACACCTGCAACAACGACATCGACCTTGCCTTCGGTCGCATCCCAAATTTCAGGACCTGTGGTTTGTTGATGAATCGCTGGGTTGGCGGGGTTTTCAAACTGTTTTAATGTGACATAACGATTTGGATCGCTTGCCGCAATTTCTTCAGCTTTAACGATTGCTCCTTTCATCCCTTTTGCCCCTTCGGTCAAAACTAGGTTCACACCCAAGCCACGCAACAAACGTTTACGCTCGGTACTCATTGTTTCTGGCATAGTTAAAGTGAGTTTATAACCACGCGCTGCCGCTACATAAGCCAACGCAATCCCCGTATTACCACTGGTTGCATCTACGATCTCTTTACCTTTCGTTAAGATCCCATCTTTCTCCGCTTGCCATACCATATTTGCCCCGATACGGCATTTCACGCTGAAACTTGGGTTGCGCGATTCCACCTTAACCAATAAATTACCGTTGTGACCAAAATTTTTTAGGCGTACAAGCGGCGTGTTACCAATGGTGTATGAATTATCTGCGTAAATGGTCATAATCGATTTCCTTTAATCACTAGGTTGAATTAACAAATTAGGGCAAGAATACGACATTTTTCTAAAAGGTGTTAGCTAGAAAAAATCATTTTATATAACCAAAACGCATATAGCGCAAAAAGGCAGGAAAATTCGACCGCTTTCAAGTAAAATAAAGAGAATGATTTCTTACTTTGAGATGACGATGGAAGAACCAATACGTTTAACCCAGTTTAGTCACGGTGCGGGTTGAGGTTGCAAAATTTCTCCTAAGGTGTTAGGGACAATTTTACAAACTCAGCTCGACAAATTTGTCGATCCGAATTTACTGGTAGGCAATGAAACTGCCGACGATGCAGCTGTATATGATATTGGCAACGGAATGGGGATTATCAGCACCACCGACTTCTTTATGCCAATTGTGGACGATCCGTTCGATTTTGGTCGAATTGCGGCAACCAATGCGATTAGCGATATTTTTGCTATGGGCGGCAAGCCGATTATGGCGATTGCGATTCTTGGCTTCCCCATCAACAAACTACCTGCTGATGTCGCTCAGCAAATCGTTGAAGGCGGTCGAGCAGCTTGTGCAACGGCTGGTATTGCATTAGCTGGCGGACATTCGATTGATAGTCCCGAGCCAATTTTTGGCTTAGCGGTTACAGGTATTATTCCAACCGAAAAAGTCAAACGCAATGCCACTGCTACTGCTGGTTGTGAACTCTTTTTAACCAAACCACTTGGCATCGGCGTGCTGACCACCGCCGAGAAAAAAGGCTTGCTGAAAGCGGAACATAAAAACCTTGCTCGAGACGCGATGTGTCAGATGAATCTAATCGGGGCGGAATTTTCACAACTGGAGGAGGTTACCGCAATGACCGATGTGACAGGCTTTGGCTTGTTGGGGCATTTAAGTGAAATCTGCCAAGGCTCGAATCTACGTGCGGTAGTTAATTTTGACGGCATTCAAACCCTTGAAGGCACCAAAGATTACATCGCCCAAGGCGCCATACCAGGTGGAACGCACCGCAATTTCGACAGTTACGGACACTGGCTCTCGCCTTTAACCGACGAGCAAAAAGCGATCCTCTGCGATCCGCAAACCTCAGGCGGTTTATTGATTGCGGTGGAGCCACAAGCGGTCGAAAAAGTGCAAAAAATTGCAAATCAGATGAATGTCCCGCTTTTCCCTGTCGGGCATTTGTTGGAAAGGAACGACGACAAGCCGTTGATTGAGGTGCTTTAAGATAAAACAAAAAAACAAGCGGTTAAATCTTTGCAAAATATTGCAGAAATTTAACCGCTTGTTGTTCCAATTTATCGCCCAAACACACCTTTTGGAGCGACTTCAATAAAGCTGCTGTGTAGTAACAATAGTGCCATTGCGATAAGCACGACACCCAAGGCTAATTTCAAACCTGCGGAAAGTTGTTGTTCCCGTTTGTCTGAAACATACCATCGGCTGAGATTTAAGGCTTTTTTGCGGGCAAATAGGACAAGCAATGCAAAAATTGCCAAGGTAAGCCCCGTGCCGATAGCCATTACCATTGCGGAAAGCACGCCCCAGTGGTAAAGATTCAAGGTATAAGAGAGAAACAGCACTAAAATCGCCCCCGAGCAAGGTCTTGCGCCAATGGTAAGAATAATCATCGCTTGCGCCCTCCAATCTTTGCCTTGTTGCATTTGCTCGCTGGTCGGTAAATGCTGATGACCACAGCCGCACTGTTCATCGTGGCTATGAGGCCCACTGCTTTTAAGTACAAGCGGTTGATTTTTATCTATTTTTTGCAAATGCACAGCTTGAATTTTCAGTTTTTTCGGTTTGAAAGATTTGATGGCTTGATAGCACCAATAAAGCCCAAATGCTCCCATTATCGCAAAACCGCCCCGCTCCACCCATTGCAGGGTAACATCAAAATAACGGCGTGAAAGGGTAAACAGCACGACGATCACAGAGACTAGCAGCACAGCTACCACACCTTGCACTAATGAAGCGGATAAGCTCATTTTTACCGCTTGTTTCAGCTTAGTTTGTTCTAATGCCAAATAGCTAGTCAAAATAAATTTGCCGTGGCCAGGTCCGACGGCGTGAAATATGCCATACAGAAAGCTCATCAGCACCAAAGTGAGACCAGCCTGCGTTTGATTTTGACCGAGCAGTTTGAGTGAGCTAGAAAGCTGCTGATTAAAACCTTTTTGCCATTCCATCACTTTGTACAACATCACAGGGTAAAAGTGATAAAGTGCAAAAATCAGCAAAAATCCGACCGCTAGTATAAGCCCGTGTTTTAATCGCATAGCATTTCAACCTTTTGCGCAAAACTTCTGCCTAAAGAGTTATCTTCAGGTGCTTGATTTTTATCTAAACTGTTGGCATACAGCTGCAAACTTTGATCAACTTTGGGTTGAACCAGGCGAATTTTACAATTCATTTGTGAGATCGATAGATCTTTTTCACTATTGTAGTACATTCCCATATAGTAGGTCGGTTCGTAAGTCATTAGCGTTGAAGCAACCTTGCCTAGTTGTTGCGGCTGTTCTAGATAAATTTTCGTGGTAAAAACGATTCGATTCTCTTTTACCCCAAAATCATAATCTGTTGGCTTGTCAGTAAATTTGATCAATTCATTTTTCTGATTGTAGAAGTAACTGAAGTAATGATCTGTTTTTGCCGTTTCAATCATCTCATCTAAAATTTTCTTTTTTGCCGCTTCTTTATCCGCACTCGCTTGGATTTCATAAATTAAGGTGCTGGAAGCGATTTCATCTAACGTCCAGTGCATTTGAAAGCCTGTCACAGTCTTGTTCTCGACAAGCGCTTTAGTTTGCAGATCCACGAAGGCGTGTGGGTGGGCGAATGCTATATTTGCCAAAAACATTAAAAATAAATAAATGCGTTTCATTCAAACCTCGTAGGGACGGATTTTATATCCGCCCGAAAAAATATCAACATTGTTCGAACGGATATAAAATCCGCCTCTACAAATGATCATACAAAAAAAGCGAACCAAAGTTCGCTTTTCTTAGAATTTAATGAGTTAGTCGATAAGCCGGGTTCTGTCGTTGAACAATCATTCCTCTAGGCGTTACATCACTATAACGCTCAAGCAACCTACCCGAATCCCAAGCGGGCAACTCGTTGGATTCCTATTTGGTCTTGCTACGAGTGGAGTTTACCGTGCCGTGAAATGTTACCACTCACGCGGTGCGCTCTTACCGCACCCTTTCACCCTTACCTGCGAACAGGCGGTCTGCTCTCTGTTGCACTTGTCGTAGGCTCACGCCTCCCAGCCGTTAGCTGGCACTCTGCCCTGTGTAGCCCGGACTTTCCTCTCGTTTACTTGTCCCGCTAGGTCGTATTACTACGGTTAAGGGCTTCAATAAACCAGCGATTGTCTGACCAACTCAGGCACAGAGTATAGCGGAAAACCCGCTTTCGTACAAAGTTAATTTTCCAGCTCAGCCAAAATTCTTGCCTTCAAAGCTTTCTGCTCTGCTTCCGTAAGGGCTTGATTTTCTTGCGTACTCACCACAAAGAAATCTTCCACCCGTTCACCAATGGTGGTAATTTTGGCATTTTTCAACACTAAATGAAGTTGGTTAAAAATATGGCTAATTTGTGCCAATAAGCCTTCTCGATCTAAGGTAAACAGCTCAAAAGCGGTCTGGTTTTGGTTAGAATTTACTAAAAAACGGAGCTTGGTTTTACGTTTAAAGGATTGATGTTTAATTGGCTTTTTGATTGCCATAAAAGCCTGTTTTTTCGGATCAATTAACACTTTCAACAGTGCTTGCTGAACCTGTTGGCAACGCTCCTCACTCAAGGCTTGTCCATTCAATTCCGAGACAATAAAGCTATCAAGCACCAAACCATTTTCACTGGTAATAATTTGCGCATCGTGAATGCTGATTTTCTTTTGGCTTAATGCCTGGGCAATGCGTGCAAAAAGTTGGTTTTGATCTTGGCAATGGATAAAGATTTCCGTTGCACCCCGCGCGTGCTCATTGCTGACCAGCACCATTGGCAATTCTTTTTGCTTGAGCAGAGACAAGGCGTGCCAAACCAGTTGTTTCGGCTTATTGCGTAAGAAGTAGCTGGTCGGGATCGGCGCCCAATAGGCTTGTAGGCGTTTATGTTGTGTTGGAGTTAAAGCAAATTTTATCAACTCCAACGCCTGCAAGCGGTTATTTTCCGCTTCTTTTTGGTAGTCTAGTTTTTGCGCAAATTGTTGTAGAGTAAATTGATAAAGCTGAGCAAGTAAAGTTTTCTTCCAATCATTCCATAAACTTTCATTGGTGGCACAAATATCTGCTACCGTTAAACAAACTAAATCGCTTAAAGCGGTCGGATTTTCGACAATTTCTGCAAATACTTTCACCACATTAGGGTCGTGGATATCACGGCGTTGGGCGGTAATCGACATCGTTAAATGTTCCCGCACTAGCCACGCCATTTGCTCAGCTTGGGCTTGGTTAAAACCGTGCAAAATGGCAAATTCATACATATCCACTGCGCCGACTTGCGCATGATCGCCTTCTCTACCTTTCGCAATATCGTGCAATAACGCAGCCAAATAAACTAAAGCACGGTGATCACATTTTTGGAATAGCTCACAGCATAATGGGTGCATTTCTTTGGTATTTTTATCCAAAAGGCTCTCCAATTTGAGCATCACTCGCACCGTATGCTCATCCACCGTATAAATGTGAAATAAATCGAACTGCATTCGCCCCATAATGCCCTGCCAAGCGGGGAAATAAGCTTTTAACACGCCTAATTGATGCATAGGAACTATCGCTCGGCTGACCATTTTCGGTTGATGAAAAAGCTGGATAAAACGTGCTCTTGCCTGCGGAATTTCACAAAGTGGACGGGCTAATTTTTGCAAAGCCAGCCGTAGGTGACGTAAAGTGGTCGCATTGACTGCAGCGCTGGGCAATTGTGTTAAGTGAAAGAACAAATCCAAAATTGAGCAAGGATCTTGCGAAAAGCAGCGACGATTGTCGGCAAAAATCACGTCATCTTGTACAGAAAAATGTTGATCAAGCGGTCGTTTTTGCGTGAAATTTTGCAAATCTAAAATATCTTGTTTAAAACTATTCAGCAATAATTGGCTCAGCTGCGAAATTGATTGCGTGGCTTGGAAAAACTCTTTCATCATCGCTTCCACGGGTTGATTGCCTTCACCTTGATAACCTAGTTGCTCACTTAACTGCAATTGGCGATCAAAACGGAGGCGATTATCGTAGCGTTTCAATTGCAAATGTAAGGCAAAACGCATACGGAAAAGCACCGCTTCGGCTTGGCTCAATTCTTGAAACTCTTCGGGAAACAACAACCCTTTATTCAGCAAGGCTGCAAAACTATGTGCGCCGTAATAACGTAGCATAATCCACTGCACTAAATGCAGATCGCGCAAGCCGCCTGGACTATGTTTTAGATCGGGTTCAAGGTTATAACTGGTATTGTGATAACGGGCATAGCGTTCATTTTTCTCACTGATTTTTGCTTGATAAAAATCTTCAATTGCCCAAAAATCGTCTTGGTATAGGCGTTCCATCAAAACTTGCCAATAATCTTTATTGCCCGTAATAAAACGGCTTTCAAACATATTGGTCGCCACCGAAATTTCTGCTCGCCCAATTTCGATACACTCATCAAGAGTACGGATCGTAGCGCCCACTTGTAATTTGGCATCCCACAAGCGGTTAAAAAATTCATTTAATTTGCAATGCGTGGTTTCATCTGCTGCATTCTTAGTTAAAACTAAGATGTCCAAATCAGAAAGCGGAAACATTTCTCGTCTGCCATAACCACCAACGGCAATTAAGGCAAGATCAGCTCGATTGTCAAAACCAAACTCTTGCCATAATTCAATAAGAAATTGATCGTAAAAATCAGAACGTTGGTGTAGCAGTTCCAGCACATCTGCCTGTGCAAAAACACTTTTTTGCTGCTCATTAAAATCGATAAGGGCTTGTTTAAGCATAGTCGCCTACTTTTGAATGGTGATTTTTAGCGGTTCAGAATGTGAAAAGGTATAACCAAATTCTTCACAAAGCAAGTGAAAATCAATTGGGTCGCATTGTTCATTAAGTAATAGGGTTAGTTCTGCCCCTGCGGGTAAGGTTTTTAAGGCTCGCTTCACCATTATTAAGGGCAAGGGGCATAGGTAGAAGGTGAGGTCTAATGTGTATTTCATCTTTGTAGCAACTGTGTTCACACACAAAAAAGTTATTCAATTTTAACCCACAGATTCTGTGGATAAATAGCGTGTAGCGTCCCATTTTTCATTGCGTTTAACCAACGTATTCATAATGGTGAGCAGTTTACGCATACACGC
>JBHACP010000023.1:0-34240 GCA_041854605.1 Actinobacillus sp.
AGCCATACAGCAAGGCGGTAAAAATCATCAACGCAGGTGCAGCAATGTAATGCAGCAAAATATTAAATAAACGATTCAGCTCCATTGAATCATCTGCTTTACGTTGCTGATAAATCAAGAAAAACAATGGGGTGAAAAAATAAATACTGAAGCTCCACAAACGCTCCTTAAAAACAGAGGAATAATCAATGCTAAACAGAATTTCCGTACTTTTTACTATTGCAAATAAAATAACAAAGATCAGCAATTCGGTTAAAAATGCCAAAATAAGATTCAATGCAGTAGTGAATTTATGATACATATAGGGTTGATTGTCACGCTGAAAGGGTACACTGCACAACACTATCAAAGTAACCCAACACAATGCCCAATTTTAGGATTTTCCAAATAATATTTGGCATTATCATTAAAATACCACAGCAGTGCCGAACCCAATACGGGAATTAACCAACTGAATTTATAGTAACGGGTATGGTGGGTAAGGTAGATAGCAAAAAAGAAGATCGGGGCAAATATCCAATAAGCTAAACCTTCCAAATACATTCCAGAAAAAAGATCAATCCACCATAACGGCAGAGAAAAAATGGTGATAAAGACAAGCTCTATCGGATGTTGTGCAAATGCAGCCTTCGCTGTCTGCACTACATTTTGTAGTCGTGCTGATAATGGCATAGTGAGTTACTCTAAGAAAAAGGGTGTGCAAAATATAAATGAAAAACGACCGCTTGTAACCTAATTTAATTATTCGCTACAAGCGGTCGTTTTTTGACTAAAATTTACTAACCCGTATTACGCATCCCTGCGGCAATGCCTGTGATAGTAATCATCAAGGCTTGCTCTAGCGCTGGATCAGGATTTTCACCCTGCGCTCGTATGCGTGCTAAGAGTTCAACTTGCAGTAAGTTAAGCGGATCAGTGTAAACGTTGCGCAAAGCAATTGAATCAGCAATCCACGGCAGATTTCCCATCAACTGACCATCATTCGACAACGCCAATATTGTCGCTAAATCTGCTTTTAATTGACGTCTTAGATCTCTGCCCAAATGGTGTAACTCAGGTTTAACTAAACGTTGATCGTAATGTTCCGCCAGGTCAAGATCCGCTTTGGAGAAGACCATTTCCAACATTCCGATTCGGGTTGAGAAGAACGGCCATTCTTTTGACATCTCTTTTAAAGTAGCTTCATCGCCTTGTTCGATCATTTTGCGTAAAGCCGCTCCTGCGCCTAACCAGGCTGGTAACATTAAGCGATTTTGCATCCAAGCAAAAATCCACGGAATAGCTCGCAAACTTTCTACGCCACCATTCGGGTTACGTTTTGATGGGCGGGAACCAAGTGGCAATTTGGCCAGTTCTTGTTCAGGCGTTGCCGCACGGAAATAAGGCACGAAATCAGGTTCGCCACGCACCACACCACGATAAATTTCACACGAAATTTCTGAACCTTTATCCATTACATCGCGCCACGCTTGTTTTGGCTCTGGTGGTGGCAGCAAGTTGGCTTCTAAAATGGCACTCGCATACAGATTCAAGGTTTCTACCGCTACGGCAGGTAAACCCAATTTGAAACGGATCATTTCGCCCTGCTCCGTTACGCGCAAGCCTGATTTCAATGAACGAGGAGGCTGTGACAACAAGGCGGCGTGCGCTGGTGCTCCGCCACGCCCAACGGTGCCGCCACGACCGTGGAATAGGACCAACTCAATGCCATATTTTTCCGCCAATTTCACCAAGGCTTCTTGCGAACGATATTGCGCCCACGACGCCGCCAGCATTCCCGCATCTTTGGCGGAATCGGAATAGCCAATCATCACCATTTGGTAGTTGTTAATTTCACCTCGATACCAACCGATATTAAACAGATCGGTCATCACTTTTTCACTGTGATCTAGGTCTTCCAAGGTTTCAAACAATGGCGCCACAGGTAAAGTATATTGAATACCTGCTTCTTTTAGGAGCAAATGCACCGCCAAAACATCAGAAGCTTCGCGCGCCATTGAAATCACATACGCCGAAAATGTTCCTTGTGGTTGTGCCGCAACCACTTTGCAAGTGTCCAAAATTTCTTGCGTTTCAGCACTTGGTGTCCAGTTGTTTGGAATTAACGGACGGCGAGAACTTAACTCGCGCACTAAGAACGCCTGTTTATCATCTTCCGTCCATTGGGCATAATCGCCTAAGCCTATGTAGCGGGTAATTTCGGCAATCGCCATTTCGTGGCGAGTCGATTCTTGGCGAATATCCAAGCGACATAAACCTAAACCAAAACAACGAATGCGACGTAAAGTATCAAGTAAACCGCCATTAGCGATAATACGCATTCCACAAGCGTGTAGTGATTGATAGCAATCGTACAGTGGCTCCCAAAGTTCTTCCTCGCGTGTAATAATTTCACTACGCTGAATAGTTAAAGGTTTGCTTTCAATCAATTCACCAAAATAAGTGATCGTTTTTTGTAATTTAGTACGTAAACCTTTAACCACCACCCGATAAGGCTCAATATGATCGCCATATTTAGCACGAAACTCTGGCGTACATTTCACGATGGAAAGCTCTTCTGCTAAGCCGCTAATATCAGTGAGGAAAAGCTCCGCTGCTTTCCAGCGATTCATATTCAAGACTTTGTGAGTGACTTCCGCCGTCACAAATGGGTTACCATCTCGGTCGCCACCCATCCAAGAAGAGAAGCGCACTGGCGTTAAACTCACACCGTGTTGTACACCATAATATTTTTCGAGCTGGAAATTGAGCTCACGACAAAAAGCTGGCACCGCTTTCCATAAACTATTCTCAATAATCGCCATTCCCCATTTGGCTTCATCAATTGGCGTTGGACGAACAGCACGAATTTCATTGGTATGCCACGCCAAAGCGATATATTGCATTAAACGGCGTTTAATCGTAATTTCTTCATCTTTGGTTAAATCATCGTGTTCTAATTTACGCAGAGCTTTGTTGATTTCGACGTGCTTATGCACCAATGAACGGCGCGTTACTTCTGTTGGGTGAGCGGTTAAAACCAATTCAATTAGCAATTTTTCCACGGTTTGAATCACCTGTTCTACAGGCACATTAAGCTCCTTTAAACGAGCAAACAGTGAACCCAGTGAGCGATTCCCTAAGGTTTCATCATAATTATGGCGGGAAATAGATTGGTACTGCTCAGCAATATTAGTGAGGTTTAAAAATTGGCTAAAAGCACGAGCCACGGGCAAAACGTTTTCCGTAGAAATATTAGCCAGTTTATCTAACAATTGTTTACGGGCTTGCTCATCACCTGAGCGATATTTTTTAGACAGCACTCGAATGCCTTCAATTAGATCCAGCATTGCCTGCCCTTCGGATTCTCGGATGGTTGAACCTAGAAAATCCCCTAACATATGAATGTTTTCGCGCATTGCATTTGGTTGGCTCATAAAATTTTCCTATAAGTTGCATAAAATTAACTAAGCGTAGATATACCTAATTTGGGTGACTTTTTCAAGTATTTTTTTATTTAGTGAAATAAATAGTTAAAAATCCACCCTTTTCTTTAAAACTCCAGGGCAGCTCTTTATGATTGACATATGCTACAAGCGGTCGAATTTAGCTCTAATTTTGCAAAAACGCCTTCACTTTTTCCAAATCGCGGGTACGTGTTGATGGCGGTAGACTTTTTAAGAAAGTCGCTCCGTAATTGCGCATCACTAAACGGCTATCACAAATAATTACCACACCTCGGTCAGTAACATCACGAATCAACCGCCCTACGCCTTGTTTCAGCGTAATCACTGCTTCAGGGATCTGAATGTCGTTAAAGGGATCACCGCCTTGCAAGCGGCAATCTTCCATTCGGGCTTTGAGCAAGGGTTCATCTGGCGAAGTGAATGGCAGTTTGTCGATAATCACCAGCGATAAATCATCGCCACGCACATCAATGCCTTCCCAAAAACTTTGGGTAGCAACCAACACCGAATGCTCTTCTTGCACAAATTTTTCCAGCAAACGACTTTTGCTGGTTTCGCCTTGCAGCAATACGTTGAGCGAGCTGTGTTCCCGCAGGAAATCCGCCAAGCCACGCATCATATAATAAGAAGTGCAAAGCAAAAAACAGCGTCCTTTATTGGCTTCAATCACGGGAAGCAGCATTTGTCCAAGCATGCTCATTGTGTGTGGTTTGTTGCTATCAGGCAAGTAACGAGGCACGCACAGCAAAGATTGATTTTGATAGTCAAACGGGCTTTGTAACACCATTTGTTCCGCATTGACGATGCCCAAACGGTGACAAAAATGGTCGAATTTCCCACCAA
The DNA here is from genome assembly GCA_041854605.1 of Actinobacillus sp. Taxonomy (GTDB): domain Bacteria; phylum Pseudomonadota; class Gammaproteobacteria; order Enterobacterales; family Pasteurellaceae; genus Haemophilus_A. The sequence goes on from JBHACP010000023.1 coordinate 4,290, forward strand.
CTTCCAAGGTTGCCGAAGTAAAAATCCACGCTGTTTCTTGGTTTTTCAGCTGTTCACCGAATTTGTCTGCTACCGTCAGCGGCGTGATGTGTAAACCAAACGAACGCCCATTGGCTTCATACCAATAACAGTAACCCGTGACATTGGTTTCGCCAAATTTTTTGAGCAACACCTTCATTTCTGCCAAACGTTCAAAAATTTTGTCGAGCGTTTCCGAGCGACCAAGATTTTTCTTGATGACTTCTGACAAGAAGTCAATGTTTTCGCTAATTTTCACTAAGCCATCTACGACTTTTTTATTGGCAAACAACTCTCGCAAATTGCCTCGAATTTGTCCTTCGCCGCCAATCAGCAAACGGAAGTCCTGTATTGATTTTTGTAGGTGATCGCCTGCTTTGCCAAGTTGTGCCACATCTTTCAATTCGGTACGGTAAACAATGTTGGTATCTTTACAAAGATCAAAAAGTTGGCGAGAAGTCAATGATTGCCCGAAGTACTGGCTAGCGATATCGGGCAATTGATGCGCTTCATCAAACACCACCAATTCCGCCTCGGGGATCAGCTCACCAAAGCCCGTTTCCTTCACTGCCATATCGGCACAAAACAGATGATGATTGACCACCACGACATCGGCTTCCATCGCTTTTTTACGCGCCTGTACCACGTAGCAATCTTTAAAACTCGGGCAGTCGGAACCTAAGCAACTTTCGGTGCTGCTCACCAGCTGCGGAAGAATCGGGCTATCTTCGGCAATGGTAATGCACTCACTCAAATCACCTGTTTTGGTGGATTGATGCCATTTTCGTACCTTAGACAGATCTGCAAGTACCGATTTATCGCCCACTACGCCCATCGCAATCAGTTGCTCCAATCGCTCCAAACAAAGGTAATTAGCACGTCCTTTCAATAACGCCACTTTGCCTTTATATTTCAGGGCTTTTTGAATGGTCGGCAGATCTCGGTTAAACAGTTGATCCTGTAAATTTTTCGATCCCGTGGAAATAATAGTTTTCTTGCCAGAAAGCAAAGCTGGCACAAGATAGGCAAAGGTTTTGCCCGTACCTGTTCCTGCTTCCACCACCACTGGGGTGGTAAATTTCAGCGCATTTCCGACCGCTTGTGCCATTTTAAGCTGAGCATCACGAGGGCGAAAACCTTGGATATTTTGGCTTAACCAGCCGTCTGAACTAAATGCGTGATCGATTTTCTCTTTTAACTTCATTTAATCTGTTTTTTTATCTAGTAAATTAAAGCTAGTTTACTATAAAGCGGTGGGGTTTTGAAAGCATCTAATCTTCTTGACATTTATTAACTTTACGAATAATTTGTTTAGCGTGATTTTCGTTCGAGATCGCAAAATTTCCAAACAAAACGACCGCTTGCAAGCGGTCGTTTTTTCTCTATAAATTACAAAAGTAATCCATCATCACTCAACTTTTCGTGTTGATTTTTGTGGAACAGTTCTAACAAATCGGGCACGTCCATTTTTTTACGCTGATCACCCGCTACATCAAACGCCACTTTACCTTGATGCAACATTAGAGTGCGATCGCCAAAATCAAGCGCTTGCCGCATCGAATGGGTTACCATTAAGGTGGTTAATTTCTGTTCGCGTACGATTTTATCCGTCAGTTGCAGCACAAAATCGGTAGTTTTTGGATCCAAGGCCGCGGTGTGTTCATCTAACAATAGAATATTAGAAGGCTGTAAGGAAGCCATTAACAAGCTCACTGCTTGACGTTGCCCTCCTGAAAGCCGCCCCATTTGGTCAGTCAAACGATTTTCCAAGCCCAAGCCAAGGAGCGATAACTTTTCACGAAATAGTTCTCGCTGTTGGCGTTTGATGGCAAAACCTAAGCCACGCTTTCGCCCGCGTTGATAGGCAAGTGCCATATTTTCCTCAATGGTTAAACTCTCACAAGTGCCTGCCATTGGATCTTGAAAAACACGCGCCACTTGATTAGCCCGTTGCCAGCTCGTGGTTTTATTCACCTTTTTGCCTTGAATCAGAATGTCTCCTGAATCCACAGCATAATCGCCACTAATTGCATTCAGCATAGTTGATTTACCCGCACCATTGCTGCCAATTACTGAGACAAATTCACCTTGCGCTACATTAAGGGAAAGCCCCCGTAACACGGAGTTTTCAATCGCTGTACCTTTATTGAAGGTAATAAATAAATTTTTTAGCTCAATCATTCTTACCCTCTTGCTTGGAAACGTTGTTTTAATTTCGGTAACACTAACACAAACACCACTAATAATGCGGTAATCAAATTGAGATCTTGCGGTCCGAAGCCAATACCGTTTAAGGTTTCATTATTTAAGGCAAGGGCGATAAAGCCTCGATATAAAATCGAACCAATGATTACCGCTGAGGTTAGCCACACAATACGTTTTGCTGAGAAAATTGCCTCACCAATAATAACGGCGGCTAAGCCAATCACGATGGTTCCCACACCAATGGAAATATCCACGCCACCATTACTTTGCACATACAATGCGCCAGCCAAGGCAATTAAACCGTTAGAAATAGCCATTCCCAAAATGGTCATTTTATTCACGGCAATTCCTTGCGCTTTTGCCATTCGGGAGTTCGTGCCCGTGGCTCGTACTGCTAAACCTATTTGCGTGGCAAAAAATAAATCAAACAACAGTTTGGCAATAAGTACCACCAATACCGCCATAACCAAACGCACTAGCGCCAACTGCACATCATCTTGTGCTGTCATTACATCATAAATAGTTGGCTCCCCCAATAAAGCTAAATTTGGCACGCCCATAATGCGAAGGTTAATTGAATAAAGGGCAATCATCATCAAAATACTTGACAACAATTTTTCGATTTTAAAGCCAATATAAAGCGTGGCGGTAATAACCCCTGCCAAGGCTCCTGCTAACATTCCATAAATCGTCGCCAGCCAAGGATCAATTTGGTTCAAAATGCAGACGACACAAACCGCTCCGCCCATTGGAAATGAACCATCAGCCGTTAAATCAGGGAAATCGAGGATTTTATAAGAAATCAGCACGCCAAGCGCAACTAAGGCATAAATCAGACCCAGCTCAACTGCTCCAATCCACGAAATATTGGTAAAGATGCCACTTAAAAATTGAATAATCTGTTCCATTATATTTTTATTCTTGTACTACTTTAATAGTGCAGAATTGTAATGGATTTTTATTTAAATAGCAAAGCTGTTTGCAAAAACATTAGCCAATCGCTAAACTTAACGCCACTTTTCGCTAAAAATGGATAAATCAAAATGGCAAAAAAACCGACTCCCGATTTTGAAACCACACTCAAAGAACTTGAAGCGATTGTCAGCCACTTAGAAGCTGGCGAGTTACCGCTTGAAGAAGCCTTAACCGAATTTGAAACAGCAGTAAAATTGGTGCAACAAGGGCAAGAACGCTTACAAAAAGCCGAGCAACGAATTCAAATTTTGCTCAATAAAAATGAACAGACAGAATTGGCAGACTATGAATAATTATTCCCTAAATGCCGATTTAAAGGCGATACAAACGCATATCAACCAAGTATTAGAAAATCGTTTAAATGCTTATGAACCCTTTGGCTCGCCATTGATTGAGGCAATGAAATATTCTGCGCTACTAGGTGGCAAGCGAGTTCGTCCATTTTTAATGTATAAAACCGCTGAATTATTTGATGTGCCTGCCGAAAAAGTGGATAGTTCCGCCGCTGCATTGGAAGCCATTCACGCTTATTCATTAGCACACGATGATTTACCTGCGATGGATAACGATAAACTGCGCCGTGGTCAGCCTACTTGCCATATCGCCTTTGATGAAGCCACGGCCATTTTAGCAGGCGATTCACTGCAAACTTTTGCCTTTGAGCAACTTACCGAAGATAGTTTATTGTCCGCTACTGAAAAAGTCGCCCAAATAGCTACCCTTGCCAAAGCCAGTGGTGCCAAAGGAATGTGTTTGGGGCAAAGTTTAGATTTAGAAGCGGAACATAAAGCCGTGCCGTTGGAACATTTGGAACTCATTCATCGCAATAAAACGGGTGCCTTGATTTTGGCGGCAGTGGAAATGGGCTTGAATCTAGCGAAAGTAAATGAGGAAGATCATTTGCTATTGCAAGAGTACGCCAAGTTGATCGGGCTCGCTTTCCAAGTACAAGATGATATTTTAGATGTGGTCGGCGATACTAAAAAGATCGGCAAGCCTGTTGGCTCTGATGAAAATCACGACAAAAGCACTTATGTGAAATTGCTAGGACTTGATGGAGCAAAACAAAAAGCCACAGAATTGCATAAAAAAGCAATTTATTGTCTCAATCAGCTCAGTTTGCAAAATCCAGCCAAAATTGAACCGCTTGTAGCATTAGCCGATTTTATTGTAAGTCGAGAAAATTAAATTCTAAAGAACTAAAAACGGATAAAGTTTATACTTTATCCGTTTTTTCTAACTTTAGATTAAGCCTGCTTGCTTTAATGCCGCCAGCACTCTAGGTTGAGCTTCTTCGGAAAGCGTAGTCAGCGGTAAGCGTAAATTCGGTTCACTAATTAAGCCTAACTTCCACGCTGCCCATTTCACTGGGATTGGATTCGCTTCTACGAATAAATCATTATGCAATGCCATTAGACGTTGGTTGATTACTTCCGCTTCGTCAAATTTACCCGCTAGTGCTAATTCGCACATTTTAGCCATATCTGCTGCCGCAACATTGTTGGTGACTGAAATCACGCCTTGGCCGCCTAATTTCATCGAATCTAAGCCTGTTGCATCGTCGCCACTTAGAAAAATAAAATCATCGCCTGCTAATTGTTTAATCAGCGGTAAACGACTTAAATCACCCGTTGCTTCTTTCACCCCTACGATGTTTTCAATTTTTGCTAAACGACCGATAGTTTCAGGCTTTAAATCACAACTGGTACGCCCTGGCACGTTATATAAAATTTGTGGCAAATCGGTACTTTCAGCAATGGCTTTATAGTGCAAATATAAACCTTCTTGGGTTGGTTTATTGTAGTAAGGTACAACACTTAAGCAGCCAGCAATACCACTATTGGCTAATAATTTCGTCATAGTGATAGCTTCGCTGGTCGCATTTGAGCCTGTGCCCGCAATAACAGGAATGCGTCCATCAGCAAATTCAACGGTTTTACGTACAACTTTGACGTTTTCATCAATACTTAGGGTTGTTGATTCACCTGTCGTTCCCACTGATACAATACCGTGTGTACCCGCTTTAACGTGGTGTTCAACCAATTTTTTTAATTCTTCATAATTAACTTCCCCGTGTGTCATTGGGGTGACTAATGCGACGATACTACCGTGAAATAATGGTGTTGCCATAATCTGCTCCTGTGTTCTTATTATGCAAAATTTATAATGCGATAGATTGCAAAATTACTCAAAAATATGCAAGTCTTTTTTATGCAATCTCTAAATAAAATTAAATACAGCCTCCACAACTACCACAACGCCAATCCTCTTTATTGACCGCTTGATAAAAAAAGCGAAAATATTCTTCATCTAAAGGCACGTCTGCCTCAATAAATACATCGGTCAGCCATTCAATATTTTCAACTATCCAATCATCCTCATCCAAGCCTTCTCGATAAAGCTCGTCCTCGGGATCCATATAATTGTAAATATTTTGCGTTCCCATATCTTTATCTAAACGATCTTTGGGAATAGGTAGTGCAGTGTCATTAAAACGAATATCCCAATGACCTAAACAGAGTAAATGACCTTTTGCAGTCCATTCAGCGGTGAAAGGATTTTCCATCGTGCATACCTCATCAATCAATTTGATGAAATTTTAGTCAATGCACGAGGGAAGAAAAATACAAAAATAGGAGTAATGCTTTGATCTAGCGCAATAAATGGCTATTTATCTTCATTGATTCGACTTGAAACCGCACTTTGTTGATTTTTATATTTTGCATCTTTGCGCACATTATAAGGTTTCGCTGCGTGACCGCTTAATATTTCAAAGCTTAATGCGCCAATCGACATATTCGGACGTAATGCAAGCGGTAATTTTCCTGCATTGAAAAACTCTAATACGATTCTGCCCTCCCAGCCTGGATCAATTCGATGGGCAGTGACGTGAATCATTAAACCAAGTCGCGCCAGCGATGAACGCCCATCTAACCAGCCCACCATATTTGAGGGCAATTTCACACTTTCAAGCGTAACCGAAAGAGCCAATTCTCCTGGGTGCAAAAAAAATGCCTCCCCGTCTTCAACGACAATTTCATTACTCATCACCTTTTCAAGCTGAGCTGTAACGGCTTCACGCGAACCACTAATGTCAATAAAAGGCACAGAGTGTTCACGAAAAATACGGAAAGAATTGCCTAAACGAACATCGACTGTCGCGCCAGTGATTTTATCATTGGCAGGACGTGGTGTAATTTCAATAACACCTTCATCAAGATAACGTTCAATATCACTATCACATAAACGCATAACTACTTCTCTTTTCTTAATAACTGTTTAATTTGAGCTTTCAAGATGTTAATCGCAATACGGTTTTTACCGCCTTTTGGCACAATAATATCCGCATATTGTTTAGAAGGTTCAATAAATTGTAAGAACATCGGGCGAACCGTTTTGCGGTATTGCTCAATCACCGATTCCATCGTCCTACCACGTTCTACCATATCACGTTGTAAACGACGAATAAAACAGATGTCGAGCGGCGCATCGACGAAAATCGACACATTAATTTCTCGCCGAATGGCTTCATCGGTCAGCAATAAAATCCCTTCCAAAATGATGATTTTTTTAGGTGCGAAGCGTGTCGTGCTTTCCTTTCGATTGTGAATCGCATAATCATATTCAGGAATCTCAATGGCTTTACCTTGCTTAAGCTGACGTAATTGCTCCACCAACAAATGGTGATCCATCGAATTGGGGTGGTCATAGTTGGTTTTGATCCGCTCTTCCATCGTCAAATGCGTTTGATCTTTGTAATACGCATCTTCAGAAATAATGCCAATATCATCCGAACCTAATTCTTCTCTTAGCTCTTTATAAATAGTTGAGGCAATGAGGCTTTTTCCCGAAGCGGAAGCACCAGCGATAGCAATTACAATACAAGATTGGTTTTCGATTTTGTCCGACATAGTTGTGACTCTCAAAATAAATTTGAGCGATTATACCTGAATTTGCCCCAAATTGCGTATAATTGACCGCTTGTAACGCGCTTTCGGAGAAAAAATGGATATTTTTTTGCAAGGTTTTGCCGTTTGTTTCGGTTTGATCGTATCAATTGGTGCACAAAATGCTTTCCTACTGAAACAAGGTATTTTAAAACAACACGTTTTTTGGGTGGCAACACTTTGCCTTTTAGGTGACGTGCTGTTAATGACGTTAGGCGTACTCGGTTTAGGCTTAATTATTGCCGACAAACCACTACTTAGCTTGATGATTGCTATCGCTGGCGCCTGCTTCTTATTTACCTATGGAAGTCGCTCATTTATCAGTGTCTTCAAAAGCAATACAGCACTAACAATGAGCGATGAACATACTACCAGCCTCAAAAAAGCCCTGATAATTACTTTTGCTATCACCTTTTTAAATCCGCACGTTTATATTGATACTGTGGTTATCCTAGGAGCAGCGGGTGGAAGTTTAAATTTTAATGACAAAATGAAATTCTTAGCAGGTGCATTGTCTTGTTCAGCCATTTGGTTTTATTATATTGGCTATGGTGCTGGCTTCTTTGCGCCTTACTTCAAAAAACGCAGAACTTGGCAAATTTTAGATTTCATTACAGGCTTGATTATGTATGCGATTGCGATGAGTTTGGTGGTATATGCACTGAATTTAATTAAACAGATTTTTGTTTAATGATTTCGTAGGGACGGGATTTATTCCCGTCCGAACATTTTAATTTTTGCGGGCAAATATAAAACCTGCCCTACGAAAACAAGGCAATATCATTTAGTACAAAGAATCCTTCTCATACCAAATTCGATTGATAAACCACATCACCTTACCGTTTGGTGTCTCAACCATAATCTCATCGTCCGCTTGTTTACCAATCAAGGCTCGAGCAACGGGTGAGTCAATTGAAATCCAATTTTGGGCAGGGTCGAACTCATCACAACCGACAATGCGATAATTTGCAATGACACCGTCCTCGTTTTCCAACTCAACCCATGCGCCGAAAAAGACTTTGCCCTCTTGCTTTGGATGATAATCGACGATTTGTAGCACTTCTAAACGCTTGGAAAGAAAACGCACTCGACGATCAATTTCACGCAAGCGCCGTTTGCCGTAAATATATTCGGCATTTTCAGAGCGATCGCCCATCGCAGCCGCTTCGGAAACCGCCTGGGTGACTTTTGGACGTTCATCTTTCCATAAAAATTTGAGTTCTTGATCGAGGACTTGCCAGCCCTTGCGAGTAATATAATTTGATTTTGCCATATTATTTTGTCAGTAATAAATTTGCGATGGTACGCACGCCTAACCCCGTCGCCCCTGCCGCCCACAAATCCGACGGTGTTTTACGGAAGGTTGCCGAAGCATCTATATGTAGCCAATTTTGTTGATAGTTATCCACGAAATAGGATAAAAATGCTGCCGCTGTACTTGCCCCAGCCCCCACAGGCACAGAGCCAATGTTGGCAATATCGGCAAAATTGGAAGAAATTTGGCTGCGATGGAGTTCCTCAAAGGGTAAACGCCAAAACGGCTCATTTTCTGCTTTAGCAGACTTAAACAACTTTTCAGTTAATTCGTTATCCATCGAAAGCACAGAATGATAGTCATTGCCGACTGCTACTTTAGCTGCCCCTGTAAGCGTTGCCGCATCTAAAATAAATTGCGCATTCTGTTTGCTTGCCTCAATCAAGCCATCGGCAAGAACCAAACGACCTTCCGCATCGGTGTTCAGCACTTCTGCTGTTACACCATTGCGATAAGTAATAATATCGCCCAATTTAAAAGCATTGTGGCTTACCATATTTTCTGCGCAACACAGGAAAAGTTTGACACGTTTTTGCAAACCACGCGCAATTGCCAAACCTAATGACCCCGTCAGCAACGCAGCGCCGCCCATATCGGTGCGCATCGTGCTCATACTATCGCTTGGCTTAAGGCTGTAGCCACCTGTATCAAAAGTAATACCTTTGCCGACTAAACTTGCCAATACAGGTGCCGCTTCATTGCCTGTTGGATTGAAATCTAATTGCAGCATCGCAGGAGGGTTTGCCGAACCTTTGCCGACCGTCCAAATACCGTGATAACCTTGCGCTTTGAGATCTTCACCTATAATGATTTGGTAAGAAATTGCAGATTTTAAGCCTTTTTTGACCGCTTGTTCTTGCAAAAAAGCTACCGCTTTTTCCGCTAAAGCAACGGGAGTTAAAATATCCGATGGCGTATTGATCAGCTCACGAGTAAAAATTGAACATTCTAGACGAGCTTCAAATTCTGCCTGCTCAGCACCTAAATCAGGAAATTGTACTGAACCCGCATTTTTCACACTCACAAAACCTTGCTGAAATGCCCAACATTGTTCTAAATGCCAACCTTCGCCTGCAAGGATTACATCTGTAATGCCTTGATTTTTAATTTTACGCGCAGCACGTTGAATGGTTGTCAGTTCATCAGTTTGTAAATGAATAATCATTCCTTCATTGTTAGCCGAAAGAATTGCTTTTTTGCCCCACCCTTCAGCGGCAGCCTTATGTGAAAGAGTAATTTGCATTGTCATTTTGTTCGGTTCCTAAAATAAATAAGCGGTCGGATTTTATCACTATTTTGCAAAAAATAGGACAAATTCGACCGCTTGTACATCAGAAGAAATTATTTGCCGTCCCAGGCACGAATGGCATTCATACGAATATTCACACGACTTTGGGCATCGCCCTTATAATAATCTTTCGCCATACCCGATTCCCAGTCACCATAGTTTGGATTTGGCAATACGATAAAGGTTTTACCAAATTTTTCTCTGTTGGCTTTAACGAACTCACGACGTTCGGCATTGCTTTTTTTGTAAGTCGCATCACCGAAATCGTTAAGGTTATCGCCGATGTAAAGCACGATGTCGTAACCTTGTTTCTCAATTTCAGCAAAGCGAGCTGATTTATTTGATTTATCTTTTTTCAAATACAATGTTTGCTCACTCACACCCGTAAAGCCCAATTTTTTCATATTATCAAGCGTGCCTGCTTTTTCATTGCTGTCTTTACGATTTGACACATAAAACACTGTACCTTTGTGGCTATTTACGTAATTGTTAAATTCTACTGCTCCAGGTACAGCAAGGGTTTGGCGAGCATCGACCCAGCGTGTCCAACTTTCAGCTTCAAATGGTTGATTATTTTTGATTTGCCAACCTGCATAAGCACTGTTATCCACCATGGTTTCATCTAAATCCACCACAACGGCTTTTTTCTTGCCTTTCGCTGCTTTGCTGTTATTAAAAGCTACTTTTGCCGTGTTGAACGCTTGATGGGCGAGAGCCTGATATTCGCCCGATTCTTGCATCCAATTAATGCCCATTACGGCTTGTTGCTGCAACTGCGCCTCACCCTTGATTTCATTACTTGTAGTGCAAGCCGAAAGAGCTAAAGCGGTAGTAATCGCCAAAATAGAGAGTTTTAATTGCTTCATATTATTTTCCTTTAGTTAGTTTGCTTGGTTAAAATGTAGCATTCATATTACTCTCATAAAAATTATCTGTCTATTCACTTTTATACAAAATTAGCGTATTTTACGTACCTTCGTTTTTACATTTGAGGTCAATATGAAAGCTCTTCTAAAATTCACCCAATTCATTAGTAAAACCTTTGCTATTTGGGTGGTGGTAGCTGCGTTTATTGCGGCACGATTTCCTGAAACATTTAAGATATTTACTCCTTGGATTCCTTACTTATTGGGGATCGTGATGCTTGGTATGGGCTTAACGCTCACTTTTAAAGATTTTGCTGAAGTGACGAAAAATCCGAAAGCGGTTCTCATTGGTGTTGCCGCTCAATTTTTGGTCATGCCAAGTATCGCTTATGCACTAGCTAAACTCTTTAATTTACCTGCTGAATTAGCTATTGGTGTAATTTTAGTGGGTTCCGCACCTGGTGGCACCTCATCAAATGTGATGACTTATCTCGCTAGAGGCAATACTGCTCTTTCAGTTGCTTGTACCACAGTTTCAACCTTGCTAGCGCCATTCTTAACCCCTGCGGTATTCTACTTGTTTGCCAGCCAATGGTTAGAAATTGATGCCGCTGGAATGCTAACGTCTGTGTTAAAAATGGTGTTATTACCTATTTTTGTCGGTGTGGTCATTCGTTCTATCTTCAAACAAAAGATCGATCAGTTCAGCCAAATAATGCCGTTGATTTCAGTAGTCGCCATTATTTTAATTGTGACGGCAGTCGTTGCAGTAAGTCGTGATCGTATTATTGAATCAGGTTTGCTTATTTTTGCTATCGTAGTATTGCATAATGGCTTAGGCTATTTAATTGGTTATGTTATCGCTCGCTTTGTAAAATTGCCTGTGTACGATAGCAAAGCGATTGCTATTGAGGTGGGTATGCAAAATTCAGGTTTGAGTGCTGCGCTTGCTGCTTTACATTTTAAAGCCAACCCTGTCGTTGCCGTACCAAGTGCCGTTTTCAGTTTTTGGCACAATATTTCAGGTCCAATTTTGGCAATGATTTTTGCAGCGATGAAAAATGATAAGATAAAAAGATAAGCCTTAGTCGATAACAAGCGGTCGAATTTGGTAAATTTTTTGCCAATTCCGACCGCTTGTACATTTATTGATATTCAAAAATCACCCGTGGGGTCAATTTGGTAATGAGTTCATAACTAATCACACCAATATGTTTAGCGACCTCTTCAATCAACAAATCTTCGCCCCAAAAAATCACTTTATCACCCACTTTGTCTTGGCTATCGGCACCAAGATCGACGGTTAGCATATCCATCGAAACACGCCCCACAATTGGCACAATACGCCCATTCACCAACACAGGCGTGCCTTCGGGCGCATTACGTGGATAACCATCGCCATACCCCATCGCAATCACGCCCAATTTAGTCTCTTTCGGGCTTATCCAAGCCCCGCCGTAGCCCACTGGCTCGCCTGCTTTATGGGTTCGTACTGCAATCAACGAAGAAGAAAGGGTCATCACAGGTTTAAAACCTAAATGCGTGATCGGCTCATAATGAGGTGAAATACCGTGCATAATAATACCAGGGCGCACCCAATCATAATGCGCTTGTTTCCAATAAAGAATCCCACTAGACGCTGAAATACTGCGAGCGTGATCCGCATATTTTGCCGTTGCTGCTTCAAAAATGGCGATTTGTTTTTCTGTGTAGCCACAATCAAGTTCATCGGCACGGCTAAAATGGCTGACAAAGCTAATACAGTCCACCAACGGACAAGCTTTTAAACGCTCATAAAACATATCTACTTGTTCAGGGTGCACGCCTAGACGATGCATACCGCTGTCAATTTTAAGCCACACATTGAGCGGGAAATAAATCTTTGCCTTGCGTTTCCAAAAGCCTTTTTGTTGCTCTGCAGTCCACTCTTTAGCCACTTGTTCCAACAATTCCAGCTGTTCAATGCAATGAATCACGGTATCAAAGCGGCGAGAAAGGGTTTTCAATAGCTCTTCGCGATCAAAAAAACCTTCTACCAACAGAATTTTACCTGTATAACCCGTTTCTTGAATTTCTAACGCTTCTCGCAACCTTGCCACACCAAAGCCATCGACTAAATCTTTCAAAGCATCCGCCGCAGGTAATAGCCCCTGTCCGTAAGCATTGGCTTTAATCATTGCAAGCAGTTTCTGTTGAGGGGCAAAAGATTTGATAAGTTGAATATTATGTCGAAGGGCTTGTTGGTTGATCGTGGCGGTTGCGGGTTTCATATCATCATCTCATAAAATAAAATTGGGGTTATTCTACTCCATTTTACGGTATAAAGAAAAAGCCCCGAATGTTTTTACATTCAGGGCTCTCACTACAAGCGGTCAAATTTACGCAAAATCTTGCAATTCTGGGTTAATTGGGGTTTCTGCAATGTTGTTCACATAGTTACATAATGTCGCTAAGCTCACGCCGAGAATCACATCAATCGCATTTTGTTGGTTATAACCTGCGTTGAAAAATTCCTGTAATTGCGCTTCGGTTAATTTGGCTTTTTGCAACATTACCGCTAAAGTAAAACGTGCCAAAGTATCTAATTTCGGATCTGAAATGCGCGCAGTAGCACGAATTTGATCAACAATTTCTTTCGGCGCATTCAATGCTTTTAACGAAATTTTTGTATGTCCCGCTACGCAGAAACCACAACCATTTACCACCGCAGCGGTAATTTGTACCACTTCACGCTCTAATGGCGTTAAGCTGTTACGCCCATTGATGCCACCCACGGTGCGATAAGTTTCTAACGCCGTTGGCGCATTGGCTAAAACGCCGATTAAATTAGGGATAAAACCATTGGCATTTTTTACCGCCGTTAAGGCTTCTTTAGCCGCTTCTGGCGCGGTGTCGATAGTGTGAATTTGAAATTGAGCCATAAATTGCGTTTCCTTTTATCTAGTCAAATTTGAGTTCCACATACTAATAAAATTCCATTGGCTCATTCAACCTATTTTTAACATAAAGCTATAAGCAAAAATCATATCTTATAACTAAATTCATTTTTGCCTCATAGCAAACAAGCGGTTATTTTTTGGTAAAACTTTGCTAAAATACGCCAATTTTTAATCGCTTATAAGGCTAAACAATGTCAGAACAAACTTTTATCACGGGTAAAGATGCCGCTCTTGAAGTCAGTATCGAGACCTTCCAACGTAAACTCAAGCAACTTGGTTTTAATATTGAAGAAGCAAGTTGGCTCAATCCTGTGCCAAATGTCTGGTCGGTACATATTCGTGATGCAGACTGCCCGCAATGTTTTTCCAACGGTAAAGGGGCGAGCCGTAAAGCGGCATTGGCTTCAGCGTTGGGCGAGTATTTTGAGCGTCTTTCCACCAACTATTTCTGGGCGGATTTCTATTTAGGGCAAGAAATTGCCAATAGTGATTTTGTGCATTATCCAAGCGAAAAATGGTTTCCGATTGAAGATGAAGCCTTGCCACCTGCGGAAATGATGGACGATTTTTTATGGGAATACTTCGATCCGAATGGCGAGCTTACCCCTGAATTATTGGTCGATTTACAATCAGGCAATTATGATCGTGGGATCGTCTGCTTGCCATACGTTCGCCAAGCAGATCAAAAAACCGTTTACATTCCACAAAGCATTATTGGTAACTTGTTTGTCTCAAACGGAATGTCGGCAGGCAACACCAAAAACGAAGCCCGTGTGCAAGGCTTGTCAGAAGTATTTGAGCGTTTTGTGAAAAACCGTATCATTACCGAAGCCATCAGCTTACCTGAAATTCCGCCAGCGGTGATCGACGGCTATCCAACGATTAAAGCTTCCATTGAAAAATTGGAGCAAGAAGGCTTCCCGATTTTATGCTACGACGCCTCACTCGGTGGCGAGTTTCCTGTGATTTGCGTGATCTTGCTCAATCCACAAAACGGCACTTGTTTCGCATCATTCGGCGCACACCCAAATTTCCAAGTGGCATTTGAACGTACCGTAACCGAACTATTACAAGGGCGTAGCCTGAAAGATTTAGACGTATTTGCTCCGCCTTCTTTTAACAATGAAGATATTGCCGATCACGCTAATTTGGAAACCCACTTCATCGATTCAAGCGGTCTGATTTCGTGGGATCTTTTCCAAAAAACAGCAGACTACGATTTTGTACATTGGGATTTCTCAGGCACGACCGAGCAAGAATTTAACAACCTAATGGCAATCTTTAATCGTCACGAGCAGCCTGTTTATATTATGGATTACGAACATTTGGGCGTGTACGCTTGCCGTATTCTCGCCCCAGGAATGTCGAATATTTACCCAAGCGATGACTTGATTTACGCTAACAACAATATGGGTATGGATTGGCGTGAAATCTTGTTAGATCTGCCCCATTTCCACCACGATGCAGAAACTTACCAAGAATTGCTCGACGAGCTAGACGAGCAAGGTATTGATGATTTAACCCGTGTGCGTGAGTTTATTGGCATTGTGGCGGAGAAAGGTTCAGCAATGCAAACCTTGCGTATCGGCGAGCTAAAATCAATGCTCCATTTGGCGTTAGGTAACTTAGAGCAAGCTTTAGATTGGGCGAACTGGGCGGCAAATATGAACGCATCCGTATTCTCAGCAGAACGCAATAATTACTACCGTTGCTTAATCCAAACCATCGAATTGTTCTTAGATAAAAACCGCGAACCAGCGCAATACCGTTCAGTATTTGAAAAAATGTACGGCGTAGAAGCCGTTAAAGCCGCCTGGAATGCTGTACAAGGTGGCAATCCGTTTAACGGCTTAACCGCTTCGGATGAAAGGCTTGAAAATATGGCAGCCCATCAGAAACTACTGAATGCCTACCGTAAATTGCAAGTCGCGAAACTGAATCCGATTGTCGGATAATGTCTAGGGTTTTAAATCGGAGTTTATTACAAATTCTTCTCAGAGGGCTGAATATTAAACAGCCCTTTTGAATCAGTTAGTGAGTTTTAGGCGTATCGGACTTAGTATCTTTAAATATATAGTAAAGGTTAATGCAAACAACCAAAGCGTTTAATCCCGTTACCGGGAAAGAGCTAATCAATAAACCGTAAACGACAAAGCAGGCACAGCCTAATGAATTGACCAAACGCAGTTTAACTACATCTTTTAATACAAAAGAGCAAGCGACCAAAATCATTGCTATATAACCTAAAATTTCAACATAATTCATTGCTATCTCCTCAAAATCAATATGAAAATAAATTGGCGTTATTTTAAATTTTCTTTTTTTATTTGTATCTAGCTAAGAAAATAGCAAAGGTTTGCGTTCACATTTTTGAATTCAATTGATTATTTATTGAACGAACCTTCCTGTTCTAGTTACCTTTTCTCTCTCCTGTTTATGGAAGCGAAAAAGTATATTTTCCACTACGGTGACTGCTATTGTTTGAAATAACTATCAGTAGGTTTGAAGACTTTACAGCTTACATCAAGCGGTCAAATTTTTAGATTTTTTTGCAAATTTTGCTTAAAATGCCACATTCTTTTTTTACGCTTACTTTTATATGATCGACTTCCGTCCTTTTTATCAACAAATTGCTACCACTAGCCTTGCGGCGTGGTTGGAAACACTTCCACTCCAATTGAAACAATGGGAAAAAACCACGCACGGCGATTATATCAAATGGGCAAAAATTGTAGATTTTCTGCCAAATTCAACCGCTTGTATCAACTTGAAAGATAAAGTCGAATCCATTCCAACTTCCCCGCTTTCGGAAGGCGAAACTAAGCAGCTCACTCATCATTTAAAGCAACTGATGCCGTGGCGAAAAGGTCCGTATCACTTACACGGCATTCATATCGACACCGAATGGCGTTCCGATTTTAAATGGGAGCGGGTGCTGCCACACTTGGCTCCGCTTAAAGACCGAACCATCTTAGATGTTGGCTGCGGCAGTGGCTACCATATGTGGCGTATGGTCGGCGAAGGGGCTAAAATGGTAGTGGGAATCGATCCAACTGAGCTGTTTCTTTGTCAATTCGAAGTGGTGCGGAAATTACTTGGCAATGACCGCCGAGCTAATCTGATTCCGCTTGGCATTGAACAAATGCAACCGCTCGGCGCTTTCGATACGGTCTTTTCAATGGGTGTACTCTATCACCGCAAATCGCCGCTCGATCACCTTTCGCAACTTAAAGCTCAATTAGTCAAAGGCGGTGAATTGGTGTTGGAAACATTAGTCATTGATGGTGATGTGAACAGCTGCCTTGTACCAGCCGATCGCTATGCGAAGATGAAAAATGTCTATTTTATTCCGTCGGTACCTTGTTTGATTAACTGGTTGGAAAAAGTGGGATTTAGCAATACGCGCTGTGTTGATCAGGCGCCAACCACTTTGGAAGAACAGCGCAAAACTGATTGGTTGGAAAATGAAAGTTTGGTCGATTTTTTAGATCCGAATGATCATTCCAAAACTATTGAGGGCTATCCAGCTCCGAAACGGGCGGTGCTCCTCGCCAACCGCTGATACTGATGATAGGAGAATTTCATGAAAACGCTCACGCTCCGACAAATTACCCATTGTCTTCCGCCGCGCACAGCTCAGTCGCATAAAGGTGATTACGGGCGCCTGTTGCTTATCGGCGGTAATGAAAATATGGGCGGCGCGATTATCATGGCGGCGAAAGCGGCGGTCTGCTCGGGGGCAGGGCTGACGACAGTGGCGACTGATAAAACTAACCATACGGCGCTGCATTGTCATTTGCCCGAAGCGATGTATTTGGATTGGTCGAAGGACGACCAACTTTTGGAAAAACTCCGACAGGCAGACGTGGTGTTGATGGGGTGCGGTATGGGGCTGAGCCCGTTTTCCGAGCGCTTGCTGAATACCGTGCTCTCAAATCTCCTCCCTCAGCAGAAACTGATTTTAGACGGCGATGCCATCACGCTCTTTGCGCGTGCGCTCCAAATGCCCCAAAGCGTGACATTGGTCACGCCTCATCAGCAAGAATGGCAACGGCTGTCGGGCTTGCCGATCGAACAACAAACCGAAGCTGACAATCTCGCTCAAGCTGAGCGGCTTCAGCTGCACGTGGTGCTGAAAAAACACGGTACCGAGCTCTATTTTCTCACCCGTGAACCACGCCGAATCGACGTCGGCACGCCTGCCATGGCAACGGGCGGTATGGGCGATACTCTTGCGGGTATGATTGCGGGCTTGGTCGCCCAATTTCCGCATCACTACCAAAACGCCATCTGCACGGCGGTTTATCTGCACAGTTTCATCGCCGAACAGCTTGCCGAAACCCGCCATGTCGTGCTGCCGACAGACATTATCGCCTGCATTCAAAGCGAAATGAAAAAACGGGTGGATTAAGAAACGGCAAGCGGTCGTTTTTCTTCCCAAATTTGCAAATTTTTTTAGAAGTCAAACTATTCAGGGGTAATCCATTCCACCACCCAAGAACCTGTACCTTCTGGTACTAGCACTTCGGTCAAATAGGGCAAAATTTTCTTCATCTGCCCTTCTAGCTGCCAAGGCGGGTTGATTACAATCATTCCACTAGCGGTCATTCCTCGTTGATCGGAATCGGGGCGAACCGCTAGCTCAATTTGTAGAATTTTGCGAATGCCCGTTTCTTGTAAACCGCGCACAATACGTTTAGTGTGCTGACGAAGCACCACTGGATACCAAATCGCATACACGCCTGTGGCAAACCGTTTGTAGCCATCTTCAATTGCTTTAACTACTAATTCATAATCTTCTTTCATTTCATACGGCGGATCGATTAGAACAAAGCCTCGACGTTCTTTCGGTGGCAATGCTGCTTTAAGTTGCTGAAAGCCATTTTCTCGTTTAGTTTGCACATTTTTCGCTTTGGCAAATTCTTGGCGCAACAGTGGGAAATCGTTCGGATGCAATTCGGTTAAAATCGCTCGGTCTTGTTCACGTAGCTGATTTACCGCTAATAGTGGCGAACCTGCGTAAAATTTGAGCTTATCGCCACGGTTGATTTTTTTTAGCTCATTGATGTAAAACGCCACTTCTTCAGGTAAATCAGTACGTTCCCAAAAGCGTGCCACGCCTTCTAAATACTCACCCGTTTTTTCTGCTTCGGCACTTAATAAGCTATAACGTCCTACGCCTGAGTGAGTGTCCAAATATAAAAAGCCCTTCTCTTTTTGTTTGAGAGCTTGCAAAATCAATAATTCCACGATGTGTTTCACCACATCGGCGTGATTTCCTGCGTGGAAACTGTGTCGGTAACTTAGCATAAGTTTTCTCGTTGAACGTATAATTGTATAGCATTTGTAGGAGCGTACTGCGTACGCCTTTGACATCAAAAATAAATTATAATCAAAAGGGCGTACGTAGTACGCCCCTACAAAATTCCCTATTTTTTAAACCATTGCATTGTAATTTAATCTGCCTTATTCGTTAAGTGAATTTTGACCTTGCCTCTGCTACAATACGGCAAATTTTAAGAGGATTTAATATGAAAAAACTCGTGATTTTAGGCTCAACAGGCTCAATTGGGAAAAGTACCTTATCAGTCGTAGAACATAATCCAACTGAATATCAGGTTTTCGCGCTGGTCGGTGGAAAAAACGTGGCTCTGATGACGCAGCAATGTCAGCAGTTCCAGCCGCCATATGCAGCGATGGACGATGCCCAAGCAGCCAGTGAATTAGGCAATATTTTGAAAAATCAAGGAATTAAAACCGAAGTATTAAACGGACAACAAGCGATTTGCGAACTTTCGGCTCACCCTGAAGTAGATCAAGTGATGGCTGCTATCGTTGGAGCTGCGGGTTTATTGCCTACACTTGCGGCAGTAAAAGCAGGTAAAACAGTGTTGCTCGCTAATAAAGAATCCCTGGTAACTTGCGGGCAATTATTTATTGATGAAGCCAAAAAATCGGAGGCGAAAATTTTGCCTGTCGATAGCGAACATAATGCGATTTTCCAATCGCTTCCGCCTGAAGCGCAAAAAAAAGTGGGATTTTGCCCGCTTGCGGAACTTGGCGTGAGTAAAATTATTTTGACGGGTTCGGGTGGCCCATTCCGTACTAAAGCATTAGACGAATTTAGCACAATTACGCCTACCCAAGCCGTTGCGCACCCAAATTGGTCGATGGGGAAAAAAATCTCGGTAGATTCCGCCACTATGATGAACAAAGGCTTGGAATATATCGAGGCTCGCTGGTTGTTTAACGCCAGTGCTGATGAGATGGAAATTATTATTCACCCGCAATCAATTATTCATTCTATGGTGCGCTATGTAGATGGCTCGGTAATTGCACAGATGGGCAATCCTGATATGCGTACGCCGATTGCGCATACGATGGCGTATCCAAACCGAGTGGTTGCAGGTGTGCCACCATTAAATTTCTTCCAACTGAAAGAACTGACTTTTATGGAGCCCGATTTTGCTCGTTATCCAAATCTAAAATTGGCCATTGATGCCTTTGCCGAAGGACAATATGCGACCACCGCAATGAATGCAGCAAATGAAGTGGCGGTTGAAGCCTTTTTAAATGAACGCATTCGCTTTACTGATATTGTGGCAGTAAATCGTTCCATAGTAGAAAATATTGCTCCTGTGCAAGTGCGTGAAGTAGCAGATGTGTTACATATTGATAAACTTGCCCGAGAACTCGCCGAACAAGCGGTCATTTCTGTCTAATTTTTTGCAAAACAAAGCCGTATCAATTTTAGTTGATACGGCTTTTTGATTTTTTGCTCGCAAAACCTAGCGAATAATGCCACGAGTTGAACGTTTGAAGAAATCAACAAAGACAGCAACTGTCGGTTCAGTTTGTGCCATCTCTTCTAATTCGGGCTGGATTTCTTCCACCGTTTTGCCACTTGAGTAAATCAGCTTATAGACCGCACGAATAGCGTGAATTGCGGGTTTATCAAAACCTCGACGTTTTAAGCCCTCAAAGTTAATCCCAAATGGGCGGGCGTGGTTGCCCTGTGCCATTACGTAAGGCGGGACATCTTGACTAACCATTGAGCCACCGCCAAGCATTACGTGTGCGCCAATTACAGAGAATTGGTGAATCGCCGATGAACCGCCTACAATCACGAAGTCGTCTAATGTGACGTGGCCAGCAAGGGTGCCGTTATTGGCAATGATACAACGGTTTCCAATCGTACAATCGTGCGCAATATGGCTATTGATCATCAGAAGATTATCATCACCAATCTTAGTAACTCCACCGCCTTGTACCGTACCGCGATGAATGGTCACGCTCTCACGAATACGGTTGCGATTGCCGATAATAGTTTTGGTTGGTTCACCTTGATATTTTAAATCTTGGTTTACTTCACCAACGCTCGCAAATTGGTAAATTTGGTTATCTTCGCCAATTTCAGTAATACCGTTAATCACTACGTGGCTATGAACTTTAGTTCTCGCACCGATTTTTACATCTTTACCAATGGTGGTAAAAGCACCAACTTCTACTTTCGCCCCGATTTCTGCCCCTTCTTCAATAATGGCAGTTGGATGAATAATTGCTGTTGAATCAATTAAACGCATAATATTTCCCCTTATTTTTGGGTTTAAGCAAGCCTATTTTCTTGCACACATCAATTTTGCTTCACAAGCAATTTCGCCATTTACTTTTGCCACACCGGTAAATGAAGTTAATCCACGACGCACTTTTAATACTTCAACATAGAGTTCCATTTGGTCACCAGGTAGTACAGGACGTTTGAAACGGGCATCATCAATACCAGCAAAATAGAATAATTCACTACCTTGTAATTCGTGGGTTTTGAACGCCAAAATCCCCATTGATTGTGCTAAGGCTTCTAAAATTAACACACCTGGTAAAATAGGTTCCGCAGGGAAATGCCCTGTAAAGCAAGGTTCGTTCACGCTGATATTTTTAATTGCTCGCAACCATTTACCTTCTTCAAAATCTACCACACGATCAACTAATAAAAATGGATAACGGTGTGGAAGTAATGTCATAATTTCTTTTGCTTCAATTACTTTTGATGTTTGATTTTCTGTTGTCATTTGCTAAGACCTCTTTTTTCGAATTCTACGCTAATTTCTTTTCAACTGCTTTTAAACGTTCGTTGATTTTATCAATATTCATTGTCAATGTCGCCGTTTTGCGCCACTCTTTGTTCGTTTGTAACGGAATACCTGACGAATAAACCCCTTTTTTCGTGATTGGTCGCATTACCATACCCATACCTGTAATGATAGCGCCATCACAAATTTCCATATGGCCATTGATTACACTTGCACCACCAATTTGGCAAAAACGTCCTACTTTAAGGCTTCCTGCCATAATCACGCCACCCGCTACGGCTGTACCAAAACCAATATGTACATTGTGAGCAATTTGGCAAAGGTTATCAATAATCACATTGTCTTCAATTACCGTCGGGTCTAATGCACCTCGGTCAATACAGGTACAAGCTCCAATTTCCACACGATTGCCAATAATTACGCCTCCCGTTTGTGGAATTTTAATCCATTGACCTTTGTCATTGGCATAACCAAAACCGTCGGAACCAATCACTGCTGAAGATTGAATTAAACAATCTGAACCAATTTGTACATTATGGTAAATCGCTACATTCGCCCAAAGTTGGGTTCTTGCACCGACTTTGCTGTTTTTACCCACAAAGCAACCTGCGCCAATCACAACATCATCGCCTAATTCTACACCGCTTTCGATAACAGCATTTGCGCCCACCGAAACATTATTGCCTAACTTAGCTTCTGGAGAAATTACCGCAGTTGGGTGAATTTGCATGGCGGCTTTGGGGGTTGAATCCATATATTGTGCCAATAACGCATAAGCAACATAGGGATTTGCTACGATAATTAAATTCTGATCTTCACGGCAAAATTCCACATCCGCTTCGGAAACAATGATCGCCCCCGCCTTACAAGCGGTTAAATTTTCACGGAATTTTGCATTTGAAATAAAAGTGATTTGGGAAGCTTGGGCTTTATCCAAAGCAGCAATGCTATGAATAGCCAAATCGGCGTTACCTCGCAAGGTACCGCCGATATGCTCCGCTAATTCAATTAAACGGAAATTTGTCATTATTTTTTCGCTTCTTCTGGTTTAGCTTCTTCTGCTTTTGAAGCTTCAGCAGCTTTATCTTCTACTTTTTTCTCTTCAGCTTTTGGCGCTTCAGGTAATTTAATTTCAGGGTGTTTAGCTTTAATCGCTTCTAATACTACTTCAGTAATATCTTTGCTCTCATCTTCGGCATAAAGAGCGATTTGCGGTTGTAGAATTAAAGTATAGCCTTTTTGTTTTGCGACTTCTTTAATCGTTGCATTCACCTCATCTACTGCTGCTTTTTGTGCTTCTTGAGGACTTACGCCCCCCATTTCTTTATTAGCAGCTTCAATTTTTTGTTGGAAAGCATCGGCACGTTTTTGGAACTCTTGCGCTTTCTTAGTAAAATCTGCTTCACGTTTTTGGAAAGCATCTACTTTACTTTGAAATGCTTTAGCCTCTTTTTCAATCGCACTTTGACGAGCTTGAATTTCTCTTGCACGTAAACGAGGAGCATCTTTTTCAAGCTGTGCAACTTTTTTCTTAATAGCTGCATCAATGCCAGATTGCTCTTTTTGCAATTTCTGACCGTCTGCATTTAACTGGCTTCTTTCATCTGTTAATGCCTTGTTATCTGCAGCTAATTTTTTTTCTTCGTCAGCAAATTTACTTTCATTGTCCTTCATAAATTTATCAAATTTCATTGAGGCATCAATTAACACAGGATGATTCTGCATAATGAAGTTTGGATCCGCAAAGCCGATTGTATCTGCTGCTTGTACTACACCTGCTGTTGCTAATGTTGCTGAAAGTGCTGCTACTTTAAATGATTTTTTCATTCTAACTCCTCATTGGATAGACTTCAGCCTATCATTATATCGGGAATAGATGGGCTGAAGCCCACCTTACTTTTTATATATTGTACATCAAGGCTATATTAGAACGAACTACCAATGTTAAATTGGAATTGTTCGATTTCATCACCTTCATATTTTTTAATTGGTTTAGCGTAAGAGAACGATAATGGTCCGATTGGTGACATCCACTGGAATGCAACACCAGCAGAAGCACGAATTCGTTTATAGCTACCAAAATCTGGAAGTTTTGGATAATCTGCTTTTTTCCATTTAGTATCCCAAACACTCGCCGCATCCACAAATAAAGAGGTGCGAACATTGTGCTGATATTTATCGGAAACAAATGGAGTTGGTGTAATTAGCTCTAAACTTGTTAATGCCATTGCGTCCCCCCCAACAACATCATTACTTAGCTGTGTAAATGCCCCTTTGTCATTAGCATAAATTGCTTTAGGACCAACTGCACCGTAAGAGAAACCACGTAGTGTACCAATACCACCAGCGGTTAAACGTTGATAGAATGGTACTTCTTTACCACCAAAGCCATTTACATAAGTTAAGCCAGCTTTGGTTGAAATAACCCATTTATGTTCACGATTTAGAGGGAAATAGTTGCGGAAATCAGCATTTAAACGGTAGTATTTATTGTCTGAGCCAGGGATAGTGACTTTACCTCCAAGACTTGCAACCGTGCCTTGCGTTGGGAAATAACCTCGATTCAAGCTGTTATAATTCCAACCAAAAGAGAAATCAAAGTCATCTGCTTTCATCCTACCATAGTAACGAGTGTCACTATTGTTAAGAGCAAAATTCATTGATTTTACATATTTTTCACGGGTAAACTCACGTTGTACACCTTTTAAGGTGTCGTGTGTATAGCCTAAACCCAAATAATATGAGTTATTTTCATTTACAGGGAAACCTAGTGTCCCATTCACTCCATAAGTGCGACGTTTATATTTTGAAGCAGTATCGCTATCTGAGTTATCGTAATCTTCATAGAATACGTTACCACCGAGGCTTACTCCGTCTTTAGTAAAATACGGCTCGGTATAACCTAAATTCACACTTGTACCATAATTATTACGTGAACCATTTAAGCTAATGGTTGAACCCATTCCTAAGAAGTTATCTTGTTTAATCCCAGCTTGGTAACTGATACCACTTTCAGTACCATAACCAATACCAAAGTTAATTGAACCTGTATTACGCTCTTTAATTTTATAGACTAAATCAACTTGGTCATCCGTATTTGGCACATTCGGCATAGACATATCCACGCTTTCATAGAAGCCTGTACGTTCTAGACGCTCTTTTCCCGTCGATGCTGCAGAAGTTGATAACCATGAACCTTCTTGCTGACGCATCTCTCGTCTGAGTGTTGAGTCAGCAGTTACGTCATTGCCCTCAAAGCGGATCTTACGTACATATATGCGTTTTCCTGCGTCTACCACAAAGTTGATTTGAACCGTTTTGTCTTCTTCATTAAATTTAGGATAAAGATCAACTTTCGCCGCTCCAAAACCATTTTCACCTAATTTTTGTTTAATACTTTCTTCTAATTGAAGAAGTTCTTTTTTACGGAACAACTCACCTGTTCTATAACCTTTTAATAAACCATTAAGTTCCGAACCTAAGTGTGCAGTATTACCAATAATACGAACATCACTTACTTTGTATTGCTTCCCTTCAGATACATTATAAGTCAAATCGACATTTTTCTTATCTTCAGAAAACTTAACATCCGTATCTACTAAAGCAAATTTAGCATAACCACGATCCATATAATAATCACGAATAATATCTAAATCTTTGTTATATGCCTGTGCTTCGAATTTGCTGCTCTCAAAAATATTCCACCAAGATACATCTGGTTGAATCTCTAGTTGTTTGATTAGTTCTTTTGAACTAATGGCTTGATTACCTTGGAAAACAATGTTTTTCACATAAGAAACATCACCTTCTTCAATCTTCAATTTAACATTGAGACCACCAGTCGCTGCTTGAGTGACTTCGGTGTCTACCTTCGCATTATAGCGACCAACACTATGGTAGTGTTCAACCAGCCCCTGTTTAAACGACTCTAATTTGGCAGCATCAAACATTTCGCCTTTACTGATTAAATTTGCTGTTAAGTTTTTTTCTAATGCATCTTTAGGAATTGCCGAGTTTCCTTCAATATCTATACTATTGATTAACGGTCGTTCGGCAACTTTAATCACTAACGTATTTCCTTCACGAGTAGCTCGCACATCTTGATAACGGTTTTGAGTAAAAAGACTTCTTACAACATTAGCCACATCACTGTCTGTTGCCGTTTGTCCAACTTTAACAGGTAATGATGAGATAATCGCTGCACCTGTTTCAGGTTGAACACCATCTACTCGAATATCTTTCACCACAAACGGTGCTGCAACTACTACGCCATTGGCTAATAAAAGTGAAGAAAGCAATAATTTTTTCATTGAAAATAATCCTATGAATGTTTTGCAAAAAATTTAGCGAATTTAACCGCTTGTTGAAAATTAAAAATGGATAATGTCATTTATAAAAGCAAATGCCATTAAGCCTAATACAAACCACATTCCAATTGTTTGGAAATATTGACGTATTTGTTCTGCCCAGTTTCTATCTTTTAAGGCCTCTACACCAAGCACTATCAATTGTCCACCATCAAGTGGCAATATCGGGAAAAGGTTCATTACGCCAAGATTGACACTAATCAACGCCATAAAACTGACATAATAAATAAGGCTAATATCAAGACTTGCCGCTGCTCCTTTCGCCATCGAAATCGGTCCGCCCATGTTTTTAACAGACAAATCACCAGTGATTAAATTCCCAAGGAATTGCAAAATGGTTTGACACAGTGAAGCCACTTTTTCGATAGCTTTCCAAATTGCGGTAACAGGATCATACTGTAAGACTGTTCGATATTTATCTGCTAAGGGTTCATAACTTGGCACAAGCCCGATGATGAAGCGATTCTCTTTTTTCTCTGGTGTTAAAACAAAGCGCTTCTGTTCACCATTACGCTCAACCACAAGCTCAATGCTACGTCCTTCTTTCACTTGAGAAGTCAAGTAAAGCCAATCAAAAGGCTTACCATCAATGCTCAGAATTTTATCTTGTGCCCGCACCTCAGCAATGTAAGCGGGTGAATTTTCCAAAACTTTTGCAATTTCAGGCTTCACCAGCGAACTTTTCGGACGAATCCCTAAAGCGAGTAAAGGGTTTTCTTTCGTGCCATCCACATTCCATCGGCTCAAATCAAGGCTAAAATGCTGTGGAGAATCACTTCCAACAATAACGCCTTCTACCAGCACGTTTTGTCTACCCACATTCCCAACTAGCGACAGAGAAACCTCTTCCCAATCTCGTACCTCTTGCCCTGCGATTTTTTTGAACTCAAATTCTACAGGTAATTTGGCACTCGCTACAATGGAATCTGGTATAACCTCACCCACTACAGGCTTCAAACTTGGCATACCGCTTACAAAAACGAACCAATAAGCCACAATAGCAAACAAGAAATTCGCCACTGGTCCTGCCAAAATAATAAAAGCACGTTGCAAAATCGTCTTATTATCTAAGGCTTCTTCAGGCTTACCCTCAAATTCTGCTTCCTTGTTGTACATTTGCACGTAGCCACCAAGTGGAATCAACGAAAAAGCAAATTCGGTCCCCTGTTTATCCGTTTTACGGAACAATACTTTACCAAAGCCGATCGAAAAACGAATTACCTTCACACCGCAGCGACGAGCTGCCCAAAAGTGTCCATATTCATGTACAAACACCAATACGCAAATTAAAACGAAAAAGGCAAAAATAGCGGTCATCATTTATTAAAAATTTACCAATTAAAGGGCAAAGAAAAAACCTGTTGCAAATACGGGAATTGCCGCCGTTAAGCTGTCAATTCGATCTAAAACCCCACCGTGTCCTGGAATTAAATTGCTACTATCCTTAATTCCTGCTTGGCGTTTAAACATACTTTCCGCTAAATCCCCTAAAATGGAAACCGCGACAGTCATCACTGAAAGCACAATAAAGGGCGTAGTGGCAAGCTCACGCCCAAACATGTTTGCTGGAGCTAACTGTAAGAATAAAACGGCGATAATGCCCGAAGTTAATACACCACCTAACGCACCTTCCCACGATTTCCCAGGGGAGACTTTTGGAGCTAATTTATGTTTACCCAAAGCTCGTCCAAAGAAATAAGCACCAGAATCTGCGCCCCAAACTAACAAGCAGACATAAAGCAGTAAGTAAGTACCTTGATATTCATCAATACGATAATTATTAAAGCGTAACGCCAACAAACCAACAAAGAATGGAATCAAGGTAGCAAATCCAAAGCTAAATTTAGCGACTACAGATTTCTGCCATAATGCAGCTGAATTAGGATAAGTCACTACCAAGCCCAATGCTAACCCCCACCACACACAGCCGATAAAAAGTAATGGCGTAGTACTATCGGTTAAAAATTTAGCGGCATTGATATAGTCAGTGTTTGCCATAATCAGCAAAATAAATAACATTGCTGAAACAATCGCCACCACTGCTCTTGCTAGTGCGGTTTTAAAGCCCACAAATTGCGCCCATTCCCACATACCTGCGGTAACAATTGCCGCTAGTGCAAGCGTTAATGGCAAAGGTGAAAGCCAAAAAATAGCCGCCAGAACAGCAATAAGCATTACCATCGCAGAAAACACACGTTCTTTAAGCATAAAAATTCCTTAAGTTAGCAACCACCAAAACGGCGATCACGCTGTTGAAAAGTACAGATTGCCTCGCTAAATGTTTTATCGTTAAAATCAGGCCATAGCACTGGGGTGAAATAAAGTTCTGCATAGGCAATTTGCCATAGCAAGAAATTGCTAATCCGCTGTTCGCCGCTGGTGCGAATCAATAAATCAACTTGCGGCTGATCTTCTGTTACTAACTCCGCTTGTAAACGTTCTGGCGTAATATCAGTAACTGCAATTTCGCCTAATTTCACTTTAACTGCCATCCTCTGTGCTGCTTGGGTAATATCCCAAAGGCTTCCGTAATTGGCGGCAATATTTAAAATTAAGCCTGTATTGTTTTCAGTTAATTTTTCCGATTCAGCAATACGTTTTTGCAACGCTTCACTAAAGGCGGATTTATCACCAATCACTCTTAGTCGAATATTGTTTTTGTGTAATTTTTTTACTTCAGAATCAAGGGCTTTCATAAATAGCGTCATCAATGCTGACACTTCAGCTTTTGGTCGATTCCAGTTTTCACTGCTAAAGGCATAAAGGGTCAGCACTTCAATACCGTGTTTTGCCGCAAAACTAACAGCAGAACGCACCGCTTTCACCCCATTTTGGTGACCAAAAGCTCGCAATTTTCCTTTTTGTTTAGCCCATCTTCCATTGCCATCCATAATAATCGCAACGTGTTTCGGCATATTTTGCGGGTCAAATTCCATTAGCTTCTCACTTGAAATTAGCAAATTTGTAAAAATGGCGGTAACTATACCACAGGATGGGAAAATAAGATAGGAAAAGCAAGACGGTAAATATCATTACCGTCCAAATGGTTAAAAATTATCTTTTTGCTGACGAAGTTCAATAAATTGGGTTAAATCGACCGCTTGCATAAAGGGGTTAATTTGCATTTCTTTGCCGATCGTGGTGGGAAGTGTGGGTTGGTTGCGCTCACGTTTCATCATTGCCAACTCAAGCTCTTCAAACAGTCCACAACTTGGCGGAAGTACTTCTTCAGCAAATTTTAAATTACTCACCGTATACTCGTGAGCTGGATAAACCACAACCGTATCAGGCAAGGCTTTGAAACGTTGAATCGCCTCAAATTGCGCTTGATAATCCCCTGTAAATACACGTCCGCAGCCGCCCGAAAACAACGCATCGCCACAAAACAAATAATCATAGCCAAATAAATAACTTACGTGTTGAGCCGTATGCCCAGCACTTTCAATCACTTGCACCCGATAGCCAAATAAATTAAGTTCATCTTCAGGCTTCACAACAATATTCGCCCACTGCGCACACTCTGCCGAACCATACACAGGCAAATTCGGATATTGCGCTTTAATCTCATCCACACCAGCAACGTGATCCGAATGATTATGCGTAAGCAAACAAGCGGTCAAATTTAACGAATTTTTTGCAAGAAAATCCAATACTGGTTGCGCTTCCGCGGGATCGACAATAATGACATTTTGGTCTTGCTGAATTACCCAAATGTAATTATCGGAAAGGGCTGGAATTGGGGTGATGTGTAACATTTTTTCCTCCGTAAGGTGGACAGAATGCCCACCTTACAAAATTACTCCAAAAACAACGCCGCTGCCCCACGAGTGCCACCGCTGTCACCGTGAATCGCTTTTTTGAACACAGGCACTTTTGCACTACGCATTAAATGCGGTGGAAGAGCTTTAGGTAGGGCTTGGTAAATATGGTCGAAGTTCGAT
>JBHACP010000024.1:0-17892 GCA_041854605.1 Actinobacillus sp.
CCCAAGACGAGAGCATATTTCAGCGAAATTTTGGTACTATTCATTATCTTTTTGTTTCATCCTATTTTCTGGTTCCATAAAGGCGTGGTTGCGTGTAATGGTCAATTAACGGCACACAAATGTTTGCTAGCAATACGGAGAATGCCACGGCATCAGGATAGTTGCCGTAATAGCGAATCAAGTAAACTAGCAAGCCGACTAAGCCTCCGAAAATCAATTTACCTTTTGGAGTGATGGAAGCTGTCACTGGATCTGTAGCAATAAAAAAGGCACCGAACATCATTGCACCGCTTAGCAATTGACTAAATGCGCTTAAATGGCGATTATCAATTAACAAATCGGTTGCAAAACTTAGCACAAAAAAGACCGCTAGCATGGAGATAGGAATTTGCCAATGAATAATGCGTTTGAAGATAAGGAAAACTCCACCTAACAAAAACGCTACGTTGATTTGCCACCAGCCTTGGGCGAAATCCATAGAGCTAAAAATTGGCATTTTGATTAAATCGTAAAAAGCGACATCTGCATTACAATCCGCACAAAGCGTTTTATAGAAGTTCTTGGCTGAATCAAGTGGTGTTGCGCCTGATAAACCGTCTACGCTGTTAATCAGCTGATGAATACTAAAACCGTCGCTAGTGACTCCTGTGAAAATCAGCGAAATCGAATCACTAAAGGTTGGTGGCTCACTCAATAAACCTACAGGGACAAGCCACGAGGTCATTTGTACAGGGAAAGAAACCAACAGCAATGCATATCCTACCATCGCTGGGTTAAAAGGGTTTTGCCCCAAGCCACCATAAATATGTTTAGCAAGCACTAATGCCACAATAATGCCAATGACGATAATCCACCAAGGTGCATAAGGTGGAATTGACATTGCCAAAATCAAGGCAGTTAAAATGCCCGACAGATCTGATAGATAGAAAGCGGTCGATTTTTTACGAAATTTTGCAACACCAATTTCAATGAGTACGGCTAATCCAATGGCAATGAGTGCCTGAATTAGCACACCATAGCCGAAAAAATAGAGCTGCAAGCCAAGGGCTGGCAACATTGCTACCATTACCCATAGCATAAATTTTTCGGTTAAATTTGTCCCGTGTGTATGCGGGGAGCTGACCATTTTGAACATATTATTTTTTGCTTCACTATACGATACGAATAATGTTGTGTATTCTACCTTTCTCGCTTTCGCTTTGCAAAAGCAATAAAAAAGCCACTGCAAGCAGTGGCTGATAAAAGTGAAGATTATTTCGTAATACGTTTATATTTCATACGATGTGGCTGTGTCGCGGCTTCGCCTAAGGTTTTCTTTTTCCACTCTTCGTAGTCTGAGAAGTTACCTTCGTAGAAGGTTACTTTACCTTCATCGCCGTAGTCTAAAATGTGGGTTGCGATACGGTCTAAGAACCAACGGTCGTGCGAGATAACCATTGCACAGCCCGGGAATTCTAAGATCGCATTTTCTAACGCACGCAAGGTTTCAACGTCAAGGTCGTTGGTTGGTTCGTCTAATAATAAGACGTTTCCGCCCACTTGTAACAATTTCGCAAGGTGTAAACGACCACGCTCACCGCCTGATAATTCGCCAACACGTTTTTGTTGATCCACGCCTTTGAAGTTAAAGCGTCCAACGTAAGCACGGCTTGGGATTTCAAAGTTGCCGATGGTTAAAATATCTTGTCCGTTTGAGACTTCTTCCCATACGGTTTTCTTGTCGTCCATTGCATCACGGAACTGATCCACAGAGGCAAGTACCACCGTTTCGCCCATCACGATTGAACCGCTATCCGGTTGTTCTTGACCTGAAAGCATACGGAATAAGGTTGATTTACCGGCACCGTTCGCCCCGATGATCCCTACAATCGCCCCTTTCGGAATACTGAAAGATAAATCGTCTATTAAAGTGCGGTCGCCGTAAGATTTAGTTAGGTTACTCACTTCAATCACTTTATCCCCTAAGCGTGGGCCTGGTGGAATAAAGAGTTCGTTGGTTTCGTTACGTTTTTGATATTCGCCTGAGTTAAGCTCTTCAAAGCGTGCCATACGCGCCTTGCTTTTCGCCTGACGACCTTTCGGATTTTGGCGTACCCATTCCAACTCTTTGGCAATGGATTTTTGGCGAGCATTTTCCGCCGCTTGCTCTTGCTCTAAACGTTTCTCTTTTTGCTCTAACCAAGAAGAGTAGTTACCTTCCCAAGGAATACCTTCACCACGGTCAAGCTCTAAGATCCAACCTGCTACGTTATCTAAGAAGTAACGGTCGTGGGTAATTGCCACCACAGTGCCTTCATAGTCGTGTAAGAAACGCTCTAACCACGCCACCGACTCCGCATCTAAGTGGTTAGTCGGCTCGTCTAATAACAACATATCTGGTTTTTCGAGCAATAAACGGCAGAGTGCCACACGGCGGCGTTCGCCTCCTGAAAGATGTTCGATTTTAGCGTCCCAATCCGGTAAACGTAACGCATCTGCCGCACGTTCTAATTGGTTATCCAAATTGTGACCATCGTGAGCTTGAATAATCGCTTCTAATTGTGCTTGTTCAGCCGCCAGTTTATCGAAATCCGCATTTTCATCGGCATAAGCCGCATAAACTTCATCTAAACGAGTGAGTGCAGTTTTCACTTCTGAAACCGCTTCTTCAATGGCTTCACGCACGGTTTGTTGCGGATCTAATTTTGGCTCTTGCGGAAGATAACCGATTTTGATCCCTGGTTGTGGACGAGCTTCACCTTCAAACTCTTTATCAACGCCGGCCATAATGCGTAATAGGGTAGATTTACCCGCACCATTTAAGCCAAGCACCCCGATTTTCGCTCCAGGGAAGAAGCTCAAAGAAATATCTTTTAAAATATGACGCTTCGGCGGCACAACTTTGCCGACACGGTGCATCGTATAAACAAATTGAGTGGACATTTTTTATTCCTTTTCGTCAAAAAATCGGGGCTATTTTACGTCAAAAAGCCCTTAAAAGACAGCTTACAAGTGGCCGAATTTTATGGATGTTTTACTGCAACGCTTTTTCGATTTTCTCGAATAAATCTCGGGCAAGATTATCCAAGCCTTTTAATCGTTCTAAACCACGTTTCATCAAGGTTTGGCGCTGGTTGTCATAGCGAGCAAGTTTAATTAATGGTTCAATTAAACGGGCAGCCACTTGCGGATTACTGTCATTTAATTTGATTAGGGTATCCACTAAGAAGCGGTAGCCTGAACCATCAATATTGTGGAAAGCTTTTGGATTTTGTGCTGCAAAGGATCCCACCACCGCACGCACACGATTTGGATTGTTGAAATTAAAACTACGATGATTAAACAATTCTTGCACGATTTCCAGCACATTTTCATCAGGACGAGTTGCTTGAATCGCAAACCATTTATCCATTACTAAGCCATCGTGATGCCATTTCGCTTCAAAATCAGCTAATAATTCATCCCGACATTCTAATTCTGCTTTGGTGGCAGCTGAAAGAGCGGCTAAAGTGTCGGTCATATTATCTGCTTCTTCATAGTGACTGCGTACTAGCTCATCACCTTGTTCGGTAAAG
Source organism: Actinobacillus sp. (assembly GCA_041854605.1). Taxonomy (GTDB): domain Bacteria; phylum Pseudomonadota; class Gammaproteobacteria; order Enterobacterales; family Pasteurellaceae; genus Haemophilus_A. The sequence goes on from JBHACP010000024.1 coordinate 3,555, forward strand.
GCGAGATAGGCTAAGCAAACATTGCGTAATGCACGTTTTGCCATATCTTCGGCAACTACTTGATAAGCGCCGCATTGATTTGCTTGATAAATGGCGAACAAACGATCTTCAAAATTCGCTGAGATACTTTCCACCAAGTAATCACGCACCGTTGCAATACCAGCAGGATCGATAGTTTTGAACTGCTCCGCAAATTCAGTTTCCTTCGGCATAGTTAGCATTAGTGCGGCAAGTTCAGGATCTTGAATATTATCTAATAGCATTGCTAGTGCTTGGCTAAACGATTCCGAAAATTGCATCAATTCGCCTTGTTGCAAGCGGGCAAGGTTCTTTTTCAATTCATTGTTGAACAATGATTGAATCGCATTCCAGCGCACAAATTCATTGTCTGCATAGTTCAATAATGCGATCAATTGTTTGGCTGAATAATTAAAATTTAAACGCACAGGTGCAGAAAAATCTTCCAACAACGCAGGCACAGGACGTTCTGCCACTTGTTCAAACTCAAAAGTTTGTTGAGCTTGGGTTATACTCAAGACGTGGTAAACTGGCTCACTATTGCAAATTAACGGCAATTTTTGACCGCTTGTTGAGCCGATTAAACTGAGTTTTACAGGAATATGTAAGTTTAATTTTTCTAATTGGTCAGCCGTTGCTGGCGTATGCTGTGAAATATGTAAGCGGTAAACGTGGTTTGTGGCATCATACTCATCGGTTACCGTTAATTCAGGCGTACCTGATTGGCTATACCAGCGGCGGAATTTGGCTAAATCTACACCAGAAGCTCGTTCCATCGCTGAAACAAAATTTTCGCAGGTTGCTGCTGAACCATCATTTTCCACAATATACAACTGCATACCTTGTTGGAATTTTTCTTCACCCAATAAAGTGTGAATCATACGAATCACTTCTGCGCCTTTTTCATAAACGGTCACAGTATAGAAGTTGTTCATTTCGATCACTTTTTCAGGGCGAATTGGATGCGCCATCGGGCTAGCATCTTCGGCAAATTGCACGGTGCGCAATAAACGCACATCCTCAATGCGTTTTGCTGCACGTGACCACAAATCCGAAGTAAATTCTTGATCACGGAAGACGGTTAAGCCCTCTTTTAGGCTTAATTGGAACCAGTCACGGCAAGTAATACGGTTACCTGTCCAGTTGTGGAAGTATTCGTGCGCAATCACGCTTTCGATGCTGATATAATCTTCATCAGTAGCGGTTTCAGGCTTCGCTAACACAAATTTTGAATTAAAGATATTCAAGCCTTTGTTTTCCATTGCCCCCATATTAAAGAAATCGACAGCGACGATCATATAAATATCTAAGTCGTATTCTAAACCGAAGCGTTCTTCATCCCATTTCATTGCACGTTTGAGGCTTTCCATCGACCAACCTGCACGATCTAAATTGCCTTTATCCACATAGATTTCAAGTGCAATCTCACGTCCGCTTTTAGTGATGAATTTGTCTTGCAATAAATCGAAATCGCCAGCAACTAATGCAAATAAATAACTTGGTTTAAAGAACGGGTCTTCCCATTCTACCCAGTGACGACCATCGTCTAATTCACCTTGGGCAATACGGTTGCCATTTGAAAGTAAGATGGGATATTTCGCCTTGCAAGCGGTGATTTTTGTACGATATTTTGCAAGTACATCAGGGCGATCTAACATATAAGTGATTTGGCGAAAGCCTTCTGCTTCACATTGGGTACAAATACCATCGCCTGATTGGTACAAGCCTTGTAGGGAAGTGTTTTTCGCAGGTGTCAGAGCTGTTTCGATTTGTAATTCAAAAGGTGAGGGAAGATTTGTGACATCAACGGTTAAAGATTCCTCATCTTTTTCGTATTGCTTATAAGATTTACCATTCAGTTTGAGCGAAAGAAACTCAAAGCTATGCCCATCTAAACGTAAATGCGTTGCACCTTCGGTTTTACGTTCTACTTTTAGTGTAGAAGTTACTACGGTTCTGCCTGCATCTAATTGCACATCAAGGAAAATATCCGTGATGGTAAAATCAGGTGCTTTATAGTCTTTTCTAAATTTTACTGTAGGTTGTTGCATTGGATAATCCTTCTTATAAGTCGAAAAGTTTGCATATTCTAATCTATAATCAATCTTTAAAGTATAGTTTAAACACTTTTGCCTAAAATTTGCTTTTTATTCGTAAAAAATAACCGCTTGTAAAAAAAATAACAAAAAGAGTTTGACGTAGAACCTTAAATCCGTATAATGCGTGCCTATTGCAGGATGGGCGATTAGCTCAGTTGGGAGAGCACCTCCCTTACAAGGAGGGGGTCACTGGTTCGAGACCGGTATCGCCCACCACTTCAACAAGTGTTCATTTTGCAAAACAACCTAGTAAATTGAAAATGGGCGATTAGCTCAGTTGGGAGAGCACCTCCCTTACAAGGAGGGGGTCACTGGTTCGAGACCGGTATCGCCCACCACTTCAACATCAACAAGTGGCTCATTTTCAAATTTCCTTTGATTTAAGTCCAAGTGGGCGATTAGCTCAGTTGGGAGAGCACCTCCCTTACAAGGAGGGGGTCACTGGTTCGAGACCGGTATCGCCCACCACTTAGACTTAACATCATAAACTTCAATAATAGCTTTAGCTATATCAATGAAGGGCGATTAGCTCAGTTGGGAGAGCTCCTCCCTTACAAGGAGGGGGTCACTGGTTCGAGACCGGTATCGCCCACCACTTTCTTTTAAATTATCGAATTTATCATTTCAAATCTAATTCAATATCTAACCATTTAAAGTTGTAATTTGAACAATTTGTCCAAATTCTTTACGCTTTGTAAAAAAGTTCGTATTTTTAACTGCTTATACTTTTTTCTTGGTGGTTTATGTGTTAAGTTATTTATAAGAATCATTCTTAATTGTAAAAATGTTATTAAAACGCCGTTATCTTTTATTATTACTGTTGGTTTTATCAGTGCTTTCGCTATTTGTTGGTGTAAGTACAGTCAATTTACAAGGGTTGGTTCAATTTAATAGCGAGCAGTGGCAAATTTTCTTAATCAGCCGAGTACCACGTTTAATCAGTATTCTGATTGCAGGTGCCTCGTTGAGTATTTGTGGTTTGGTCATGCAACAGCTTAGTCGCAACCGCTTTGTCTCTCCAACCACGGCTGGTACGATGGATTCGGCACGGCTTGGTATTTTATTAGCCATTTTATTTTTCCCAGCCTCTTCAATGTTGGTTAAAACAGGAATTGCAATCATCGTTTCATTTTTAGGAACGGCTATTTTTATGACGATTTTAGGCAAGCTCAAAGTCAAAGATGCGATTTTTGTGCCGTTAGTTGGCATTATGTTTGGCAACATCATCAGTTCTATTACCGCTTTTATCGCTTACAAAGAAGATTTGTTACAGAATTTATCTGGCTGGTTGCAAGGTGACTTTTCGCTGGTGATGTCGGGGCGTTATGAGTTGCTGTATATGAGCTTGCCAGCCTTGTTGGTTGCTTATTTGTTTGCGCATCGTTTTTCCATTGTGGGAATGGGCGAAGATTTTGCGAAGAACCTTGGTTTGAATTACCACCAAGTGTTGTATTTAGGGCTTGCAATTGTGGCGGTGGTTTCCAGTATCGTGATTATTTCGGTGGGTGTGATTCCATTTTTAGGTCTAATTATTCCAAATTTAGTCACCATTTATTTAGGCGATAATTTGAAGAAAGTGTTATCTCACACAGCTTTGTTTGGAGCAGTGTTTGTACTGTTTTGTGACATTTTAGGTAGAATGCTAATTTACCCTTATGAAGTTGCGATTAACGCCGTGGTTGGCGTATTTGGCAGTGCAATTTTCCTGATTTTATTGTTTAGAAGGTATCAAAATGGCTAAATTCGGTCTGACAAGCGGTCAAAAATTAGCGATGTTAGCCCTTTGTTGCTTGCTGGCAATGTTGTTTCACCTTGGCTACAACCTGCCAAACCGTTGGCAGTATGCCTTGTATCATCGGGCTTTAAGTCTTATCGCCATGCTGGCTACAGGGGCAGCTATTGCGATGGGGACGATGATTTTCCAAACTATTGCCAATAACCGCATTCTAACGCCGAGTATTTTGGGGTTAGATAGCCTTTATTTATTAATTCAAACCCTGATTATTTTTTTATTTGGTGCTAACACTTTACTGTCAATTGATCCGATTGTGATGTTTTTAAGCAGCACTGGCATTATGGTGCTATTTGCGTTGGTATTGTATCAGGTGATGTTTAGGCAAGAGCAGCAAAACTTGTTTTTTTTGCTTTTGGTGGGAATTGTATTTGGTACGCTTTTCCAAAGTTTAACTACTTTTATGGAAGTGTTGATTGACCCGAATGAGTTTCAAATTGCGCAAGATATTGGCTTTGCGAGTTTTAATCGAATGAATTTGGATATTCTATGGCTAGCTTTAGTGATTTTAATTATTACGATGTGGGTGGCGTGGCGAGAATATCGTTATTTTGATGTATTAGCGATGGGGCGTGATCAAGCGGTTAATTTAGGCGTAGATTATGCAAAATTAAGCAAAAAATTGCTGATTATTGTGGCGATTTTGACCTCGGTTTCCACCGCGTTAGTTGGTCCGCTTACTTTCTTAGGTTTATTGATAATGAATCTAACCTTTGAATTTATGCCAACCTATAAACATAAATTATTGATCCCCGCTTCTATTTGTATGGCGATGATTACTCTTGTAGTAGGGCAGACCTTGGTGTCACAAGTTTTCACTTTTAATACAACACTAAGCATTATTATCAACTTTGTCGGCGGGGTATATTTTATTTACCTCCTATTAAGAAGCAGCAAAAAATGGCAATAGAAATTAAACAGATCAGCAAAATTTATAGCGGCAAAAAGGTGGTAAATGATTTATCGCTTCGTATTGAACAGGGCAAAATTACCGCTTTTATTGGTCCGAATGGGGCAGGCAAAAGCACTGCGCTTGCTATTATTAGTCGTTTGCTCAAAGCTGATGAGGGCGAAGTGTGGCTAAATGGTAAGCCGTTAAGCGAACAAAAAAGTGCTGATATAGCCAAACAATTAGCGATTTTAAAACAATCAAACCACATCAATTTGCGTTTAAGCGTAGAAGAATTAGTAGCTTTCGGACGTTTTCCTTACAGCCAGGGTAATTTAACTGCGCAAGATAAGACATTTATTGATAATGCGATTGGCTATATGGATCTAGAGGAATTTCGCCATCGCTATATTGATCAACTTAGCGGCGGTCAGCTTCAGCGTGCTTACATTGCAATGACACTGGCTCAAGATACCGATTATATTTTGCTGGATGAACCACTCAATAATTTGGATATGAAGCATTCGGTACAAATTATGCAAGTGCTACGCAAATTGGTGGATGAACTGGGTAAAACAGTGGTGATTGTGATTCATGACATCAATTTCGCTTCCTGCTATGCAGATCAAATTATGGCAATGAAAAATGGTAAATTGGCAGCTTTTGGTTCAACTTCTGAAATTATGCAACGCAATGTACTTGAAGAAATTTATGAAATGTCGATGCCCATTTGTGAAATAGAAGGCAACCGCATTGTGACCTATTTCCGTTGTGGCGATGATTGCTGCGGAATGCCTGATTGTTGCCAAAATCAATCTTATTATTCAACCCCTTCAAACTTTAAGGAAGTCACTTTATGAAAAAACACTCTCTACAAGCAGTCATTTTTTCTGCATTATTTGCAAGCTCTGCATTTGCAGCCAATATTGAAGTTGATACTGTTATTGGCAAACAAATGGTGCCACAAAATCCTCAACGCGTGGCAGTGTTAGATTATGCCTCGCTCGATACATTACGTGAATTAGGCGTAAAAGATCGCATCGTTGGTGTATCGAAAACCAAATTCCCAACCTATTTAAATGAATTTGCAGACGACAAATATGCGCATTTAGGGGAGTTACCTGAACCTGCATTTGAAAAGATCAATGAAATAAACCCTGATTTGATCATTGCTTCCACTCGTCAAAAGAAAGTGTTGGATCGTTTAAAAGGGATCGCACCTGTACTGTATTTAGAAAATGATTTCAATAATCAGTATGCGAGTATCAAAAGGAACGTATTAGCCCTGGGCAAAGTTTTTGATAAAGAAGCGCAAGCCAAGGAAAAATTAGCCATTTTGGATAAACAAATTTCGGCACTGGCTTCTTTGACTAAAGGCAAAACTGCCCTTGTAGCTTTAGTTAATGAAAGCAATATCAGTGCTTATGGTGATAACTCTCGCTATGCGATGGTATATCAAAATTTTGGTTTTACGCCAATTGATACTACGCTCACTGCTAGCACACACGGTAATCGTGTAAGTTTTGAATATGTAGCAGAGAAAAATCCTGATTACTTGTTGGTGGTAGATCGCACTGCAGCGATTACCGACAAAGCCAATAACGCTCAAACCGTGTTAGATAATGCGATTATCAACAAAACCAAAGCGGCGCAACAAAAACATATTGTTTATTTAGATTCAGCGACTTGGTATTTAGCTTTTGGTGGGCTTGAAGCAACCAATAAAATGGTGAAAGAACTAGAAGCAGCTGTGAAATAGTTTATAGTGAACAAGCGGTAAAATTCCCGATGGATTTTACCGCTTTTTATATAGATTTTAGGCGGATTTTTGGTATAATCCGCCCAATTTTTTGTTCTTTAAAATCTGGTGGAAATATGAACCCAATGTTAAATATTGCTATTCGTGCCGCACGAAAAGCAGGCAATATTATTGCCAAAGGCTATGAGCAAGCACCTCAAGACATTCAAGTAGACCGTAAAGGTAAAAATGATTTTGTGACTGAAATTGATAAAGCCTCGGAAGTGGCGATAGTGGAGGTGATTCGCAAATCATACCCTGATCATACAATTATTACGGAAGAATCAGGTTTACTTGGTGGTGATAATAAAAACGTACAATGGATCATTGATCCGCTAGATGGCACAACCAATTTTGTAAAACGTTTGCCACATTTTTGCGTATCCATTGCTATTCGTGAGGATAGTCGCACAACGGTGGGAGTGGTGTACGATCCAATTCGTAATGAACTGTTCACAGCAGTGCGTGGTGAAGGGGCTAAACTGAATGAATACCGCTTACGTGTCGGAACTGAACGCCGTGATTTAGATGGGACAGTGCTTGCTACAGGTTTTCCATTCAAAAACGCTAAACATCGTCCAGCTCATTTAAATATGTTAGGCAACTTGATGAATAGCGGTGTGGCAGATTTTCGTCGTACAGGTTCGGCGGCATTAGATTTAGCTTATGTAGCGGCAAACCGTGTGGATGGCTTCTTTGAAATCGGCTTAAAACCGTGGGATTGCGCAGCAGGCGAGTTAATTGCTCGTGAGGCAGGGGCAATCGTGACCAACTTTGTTGGCGGGACGGATTATTTAAAATCGGGCAATCTTGTTGCGGGTCAAGGCAGAGTTGTGAAAGAGATTTTAACCTCCATTCAACCAGCCTTAACCGAAGATTTAAAAGCGTAACTTAATTTGTTTCCCCTCGTTGCTAAACGCTAAATAGAGGGGAAAGGAAAGATTTGCAAGCGGTAAAAAATCCCAATTTTTTGTAAATCTTCCACCCCCCTCTTGGTAAAGGAGGGGGATTTTTATATTTGAAGATAGATATTATGCCAAATAAATACCCTCTCCTTTCTCAAATTAATTCACCTGATGAGTTGCGTTTGTTAGCAAAAGAACAATTACAACCGCTGGCGGATGAGCTTCGTTCCTATTTGCTTGAGTGTGTAAGTCAGTCCAGCGGACATTTAGCGTCTGGTCTAGGTGTAGTAGAACTTACTGTCGCTTTGCATTATGTTTATCAAACCCCTTTTGATCAACTGATTTGGGATGTGGGTCACCAAGCCTATCCGCATAAAATTTTGACGGGGCGCCGTGAACAAATCAAAACTATTCGTCAAAAAGATGGCATTCATCCTTTCCCGTGGCGAGAAGAAAGTGTGTATGACGTGCTAAGCGTTGGGCATTCTTCCACTTCAATTAGCGCGGGCTTAGGCATTGCAGTAGCGGCAGAAAAAGAGAATGCGGGGCGTAAAACGATTTGCGTGATTGGTGATGGTGCCATTACCGCAGGAATGGCATTTGAAGCAATGAACCACGCAGGGGCATTACATACCGATATGCTCGTGATTTTGAATGATAACGAAATGTCGATTTCAGAAAATGTTGGCGCCTTAAACAATCACTTAGCAAATATTTTTTCAGGTTCGGTTTATACCACTGTGCGTGATGGCAGTAAAAAGGTGCTCGATCATATGCCGTCTTCAATCAAGAATTTTATGAAGAAGACTGAAGAGCATATGAAAGGGGTGATTTCACCAGTCAGTACCTTATTTGAAGAATTAGGTTTCAATTACATTGGTCCGATGGATGGGCATAATATTGAAGAATTGGTGGACGTATTACGCAATATGCGCGAACTGAAAGGTCCACAATTCCTTCATATTCGCACCAAAAAAGGTAAAGGTTATGAGCCAGCGGAAAATGATCCGATTGGCTATCACGGTGTGCCGAAATTTGACCCAAGTTGCGGGCAGCTACCGAAAGCCAAAAGTATTCCAACCTATTCGGATATTTTCGGCAATTGGTTGTGTGAAATGGCAGAGCGTGATCCGAAATTAGTCGGTATTACGCCAGCTATGCGTGAAGGTTCGGGAATGGTGGAATTTTCTAAACGCTTCCCTGAACAATATTTTGATGTGGCGATTGCTGAACAGCACGCCGTGACCTTTGCTACAGGCTTAGCGATTGCAGGGCATAAACCTGTAGTCGCCATTTATTCAAGTTTCTTGCAACGCGCTTATGATCAGCTAATTCACGATGTGGCGATTCAAAATTTGCCAGTGATTTTTGCCATTGATCGCGCAGGGATTGTTGGTGCAGATGGGCAAACTCATCAAGGTGCCTTTGATTTGAGCTTTATGCGTTGCATTCCGAATATGACGGTTATGACACCATCGGATGAAAATGAAATGCGTCAGATGTTATTTACTGCTTATTCAATGAACACACCAACGGCGGTACGTTATCCACGCGGTAATGCCCAAGGGGTAGCGTTGCAGCCAATGCAGCAGTTAGAAGTGGGGAAAGGCAGAATGGTTCATCAAGGCGAAAAAGTGGCAATTTTGAATTTTGGCACATTCCTGAATGAAGCAAAAATCGTGGCGGAAAATAATAATTTCACGTTAGCCGATATGCGCTTCGTGAAGCCGCTCGATGAGCAACTCATTAGCGAACTGGCAAAAAATCACGATTTAATTGTGACGCTTGAAGAAAATGCCATCGCAGGCGGCGCAGGTTCGGCGGTCAGTGAATATTTGCAAAAAATTGGCAAAATCAGACCGCTTGTAATGCTTGGCATTCCTGATTACTTCGTGCCGCAGGCAACCCAGCAAGAGGCATATGCCGCACTAGGCTTAGATAGCCAAGGCATTGAGCAGCGTATTCAGGCTGCTTTACAAGCGGTCGAAAATCGTTAATTTTCTTCAAACCAACTTTCTAAAATAAGGCAAGCGGAGATGGAATCGACCTTGCCTTTTTTTAATGCCTTAAAGCCGCCACGCTCGAAGATTTCACTGCGAGCAGTAACGGTGGTTAAGCGTTCATCTTGAAAGACAACGGGAAGATTGAAACGCCCATTTAAGCGATTGCCGAATTTTCTCGCCCGTTGAGTGAGCGGTTGTTCGGTTCCGTCCATATTGAACGGTAAGCCAACTACTAATAGATCAGGTTTCCATTCAGCGAGAACCTTGGCGATTTGTTCCCAGTTGGGAACGCCATCTTGCGCTTTAAACGCAGGCAAGCCTTGCGCTGTGCCTGTAATGTTTTGCCCAACGGCGCAGCCAATGCTGTTCGTGCCAAAATCGAAGGCTAAAATTGTTGTTGCCATAGTTTTCCGTGGGGTGGGCATTCTTGCCCACCTAAAAATCAAAATAAAATGGTGGGCAAGAATGCCCACCCTACGAATTACGCACGTCCCGCCTGAGCCAGTACGCCCGAGGAAATGCCCATCATCTCATTCGCCTCCACCCAACGATCAAGATAGCCTGTTTCAAATAAGGTTTTTTCGTTAGCATCCGAATAAATCCAATAGTTACGAGCAATCTCATCTTCCAGTTGATCGGCTTTCCACGTAGCGCAGCCTAAGCAGACTAAAAATTTTTCAGGCGCATTTTCTTTGCCGAGGGTATCTAACACATCGCCCGAGGTAGTAAGCATAATGTTATCTACTACTTTGTAGCTGTGTAGAAATTCCTGCTCAGTTTTGGTGTGCAGAATAAAACCACGATCTTGGCTGACAGGCCCACCACTTAACACCATTTGATCTTTGTGGTAATCACGCTGTTTCGCCATTTGGAAATCCATCCGAGAGAGTAATTCCAACACCGATAAATCGGTTGGGGTGTTAATAATTAGCCCCATTGCACCACTTTGGTTATGTTCACAGATGTAAATAACGGTGCGATCAAAATAATCATCCTCCATTTCAGGGGTCGCAATGAGAAATTTGCCTTGTAAGTTTTCTAACATAATTATAACCACCGTCTGACTTGTTGTTGATAAAGCACAAAACTTTCACCAAATTTCGCTTTAAGTGCTTGTTCTTCAGGTTTAATTTGATATTCTGTCAAATAGAGCATAGCTAAAATAATCGCTAATATTCCCCACACAGATTGCCATAAAACCATCCAACCGACTAGTCCGAAGATCAGACTTAAATACATCGGATTACGGCTAAAACGATAAATACCTTGCGTAATGAGCTGACTTGTTTTTTGTGGATAGAGAGGATCTATCGTGGTTTTCTGTTGTTTAAATGGCAAAATTGCGACAACTGCAATTACGGCACAAATCACCCAAATCAAGCAGCTTAAGATAAGCGTTACACTTGAATAGGTTTGATTAGAGAGAACGTAAATCAAGCAGAGTGATAAAATAAAAATTACAGGTGGTGGAATTTTTAGTGCCATTAAATATCCCCAAAACAAACTTGTAATGCAGTAATTGCGGCTAGTGAAGCGGTTTCGGTACGCAATATGCGCTTACCTAATAGCACTTCAGTAAAACCTTCAGCTTCGGTCATTGCAATTTCTTCAGCGGATAACCCACCCTCCGAACCAATTAACAAACGCACGCCAGCGGGCGGAACATTGGGGAGCTCTCGAATAGTATATTTTGCTCTTGGGTGCAGGTTTAGTTTCAGCATATCATCTTGTTCTTTGCACCAATCGGTGAGTTTCATCATCGGACGAATTTCAGGAATTTCATTACGCCCACATTGCTCACAAGCGGCAATGGCAATTTTTTGCCATTGTTGTAATTTTTTGTCTTGTCGCTCATCGTTTAGTTTTACACCACAGCGTTCCGACCAAAGCGGCGTAATGATTTTTACGCCTAATTCCACCGATTTTTGAATGGTAAATTCCATCCGATCTCCACGCGAAATCACCTGGCCTAAATGAATAGACAAGTTGGACTCACGATCATCCAATTGGACTGAATCAATTTTTGCAATAATTTGCTTTTTTTCGACCGCTTGTAAGGTGGCGTGGAAGATATGATTGGATCCATCAAACAGCATAATTGTTTCACCTTCTTTCATACGCAACACACGCCCCACGTGGTTGGTGGCATCTTCAGAGAGTTTGCATTCTGACAAAGTTATCAGTGGTTCAGGATGATAAATTCTTGGGATTCGCATAGTTCTTAAAATAATAAGGCACAAGCGAAAACGCTTGCGCCAGTGTTGGATTAAATGATGGAGATTTATTTATATTGATGAATAGCATTGCCTACTTCGTTATCATTATAAATAGCTTGTACCACATCTTGGAAGGCTTGAGTTAGGATTTTTTGAATCTCTTTATTGCCCGCACCAAATGCGCCTTCATAGCTACGAGAAGCGTTGAAGGTTTTATTAAAGTTACCTTTTGCTCCTTGCACCGCTACATCGACACTCACATCAGCGGTTGATTTGTACATTAAGTTGCCTTGCTCTACGGTAGCGAAGAATTTTTTCACATTCACGGTTATATGTGCATTGGCGGCACCGTTAATGACTTGGAAGCCTTTAGCGTTTAAATCTTGTTGTACTGCTTGTTGAAATAGTGAGGTGATTTCAGGGCTTGCGGTTAAACGAATCACTTCACCTCTTTTGGTGTAATTTGCCACTTCGCGAGAAGGGCGTAAATCTTGTGTCGTGACACTCACGGCTGCAGTTTGGTTGTTTGTGTTAAAAGTCGAACTGGTTGCTGGTGTGGTAAAAGTAATAATATTAGATTGGTTAGTGCAGCCTGCTAATACCGCTGTTGCTAATGTAGTGACGACTAAGAATGCTTTTTTAGAAAATTTCATAGAATATCCTTTTAAAATAAGAAAATCTTTGGGAAGTATAGTATGATTTCTCTCGGATTTCTACCTAAAACAAGGATAAAAAATGTCAATTGAACAAAACATTCAAGGTAAATTAATTGCTCAATTTGAGCCAACTTTTCTAAAAATCGAAAACGAAAGTCATCTGCACAGTTCAGGGCGAGGCGCGGAATCGCACTTTAAAGTCACGTTGGTCTCAGCCCAATTCGAAGGCAAGCGTAGTGTTGAGCGTCATCAATTGATTTATAGTTGCTTAAAAGATGAGCTAGAACAAGGAGTTCACGCTTTAGCATTACACACTTACACGTCTCAAGAATGGCAGGCAGCAAATGGTGTGATACCGCAATCAACCAATTGTTTGGGAGTGGGAAAATAAGAAAGTGGGCAGTTAGCCCACTTTAATTTTCTAAGTATTGTTCATAATGCGAGAAATTCTTCCTGCGACAATTTCTTCATCACGAATGGTCATTACTTCACAGCCGCTTGCCGTAACTACGATTTGATGTTCATATTGTGCGGAATGGCTGCGATCTTTGGTTTTTACCGTCCAACCATCGCCCATAAGGCGGATTTCTTTTTTACCTGCATTGACCATCGGTTCAATGGTAAACACCATTCCTTCTTTCAACACCACACCGCCGTCATCCCCTGCGTAGTGAATCACTTGCGGTTCGCAATGGAATTCCGTGCCGATACCGTGCCCACAATATTCACGTACTACAGAAAAACCTTCTTTTTCCACATATTTTTGAATCGCTTTACCAATTTCTTTCAAACGTATACCCGCTTTTACGGTGCGGATTCCAATATAAAGCGATTCTAACGTCACATCTAATAAACGTTTATCACGAATATTGGGTTCACCCACAACATACATCATTGAATTGTCACCATAGTAGCCATCTTTAATTACAGTTACATCAATGTTAAGAATATCTCCGTTTTTCAGTTTTTTATCATCGCTAGGAATACCGTGACACACCACTTCATTGAGTGAAATGCAAGTTGCTTTTGGGAAGCCATGATAATTCAAACAAGCTGGAATCACTTTTTGCTCATTAACCATATATTCGTGGCAAATTCGGTCAAGTTCACCAGTGGTAACACCTTCTTTCACGTAAGGAGAGATCATCACAAGGACATCAGAAGCCAGTTTGCAGGCTTCACGGATTTTTTGAATTTCTTGTTCGTTACGAATTGGAATATTTCTGCTCATTATAATTTCTCGTCTAAAAAAGTCAGGGAATTATACCTTTTTTCGACATATTTCCCAAATAGCTATTTTAAGTGAAGTTTTTTCACGATCAGATTCAGCATTACGCCATAAAGTGGCAAAAAGAGCAGCAGACTCACAAAAAGTTTAAAAGCGTAATCAACGGTTGCAATGGCAAACCAATTCGCTGCCATATATTCATCACTGCTGTTGTAGAAGGCTACAGCAAAGAAAACATAGGTGTCGATCAGCGTACCGAAAATGGTTGAACTCATTGGTGCTAGCCACCATTTTTTGCCTTGGCGTAAACGGTTAAACACAAACACATCTAATAATTGCCCAATCACATAGCCACTAAAACTTGCCAACGCAATGCGAAATACGAAACTGTTAAATTCTCCTAAAGCTGTCAAACCTTGGAAACTGGCTTCAAAAAAGAGTACCGAAATGGTATAACTTACCAGCAGCGCAGGAAACATCACCGCGAAGATGATTTTACGCGCCAATTTCGCTCCAAAAACACGTACAGTCAAATCTGTCGCCAAAAAGATAAAGGGGAATGTGAAAGTTCCCCACGTAGTCGGAATGCCTCTGCCCCACGGCAGAGAAATCTCAAAGGCAATTTGTACTAAATAGTTACTTAGGGTAATGATAAAAATATGGAACAGGGAAAGTAATAACAGTGAACGATGTTTTTGTGCGTCGGATAGGTCGATTTGTAAATTCATAGGTGA
>JBHACP010000025.1:0-11130 GCA_041854605.1 Actinobacillus sp.
AACCCTGTCAGCTGCGCCGCAGCTAATGCAGTAATGGCAAAAATTGATTCTGCTTTCCTAGCAGAAATTGCTCGCAAAGGTGAAAAATTACAGCGAACTTTGCGTACTCTACCTAAAGTAAAATCTGTTTCAGGCTTAGGTTTGATGATTGGTATTGAGTTTGAAGAAGGCACTAAAGCAGTGGATGTGGTTGCTAAAGCGATTGAAAAAGGTGTGCTGTTCCTCACTGCCAAAACCAAATTGCGAATGCTACCGCCGTTGATTATTTCTGATGAACAGATTGAACAGGGTGTGGCGATATTAAAAGAGATCTTAAGCAACTCCACAAGCGGTTAAATTTCCTCATTTTTTTGCAAAACAAAGGGCTAAGTTCTAATGAAACTTAGCCCTTTTGGTTTAATCAATCTTAGTTGATGCCGTAGTTTTCTACGTAAGGAAGTATACCTCTTTTCAACATTTTCGTTACACCACTACTGTAACTCGTACCGAAACGAAGTTCAAAGTTGATACCAAATTTATTGTCATAGAATAAATCATTCAACGTATCGCTGCTTGCATTTTCAGGCGTTGCCACTAAACGGCGTGCAATATAAACATTAGCCCCCCAACAACAGGTGTTGTAGTTTACTGAAAACTTACTTTCCACAGGTTTTTTCAAGGCTAAATCTTGATAATGCGCTGCCATAACAGCAACGCTATCGGTGAGTTCCCACCCTACTACAGCACCAAGCTGTCTAATGTTTTGACCATAAGTGTTGGTACTTAAGTTTTGGTCAATAAACTCCTTGCTAGCATAGCGATAATTCACTTGAATCACGTTATTTACCGACGGCTTATATTGCAAAGAAGTATTTGCTAATGCCGTTTTGTTTAAGCGGGTATCATATTGATAGCTGCCGTGCCAATTCCATTTGTGATGGAATTTCCAGTTTGATTCTAATGCCCACGAAGAAGAACGTCCTGTGGTTTTAAAATCATCAGAGATTTTCGATGGGGAATGATAAATCATTTGCCCCGCACTGAAATTGAAAACCTCATTACCCGTTTGTTCATTAAAGAATCGGGTTGTTCCACCAATGGTTGAGCGGTTTGCTGACGCAATTCTATCTAAACCACTAAATGAACGGTCATTAAACATTGAGAAATAATCTTGCTGAATAAGCGCAGAATCATAACCAAAGCCTAAATAACTATTGTTGCCTGCCCCGATATTACTTTGATTTTTATACGGACGATATAAATATTGCACTCGTGGTTCAAAGGTTTGATTGAAGCCACTAAACAGCTGTTTATCCGCCTCTAAAATAGTTTTTAAATCTACTTTAAATTGCGGTAAAACACGATTTATCGTTCTCTCAACCTCATAAGCATTTTGTGCGTTACCTTTATCTTGAATATAGCGTGTTGCATACAGTTTAGTTTCAAAGTTTATACTGCCGTAGCGGTTTGCCAGTGGTAAATTAAGCGATGGTTCAATATGAAAACGCCACGCTTTTGGCATTAGCTTACTATCATTCTCAAAACGAGAAATTTGGCTAAATAATTTGAAATCCGTTGTACCTTTGAACAAGTCGTTGAGGTAATAATTAAAATCTACCTGCGGTAATACACGATATGGACCAATATCCATATCATCAAAAGTTTGGAATTTTTTACCCGAAATTGACAAATTATAATTCGGTTGGAAATAACCTAGCTTGAATTGTTGAGTGGCATAACCATCGGTACTTGAACCATATTCCGAATCAAAATCTGAAAAATAACGTTTATCACTCACTCGAGTATAATCCACATACAAACGCCAATCGGTTAAGAAGCTCATATGGTGACGCCAGTGAAGCAAGTAACGCTTGCGATCACCATCGCTTGATACATATTTGTCTAAACGATCTTTTCCAATATACTCACTAGCCACCAAACCTTCACCTACTTTGGTTAAATAGCGAAACTCTGGGCTAATTTGCCAACCACGACGAGAATAATAAGTTGGCGTGAATGTTGCATCATAGTTTGGTGCGATATTCCAATAAAATGGTTGCGAATAAGTCCAACCATTTTTGCTTGAACGGCTCACGTTAGGCATCAATAAACCTGAACGCCGACGATCACCAATTGGGAATTGTAAGTATGGTGAATAGAATACAGGTACGCCTAGCACTTTGAAACGGGCATGCCACATTTCAGCATATTCATCTTTGACGTGCTGAACCATCTCATTGGCTTCAATTTCCCACGAATTATCATCTGGCAAACACGAAGTGAAACTGGCGTTTTTAAGTGTGCGAGTATCGCCACTCATTTCTGCACTTTCTGACTTGCCTCGTCCTTGTCTGCCCACTAGCTGATATGAACTGTTACCCAGTTTGGCATTTTGGGTGGCTAAATCAATTTCAGCATCTTGCCCTGTTGCTTGTAGCAGGTTGTCACTATATTGATAATTACCTCGTAAAAATGCACGGCTTGCTTTTCTATCTTCCGCCTCAACGCGCACTTCATCCGCAAGAATAGTACGATTCCCTTGCTGTACCGAAACATTGCCTGTATAGGTCGCATCACTAGGTTGATTGATTACGGCATTATCCGCTTCAATCGTAACAGGCATTTCTGTTTGCTCGCCTTGTACCACTTCACCGTGAAACTGTGGTACGCCTAATAAACATTGCTCACGCAAATCTGCCTGCGCATATTGACTATACAAAGCCGAAGCCACTGCAAGGGTTAAAAAATTATAATGTTGTTTCATATATTCTTCCTTATCTGCCCTTTCTTTAATAAAGCGGGGTTGGGGGAGATTTTTAAATTAAATAATTCTTGAAAACTGCTGTCTTTTCGCTAGCTGTCTTGAATACACATCAAAACATAAACAAATATTACGAATCAATAAACGACCACGTGGTGAAACTATAATGCTATTTTTATTGATTTCGAGTAAACCATCTTCTGCCAATGGCTTTAAATAACCTAAATCTTCCACAAAATACTCATTAAAATCAATACCATACTCTAATTCCAAGCGGTCAAATTCCAACTTAAAATTGCAAATTAAGGCTTTGATCACATCACGACGAATACAATCATCTTTGCTTAATGCCAACCCTTTATGCAACGCAATGCCGTTTGCCTCTACCTCAGCATAATACTCTTTTAATTCCTTGCAGTTTTGTGCATAAGTATCACCTAAAAGACTGATGGCTGATACCCCTATTCCCAATAAATCACACTCTTCTTGAGTCGTGTAGCCTTGAAAATTGCGATGTAACACCCCTTCTTCTTGCGCAATTGCTAGTTCATCATCTGGTTTAGCAAAGTGATCCATCCCTATGAATTTATAGCCATTTTTGCCTAAAAACTCAATCGATTTTTGCAGAATCGACAGCTTTGTTTCAGGTGGTGGCAACATCTCATTTTTGATCTTAATTTGGGCGGCAAAGCGACTTGGCAAATGTGCATAATTGAACACGCTCATACGATCAGGATTCAGTTCTATTACACGTTCAAGCGTGTACATAAACGTTTCTTCGTTTTGTTTTGGTAATCCATAGATTAAATCTACATTCGTTGAAACAAAGCCAAGTTCTCTAGCTCTCTTCATTAAAGCAAAAATAAACTCTTCGTCTTGCTCTCGGTTTACCAATTTTTGCACATCTTTATCGAAATCTTGAATCCCCATACTAATACGGTTAAACCCAATGATGCGTAAATGATCAAGCATTTCTAACTCAATTTCACGAGGATCCATTTCAATCGAAATTTCTGCCGTTTCGCTAACATTAAAATGTTTGCGTAATAAACTCATCAAGCGAGCAGATTGAGCTTCATCCAAATAGGTTGGCGTACCGCCCCCCCAGTGAATTTGCGTAACAGTTCGCCCTGCAAATAACGGCGCACGGGTCGAAATTTCTTTTTCCAAATAATCTAGATAAATATCTACTTTATGCTGATGGCGAGTAATAATCTTATTACAAGCACAGAAATAACAAAGTTTATGACAAAATGGAATATGCACATAAAGTGAAAGCGGGCGTCCTGGATAACGAGCCGCCGCCACTTTAAAATCTTCATTGCTATAGGTTTCATTAAATTCCAACGCTGTTGGATAAGAGGTATAACGAGGGCCTGACTGGTTATATTTTTGAATAAGGACTAAATCCCAAATAATTTCTGACATTAAATCGCCTTTTTGACTTCTTCTAAATCGTTTAATAATTGAACGCATTCAACTTTAATTCGCTCATCAAGTTCTGCTTCTTTTGCTTCTCGAGCCAAATCTTGACGCATTCTTTCATTGCGTTTCAGGGCTTTTCTTTCATCTAAAATCGGCATTTCCTGCACAAATTCATACAATTCCCACATTGCAGAATAAACCGATAAAGACTTACTTAATGCCGCAAGAAGCGGTTTTAAACGTAAAATCCCTTCTGAAAGAGCACACTGTTCGACCATCATTGCCCGAGCAATCACATCAATACTATCCACAATTTTAGTCATACGCTCTTTGCGAGCTACCTCAGCTTGTTCTTTTAGCTCTTCTTCAATCAACTTTTGCTTTTTGAGTTTTACCCACAAGTAAATGACATATCCAAGCATTGAAAGCACAATTAAAATTGCTAGGATAATTAAAAAAAATCTAATCATATATCTCTCTACGATATTCCATTCTTTGAATTTTAATGGGTAGAGGGAGATTTGTGCGATATTGTCGTTCCTAAAATCTCCCCTAGTCCCTCTTTTTCAACGAGGGAAGGTAAATTATCGGAATTGATTTGCATCCATTGTTTCAAATTGGCGAAACAAAGCTTCATCATCGTATTCTTCCTCATCCTCAATGCCAAGTTCAGTCATCAATTCATCAATGCGATCTAAACATTCATCGACAAAGGCTTGATCTTCTTTAGAAAGCGTTTTACCTGCTTCAATTTCATCCAGTAATTGGTTCAAAATCACATTATTTTCTAGGCGTTCTAACTCTACTTCTGGTGCCATTGATTTTGACGCTTCTACTTGAACAGGTTTAATTGGCTCACCTTTTTCAGGGCGATTCACAAATTCCACCATCAACGGCACTTTTTTGCGACTGCCAATGCGTGGATCTTTCACTTCTTTTATGGCTACTTTCTTCTGTTCTATCACATCCACATTACGTGAGCCGCTAGATAAGCCCTTGTGCTTACGTTTACGCTTGTCTTCACGTGCTTTGGCATCTAATTCATAGCGAGTAGGCTTACGATTTTTACTGCCACTCAACTTCGGCATTTCTGGTTTCTTGTCTGCTTTTCGAGCAGGCATTATGTCGGTAATTCGACGAGTTTTCTTTGTTCGGCTCATAGTTTCTTCTGATTATCAAAATTTAGCGGTTAATTTTACAGTGATTTAGCTCTTTTTAATAGTAAATAAACACACAAGCGGTCGAATTCTCCCGAAATTTTGCAAATTTTGAGGAAAATCCGACCGCTTGTGATGAAGTGCTATGCCGCAGCCCAAAGCATTATCGCTAATAATTGTGGCAAAATAATCCGTAAAAACATTACGAGCGGATACACCGTCGCATAAGAAAGTGCAGCTGCGCCGTGTCCTTCCTTAATTTCGTTGGCAAAAGCGAGAGCGGGAGGATCAGTCATTGAACCTGCAAGCAAGCCACATAAAGAGAGATAATCCACTTTGCCGTAAATACGGGCAATCACTGCCGTAATCAGCAATGGCACAAAAGTAATAATTGCTCCATACCCCATCCAACTTAACCCTTCTTGGCTCAATAAGGTTTCAAGGAAATGTTCACCTGCTTTTAGCCCAACAACCGCTAAAAATAGTACGATACCAATTTCTCGCAAAGCAAGGTTGGCACTCGGCGGCATAAACCAATAGAGTTTACCAATACTACCAATTCTTGCCAAAATCAACGCAACCACTAAAGGACCACCTGCTAAACCAAGCTTCAATGCTACAGGGAAACTTGGTAAATAAATTGGTACAGAACCGAGCAACACCCCTAAGCCAATGCCCAAGAAAATTGGCAACATTTGTACTTGCTGTAATTTTTGATGGGCATTGCCAATGATCGTGCGTACAAATTCAATATCTTCTTGACTACCAACTAAATTTAATACATCCCCGAATTGTAAGGTCATTTCATCATTTGGAATCAGTTCAACACCCGCACGGTTCAAGCGAGAAATCACTACATTATATTTGCCACGAATTACGTGAATTTTTTTACCAAAAACTTTATCGTTAGTGACCACGGCTTTTTCAGAACGGTATGCCGTTCCCTTAGTTGAAAGAGAAATATTCGCCTCTTCACCTAAAATAAGTTGCATTTTGTGCAAGGTATTTTTGCTTCCAACCAAATGTAACACGTCTCCAACCTGCAATATAGTTTTAGGATTGGGAATAAAAAGCTCATCGCCCCGTTTCAAGCGTGAATAACTCACATCGTGTTGAGCAAAATCTGGAAGGTTTTCTAATTTAAAACCATTAAAATTAGGATTGGTTAAACGTACATTCAGCGTTGCTAACCCTTCTTTATTATGAGAATGCTTGAGGTCAAAATCTTGCGCTTCTTTTTCAATTTTAATTTTAAAAATGATGCGGACTAGCCACATAGTAAGCAATATACCGACAATACCGAACGGATAAGCAATCGCATAGCTCATCCCCATTACAGCAGTAATATTTTCTCCACCCAATTCACTTAACACTTGCTGTCCTGCACCGAGAGAAGGTGTATTCGTAACCGCCCCAGAAAAAATACCTAGAATAACTGGCAGTGGTACATCAAATAACTTATGGATTAAAGCAACAATCACCCCACTCAACAACACGATAAGAATCGCAAAACCATTTAATTTCAAACCTGACTCTTTAAGTGATGAAAAAAAGCCTGGACCAACTTGAATTCCGATAGAATACACGAAAAGAATTAAGCCAAATTCTTGAATAAAATGTAGCGTATGGGCATCTAATTTTATGCCAAACTGCCCCATAAAGTGAGAAACAATTATCCCACCAAACAATACCCCGCCAATTCCTAAGCCAACACCCCTGACTTTAATATGTCCAATCCACAAGCCTAATACAGCAACCAAGGCAAGCAAAGTTACTGTCATTGCTATATCACTCATAATGGTCTCCAAAATACTTCTAATTAGTTATAAATTCTAGCAAAAACCCTATTTAAAAAATGTGATATAGCTCAAATTTTTGCGCTTTCTCTAGAACTTTTTAGCGCATTTATTTTTGACAAAGTATTTCTATTATTCTAGTATCAACCGCTATTCAAATGTTTAAACAGATTAGTAATTTTTAGGAGAGAGAATGGAACCCATTGTTTTAAATGGCTATCACACACTAATTGCTGCAACGCTAGTGTTGCTTTTAGGTCGATTTTTTGTCGCAAAAATTAAGTTCTTGCAAGATTTCAATATTCCAGAAGCAGTAGCAGGTGGTTTAGTTGCCGCAGCAATTATTTTCGGTCTTTATAAATGGAGCGATATTTCTTTTACTTTCGAGAAAAGTTTACAGAACGCTTTTATGTTAGTGTTCTTCTCATCAATCGGTTTATCAGCTGACTTTGCTCGCCTGAAACAAGGTGGTTTACCTCTCGTCATATTCCTTGCTGTGGTAGCGGTCTTGATTATTATCCAAAATGCTGTTGGGGTAAGTTTAGCCAGTTTATTTGGTTTAGATCCGAAAATTGGTTTAATTACAGGTTCCATCACCTTAACAGGTGGTCATGGCACAGGCGCTGCTTGGGCTAAAATTTTCCAAGAAAAATATGGTCTACACGGTGTAATGGAAATGGCAATGGCTTCTGCCACCTTTGGTTTGGTCGCGGGAGGTTTAATCGGTGGACCTGTTTCTCGTCGCTTAGTAAATAACCTTAAATTAGGCAAAAAAGCACATATCAAAAAAGCCGATAAATCATCAGAAGAGCAATACGATGGTGAAACCTTTGAAGAAAAAGATAACTTCCGTTTTATTACCTCAGCCTCAACTATTGAAACTATGGCATTATTTGCGGCTTGCTTGGCATTTTCTTCCGTTATGGCAGCAAATTTTGATGACTTAGGTATGCCGCAATTCGTATGGGCATTAGGCTTTGGTGTAGTATTGCGTAACGTATTAACCAAAGTATTTAAATTCGATATGTTTGACCGTGCGATCGATATTTTCGGTAACGCCTCATTGAGCTTATTTTTAGCAATGGCACTGATGAGTATTAAACTTTGGGAACTATCAGGACTGGCTGGCCCGATGCTGATTATCTTATTGATTCAGACCGTGGTAATGATCATTTATGGTTATTTTGTGACTTTCCGTGTAATGGGAAGTAACTACGATGCCGCCATTTTAACCGCAGGTCACTGTGGCTTTGGTTTAGGGGCAACCCCAACGGCTGTTGCTAATATGCAATCTGTCACAGAAACCTTTGGTCCATCGCATAAGGCTTTCTTAATTGTGCCATTGGTTGGTGCATTTTTTGTAGACTTAATCAACCTAGCCGCAATTCAAGGCTTCTTAAAATTTCTAGGCTAACCCTGTTTGTAAGCAAGCGGTCGTTTTTCAGCAAAATTTTGCAAAATAGAAGCAATATCCACCGAATCAGCAGAAACAGCTTTGAGCTTTCCTGCTGATTTGGCTAGCTCAGAAACTACAACAAATTGTTGTGTGTTTTTGCTGAAAATGACTTTGTGGATATTGTTCATGTTTTTGTATTGGATTAGATCTAATTTCTAAAACAGTGGGGGGCAATTGGTATGCTGATATATTGCTCTTCTTTTAACACTACTTTAGTTTAAGTACATAAATAGGACTAATTTATAACCAGCATACTTTTTGCCCCCTGTTACTCGAAAGCTCTGTTTCTATCGGTTTACTTGCTGTCGTCATTGTTCTTTTTTGACAATATTATTCCCATTGCAATTTGAATGCATATTGCTATCAATGCAGGCTTTATAGGTGAATAGAAATTATCTCTAGATATAGGAAAAGCTCCTGTTTTCTTATACACAAAAATAAATATATTGATTATATCTAATGACAAAAAAACTAAATATACTGTCAGGAACGCAAAAAAAACATTCTTCATTTTCACTTTTCTTCTCCTTTAGTTCTGCTCAAATCTTTAGATCTATTTTCAGCTTCCTTGGAGATAACCTCTGTCAATACTTGTTTTGATAAACTATCCATATTAGATTTATCTAACCAAGAGCCCACTCTCCAAGATCCTAGCACCCCAAAGATATTACCTACAGCGTTAGAAAGAATTTCATCATTTGGTTTGTTTTCATTTATATGTAGAAGATCAGACTTGATCTGACAATTCACTATAAAAAGTGAGAGTTTCCCGTTTAGAATATGAGTGTCTAAATTCAATCTAAACAAAAAAGGAAACTCTCATGTTTTATTCTAACAATCCTCTCATTAAACACAAGACCGGTTTACTCAATTTAGCGACAGAGTTAGGCAATATTTCGCAAGCCTGTAAGGTAATGGGAATGAGTCGAGATACATTCTATCGTTATCAACAGGCTGTAGAACAAGGTGGGGTTGAAGCCTTGCTCAACCAAAATCGACGTGTGCCTAATCTTAAAAATCGAGTGGATGAATCTGTTGAGCAAGCGGTTGTTCAATTTGCATTGGACAATCCTGCTTTTGAACAAGTTCGTGTGAGCAATGAACTGCGTAAACAAGGCATTTTTGTTTCAGCGGGGGTGTGCGTTCAATTTGGCTTCGACACAATTTAGCCAATTTTAAGCAAAGATTGACCGCACTTGAAAAACTCGTGGTAGAACAAGGCATTATATTAAGTGAAGCACAGGTTCAAGCTCTGGAACGTAAGAAAGAAGACGATATTGCCAGTGGGGAAATCGACACCGCACATCCAGGTTATTTAGGCTCACAAGATACCTTTTATGTCGGGAATCTCAAAGGCGTGGGGCGAATTTATCAGCAAACATTTATCGACACATATAGCAAAGTGGCATTTGCGAAGCTCTACACGATGAAAACAGCCATCACGGCAGCAGATATGCTCAATGACAAAGTTTTGCCTTATTTTGAGAGCCAAGGTTTGCCAATGCTACGCATCTTAACAGACCGAGGCAGTGAGTATTGTGGCAAGGTGGAAAATCACGATTATGAGCTTTATTTAGCGATTAACGACATTGAACACACCAAAACAAAAGTGAAGCATCCACAGACAAATGGCATCTGCGAACGCTTCCACAAAACGATATTACAGGAGTTCTATCCAGTTGCTTTTAGAAAGCGAATTTATACGGATTTAGCCACATTACAAGCTGATTTAGACGAATGGTTACTGTATTATAACCATCATCGAACTCATCAAGGGAAAATGTGCTGTGGACGAACACCATTAGAAACATTACTTGATGGAAAACGCATTTGGGCAGAAAAGAATTTAAGCTCAAATTAATCTGACAGGCACTGTAATTTTAAACGGGGACTGTCAGATTAGGTTTGATCTTTTACACTTTTACAGATTATTGCATATTATCACTTTCCATTCTTTTTCTTATCTTTAGATTTGGTAATTTTTCCCAAAAACACTCCTAACACCACAATTAACGTGGCTGGGATTAAAGGCTCAATAAAATTATTCAAATTAAAGAATAATGAAACATTATCTTCAAAAGTCAGAAAATATATAAAATTCAAAGATAAAAGTGAAATATAAAAAACAATGAAGGAAATAACATATAACATCTTTATTACTCCTCTTCTTTTTTATTCTTAGAGTTTTCCTCTATTTTATTCTCAACATATCCTGAAAAAACACTAGATGCCACTTGTTTAAATAAACCATTTTTTCCAGATAAATTAAATAAGGTATCAACTGCTTCACCTGAAGCAACTGATATTACATTAGCAGCTTGTCCTACCACTATTTCTTTATCAGATTTATTTTCATTTACTGAAACGACACCTTCATAAATAGCATTAACAGATAGTTGCTGATCCCACGATTTCCCAGCCAATCCACGACCTAGAATATAATTCATCGCCGTTTTCTCAGGAGAGGCTTCACCGTTATAAATATCATATCCAGTAGATATTGAACCAACAACAATACCTTCAGTTGCTTTAGGATATTTCTCTGCAAATGTTCCA
>JBHACP010000026.1:0-8818 GCA_041854605.1 Actinobacillus sp.
ATTAACTTGACGGAGTTGGGCTTAGATGCACAGTCCAATCGCTATTTAACTTTTATTAAGGGCAGAGTAGGGCGCAAAATTGCCGATTTCTTTATGGATTTTCTCAGTGCGGAAGAAGGGCTAAATCCGCAAGTACAAAACCAAACTTTATTGCAAGCGGTGAGCGATTTCTGTGATCAGGGTGAATTATCTGCACCACAAATTCGTGAAGTAAAAAAACAGGTGTTTGATTATTGTAAAGGACAAATCAACAGTGGCGAAGAAATTACGCTAAGCGAGCTTTCAGAAGCCTTACCAACGCTCAATGAGGTGAATTTTGCTGATTTTACCACAGAAAAAGAATATGGTTTAGAAGAGAGAATTCCGCCTGTACGCAATGCGCTAAAAACCTTAACTAAGTATTCAGGTTCAGGCAAAGGGGTAACAATTAGCTTCAATGCGGAATTACTTGGTGAGCGTTTAATTTGGGATGAACTAAACGACACTTTAACAATCAAAGGATTACCAGCTAATCTTCGAGATCAGCTAGAACGTAATAAATAATGGATAAATTGCTAAAAATTGGGTATTATCGACCCAATTTTTATTTAGGATCAAATAATATGAAAAAGAAATCTTTACTTGCTATCGCTTTATTAGCGGTGGGTGTTTCAGGCTGTTCAACCGTTAAAAAAGTGGTATATCGTATTGATGTGCCACAAGGCAATTATTTAGAACAAGACAAAGTAGAACAAGTTAAAGTAGGGATGAATGCGGAACAGGTGCAATACTTGCTAGGTACGCCAATGTTAAGAGATGCCTTTGGTGGTAATCGCTGGACTTATGTATTTATCAAGCGTGAAGGTTATAACGATCCTGAACAGCGCACCCTGCAAATTTATTTCGATAATCAAGGTTTAGTGAACAATATTCAGTTAGATAAACCATTATCAGATAACGCTACAATAGCGCAAGCAACAAAATAAAATAAAAGACGGTTTGAATTAAATTTCAAACCGTTTTTTCTTGCAAAAAATTAAGCAAATTCGACCGCTTGTAAATAAAAAAACGAGATCAAAAATGATCTCGTTTTAGTTTTGTCTTACTGCAAGGCTGACTTGCTATGACTGGTTTTTTTTACCTTAACTACCTTGTGCGGCACAATTTCAATCCCCATTGGCGGATTTTGCAAAGCAATTGCTAGCACTTCATCAATGGTTTCCACTGCGTGAATCTTTAATGCTTCCTTGGCATTGGCTGGGATTTCCTCTAAGTCTTTTTCATTCTCTTTCGGAATAATCACAGTGGTAATACCACCACGATGGGCTGCCAATAATTTCTCTTTTAAGCCACCGATTGGTAGAACTTTACCGCGCAAATTGATTTCGCCTGTCATCGCCACTTCTTTACGCACAGGGCTACCCGTGAGGCTAGAAATGAGAGCTGTGCACATTGCTATACCTGCGCTTGGACCATCTTTCGGCGTAGCCCCGTCAGGCACGTGCACGTGAATATCACGTTTTTCGTGGAAGTCTTCGGCAATGCCGAGTTTATCCGCTCTAGCACGTACTACCATCATTGCCGCCTGGATAGACTCTTTCATCACGTCGCCTAATGAACCCGTGTAAGAGAATTTACCTTTACCTGCTACGGAAGCGGTTTCGATGGTTAAGAGATCGCCCCCCACTTCTGTCCAAGCTAAACCAGTTACTTCACCGACACGATTTTGGTCGTCGATTTTGCCATAGTCGAAACGTTTCACACCCAAGTAATCTTGAATATTAGCTTCGCTAACAGTAATGTTTTTCAGCTTTTTGTCTAACACCAAGGCTTTTACCGCTTTACGACAAATTTTAGCAATTTCACGCTCTAAACTACGCACGCCTGCTTCGCGAGTGTAGTAACGAATAATGCTCATAATCGCACTATCTTCAATGCTGAGCTCACCCACTTTTAAGCCATTGTTTTCTTGCTGTTTGGCAATTAAGTGATCACGAGCGATGTGCATTTTTTCATCTTCGGTATAACCTGAAAGACGAATTACCTCCATTCGGTCGAGCAAGGCAGGTGGAATATTCATTGAGTTTGAAGTTGCCACGAACATTACATCCGATAGATCGTAATCTACTTCTAAATAGTGGTCGTTAAAGGCTTTATTTTGCTCTGGATCTAACACTTCAAGCAAGGCAGAAGCTGGGTCACCGCGCATATCTTGTGCCATTTTGTCGATTTCATCGAGTAAAAATAGTGGATTTTTTACGCCAACTTTTGCCATTTTCATCATCAAGGAACCTGGCATTGAACCAATGTAAGTACGACGATGCCCACGAATTTCTGCCTCATCACGTACTCCACCCAATGCCATACGCACATATTTACGCCCTGTCGCATTGGCAATCGACTGACCAAGCGAGGTTTTCCCCACCCCTGGTGGACCTACCAAGCAAAGAATAGGACCTTTGAGTTTATTCAAACGACTTTGCACCGCAAGGTATTCCACAATACGCTCTTTCACACGTTCTAAACCATAGTGGTCTTTATCTAAAATTACTTGCGCTTTGCCGAGATCTTTTTTCACCGCTGATTTTTTATTCCACGGCATTTGCAAAATCCAGTCGATATAAGTACGCACTACGGTAGCTTCTGACGAGCTTTGTGGCATCGC
This sequence comes from Actinobacillus sp., assembly GCA_041854605.1. GTDB lineage: Bacteria > Pseudomonadota > Gammaproteobacteria > Enterobacterales > Pasteurellaceae > Haemophilus_A. Next base: position 2,645 of record JBHACP010000026.1, read on the forward strand.
TTTCAACTTTCTAAATTCCGCTTCGGTTTTTTCTAGTACCTCTTTCGGCAATTTGGCTTCATCGATTTTAGCTTTGAGTTTATCAAGTTCACTTTGCTCCTGATCTTCGCCATTGCCTAATTCTTTTTGAATCGCTTTGATTTGTTCATTGAGGTAGTAATCGCGCTGATTTTTTTCCATCTGCTGTTTTACACGATTGCGGATACGGTTCTCGGTTTCCATTGAATCCATTTCCGTCGCCATCGCCACCAACAAGGCTTCAAAGCGTTTGGCTAAATCAGCTTCTTCCAATAGTTCTTGTTTTTTCTTAACTGAGGCAATCAAGTTAGATGAAATCGTATCCGCCAAGCGGTCATTTTCGGTAATTTTTTGCAATTTTGGCAAAATTTCCGCAGGGATTTTCTTATTCGATTTTACGTAGCCTTCAAACTCGCTAACTGCTGCTTTGGCTAATGCATCGACTTCATTATCATCCACCTTGGTTTCAGAGGACAGGGTCTGAACAGCTGCCCATAAGCCATTTTCATCATCGTAGGCTTTTTCGATTTTGGCACGAGTTTGTCCTTCCACTAATACTTTTACCGTGCCATCAGGCAAGTTCAGCATTTGGATAATATTGGCAATCACACCTACGCTAAAAATATCATCAACACTTGGATCTTCTTGTTGCGCATCTTGCTGAGCCACAAGGAATAATTGCTTATTGGTATCCATTGCCGCTCGTAAGGCTTGAATGGATTTCTCACGCCCAACAAACAATGGCATTACCATATAGGGGAACATTACCACATCACGGAGTGCCAGCAATGGTAACTCAATCACTTTTTTCTTTCTTGGCGCCATAAATTTGCTCTCTCTACTACTAATAAATTCTAAACCACCCCATTATGGGGATGAAATTGTGAAACACAAGGGAAAAATTTGTATATTTAATCGAATTTATCGTTAGCTTTTGTAATATTTTGCTATTGACAAGGATTCAGTTTGAGTAGAAAATTCGCCGCAATATTTTAATCTTCAGGGCAGGGTGCAATTCCCGATCGGCGGTAAAGTCCGCGAGCCGAACGAAAAAGGTTTGGCAGGAACTGGTGAAATTCCAGTACCGACAGTATAGTCTGGATGGAAGAAGAGAGCAGCAATATCAAAGACCGTACAAGCGGTCGATTTTCTATTCTTTTTTGCAGAGCCTTGAGATCGTAAGATTTCAAGGCTTTTGTATTGTTGGGATATTACCTTCAAATATTCCTCCTGCCCGTAAAAAAATTCAAAATAAAATGACCGATTCTGAATATATGGCACGCGCTATTCAATTAGCCGAGCAAGTGCGAGGTTGGACCAATCCTAACCCGCTGGTTGGCTGTGTGATGGTTAAAAATGGCGAAATTGTGGCAGAAGGCTATCACGAAAAAATTGGTGGCTGGCACGCCGAACGTAATGCGATTTTAAATGCTGATGTGGATCTAACTGGTGCAACGGCTTATGTGACGTTAGAGCCGTGTTGCCATCACGGTCGCACTCCGCCCTGTTCTGAGCTGTTGATTGAACGAGGTATTAGTAAGATCTTTATCGGTTCTCGCGATCCTAACCCATTAGTTTCAGGTAAAGGTGTTGCGCAGTTGCGTCAGGCTGGCATTGAGGTTATTGAAGATTTTATGCGAGAAGAGTGTGATAAGCTCAACCCAATTTTCTTTCACTATATTCAAACTAGACACCCCTATGTTTTGCTCAAATATGCAATGACGGCAGATGGCAAAATTGCTACTAGCGCAGGCGAATCGAAATGGATCACCGGTGAACAAGCGCGCGCTAATGTACAAAAAACGCGCCACCAATATAGTGCGATTATGGTGGGCGTGGAGACAGTGTTGGCGGACAATCCAATGTTGAATAGCCGAATGCCGAATGCCAAGCAGCCTGTGCGAATTGTTTGCGATAGTTCATTAAGAACCCCGTTAGATTGCCAGTTAGTGCAAACGGCAAAAGCGTACCGAACCATTATCGCTACCGTTTGCGACGATTTGCAAAAAATTGAGCAATTCCGACCGCTTGGTGTGGAGGTGTTGGTCTGCAAAGCTAGTGACAAGCGGGTGGATTTGCTAGATCTTTTGCAAAGACTGGGGGAAATGCAAATTGATAGCTTACTGATTGAAGGCGGCGCTGGCTTGAATTTCAGTGCACTAAAAGCGGGCATTGTAAACCGTGTACATTGCTATATTGCCCCGAAATTGATCGGCGGTAAAACAGCCCCCCCCCCTATTGGTGGCGAAGGAATTGGCGATTTATCGCAGGCGGTGAAATTGAAACAAGTATCAACTCAAATGATTGGGGAAGATATTTTGATTGATTATGAAGTCAGTTTTCCTCTTTAGCAAAGGGGCTGGGAGAGATTTATGTTTACAGGCATTATTGAAGAAGTAGGTCAAATCGCTCAAATCAATAAGCAAGGTGATTTTGCGGTGGTAACCATTAAAGCCAGCAAAGTATTAGACGATGTGCATTTAGGCGACAGTATTGCGGTGAATGGGGTGTGCTTGACGGTTACCAGTTTCACGGCAACTCAATTTACTGCAGATGTGATGTCAGAAACGCTCAAACGTACTTCATTAGGCGAGTTAAGCAATGGTAGCCCGGTGAATTTAGAGCGAGCAATGGCAGCCAATGGGCGTTTTGGGGGGCATATTGTTTCAGGACATATTGATGGCACAGGAAGGGTGGCGGAAATTCTACCAGCCAATAATTCCACTTGGTATCGTATTCAAGCTGAACCGAAATTGATGCGTTATATCATTGAAAAAGGTTCGATTACCATTGATGGCATAAGCCTCACCGTAGTTGATACCGATGAAGATTCATTTCGTGTGTCGATTATTCCGCATACCATCAAAGAAACCAATTTAGGCTCAAAAAAAGTAGGTAGTCTAGTAAATTTGGAAAACGATATCGTTGGCAAATATATTGAACAGTTTTTAATGAAGAAAGAGACTGAAAATCCACCAAGTAAAATTACAATGGATTTTTTGAAAAAGGCAGGATTTTAAGAAGGAAATAAAATGTTTAAATTTTCAACCGTAGAAGAAGCAATTGCCGCAATTAAAGCGGGTAAAATTATTTTAGTCACAGATGATGAAGATCGTGAAAATGAAGGGGATTTCATCTGTGCGGCAGAATTTGCGACTCCCGAAAATATCAACTTTATGGCAACCTATGGCAAAGGATTGATTTGTACGCCTATTTCACAAGCGATTGCGGATAAACTCAACTTGCATCCAATGGTGGCAAAAAATACCGATAACCACGAAACCGCTTTTACGGTGGCGATTGATCACGTTGAAACTGGTACTGGAATTTCAGCCTTTGAGCGTTCTTTAACTGTGATGAAAATGATGGACGATAAGGCAGTTGGTAGTGATTTTCGCCGTCCTGGGCATATTTTTCCATTGATCGCCAAAGAGGGAGGAGTATTGGTACGTAATGGTCATACCGAAGCAACCGTTGATTTAGCGCGACTAGCAGGCTTAAAAGCCGCAGGCTTATGCTGCGAAATTATGGCTGAAGATGGCACGATGATGAAAATGGCAGAATTGCAAAAATTTGCGACCGATCACAATATGCCATTTATTACTATTCAGCAGTTGCAAGAGTATCGCCGTAAATATGACAGCTTAGTGAAAGAAATCTCAATTGTAAAAATGCCAACCAAATATGGTGAATTTATGGCACACAGTTTTGAAGAAGTGATTTCTGGCAAAGATCACGTTGCGCTGGTAAAAGGTGAGATTGGTGATGGTGAAAATGTGTTGGTACGCATTCATTCAGAATGCTTAACTGGTGATGCCTTCGGTTCACAACGCTGTGATTGCGGTCAGCAATTTGCCGCAGCGATGACTACTGTAGAGAAAGAAGGGCGAGGTATTGTGCTTTATCTCCGTCAAGAAGGGCGTGGTATCGGCTTATTAAACAAATTGCGTGCTTACGAATTGCAAGATAAGGGAATGGATACGGTTGAAGCCAACCTTGCCTTAGGTTTCAAAGATGATGAGCGCGAATACTATATTGCCGCACAAATGTTTCGCCTGTTGGGGGTTAAATCGATTCGCTTATTAACGAACAACCCCGCTAAAATTGAAGGGTTGCGAGAGCTAGGTTTAAATATTATTGCGCGAGAACCGATTATGGTCGAGCCAAATCAACACGATTTAGCATATCTCAAAGTAAAACAGTACAAAATGGGACATATGTTTAATTTTTAATAAAAAATTCCTCTTTACTAAGAGGAAAACGGAATAGCAATTTATTTATAAGAGGAAAACAAAAATGACAACAATCGCAGGCAACTTAGTTGCAACAGGGTTAAAATTCGGTATCGTAAACGCACGTTTTAATGATTTTATCAATGAAAGATTATTAGCAGGTGCAGTGGATACTCTAGTGCGCCACGGTGCGACTGAATCAGACATTACAACAGTTTGGGTTCCAGGTGCATTTGAAATCCCTGTGGTGGCGAAAAAAATGGCAGAGAGTGGTAAATACGATGCAATCATCTGCTTAGGTACGGTAATTCGTGGTTCAACCACGCACTACGACTACGTTTGTAACGAAGCAGTAAAAGGTATTGGTGCAATCTCATTACAAACGGGCGTACCAGTAATGTTTGGTGTACTAACTGTGGAAAGCATTGAACAAGCCATTGAACGTGCAGGCACTAAACTAGGCAACAAAGGTAGTGAATGTGCCTTAGGAGCAATTGAAATGGTGAACGTGCTTAAACAAATCTAAATTACCATTACAAGCGGTTGAATTTGCAAGAGATTTTGTAAATATAACCGCTTGCTATTTTAAATTTAAGCCTACAATTTGTGACAGTCTAAATGAGTCGTGAAAAAAGCTTGCTTTGCCTATTAAATGATAATTACACGAAAAAGTTCGGGGTGATCCAATAATCACAGAAGCCCTTTTTAATGAGGAGAACATTACCGCTAATTTCACTCAACTTGAACAACTCAATCAACTTTTCCCGAACTGCTTTGATACAAGCGGTCGTTTTTTGTTAGAAAAATCCCAAACTGAAATCGAAAGCCAAACGGAAATCAGCCGAGCATTTTATGCAATGGATTGGTTTGGGAAATTCTATTGCCAAATTGCTACGTAATTTACCGCCTGAAACCTTATTGGCGGAAGATAAAGTGCATAACGTTAAACCTGAAAATACTGCTAGTCACAATCTGCTCATTTGTGGTGATAATCTTGAGGTGCTGAAACATTTGAAAAATACCTATCGTAACCAAGTGAAAATAATCTATATCGATCCGCCGTATAACAAAGGTTCGAACGGTTTTGTTTACCAAAAGATGATCGTAAATTTACTCCACAACAATTTGCCAGCCTTGTTAATTTTTCCTCTGAAGAAGCGGGACGTATTTTGACTTTTACTGATAAAAGTTCCAATTCCCACAGTGAAAGATGAGAAAGCTTTTTATAAGCGGGGGGCTAATTTAAAATCTACGGGTGAAAGTGCACCTAGATGAGAGCTTATACGAGGAGCTTATCCCGCATTCTGTGTAAATGCCCATTTTAACTTAAAGGTGAGCGTTTAGGTGAGCACCAAATTCAATAATAAAACGGCTTAGTACAGTTTTCCAGTCCTTGATCGGCATCGTTCATTTTTTTGTTTCAGAAATAGGTATTTGCACAAAGTTTGGTATAGGCTCTTTAGGGGAGATCAAAGTGCGGTGTTTTTCTTAGTATAATGTTATTCTCTTGTTGAATAACGCTTGCACCACGTCTTGATGACTAATCGCAATACAGATACTCTTATTCAATTCTTTCTGTAACTGTTTCATCAAATAGCAAGCAGATTCATCGTCCAGCTGATTTGTTGCCTCATCTAAAAAAAGCATATCGGGGCGATGTAATAAGGCCCTAGCAATACTGATGCGTTGTTGTTCGCCACCTGAAAGCCGTTTTTGCCATTCTTGTACCTCATTAAGCGAATCAGCTAAATGTGATAAGCCAACTTGTTTTAAAAGACATTGTAATCTGACATCATCATTAAGCGGTTCATCGGGGTAGCTTAACACGGCTCGTAAGCTGTCTTCCGCTAAATAAGGCTTTTGTGGTAAAAATAAGAAAGAACGAGCTTGAAGACGAATATCGCCTTGATAATACTGCCATAAA